>NZ_CAKMMW010000010.1:0-232911 GCF_927798215.1 Paenibacillus allorhizoplanae
GGGACCCACGCGTTCCCATCTCGAACACGACCGTTAAGCCTTCCAGCGTCGATGGTACTTGAACCGCAGGGTTCTGGGAGAGTAGAACGTTGCCAAGCATTGTTCCCTGATAGCTCAGTTGGTAGAGCACTCGACTGTTAATCGAGTTGTCACAGGTTCGAGTCCTGTTCGGGGAGCCATATATTTTTTACAAACCAGGCCTTTTTTATGGAGAGGTGTCCGAGCTGGCCGAAGGAGCACGATTGGAAATCGTGTAGGCGTCACAAGCGTCTCGAGGGTTCGAATCCCTCTCTCTCCGCCATAAGAGCTTTCAAACTAGAAAAGCCTGTTTACGAGGCCCGTTGGTCAAGTGGTTAAGACACCTCCCTTTCACGGAGGTAACAGGGGTTCGAGTCCCCTACGGGTCACCATTAGTTTTACTTTTATCCCATGGAGGCTTAGCTCAGCTGGGAGAGCATCTGCCTTACAAGCAGAGGGTCGGCGGTTCGATCCCGTCAGCCTCCACCATTTTATCTTTTCAGAAGAAAGTTTGGATGTCTTGAATTTTCTCTGGGAATATTAAATATCATGCTAGTATTGTCGCGGGGTGGAGCAGCCCGGTAGCTCGTCGGGCTCATAACCCGAAGGCCGCAGGTTCAAATCCTGCCCCCGCAACCAACCTCTTACAAAGAGGAGAATTACATAGTGTGGAGCTGTGGTGTAGTGGCCCAACATGCCTGCCTGTCACGCAGGAGACCGCGGGTTCGAATCCCGTCAGCTCCGCCATTTTTTATCTATACAATATGAGTCATTAGCTCAGTTGGTAGAGCACCTGACTTTTAATCAGGGTGTCGTAGGTTCGAATCCTACATGACTCACCACTTGCCTTATTTACCAGCATGCGCGTATGGCGGAATTGGCAGACGCACTAGACTTAGGATCTAGCGGGCGACCGTGGGGGTTCAAGTCCCTCTACGCGCATCCAAACAAAAAGAGCTTTCTTTCATCCTTTAACGGGATGGAAGAAAGCTCTTTTTTTGCATACAAGCTTATATAAAATATGGTTGACATTGATTATTATTATCACTAATATCAAGAGTAGTGATTGACGCGAAATGGCGGGAGGAGATCGCATTTGAAAACGATTAAATACTGCTGCAGAAATGAGAAATTCGGATCGAAACAAATATATAAGTCATTGAAGCACGAGTATCCAGACTTGAAGCAGAAGAAGAAAGATTGCCTCGGCAATTGCAGACATTGCAAGAAAGAATGTATTGCGATGATCGGGAAGAAGAAGCTGCTTTGCGCGGAGTCACCTGACCATTTGTATGCTCAACTAAAGGAAATAATCTCGGCATCTAAGGCCAAAAGTGTGACAGCTTGAACCTAAATCTGGTGAAATTGTTACTTCCGTTTGTATTTCTATGCACAATTCTGTTAATCTTGTATGTATGGGGAATACGCAAGAGATAACCATACAGAAAGGTGTGTGCACAGATGTTAAACGATACACTAACAGAAGCGCTCAATGAGCAGATGAATTATGAGTTTTATTCCGCGCACGTCTACTTAGCTATTGCTGGTTATTGCGCTGCGGAAAGCTTGGATGGATTTTCGAACTTTTTTAAAGTACAAGCAGAAGAAGAGAAGTTCCATGCCATGAAGATTTTTAAATATATTAATGACCGTGGGAAAAAAGTCAGCTTTGCTGGTATGAACACGCCTGTGAATCAGTACGAATCGATTTTGGATGCTTTTGAACATGCTTACCTGCATGAGCAGGAAGTAACGAAACGGATTTATCACCTATCCGATTTGGCATTGAATGATAGAGAGCATGCGACGATGCAGTTCTTGAAATGGTTCATTGACGAGCAGGTTGAAGAAGAAGCGATGTTCGATAGCATTATCAACAAGCTGAAACGTATCGATAAAGATAGCAATGCTTTCTACATGTTGGATGCGGAATTTGCACAACGTTCCTTCACGCCGCCAGCTGCGGAATAATTACATACCCTATTCATGAGACAAAAACTTACTTGTTTCGCAATTTTGCGAAAGGTAAGTTTTTTCTGTTTGTTGACATAAGGTTGTCAGGGTTCATTTTATATAGTAATAGAAAAGGAAAGGAAGTGCATCATGAATAAATTAGATCTAGCCAAGGCCTATAAAGCTTATTACACAGCTCCAACGAAGCCAGAACTCGTTGTTTTTGAACCTATTTCCTATGTAACCATTGTAGGCAAAGGAGATCCCGATGGTGCAACCTTTGCTAACGCCACAGAAGCACTGTATACGGTCGCGTACGGCGTTAAAGGACATTACAAGAAGCTGGAGAAAGATTTCACAGTAGCGAAGCTGGAAGGGCAATGGTGGGTTGATGGAGATCCCCGAACTGCCTTGGAGGTACCGAGGGAAGAATGGCATTGGAAGTTATTGATTCGCATACCGACATATGTGTCAGCTGAGATTGTGGAAAAAGCGCGTACAACTGCAATGGCTAAGAAAAAGGAGCTGAAGGTGATATCTGATGTTGGCTATGAATCCTTGAATGAGGGAACCTGTGTCCAAATGCTGCATGTAGGTCCGTATGCAACAGAACCAGAGACACTTGCTCGAATGGAGCAATTTATAGAGGACAATCAGCTAAGGTACTGTGGTCTTCATCATGAGATTTACTTATCCGATCCGAGGAAGATAGAGCCTGCCAAAATGAAAACAATTTTGCGATATCCTGTAGAAGCGGTAGAAGTGGTGATAGGGTGAATTTTGCTGTAAAATAGAACATAATGTCGAGCAGCCAACCAGGGGGAGGGATAGCGGGTGCAAATACGTCACATATCTAGGTTTGGACAAGCTTTAGGTGTCCTTATCATCATTATTGGGTTCATGTATCCAACGCCCGCTGCCCATGCCTCTTGGCTGGATCGGGTAAAAGAAATCTACCAATTGCCAAGCAATGTAGAGCAGATTCAGAAGGATTATGAAGCTACGAAGCAGCAATTAGAAGAGCAGAAGGACAAATTGTCTGAAGCCGTGAGACAGTCTCAAGAAATTGAGGATCGTCTCCTCAGTCAGAACGAGGCACTCAAGAAGGACAACGAGCAGTTACAAGAACGGTTGAAAGCGATGGAACAAGTAGCTCTGGATAAGGATAAACGAAATCGCAAAATAACCTACATGGTGATTACGGCTGCCGCGTTGGTTGTAGGCTATTTCTTGCTTGGACGTGTGTTTCGCTTTTTCGTTTGGCGTAGACAGAAACGCGGGCTGCGTTAGCAGGCTAGTGTGAGGAGGTTGTGTCATGGAGGTCATCTTTGAAAATGCGAGTTTGCAAGCTAGGATGGCTACGCTTCAGCTTGAGTATGGCGAAGCAGTTTATGTCCTTCATCCCAACCAAATTGTAGCGTTTCAAGGGATGCCAGAGCTGCGCGAGGATGCTTTGATGAAGCTTCCTGGTATGTATAGGAAAAAGCGCTTGATCCAATCACGTGTGAGAGGACCAGGCCAATTACTTATGGGACTGCCTGAAGCGTATAGTTTGGCTGTAGTGCCTTTAGAAGCGGAAGATGACCTCTTGTTTGAGTTTCGCCATGTTCTCTTCTATACGGAAGGTGTGACCTTCACAACGCATCTCCAGAGCGTCAAGAATACATTGATTACGCAGGATCTTGTCAAAATGCAATTTCATGGCCCAGGTACGCTAGGTTTATTAACAGCAGGTCCTTTGCATCAGATGGCTTTAGATCCGAAGCAGCCTTTGTTTATAGATGTTAGCTGTCTGGTGGCGTATCCGCGGCAGGCGAATCTACGGCTATGTGTGTATGGCAATACATTAGCAAGCCAGCACATGAATTATCATTGGGAGATTACGGGGCATGGTCATGTGCTTATGCAGCCTTGTAAACCAGATCCCAAGTTGGATGAGCATATGAAATCGGATAGCTTGCTGCGCCGCATAGCTCGGGAAGTTCTGCCATTTGGCGGCGTTTTCATAAAATAATAAAAAAATATAAAAAATAGTTGCATTTGTTTTGAATACCTGATATATTATTCCTTGTCGCCTCAGAGAAACACTTGCTGAGCGAAAGAGAAATTACACCGTGCGGAAGTGGCTCAGCGGTAGAGCATCGCCTTGCCAAGGCGAGGGTCGCGGGTTCGATCCCCGTCTTCCGCTCCAATATTTGCGCCCTTAGCTCAGCTGGATAGAGTATTTGACTACGAATCAAAAGGTCGGGAGTTCGAATCTCTCAGGGCGCGCCATTTACACTTTATATTCACTACGGGACGTAGCTCAGCTTGGTAGAGCACCTGCTTTGGGAGCAGGGGGTCGCATGTTCAAATCGTGTCGTCCCGACCATTTTAGAATTTTTTATATGCGGGCGTAGTTTAATGGTAGAACTTCAGCCTTCCAAGCTGATCGCGCGGGTTCGATTCCCGCCGCCCGCTTAAGAAAGAAAGAGACCACCTTCGGGTGGTCTTTTGTTTTTGCATGGAGAGATGCGAGAACGCAAAGGTTGGACAATCGTGAACTGTCGCTGGATAAGAACGAGTGAGAGTTTATCAGCAATTACGCAGTCGCTCATCCTCGAAGGAACTATGTTAGAAGTTTTTTTCATATTTTCCAATAGTCATACACGTGTATCTAGGTTAAAATGGGAAAAACATGCAAAGGGGACTTACCGAAATGAACGCTATTGAAAATCGTATTCATGGGTTACATCAGTATCATTCGGAGTTAACGGCGTCTGCTGATCTGGCTGCATTCTGGGAGCGCACATACGCGGAAGCTACGCAAGCAGCTTCTTATACAAGAGAGTCGGTGGCATCACCTTTTGTACAAGCGGAAGTGAATAAGATCGTCTTGCAGGGTGCTGCAGAAACACCAATTCATGCTTGGTTGTTACTGCCTAATGCGGAGAGCAAGTCTAAGGTACCTTGTATTGTTACATTCCCAGGCTATACGGGCTCCAAAGGAAGACCTGAAGATCATGCAGCTTGGTTGCTTATGGGTTATGCGGTACTTGCAGTTGATGTACGCGGGCAAGGTGGCGATAGCGGTAATCTGCTGCCACAGGAGACAGGCATGACCAGGGGATGGATTACACAGGGGATTCTAGACGCCGAGACGAGCTATTATCGAGCGGTTGCGATCGATTCTTTGCGTGCTGTGCAATGCGCGTTAGAGCAGCCAGAGATCGACAGTGAGCGTGTATTCGTATACGGTGGAAGCCAAGGCGGGGGGCTCGCCCTACTCGTAACTGCGCTAGAGAAGCGTATTCGGGCAACCATTGCCCATGTACCGAATCTATGCCATATGGATTTAGGTTTATTGCAATCGGTGAGCTCACTTAGTGAGGCAGCTGAATTCGTTACTCGGTTCCCAGAGTATCTGCCGGATGTACTGCGAACAGTTTCTTATTTCGATATCATGAATCTGGGTGATCGTATTCAGCAGCCTGTTCACGTTACGGTAGGGTTGAAGGATACGTGCTGCTTACCAGAAGCCATTTTTGCTGCGTATAACCGAATCGAATCTGCACACAAATCAATTGAAGTGTACCCCTTCATGGGACATGCGACACCTCCAGGCTCCCACGCTGCGGCACATGCCTTTTTCTCAAAATGGTAGGGACTGAAGTAAGAAGCTTCCTGGTTGGATAACCTATAGCTAACTTGAAGGAAGGTGCTGACAGATGGAAAAAGTGGATTCATTTGAAGAGGTATTCGAGCTGATGGAAGCGGCTTTTCCTGTAACCGAAATAAGGACATATGAAGGTCAGCGGGCGCTGTTATCTCATCCTAATTACAGCATCGATGTCGAGAGAGATGCACAAGGGCAACTGCTTGGCTTCTTGGCCAGTTGGAGCTTTAGCACGTTTCGATTCGTGGAACATATCGCAGTCAATGCCGCCACAAGAGGTGGTGGGATTGGCAAGCGAATGCTGACGACGTATATGAGCCGCACAAGCACGCCTATCGTACTTGAAGTCGAGCCTCCGACTGCCTCAGATGCTACGCGGAGAATTGAATTCTATAAGCGCTGCGGTTTCCATTTGAACCTATTCCCTTATGCGCAGCCTCCCCTCAGAGAAGGGCAACTCACATTGCCTCTCAACATTATGAGTTATCCTAGTCCAATGACGGAAAAAGAGTTTAATCCCAGTAAGCATATCCTGTTTACCGAAGTGTATAAGCAGCTGCTCTGAGAAGAGCGGCTGTTTTTGTGTGCTTTTACATAGAAAAGGAAACACTTACCATCTCGCAAAAGTTGTCAGGGCAAAACGAACTATGCTAGTCTAACATAGACAAAAAATGCCGAATCTCAGAGCATCGAAAGCTCTGGTACGGGGGACTTCTTTACTTGGGGTGAATGAATGCTCAGTTAGCCATAGGCTAATGGGGCTTACTAGGGAAAACCTCTTCCCGAACCCGTCAACTAACCTCGGAGGCTTCAAGGAGGCACAACGTTTTGAAACTTTTTACCAAAAGCTTTATTTGTTCATGCGCTCTTCTAGGCGCAGCCAATTCTCTGTTCGCCGCTCCATCCACGCATGCTGCTGTCCCAGACACTTCTTCAGTGAAGGTTCAAGTCAATGATGAATTGGTGCAGTTCCCGGAAGTACAGCCGTTTATTGATACGGAAGGTACACTTCAGGTGCCACTACGTGTGTTGTCGGAGAAATTAGGTTACCAAGTGGGATGGGCGAAGCAAGGCGATGAAGTCGTCGTCACGCTTAAGAACAAAGAACAGGCGATTCAACTCACAACGGACGATGAGCAAGCGGTCGTGAACAGTAAGTTAGTTGAATTAGAGAGCAGTCCAACTTTGGTTAAGGGGAGTACCTATGTCCCTCTACGCTTTGTTACAGAGACGTTTGGTTCTGCAATTGAGTGGAACGATGCGAATAAAATCGCCATCGTGGAAGTGGACGGCAAGACTCATAAGCCAGCCTGGATTGCACCGCCACCAGCAGTTTTAGCAGCCCCAGTGGCCAAGGTCGTTCAGTCATCCATTGCAGCTCAAATTATTCAAGCAGCAACGACATTTAAAGGGACACCTTACCGATGGGGAGGAACTACACCTAAGGGCTTCGATTGCTCAGGATTCGTTCGTTATGTATACGAGGCCAAAGGGATCGAGTTGCCACGCACCTCCGTGCAAATGTACGATAAAGCGGGGGCAAGAGTGACGGATTTGAAAGTGGGGGACCTCGTCTTCTTTGCTTCTGGTATCGTCAATCATGTAGGCATTTACATCGGAAATAATCAATTCATTTCCTCGACAACGTCCGTTGGTGTAACGGTTGATAGTCTCGCTAGCTCCTATTGGGGCTCGAGATATGTAGGTGCCAAACGGGTGTTATAAGATAGTTACGAAATCAGGTATAAGTACCGGTGTAAGAGCGTATGTTCGCTATGTCTTTCTGTATGGAAGGCAAAGCGGCAGATGCTCTTTTTTTTGCGCGAATTTGTGCGATTTTTATCGAATTTTTGAGAATTATAGCCTATAATGGAACAATGGTTGGAAGAAAGTAGGTGACGCGTACGACATGCAAGTCAGTGTCTGGAAAAGCTGGTTTCATAAAATTAAATTGTCGGGTCGAACAGATCGCATGTATAACGTGGAAACAGGTCCTGCCATACCGGAAGACATTCGGGTTGTGATTAAACAATTTTTTCATACGTATAACCATTTCAAAGGGGCTAGGGAATACCAAACAGATACGTTTATTAAAGAAGTATTTTACGCAACAAAACAAGATCCAAGGGATCAGCGCTCCATAGATGAGATGGAAACTTATATTCAGAGCAAGAATGTGAATCGGTTACGACTGAAATCTTATGTAGTTGATGAATATTTACGTGTTGGTGAGAAGGTGTGTATGATCGGTGTGACGCGGGAGTTTAGCAATGCGCATCGTAATCGTGTGCTTTATTTTATCATACAAGAAGAAGGCACTTGGCGGTTCCATCATATCGTGAGATCGCATCATGGCAAAATTCTTGAGAAATTTCAGGTGAAGGAACAGGTAGGATTTGTGGTTGGGGATGATAAAGTAGCACTGCTCTTTCTAACACATGCCGATTCGGCGGATGCTTCCACGTTTATGTTAGGGGATTATGTTCACTCTGAAGGCTATCTGGAAGTGGAGCAAGAGGTCAGCGGTCAGCTCTATTATCGCATCGTTCGAATGAATCGCGTACATTAAGATGGTTAAATAGTCAGATCTATAAGTGCGTGTTCAAAAAGTCCGGTTTTAAGCACTATAAGCGGCATGAATAGGCTTTGCTCGGTCGTCGAGTAACGCTTATTTGGTGTATGTGAATACGGAAGTATGCAAGTGGACACAGCCCACCTCCATATGAAAGAATGGAACTATCATGCATGAGGTGAAAGGTTAGGTGTACATGCCTGAAAGGGAGGCAAAGATGGAGAAAGAACCGATGGGGCTGGAGGAGCAGTTTTGGAAAAAAGTGGATGGCGAGCAGTTAGGTCAGCTTCTACAAATGATTACGGTGAGTAAGGGGCTGGAGCCTAGTGGGGTTGCTTTTGTATGTATAGGAACAGATCGCTCAACAGGCGATTCACTAGGTCCACTTGTGGGAAGTAGGCTTGCAGAGCTAGGCTATCCTTATGTCATCGGTACGCTGGCAGCACCGTGTGATGCTACTAATTTGGCTTTGCGCTTGCAGGAAATTCCACCGAGTGTTGTTGTTATTGCGATAGATGCGTGTTTAGGTAGGAAATTGAGTGTGGGATTGTACCAATTGTCGAACCAGCCACTGGCTCCAGGGAAATCAGTAGGAAAAGTCTTACCGCCTATTGGTGATTACACGATTGCTGCGATCGTGAACGTGGATGGACCTAGACAGTATAATGTCCTGCAAACGACTTCGTTATTTCGTGTTATGCAGATGGCAGAAGAAGTAATCCGTGCAATTGTTTATGCAATTCCTTTGTAGCTGAGGGGCAGCAAAGAGGAGAAAGATCGGAGTGATTGGTGAGTGATCGGACCAGGTGGGCCAGGAGGAATGGGGCGGCTTTCCGACCGGAATCGTCCAAAGGCCAAGTTGAAGGATGTATCGGTACGAAGGATTTTGTTATTGTTCAAAAGGTATTGGGGACAGCTCTTGGTCATTATCGGCTTGGCACTGCTTGCGGCAGTGATGGGGTTGATCCCCCCTCTAGTCATGAAGGAAATTATTGATACCGCAATTCCGCAGGGACGTGTTCAGCTATTGTCCGTGATGGCGCTGCTGTTAATCGTGCTGCCTGTGTTGAGCGGAATGGTAGGCGTATGGCAGAACCATCTCAATACCAAAGTAACCCAAGGGGTTATTCGGGATTTGGGGCAGTCGTTGTTTCACAATCTGCAGCGGCAATCCATGTCGTTCTTCACGGACGCGCGATCTGGTGAAATTGTTCAGCGGATCACAGGGGACGTGCAGTCGGTACAGAGTGTGGTTACGTCCATTGTCGTCTCTTCGATCACGCAAATCGTCATTGTTTTCACAACCATAGGTATCTTGTTTGCGTTAGATTGGAAGTTGGCGATCATATCGGTACTTATCCTGCCACTTTTCGTACTGCCTGTGAAAAAAGTATCCAAGCTGCGGAAAGACTTACGGATTGAAACGCAAAAGGTGCGTTCCGACATTACCTCGCAGCTGAATGAGAATTTTGGCATTTCGGGTGCGTTGTTGACGCGGATTTTTGGTAGAGAGAAGCAACAAGAGCAAGAATTCACAACGATGAATCAAAAGGTGATGGATCTCGAGCTGCGGCTCAATCTGGTCGGTCGTTGGTTCGGAATGGCAACGAGCACGTTAGGACCGTTAGGTACGGCCATTATTTATATCTATGGCGGCTACTCCGTCATTCAGGGGGATATGACTTTAGGCTCGATCGTCGCGTTCACGGCGTATTTGGGACGGTTGTATATGCCTGTAGGGACATTGCTGAATCTACACGTCGAGGTAGCGACAGCGCTGGGGGTATTCCAGCGGATTTTTGAGTATCAGGATATGGTGCCTGATGTCATGGATGCTGAGGGTGCGCGCCAGCTAGGGCCTGTGACGGGGCATGTGCGGTATAAGCAGGTGTCTTTTGCTTATAAGGTTGGGGAACAAAGTAGAGCGAAGGAGAAAGGGAAGCTTGCGAAAGCAGGAGAGAGAGGGAAAGCGGAGGAGCAGGGCGGAGAAGCTGAGAAGCTATTGGAGTCAGGCCAGAAGCGAAGAACGGTGGAACAAGGAGAGAGAGAGGCTGGTGGATCGAGGCGAAGGAGCAGAGAGAGGGAAGCTGACGGATCTAGGCAAAGGAACAGAGAGAGAGAGGCTTGCGGATCGAGGAGGGGAAAGGGAGAAGGTGCAGTATGCGCTGCGCGACATCACCTTTGAGGCGCAGCCAGGTGAGATGGTTGCGCTTGTTGGACCCAGCGGCGCCGGGAAGTCGACGCTGATCGGGATGATTGCGCGGCTGTACGACCCGACAGCTGGCGTTGTTGAGGTCGACGGGGTGAACGTCCGCGACGTGGAGTTAGCGTCGCTGCGCGCACAGATCGCGTACGTGACGCAGGAGTCTTTTCTGTTCCACGCGACGATTGGCGACAACCTGCGCTTCGCGCGGGAGGACGCTACGCGTGAGGAGATGGAGGCCGCTTGTCGGCAGGCCTACATCCACGATTTCATCGTGTCGCTCCCCGAAGGGTACGACACGATGGTCGGAGAGCGCGGCCACCGGCTCTCCGGTGGCGAGCGCCAGCGGATCGCGATTGCTCGCGCGATCCTGAAGCGCCCGCGCATCCTCATCCTCGATGAGGCGACGTCGCACTTGGACTCGGAATCCGAGTCCTATGTGCAGGCGGCGCTCGAGGAGCTGATGCAAGGGCGCACGACGCTCGTGATCGCGCACCGGCTCTCCACGGTGCTGGCCGCCGATCACATTCTGGTGATCGAAGCGGGCAGCGTCGTGGAGCGGGGGACGCACAGCGAGCTGCTCGCATTGGAAGGGCTGTACGCGCGGCTGTACAGCACGCAGTTCGCGAAGGTTGCCGAGGAGGCAGCGAAGGGCGGCTTAGGCTAGCCGCTGAAATGCGGGCAATAAGGCCCAAAAAGGGTCTTATTGCAGAGCGGGACGTCCTCGGCGTAGCAAATAACGCCCCAAAAGGGCGTTATTTGTGAGTATTGCCACTGAATGTGCGACAGACAGACAGACAGACAGATTACTCCACCTACCGGTGATTAAAAGGGATATTCGCCTAGGTCAATTGACCTAGGCGAATATCCCTTTCTTGTAACTACTAATTTGTTTAAATGATATAGTGTGTGCGTAAGCGTACGAATAACGTAGGCGTAGAGGGAGAGAAGTTACTATACACCACCAAAAGAGGCAAATACCGACATCCCCATCCTGCCCCCATCCTGCCCATTGGATAAATCCAATGTATTGCTCTTACAAGGAGCCAATTGTTTAATTTGATTGGAAAAATCCACTCAAATCACAGAAAAGGGTCTATTTTCGGCTCGAAAGGAGCTAGTAGACTGGATTAATCCAATGATAAGCCTAATCTCAGCCCCGATCAGGAAGTTACAGTGGACATATCCAATGGGTATAGACAGCAGCAGTCGAGTGGTGGAGGGAAAAGGAAGAAATCGCCGTATCGATCTGAAATCGTGTCCTCACGTTCCGTTACTCCACCCGAACATTCACCTGCGGACTAGAAATCCCGGTGTCGGGAGTTCCATGGCTCCCAATCACGCCATCGTCGCCATCCGCCAATCCTGCTGGATCCAGTTTGGTTCCTTCGCGCAGCAAGTAGCTGAAAAACAAAACGTAGTACGACACGATGATGAAGAAAACACCTGCAGTGACGGGATCTTTGGTAAATTGTGAGAGTTCAGCAGGGCTGAAGGTAGTCGTTGGCTCCGTAGAAATAGCCACACTGGCGTAGCGATACGCGATGCGACCTAGAAAGAGAACAAGGACGGTGATCTCAATCCAAAGATGTGTGCGATAGTACCAGCCATCACTTCGATGCTCGAAGCGGGTATGGCGAATCGCTGTTCGCCCGAGCAAGGCGCCGCCAGCAAGCCCGATCAAATAGCCGATGAAGTGGATGGGATGAACGAAGCCCAAGAGGAAGATGACCACTCCGAAGAGGCTGAACAGCGACAGACGAAAGATGAGCCTGCCACGGGTAAGCTTTTGAAAGCCAATGGTGCGCTTCACCCGTCGATAAATGAAAAAGCCAAAGATAAGAATCGGAATTACATAATGCAAAGCGTCCTGCATGGGGAAGAACCTCCAAACCTGTTATTGTATTTCCTAATTGTAGCAAATTTGGACGGCCCATCGTGAGAAATGTTATTCCGTTTACAAAATTGTGTCATACACTTAATAGTAGTTCGATAAACTTACTATTACACACTCAAAGTGCCGCAAGGAGTTGACGGTAAATGGCTATGATCACTCATGTTAATGTATGTAACACAGTTAATGAAATTTACTGTTGTCTTCGTAATAAAATCGTAAAACTGGATGCGCAGCAAAAGGAGCAATTCTGCAATGGCTGTAAAATGTTCTCAGGTGGTGCAATGGGTTACGACCACGGTGTTTCTTGTACGTGGGAGGATTTGCGAACCGTAAGTAATCCGCATGTGGTCCTAGATCCAGCCCAAGAGTTTAAACATAACCAAGTTCGCCAAGTGCCGCCCGAGGGTCCGGCCTTATTTGTATATACACCAAGATGGTAAAACACATCCTATTTGATTTTGACGGGACACTTGTCGATTCCAGGGCGCTCCTGGTTAAGCTTTATAATGAAATGGCCACCCAATATCGTTTCCGTCCCATCCGCGATCAGGACTTGGGTCCGTTACGCTCGATGTCGATTTCTGAACGCGTAGATCGTTTAGGGGTACCCGTGCTCCAAATCCCTAAGCTGATGGTGGCAGGGCGGCAGCTCTACCACGAGAACATTCGATCTCTGCAAATTGTGCCTGGTATGAAAGAGGTTATTGCGAAGCTTTCCACACAAGGGGTTAAGAGTTCGATTCTTTCATCCAATTCAGAGGCGAATATTCGGCTTTTTTTAAGAAAAAATAAGCTGGAAGGCGCGTTTAAAGAGATCATTTCAGCGAAGCATATTTTCGGTAAACACCACTCGATCCGCAAAGTGATGAAGCAATGGGGAACCACGCCTACACGGATGATTTATGTCGGGGATGAGTTACGGGATATTGAATCCTGTAAAAAGTTAGGTGTGCCAATCGTAGCTGTGACATGGGGATATGATTCACCTCAGCTACTCCTCAGTGGAAATCCGGACCATATGGCCAATACGCCTAGTGAGTTATACCGAACACTAATAAACCTAAGTTGAGGACTGCAGATGAGATAGTCAAGAGCCGCCACAGGGAGGACTGAGGGGGCTTTTTACCATGCAAGAAAATCGGAAATCGCAGAATTAACAGGTTGCCATCCGTTTCAAGTAAAATAAGAGTGAAGGTGAAGTTTGAGAGTTGATGGGAGTGGTAGCATGTTATTTTATTCAATCATTGTTGTGATTACAGCCATTGATCAGTTGTCTAAGTATTGGATACGCTCGGTGATGACGGTTGGTGAATCCATGCCCTTTTATAAAGATTTCATTTCATTCACGTATTATCAAAATAGCGGGGCAGCAGGAAGTTCGCTGCAGGGATGGGCTCCTATACTCGGTGTTCTAGCCGCTCTCATTGTCGCAGGTATTTGGTGGTACCGTAAAAAAGGAGGCTTTCCGGGGACTTTAAAACAAAGTGCAGCTGCACTCCTTGTTGGTGGGGCGATTGGGAACGGAATTGAAAGGCTTCTATTCGGGAAAGTCACCGATTTCATCGTCATTAACTCCGGGAATGGGATTATGAATCTAGCGGATATTGCCATTAATCTGGGTGTTGTACTGTATGTGGTGGACATGCTTGTATCGCAGAGAGGCAGATGGAAGGGAAATAGAAAGAATCCACAAATTAACTAGGTATTTAAGCCCTTAAATGGGGCGCTTGTATAGATCTAAAGGACTATTTGTGGTATCCTTCAAGTAGGAATACGTCATTGGAGGGATGGTCACATGAAAACAGATCGACAAGTGCTTGTTGATGAGTTTTTTGCGATGATTCGAAAATTGAACCGCACGGGATCGGATATTATGCATGTAAGGGAGTTTTTCTGGCGATCTTCTGAAATTCGCGGATTTGTCCCGCCAAATGTTGAGTTTATGACGGTTCTCAAAACTTATAATGCGGTGCTTTTTCACGAGTTTCGGAAATCACTAGTGCCTCATACAAGCATGCATATCCTAGCCAATGTTCACATGGAAGCAGGAGATGCACTGGTTAGCTTGGGGATCACAACGTTAGAAGATCTCGAATTAGCGGTTAAAGGCAGGATATTAACCAGAGCATAAAATGTCGTCATATATAAAAGCCCAAGCGAAGATTCATCGCTTGGGCTTTATTCTTAATATTAGTCTTCCTTCTTCTGCTGAAGGGCAGCGAGCAGCTTGTCTGCGAGGGAGTTCCCAACCCCGGCAGAGTCAGAGAACTGCTCGATTAGTTGGCGGTTGATCTTGGCTGTAGCTTTGCGACCGCCACCCCCCTTAGAATCGCCGTCGATTTTCTCAACGACATTGCAGGGACGGCATTGAAAATATTTGCCTGCTTTACCCGTGTGGATTTCCATCTTCTTATGGCACTGTGGGCATCTATGGTTCGTTAATTGCCCGTCAGCTTCACGTTTATAGGAACATTCACGACTGGAACAAACCAGATAACGTCCTCGTTTGCCTTTGACTTCCTGAAGGAATTCACCGCAATCGGGGCACTTACTGCCCGTTAAATTATGCGGTTTATACGCTGCAGAGCTGCGTTTGACCTCATCGACTAGCTCGGCAGCTTTCTTGCGAATGCCGCTGAGGAAAGCTTCCATGCTTCCTTTACCTTTGGAGATGCGCTCAAGTTCCTGCTCCCAGCGTGCTGTAAGCTCGGGTGAACGAAGCTCCTCGGAGGCAAGCTCGATGAGCTGTGTGCCCTTGCCGGTAGGGATGAGCAAGGAGCCTTGGCGCTCAATCGTGTCAGAGGACACAAGCTTCTCAATGATATCGGCACGAGTTGCTGGTGTGCCAAGACCGAATTTCTCCATCTGCGACAGCAAGGAAGCCTCATTATGGCGAGAAGGCGGCTTCGTTTGGCGGCTAACTTGCCGAACGTTGCGAGCGGTAACTGCGTCCTTCTCAGACGCTTGGGGCAGCAGCTGCCCGGTGTCTTCCTCGGATTCATTGTCTTCCCGATCGGGATCGGTGAAATCGGTGGCCCCGTAGACGTCTTTCCAGCCGGCTTGCTTCACGACTTTGCCTGAAGCATAAAGCTTCTCTCCAGCGATTTCAATGGTAAGCTTCGTTTCATCGTAGCGGCAAGGACCGCTGAATAAAGCTAAGAAACGGCGAAGAATCAGATCATAGAGTCGGCGTTCATCTGCACTTAGCGTAGCAAGTGAGATGGCTTCACCTGTCGGAATAATGGCATGGTGATCGCTGACTTTGGTGTCGTCGACAATTCGCTTCGTGATGGTCAGCGGCTTGCGGATAAAAGGTGCCGCAAGCGCCGCATAAGGGCCAATAGCAGCTCCTTTCAAACGGCCAAGCAAGGTTGGTACCATATCGGAGGTCAAATAACGCGAATCGGTTCGCGGGTAAGTGACCAATTTGTATTGCTCATAAAGCCGTTGTAGGACATTCGATGTCTGCTTCGCGGAGAAGCCGAATTTACGGTTCGCGTCGCGCTGCAGCTCCGTCAAATCATAAGCCAGCGGATGCGGGATCTGCTTCTCGGTCTTATTCACCTGCACGATGCGGCCGCTCTGGCCTTGCAGCTTGGCTTTCAAGCTATCGGCGCGCTCGCGGTCAAAGATACGCGAGTCGCCGGTCTTCGGGTCCCGCCACTGGGCGCGGAAGGACCCAAGCTCGGCTTCGATCAACCAATAGTCGACGGACCGGAAATCACGGATTTCCGCCTCACGGTTGATCATCATCGCCAGCGTGGGCGTCTGCACGCGCCCAGCGGATAACGACGCGCCGAACTTGCTGGTCAGCGCGCGGGTTACATTGAGGCCGATGAGCCAATCGGCCTCGGAACGACAGACGGCTGCTTGATACAGCCGGTTGTAGTCGGTGCCAGGCTTCAGCTGCGCGAAGCCTTCGCGAATGGCCTGATCCGTCTGCGACGAGATCCAAAGCCGTTTGAACGGCTTCTTCCAGCGGATCAGCTCCATAATCCAGCGCGCGACGAGCTCGCCTTCGCGCCCGGCATCGGTTGCGATGACCAGCTCCGACAGGTCGCCACGGCGGCTGAGATGCTCGATCGCACGAAACTGCTGCGAGGTTTCTTTCATGACTTTGAGCTTCATTTTGCCAGGGATAATGGGCAGATCTTCAAGGTTCCATGTCTTGAACTTGGGATCGTAATCATCGGGCTCAGCGAGCGTTACGAGGTGGCCAAGTGCCCAGGTAACGACATATTTGGCACCTTCGAAGTGGTGTTTTTGCTTCTGGTTACAGCCCAGTACACGAGCAATTTCTTTGGCTACACTTGGTTTTTCAGTCAGTACAAGAATTTTCATGGGGGCATTTACCTCTTTTCTACATACCAAATAGCATAAGCGAAAGGGGTCTACTTTTCAAACGGATAATCTTTCGAAATATTTGTACTTTTATGCCGAAAATCAGCGAAATTTGTCTATTTTCATCCTAATATAAGGTATAATGGACATACATAGAATAAAAAGGGGGGAAACCTCGATGGGGCGTTTGTTTTCTCTTTTTTCCGATCACACCATTAAAACAAGACTTCAACTCTGGATAAGCGCGATTATTTTGTTGCTGGCTTTTTCAATCATCGTTCCTTTTTACTTTATAGAGAAGAGCAATCGGTTAGAAGAAGCTAGGGTTCAACTCAAACAAGTGATTGCGTTACAGAGCTTATATATCGAACGCTGGAATCAGGAAAAGTTGGACGCGATTAAACGTTTCGCGCTTTCAGATAATGCCAAGTTCCATCGCATTGGCGATTTGAAACGGGAGTTTCAAGACTATGCAAAGGTGAATTCGGAGTTTTATTCGATTACATTTGTTGAGCCGGATGGTAACATCCGCACAGATAGGACTTCGATTTATGTGGGCGATCGTGAGTACTACAGGCTCGGGAAGGAAAAGAAAAGCTTAGTTTCGGGTGTCGTGATGTCGAAAGATAATGGCGCACCAGTGATTACATTCTCTTCTCCGGTACTTGGCGATCACGGTGAATTCAAGGGGATTGTGCTGGGGATTGTTACACTGGAAATGTTGAACAAACTGATGGCTCAGCTTAGCTTCGGGGATACGGGGGAAGTCTATGTGCTGGATGATGAAGGCAACATTGTAACAGCCTCAAACCGCGCAGAGAATAGTACAATTATACAACCTGTTACATCGGAAATTTATCAACGTGCTGTGTCGAATAGTAAGGATCATAGTGCGTATATTGGTTTCCGAGGAGAGAGCGTATATGGTCAGTATAGATGGTCACAGGGTAAAAACTGGCTTGTTGTTGGGGAAATTACCCAGAAAGAAATTTTTCGAAAACTAAATGAATTAAGTATGACGATTATTATCATTTCCTTGATTGCACTGCTTCTCAGTGTCGCGGCTGCGGTGATGATTGCCTCCAAGATTGAGAGACCGATTCGCTATTTGCTGCGTGCCACGAAGATCATTCAGAAGGGGAATTATGATTATCAGATCAATGTGGATAAAATTAGAAAAGCTCCCGTGGAGCTGCGACAATTAGTGGCTACATTCAATCTGATGTCCGATCGTTTGAAATCTAACATTTCGTTGCTGGAGCATTCGGCATGGATGGATCAGTTGACAGATGTTCATAATCGACGCTATATGATGCTAGAAGGCAATAAGCAATTGCAGTCTTGTATTTACTCCGGACAGACCTGCTCTGTCTTGATGATGGATATTGATCATTTTAAGAAAATTAATGACACGTATGGTCACTTGGTTGGTGACGGTGTTCTCCATCACGTCGCGAGTATCCTAAGACGGTATGCGGGAGAGGATGCGATTGTGGCAAGGTATGGCGGCGAAGAGTTTATTCTGTTATTACTGCGGAAGGATGCGCAAGAGAGCGCTGCAGTAGCTGAGGAATTACGAAATATTATATTAGAAGAACCCTTTAGCAAAGAGTCGTTAACGGTCAAAATAACTGCAAGCATCGGAGTCGCAGAGTACTCACCGACATTGGAATACGGAACGATGGTGCTGGAAGATATGGTTTCTAGGGCAGACCATGCGCTGTATCGCGCTAAGTCAGGCGGAAGAAATCGTGTCGTAGTTGACACCAAAAGGTTGTATGATGAAGATGATCATGTATAAATATGACCCGGAGGTGTGCTATGAAAGGGAGAACGGCGATTGTTGCGGGAGGATCTGGCTTAGTCGGCAAGGAACTGATCAAACAGCTATTGAACGATTCGGACTATGATAGGATCATTGCATTAGTTCGTAAGAAAATGGATCTAGATCTGCCGAATGGACAAGGGAAACTAGAACAGCGAGTGATTGATTTCGCTAAGCTGGGTGAGAGTCTGAAGTCCTCGGAATTCGCGCGTGCTCATGTCTACTGTACCCTAGGAACAACGATCAAAAAAGCAGGCTCGAAACAGCAATTCCGCAGAGTAGACCGAGACTATCCCCTCATGCTAGCTGAAGTGGCGAGCAAGGGACAAGCAGATAGCTTCGCCATTGTGACAGCGATGGGAGCAGACCGCACATCCTCCTTTTTCTACAATCAGGTAAAGGGAGAAGTGGAAGACAAGCTGCGGGGGATGCGACTTCGCGCGCTTCACTTGCTTCGGCCTTCTCTCATTCTTGGTAACCGTGGGGAGTTCCGATTAGGTGAGAAACTGGGAGGCATCGTTTCGCGGGCCATTGCTCCGCTAATGACGGGTCGTCTTCGCAAGTATCGTCCCATTCATGCACGAACGATTGCTACAGGCTTAATAAGAGCCGCGAAATCGGGGAAAACAGGCGTTCAGGTGTTGAGCTCGGATCGGATCGCCTCGATTGCGAGTAGATGATCGGCTAGTACAGCCGCGTGACTGCCTCAGCTCCACGAAAATGGGAGTGGTACTCGGTTTGCGTTTTTGATAAGATTAGTGTCGTTCATTATTAATGTGCTAAATGAGTATAGAAAGAAGGTTCACACCATGATTGATCATATTGTCCTTGTTAAATTTGCAGAAACAACTACGCAAGAGCAGCTGCAAGAGGTAGTTGAACGTTTCAAAGCGCTTCGTTCTCATCTGACAGGTATCGTTGATATCCAAGCGGGTATTAACTTCTCCGAGAAAAATCAAGGCTTCCAAGTCGTACTTTCCGTTCGTTTTGAAGATAAAGCTGCATTGGCAGCTTACGGTCCGAACCCGGAGCATCAGGCAGTAGCCGCGTATATTCGTGAAGTTGGCCGTGTGGACAGCTTAATCGTGGATATTGAGATTTAGAGGAAATGTATTGGCGTTTCCGTGGAAAGACTTAAAATAAAGAGAAAATCCAGCTATCTTCCTATTTTCGATGAAATTAGGCAGTAATAGCTGGATTTTTTTTGAGTTATACACTTCGAAGCTCTTTCCGATATACAGAAGGTGCTGAACCGCTCCACTTGTGAAACTGCTTTGAGAAGTATAGGGCATCATTGAAGCCGACGGAGGAGGCGACTTGATCAATGGTCATGGCTGTTGTCATCAGTAGCTGCTTGGCCCGTTCCATCCGGATGTTGAATAGATACTGCATCGGAGATAATCCGGTGGATTGTTTGAACATTTTGCACAAATAGGTGCGGTGATACCCCAAGCTGCGAGCGAGATGCTCGATGGAGACCGATTGTGTGTACTGCAATTCTAAATAGCGAATAGCTTGTCCGATCTGGCGTTGGATATCGGTTTCAATCGCTGGCTTGGCAGAAATATGGCGCGTGTTCACCCGTCCAAGCTCGCGAAGAAGAAGGCGCAGCCAACCCTCAGCTTCCAGCTCTTCTAACTGGGGAAAAGAGGTCTGGCTGAAGCATGCGCGCAAATGTCGGTAAAAGTGACGAATGGTGCGCGGATTATTCCCCGATACCACGGCTTGCTGTGGGGAAACCCCGATTTGTGAAAGTAGTGAATCGACGGATCGACCAGTGGAGGCAACCCAGACATAGTGCCAAGGTGTAGTACTATCTGCTGTATACGAAAATAACTCACCTGGATAAATAATAAAGGTATCTCCTGTAGAGCAAGCATAGGTTCGCTGACCCATTTCGAAGGTGCCTTTCCCCGAGAGAACTGTATGCATCAAGTAATAATCGTGAACGGCAGGTCCCATTTTGTGTTGGGGGTTGGGCTTGCCTTCGCCGCTGAAAAGGACAGATAAGTCTGGATTGCTATGTAAAGGATTAATGCTTATGTCGAAGTAAGTATGATCTGGTTGCATAGTAGCCTCACTTTGTTTTTTACATGTAGCGTAATCCAAAAAACTACAAATGTCCATATTAGAGTTGTTTCAATCCATATTTTTCAAATCGGGCTTGCGCTATAGTAAGGATATGTTAATAGATGAACTATTGGAGGAGAATCTCACATGTCCAAAATTACTTTTTTAGGTGCAGGAAGCACGGTTTTTGCAAAAAATGTACTAGGTGATTGTTTGCTTACCCCCGCGTTGCAAGGCTATGAAATCGCTCTCTTTGATATTGATCATGAAAGGTTACAAGATTCTGCTAACATGCTGAATAACATCAAGAAAACGAGTGGAAGTACGTCCACTATTAAAGCGTATACAAACCGTAAAGAGGCTTTGAGTGGCGCCAAATTCGTGGTAAACGCGATTCAAGTAGGTGGCTATGATCCATGTACGATTACGGATTTTGAAATTCCGAAAAAGTACGGTTTGCGTCAAACGATTGCCGATACGGTCGGGATTGGCGGTATTTTCAGAAACTTGAGAACGATTCCCGTTATGCTGGATTTCGCTGCGGATATTCGTGAAGTGTGTCCAGATGCGCTGTTCCTCAACTACACAAATCCGATGGCTGTTTTGACAAATGTAATGAACACGTATGGCGGTGTGAACACAGTTGGTTTGTGTCATAGCGTGCAAACTTGTGTACCGGAGCTATTTAAACACTTGGAAATTGATCAAACTGGGGTCAAAGCGAAAATCGCTGGGATCAATCATATGTCATGGCTGCTTGAGGTGTCCAAGGATGGTGTCGATCTCTATCCGGAGATTAAGAAACGCGCGGCTGAGAAGCAAAAAGAGAAGCACAAAGACATGGTTCGCTACGAAATGATGTTGAAATTCGGCCATTATATTACGGAGTCTTCTGAGCATAATGCTGAGTACCATCCGTATTTCATCAAGCGGAATTACCCAGAGCTCGTGGATCGCTTCAATATTCCATTGGATGAGTATCCGCGTCGTTGTATTGATCAAATCAGTCGCTGGAAACAAATGCGTGAGGACCTTGTGAACGATGCGAATTTGACGCATGTACGTTCACATGAGTATGCTTCGTACATTTTCGAAGCGATCGAGACGGATGTTCCGTTCAAAATCGGCGGGAACGTCATGAATACCGGCTTAATCACGAACTTACCGCGCGAAGCTGTTGTGGAAGTGCCATGTTTGGTTGACCGTAACGGTGTAACACCTACTTACGTAGGGGATCTGCCACCACAGCTGGCGGCGCTGAACCGCACGAATATCAACACGCAGTTGTTGACAATTGAAGCAGCAATTACAGGTAAGCGTGAGCATATTTATCACGCAGCTATGCTGGATCCGCATACCTCAGCTGAGTTGTCGATAGACGATATCATCGCAATGTGCGATGAGTTGATTGAGGCTCATGGCAAGTGGTTGCCAGCGTATAAGTAAGAAATTTGGTCGTGGGGATGATGGTCCCCGCGGCCTTTTTTTATGAAGGTGGAAGGGCTATCTCTAGACGGGGCTGTCTTTCATGCCTCGACAGGTGGCAGGCGCCACGTTTAACTGGAAAATCTACAGCTAAATTCGCGTTTCACGGATGAAAATTACAATTAGATGGAAAAAAGGTAGTTGTTTTCATCATATTTGCCTGATCTGATGAAAATGGTTGGAATTAACTACATATTTTCCAGTTATTTGATAATAAAGAGGGAATATCGAGGATTTAACTGTACTTTTTCCCTCTAATTGGCTGATCGGGGGCATTAGCAGCTATAACAGCTGGTGGAAGACGAGACAAAGAGGCGGTGGCTTGGGAAATTAAGTGGAATAGGAGTAGTAAAGGTAAAAAGCAGGCAAGGAGCAGAATAGTAGGAGAATGCATGGTCTAGGAGTAGCTAGGAGGAGCAGGAAGTGATCGTCATCAACGCAAATAAGAGCGGATGATCCGCTCTTATCACATCAACTGGCTCGCTCTACCCACCAAACGCATCGCGAAATGCTTCTTTTAAGGTTTCCAATTCGACGTTCCATATAGGAGCGATCTCGGGGCCTACGTGTTCGCCAAACCAATCGGCGAGCAATCGACGATTGCTGCCATTCTCGACGATGAAGGGGAGATTCAGCATCACTTTTTTCACGTAGATAGTTTCAGCGGACTTGAGTTGCTCGGGGGTGAGCCAAATTTTGAGCCGCTTCACTGTTCGATATAACTCCTTGTTGCATGCTCTCCGAATGGCACGAGCGTTGGGAAGTTGCTGTTTATGTCGTTCACTTTGTTTCTGATACACCATACAGGGATCGACGCTCCTCTCTCTGTTATGTGTATGCACAGAGAGGGCGGAGAGCGACTCGAGACAAGGACCTACAGCGCCCAAGTTCGTGGCAGAAGAGGAGTCTCGCTCACTTGGAGTGATATAGGCGCAAACAGTATGCAGCATGGTATGTTTTTAAATGCACAACTATTTCTCCAACACCACAGAATGCCTCACCTTACGCGGCTCCATATAGCTCATCAGCGCTGGCAGCAGCATGCCTCGAACGAGGAAGGTGTCGATGAGAATACCAGCAGCCATCGCAAAACCAAACAGCAGCAGCTCCTGCAACGGCTGCGTCATTAAGACACAGAAGGTCGCCGCCAGCACGATGCCGGCGGAAGAGATGACGCCGCCCGTTAACGCCGCGCCGCGTTGCACAGCCTTTCGCCAAGGATGGCGCTGCGCTTCCTCTTGCACCCTAGACACCAAAATGATGTTATAGTCTACGCCTAACGAGATGAGGAAGATAAAGGTATACACGGGCAGACGGTAGCTGAAGGCATCGTGTCCAAATCCGAAATGAAACACACTCCAGACCACTCCCATTGTAGCTGCGTAGGACAGCAACATGGTAGCCATCATGGTAAGCGCCAATCGTAGGGAGCGGGCTTGCCAGATCAGCATGACGGTAATCAATAACGTAATGAGTGAGAAAATAACCAACGTATCCCGCTTATTCAGGGTACGGACATCAAGCTGCTCCGCCGTTTGGCCTGCGTAATGCAGGGCGTACTGACCGGTCTCGAATCCACTCTGCCCAAGCAAGGCATCGCTATCCTTGCGTAAGCCGGAGATCACCTCTAGGGCAGCTTGATTATAGGGATTCATCTTCAAAATCAATTGAAACTTCATCGTATGCTTAGGTAAATTGGCATTCGCAGAAGTGAACTCAACTTGATTGACCCCCGGTGTTAGCGAACTAATCCCCTCATGCTCCCGGATAAGTCCGGTTAGTGTATTCATTTTGCTAATAAAAGCCTCATCCCAAACGATTTCCTTCTTTGAGTCCAAAAGAACAGTGACTGGCGCTAATTGCCCAGGGGGGAACTGCGCCTCCAACGTGTCAAAGCCTTGTCTAGAAGAAATATCGCTAGGAAAGGATTTCATGAGATTAAACGAATAGCGCATGCCTAGTGTAGATAACGCAGGTGCCACCAGAACGATAATGAGAACAAGAGCGGTTATCCGCGGCTTTGAGGTAACGCGAGTACTGACCCAAGCCCAGAAGCCGCGAGGCTCTTCATTCACAAGAACCGCGTCATCCGTACGTGGAATAAACGGCCAGAAAGCTTTTCGCCCAATTAAGGCAAACATTGCAGGAATCAGCGTCAGTCCACCGAGCAAAATAACCACCATCGCGATGGAGAAGACAGGTGCAAAGTTATGATAGGGCTTGAATACAGCTGCAAATAACGTGAGCATGGCAATGAGAACGGTGCCGCCGCTGAAGAAAATCGGTTCAGCCACGTTGGAGAAAGCCTTCGACATCGCCTCGTACTTAGAATCAGTTGTCCGCAGGGCGGAACGATAGCGCGCAATAATAAATAAGCAGTAATCGGTCAACACAGCGAAAAGCAAGATCATCATGATGGAAAGGGACTGCTTCTCGACGAAAATCCAGCCCATCTTGCCTGCTAAGCCTATGACTCTATCGACAACTGCATACACCATGCCTGCGATAATCAAGGGTAATAAGGCCAACAGGGGTGATCGATAGATGACGATTAAAATGATGAGAATGATACCGAGTGTAGCAAGCATTAGCACAAAATCGGCTTTTTTGAAGAGCATAATGGTATCGGATGAGATACCTGCGGGACCTGTGATGTCAAGCTTCATCGTCCCTAAACCAATCTGATCCGACGTTTGACGAATCTGTTCGAGCGTATCATAGACAGGACCAGATGCCAGATCCTTCTGGAGGGAGAGCGTTAACAAGAGCGTTGTACGATCAGCGGAAAATAAGAGCTCTTGCTGCGCGGCGGGCATTTGATGGAAGGGTATAGAACGCGTGACGTATGACGGCTTCTGATCAGAAGACAGCCACGCACTGATACTAGTTATAGCGCCACGTTCAGCATCCGTGATAGGGTGCTCGGAATGGAACACGAGGATGGCAGTTAAGCCGTCCGAGGAAGGATAGGCCTCTTGTAATAACTGTTTAGCTTCTTCCGATAGTGTATGGCCAGCTAAGCTGCCTTCACCGCCGCTTTGGGCGACTTCTTTGGAAGATGGCGCAAATGCGCTTAATAAAAGGATGGCAGCAAGCCAGCTGATGAGTACGATTTTGACACCTTTGGAACTGCTTACGAACTGGGCAAGACGTGATAAAGCATGTTTCATGGCAGGTTCAATCCCCTCTCCTAAATCTACTTCAAATAGTAGGAGAGGAATATGAACGGATGATGAATGCAAGATTACATTCGGGGCAGGTGGACAGTGAAAGTTGTCCCTTTGCCGAGCTCACTCTGCACATGAATACTGCCACCGTGCAGTTCGATAATTTTTTGAACAATCGATAAACCAAGGCCCGTGCCCGTACTGGCGCGGTTTCGGGAGCGATCCGCTTTGTAGAAGCGGGTGAAAATATGAGGTAGCTCCGACTCCGACATGCCAATCCCTGTGTCGCTCACCACGACGGTGACCTCCATCTCTGAGGACTGAATCGCAATGTGTAAGGCGTCATGAGGACGAGCGTATTTGATACCATTCGTAATAAGGTTAAGCCAAACTTGATGCATCAATTGGTGGTCGGCCGAGACATCAGTTTCCGGTAGATCTAGTTCGATGTCGAGTGCCTTTTCCGACCATTGCCACTCCGTATGAATGAGAATTTGGCGGATTTGTTCATCCAGCCGGTACATAGTGCGCTTAACTACATGACTCTCTTTATCTAATGAGGCTAGCGTTAGCAGCTGTTTACTGAGGGAGGACAATCGTTTGCTTTCGTCTAAAATGATATGAAGATAGCGCTCCTTCTCCTCTTCGGAGGTCGTCTGATCCAATATGGATTGGGCGAAGCCTTGAATCGAGGTTAACGGAGACTGGATTTCATGGGAGACATTGCCCACGAATTCCTGTCGCATAGCTTCTACCTGTTTGAGCGATTGCGCCATGTAGGTGAAATCTCGTGCAAGCTCCCCGATTTCATCTTGACGGGAAACATCCATCGTCATCTCGTAACTGCCGCCAACGATTCGTCGTGTGGCTTCTCGCAATCTTTTGACAGGCTTCACGATGAATTGGGAGAAAATAATGATAAGAACGATGCTGAACAGGAAGGTAAGTCCGAGCAGAAAAGCCATCAGCACGCGCACGCCGCCGATCTGCTGTTCCAGATTAGGCCGAACAAACAAGGCATACGTTTTCCCCTGCACCTGAACAGGGACACCGATGCTGTTGCGCAGGCTATTTTCAAAATAGCCGATCACCATCAGAACATGCCGCTCTTGCAGCATCCCACGGTACGTTTCGCCAGCTAAAACACGCTGAATCTGTTCCGGATCGAACTGCGTATGTTTATATGGCGTCCCATAGAAGGTCCCTGCCATCTGGTCATTCACGACATACAACTGGAACCCCATATTGGCGATATGAGTGAAATACGTGGCAGGCTCGACGTTGGGCATTTCTTCATAAAGAGAGCGGATTTCGGTCGTGATTTTCCAAATTTGTTCCTCGTTCTGATCCCTTAATTTCGTTAGATAATACCAATTCGAAAGAAAGAGTGCGAGTACCGAGCTGACCATGGCGATGAGAATAAACGTAACAACGATGCGAAAATATAATGTTTTCACCCTTCCGTCACCTCAAGCTTGTAACCAAGTCCTCTCACTGTCGTAATCATAAAGTCATTTGTTTTCTCATAAAAACGCTCCCGCAGTCGCTTGATATGAACATCGATGGTTCGGCTGTCACCTTCATAATCCGTGCCCCACAGCATGTGAATCAGCTGCTCACGCGTAAAAATGCGCCCTGGATGACTCGCCAATTGGGCGAGCAGCTGAAATTCTTTGAGCGGCAGCAGCAGCGTTTCTCCTGCGATCGTGACTTCATAGCTTTTGCGGTTGATGACCGTTTGACCAAGTGTAATCATCTCCGAAGAAACCAACTGGTATCGCCGCAATAAAGCACGCGTACGGAAGAGCAGCTCTTTCGGCTCGAACGGCTTTACTACGTAATCATCGGTGCCTGAAGCAAAGCCACGTTCTTTATCTTCAATCTCACCTTTGGCTGTCACAAGAAGAACCGGAATATCGTAGTGCGCGCGGATTTCCGCACATAGCTCCAAGCCGTCACGCAGCGGCATCATGACATCAACAACGGCGAGATGGATTTGTTCGGTTTCCAGCAGTTTCGAAGCTTGCTCACCGTCACTTGCTTCAAAGACCGCATACCCTTCTTTGGAAAAAAGGAAGCGCATTAGTTCGCGAATATGGGCATCGTCGTCGGCGACGAGAATGTGTGTTTTCACAGGGGAAGCACCTTCTTCATTGGGAATCAATTGAGCTTGGCATCAGTGTAAACGAAAAAAAACCTTAATGCCACTTCTGATATCGAGTCGCCTGCTGGTGACGATTCGAAGAGCAGAAGGAAGCATAAGGTTTCGCTGAAATAAAACAGAACCAGGGAGGTTTCTAATAGACCTCGATATAGCCGATCATCGGACCATTATGCGCCATATCGGTATGCGTCATACAGATGAGGCGATACGTCCCCGCTTGGCCCGCGGTAAAATGAACGATGGTTTCTTTGCCTTTTTTGATCTCACCGCTGATATTGAGTCCTTCGATGAAAAAGGGGTGACTCTCGCCATTGATGCCAAGGATGCTAAGCTTGATGCGCTCGCCTTTCTTAACGGGAATGGAGCCGGGATCCCAGCGGTAAGCCTCGATGGTTTTGCCATCAGCTGTGGTGGATTTGAACTCCCCAACAACCATGTGAATGGTGCGTTCTGATGTGGGTTCACCTAAGGTTGGCAGGATGTTTTCCCGATTTAGATACACCCAACCGATAAGAATGAGTAGAAGTGCGGCTGATAGCTGATAAAAATGTTTGCGTTTGACAATCCATACTCGGGACATAGGGTCCGCCTCCTGTACAAGGGTCTTGTACATCTTATGCGGAGGCTTGTCAGCGCATGAATTGGAATTGCACAGACCGTGTCACCACCACTTCGTGGGGTAGTGGGCTTTGGTTGCCCGGTGATACCCGCAGGCAACGAGCACGATCAGCGCTGCGCCGAGCAGCACCGGCGTGAGCAGGAAGCTCCAGCCGGCGCCGGTGAGCATCACGAGCAGCGGGTCGGCGCCTGCGGGCGGATGCAGTGTGCGCGTCAGCTGCATGAGCGTGATAGCGGCGCCGACCGCGAGAGCGAGGCTCCACGCGTGCACGCCGAACGCGGTGAGGGCGCAGAGCCCGACGAGCGTGCTCAGCACGTGGCCGCCGATGAGGCTGCGGGGCTGAGCGAGCGGGCTCTGCGGGAGCGCGAAGGCGATGACGCAGGAGGCGCCGAAGGGGGCCATCAGCAGCGAGGTGCGAGCAAGGTCGCCGAGTAAGCTGCACAGCAGGATGGCGATGAAGCCGCCGATGCCGGGGAGGAGTTTGATGAACATGGGAGAGAGTTGTAGTCGAAGACGAGTGAACATGTGGGGGCCTCTTTTCTCTGTTGTTTTTCCCATTTTCTTTAATGGTTTTCTCATTTTCATATGGTATCATGAGAATATGTATTTGAATAACGAATGATTGCGATAGATGACATTTGATAATCCGATGGGTGGTGCGTTGGTTATGCTGGAACAACTGGATGGTCGAAGTATGAAAACCTTCGTTACGGTGATGGAGGAGAAAAGCTTCAGCAAAGCCGCGCTTAAGCTCGGTTATGTACAATCCACGGTGACGATGCATATTTTGCAGCTGGAGCAAACCTTAGGACAAGCTCTCTTTACACGGTTGCCGCGTGGCGTTGAATTGACAGCGGCGGGCCGAGAGGTGGCGCCTTTTGCGTATCGATTCTTGCAGTTGGGAGAATCCTTGCAGGAGAAACTAACGGGCTTACAGGAGCCCAAAGGTGTGGTGCGCCTGCGCGCGCTGGAATCATTCTGCGTGCCGCATCTACCGATGATGCTGCCGACGTTGTTCGAGCAGTTTCCGCACATACAGCTGCAGCTGGAAACGGGCTTTCAACGCGACATTATTCAGGAGGTGTCGGCGTACCGTGTGGATCTAGGCATTGTGCCGCGTGATCCTAAGGTGCGGAATCTCACTTTTATTCCGCTGCTCGCGGATGAATTGGTGTGGGTAGGGGCTCCGGCGCTAGTGAAGCGCATCGAGCTGGAAGGCTGGGAAGCGATCGCACAGACACAGGTCATTGGATTTGGCAGCCGCTGCATTTATCAATCGTTGGCTTCCCAGGTACTGATGACGGACAAAGGGCTCTCTACGTTTACCGAAATGGCCTTCGACAGTACGGAAATGCTCAAACAGACGATGATGTGCGGCATGGGCCTCTCCTTGCTGCCTGTCACTGCTGTTCAGAAAGAGCTTGAAGCGGGTCAGTTGCTTCGCGTTGCGTCGGAGACAGCGATTCCGTTGGAACATGGGCTGATTCACCGTGCTGGCAAAGAGCTCAGCGCACCTGTGGAAGCTTGTAAATCGCATATCTTGGCTTATTTCAGCAATGAGTTGCATACAAGTAGAGGATAGCGGCATGTCTATGATAGAATGTGGATGGGATTAGAATAGGCAACACGTACAAGTTAGACCTCATAGGGGAAGTATTAGGCATTTAACAGGAAAAACTACAGCTAAATATGAGGATTTCAACGGAATAATTAGTATACATGGAAAATAACCAGCTATTTTGCGGATAATAGGTAATTTCGAGAGGAATAGGCGAATTTAGATGGATAAAATCAAGCTATTCTCTTTCTTTTGCTCCTTTGGGCCCAATTAGATGTATTTTTTCCAGCTAAGTAAGTAGCGAATGTAAGGGAAAGTGAAACGAAGAGAGGGTTACGCATGCATGATTTGATTCAAAGTGTTTTGGTATATTTGGAAGGTTTGGGGTACTGGGGGATTTTCCTTGGACTCATGTTGGAGGTCATTCCAAACGAATTGCTTTTAGCCTACGCAGGGTATCTCGTATCCAAAGGTCAAATTAACTTCGTAGGTGGCATGGTTTGTGCGGTTATCGGGGGGACGTTGGCCCAAATCGTGCTATATTGGATCGGGCGTTATGGCGGCAGGCCTTTTCTGGAGAGATACGGCAAATACCTGCTGATCAGCAAGCATCATATCGATGTGGCGGAAAGCTGGTTTAATCGATACGGTACGGGTATGATTTTTACAGCGAGATTTATTCCGATTGTGCGTCATGCGATCTCATTGCCAGGCGGTATGGCGAAGATGCCTTTGGGGAAATTCTCCCTTTACACGGCATTAGCTTTAGTTCCTTATTCATTCTTATATATTTATTTGGGCATGAAATTGAAAGACAACTGGGAGACGATTGGCGAGTACGCGGGGCCTTATATTAAACCATTGATCATCGCTGCTGTCGTGCTGACGATCCTTTATGCGGGCTATCAATTTTATCTCAAAAGAAAAACGAAAGTCTAGAAGGTTGATTTGGCGGTTTCGCCTTGCTTTTGATACAATGAATGAGAAATAGGATGATCCTGGGAGGATGACAACGATGGGTGCAAATCTTGCTAGTAAACTGGGTACGGGCTTGAAGCCGAAACAGTTTATCGAAAGTATGGAAAAAAATAAAGAGCAATTCTTAGCGTATTATGATGGCTTTGCTTGGGACAATGAAGAGGATAAGGAATATTTCGAATCCCTTAACAATCGCGATGATCTTCGCTGCTTGATTATTGCTGCTGACTGGTGTGGCGACGTTGTTCGCAACGTGCCTGTTGTTTTCAAGGCTTTGGAAGATAGCGGCATTCCAACGGAAGTTCTTATCATTGAACAAAACTATGATGTCATTGATCAGTTCCTGACAGGCGGCGGACGTGGGATTCCAATCGTCGTATTCACGGATACTGGCGGCTTCTCACTTGGACACTGGGGACCTCGTCCGAAGAACGTGCAAGCGGTTATGACGCAATTCAAGAAAGAAAATCCAGATCGCGATGCGGCAGATTATAACGAAAAAATTCAAGTAGCCAGAGCCGAAATGGGTCGTCAATATGGCGAAGGTAACGGATATCATGCTGTTATTGTGAAGGAACTTCGTTCATTGATCGAATCGTTCTAAAAGGTGAGGGTGGCATCACGATGATCAACATTCAATCCTTCGTCCTGGGTCCGGTTCAGACGAACGCGTACTTACTGTCGAATCCAGAGACGAATCAAGGTATTATTATCGATCCCGGTATGAATCCGAAGTCGCTGATCAAAAAAATTGCCGACATGGACATCGTGGCGATTCTACTGACGCATGCGCATTTCGATCACATCGGTGGCGTTGACGAGATTCGTAAGCTCAAAGGCTGTCCGGTGTATATTCACGACCTGGAAGCCGATTGGCTGACGAATCCGAAGAAAAATGGCTCCGCTCGCTGGCCTGAACTTGGGACTTTAGTTGAGACGGATCCGGCAGAGTTCGCGCTGGATGAGGGGCAAGTGCTGGAGTTCCTAGGTATTAAGCTCAAGGTGTTCCACACCCCAGGGCATTCACCGGGCAGTGTGAGTTTACTATATGACAAACACCTGTTCAGCGGTGATGTGTTGTTTAAACTATCGGTCGGTCGTACCGACCTGCTTGGTGGAGACAACAATACCCTGCTGGATTCCATCCAGGATAAGCTGTTCCTGCTAGATGACGACGTCATCGTCTATTCGGGGCATGGCGCCAAGACGACGATTGGCTTCGAACGTGAGAATAACCCATACGTGTAATTATTTGAAGGACTGCTCCCTCTGATGAGGGGGCGGTCCTTTTTGTGTTATATGGATGGGGAAGAGGAGTAAGTCGAAATAATCGAGTTGCAGGATGAGCAAGTGGAGATGTAGCTGTTGTAAGTCGAAATATTCGACTATCTCCTGATTATGCTCGTTCGCCCATGACACCCACCCAATTTATTTATAAACTGGGTATTTACCGTGTGCAACGTAGGTGCTTCCCCATAGACTGATGTTGTAAGCTATTCACCCAACTCCAACAATAACCTTTGAGTTAACCGTAAGCTTGAGAAAGTCCCTTTGGGGAAAATTTGAAGGAGGTGCTCTTCCATGGAATATGTTAAAGTCCCGAATTACCCAATGCAACCAATGCCAATGCCAACCCCGATGCCAATGCCAATGCCTACACCGCTTCCAGCGCCAGCGCCAATTATGCAACAACCGATGCACAATAATATCCACCTGCACGCGTCCTACCAACAAACTGAATTTGTGTTCCCGAAACCGGTTCACACGCAAGCTGTTGCTTGTCCTCCGAAAAACAATTCAGCCGCTAGTATCCTAGTACTTTTCATTTTGTTAGTAATTATTACACGCAGCATTTGTAGATATTAATTTACGGATTGCTCGGGTAAAAAGAGAGGTAATCCCGCAGGACCTAGGGGTCTTGGTGGGGTTGCCTTTTTGGGTGTGTGAAAAAAAGGATTGTCTATTACGATGAAGTCATGTACAATTCGTCATGATTACAAACAATTTCATAAACTAGCTTAATAGGTGCTTTCTGCTGAATCTAGCGGAAGCTTAATAGGGAAGTTCGGTTCAATTCCGATGCGGTCCCGCCACTGTAACGCTGAGCTAACAATCATAGCCACTCTCGATAACAAGAGGGGAAGGAGATTGTACAAGCGATGAAGCGAAGCCAGGAGACCTGCCTGATAAGTATTTTATTTTTTTTCTCACGAGGATGGGAGGAAGATGTTTCTTTGCATTTGCCAAAAAGAATGGTTAGTCGTTAGATTAACACGATTCTTACAAAGACATCTTTCCTCTGGAACTCGGGGAAGGGTGTTTTTTTTGTTTATCCACTATTTTAAGGAAGATGAAGGTGATTAGTTTGTTCCGTTTGATGAAAAAAGGTGTTTCAGCACTATTAAGTTTGGCTCTCATTACTTTATTAATCGTCCCGCAATCTGCGAGAGCAGTCGATGCAAATCCAAGTACGAAATTGGATACTATGATCTCGGATACCGTCTCATTTTATGAGCAAAATCGGTCTGAACTCAATTCTTGGTGGCAGATGGTGGCGCTATGGGGATCAGGGGAAGATCTGCATAGTAGCAAATGGACGCTGCCTTCTTGGGAACAAAGTGATCCTGGCGATTTACTAGAAACAGATAGTAGTACATACCATATCAATTTAATTTTTGGTTTGTTGGCTATGAATCTCGATCCCTCTCACGCATGGGAAACCAATCGTAATTTGTATAAAGAGTTAGCAGCACAGCAAGATCCTTCAACGGGTTCCTTCGGTGGTTCTAATCGACAGATTTGGGCGATGCTTGCTCTGGATACAGGCAAGAAAAGGGGACATAACGTTGGGAGCTGGAACGATGCAGCCAAAGAAAAAGCGTTAAGTTATTTACTTAGCTTACAGTTGTCTGATGGCGGGTTTGCTTTCTTTGGAAGTGAATCAGATACAGACATTACAGGAATGGCGTTGCTTGCACTTGGTAATTATCAATCCAATAGCGCAGCAGCAGCTGCAATAGTACGCGCAAAAACGTTATTGAAGCAAAGGCAGTTAGACAATGCTGGGTTTAATTCCGCGGGTCAATGGGGTTACGGCGACAACTCGAACAGTTGGGCCACATCGGTATCAGGTTTGGTCGCAGTTGGAGAAGACATGTTGTCCGCAAATTGGTTGGTTAAGGGTCAAACTGTTGTTGATGCGGTGTATAGTTTCCAACTGCCAAATGGAGCTTTTACTTGGAAAGTAGATGAACCTAGCCAGAACTTAATGGCAACAGAACAAGTGTTAATCGCACTAACAGATATTCAGCAGGGTAAATCAGTTTGGCAACGTTTGGCGGATAAGCCAAATCTAACTACCGTACAAATAAACGTTAATGGTATTAATAGTCCGATACTGCCACAACAGTCGATAACTGCAGCAGTCTATGGCAGTCAGCCAACGGCCATGGATGCTTTGAAACAAGTACTTGAGAAGTCCAACATCAACTTTGTCATTCAAAACAGTAGTTATGGCCCCTATCTCTCCTCAATTGCAGGTCAAGCTGCAGGAACTCTTGGCGGATACGACGGTTGGATGTACAAAGTTAACGGGGTATCACCGCAAGTCGGTGCAGCAGATTATATTTTAAATGACGATGATATCGTTACGTTTTATTATGGGCGCTGGCCTTCCATTGCGATCGCTTCGAAAACGAATATCGGAACGCTAAACCCGAGCTTGCAGATTAAGCTAGTTGGCGATACGTTCACCTCTGGTGCTAATATAGCAGCGGGTTGGAGCTTCGATCCTGGCACTACAGGTTTGACGATTGATCATATAACGCAAGAAAGCAACCAACAAAATATTACTATTACATTTGCAGGTCAAGGACAACAAGGGACGCTAACACTCAAAGCATTACCTGCAGCTTTGGTCAGTAGTTCGGCAAGTAATAAATTGACCATTCATAATGTGAGCACTTCGGGTGATCAGATTGTCAATGTTGGCGCAAATGAGTCCAATGTAACCTTTTCGACCGATGAAAATGATCCAGCCACGAACAAAATTACTCTTTCATTCACGACACCATTTTTGCCAGAGGTTATTGCTAAACGAGGCAGTACGGAGTTGGACATACCGGCTTATACAGAAGTTAAATCAGTTGCGTGGAATAATAAGATTCAATTGCCAAGCATTCTGAGTACAACCGATAATTCCGTAACGAATAAAGTGAACGGAGTACTAACCAGCAGCGGTAGTAGACTAGACAGTATCGATTCACGCATTAAAGTGGGTGGTGATAGCCGCATCCAGTTTAATCAACACGTTACACTGAAATTGAAGGGGATGGGTGATCGTAACGCCGGTTTCATAGATGAAAACGGTAATTTCACTGCAATACCTAAATATGACAACAGCAACTATCGAAACGATGATGTGTATGCTTACAGTGAGAATGGCGATTTAATTATTAAAACGAAGCATTTCACGGAGTTCTTAGCCTTTAAATCGACGTTAGTAACAGCGCCTGGTCCTGGTGGTGGACCTGGACCTAGTACTACACAAAAGGTTACACTTTCTGTTGAAAAACGCTCTCTGGGTGAAGGAGATATCATTGCTCCAATAACGGTTACCTTGCAATCTGGCGATACAGCGTTTACGTTGCTACAACGAGTACTTGGCACCCAAAGTACAGCTCTGTCTTATACAGGTTCAGGTGCAAGCATCTATGTACAATCGATTGATCACTTAGGGGAGTTTGATAAAGGACAGCTAAGTGGCTGGATGTACTCCGTTAACGGGGTCTTTCCAGAATACAGCGCGGGTATCTACACATTACAGAATAACGACGTTCTTCGTTGGCAGTACACGAAAGATCTTGGAAAAGACATTGGTAATGCCTATACCCCGCCAGTAGGAGGGGGTAGTGGTAACGTTGTTAACCCTAATAACCCTGGTAAGCCAGCGGAACCTACCGAAGAGACCAAAACAACACTGGCTACAAAATATGAAGATGCTGTTGCTATTTCCAGTTGGGCACTGGAAGCTGTAGCTAATGTCACTACCTTGGGATATATGGAAGGTACCGGAACTAATTTCGAGCCGAAACGCGAATTAACAAGAGCAGAGTTTGCGGCACTCATAGTCCGTTATACAGGAAGTGAGTTAGTAACTGGTGAGTCAGATTTTGACGATGTTAGCACAGAAGATTGGTATTTCAAGTATATCGTAACCGCGAAATCGAAGGGATTGATCACAGGGATTTCAGCCCATGCCTTCGCACCGAATCAAACGATTTCCAGACAGGAAATGGCTGTAATTCTGGGTCGTTTACAAGGTATTGCGATGGAGGGACAGCTAGCGGTTGACCTTAAAGACCAATCATTTGTTGCTGACTGGGCATTACCATACGTTAATCAAGCTATTAAATCCGGATTATTGACAGAGGATAACGGATATTTCAACCCGTTGCTTCCTGTAACCAGAGAGATGGTCGCAGTGGTTATTATGAGACTGCACGAGCAGAAAAAGTAGAACGGACTTTAACGAAGAAGGGGAGAAATCCTCTTCATTCCCGGTCGGATGCAATTGCGCATTTGGAAGTAAAAAACAGCACCCCCATGGTTATAAATTAACCATGGAGGTGCTGTTCTTTTTTTTTTACGAAACTAACCCATACTTCTCTTTTATTCGATCTAATTTTTCAAGCATGGGTCTTGCTAGGAAATATAGGAATATGACAGTGGCTATGGCATGAATCAAATCGAAGGGAACTCCTCGAATACACGCAAGTATAAGTGCGCCAATTGTGGGTTTTGATCCTGTCATTACGACGGATGAGAAATTCATGATTATGCCATAAATGAGAAATGTCGCTGATCCTCCAAACAAACAAAGAGCAATTCTGTTTCTACGTAAAATTCCTTTTCGAAACAGTGCACCAGCAAGAAATCCAATAATCCCGAAAGCGAACATTTGCCAGGGTGTCCAAGGCCCTTGACCAAAAAAGTAATTCGATACAAAACCTGTGACTGCACCGACTAGAAAGCCGGTTTCAGCTCCTAATGCGATACCGGAAAGAATAACAATCGCAACAACTGGTTTAAATTGAGGAACCATGAAGAATGCCATTCTGCCAGTTACACCAATCGTACATAGCACCGCTATGACCACAAGCTCTCTTGCCTGGGGCTTTCGCCCCTCAAAAATCATCATAAAAGGCAGCAGGGTTTCCAAAATGATAAGCATGCTGACAAAGTAGTATTTTCTATCGTCCAGATAATAAATGCCAAACCAAATGGTTAACGGAATTAATAAAAGAATCATGAGCATGGCAGTCAATGTGCGTTTGGAGAGGCTTCTGTGTTCGACTGGTGTTTGCTCATTAGGGATTGATATGCTTGAAATATGGCTATGTTTACGGAACGATGGAGGTAGTTGCACCTTTGGTTTTGTGTCCACCATATGCATTTCTTCATTGCCATTAAAGGCCTTAATGATGTCATTGGTTGTAATGGCTTTTGGAATCAAATCTCTGGCCATTCGGCTTGCAGAAGTCGTATAAAAGCTATTTCCAGCAAAGAATTCCTGGGGATTGCCCTCGGATACGATCGCCCCGTCAAAGAACATCGCACACCTGTCAGCAAAGCTAGCGCAAAACTCGATGTCATGACTGACCATAACAATGGTAGTTCCTTGTTGTTTTAAATTGATTAAAATTTCGGCAAACATCAATTTGTAATGTGCGTCTAGACCTTTCGTCGGTTCGTCCAACAGAAGAATGGCAGGCTGAAGAAGTAAGATCTTAGCAAGAGCGGCACGTTGTTGCTCCCCTCCAGACAAATCATAAGGATGTCGGTCGAGAAGTTGCTGTAACATACATAACTCTGAAACTTCATCGATACATTGTTGCCTATATGGCATGTCCATCTTGATGTCGGATAGCATCTCCAAAAGATCAGCTTGAACTGTTTTTTGTACAAAAAGTGCTTGTGGATTTTGAGGGAGAACGCCAAGGAGTCCACTGAATTTCTCACTGTCCGAATACTTGTCAATGGGTTTTCCATTTATCAGGACAGTTCCACGATAATGTTTGCGAAGTCCAGCTATCAGAGAAAGGGTGGTTGTTTTACCCGTTCCATTACCACCAACAATTGCATAAATTTCACCTGGAAATGCACGTAAGCTCAGGCCTTTCACCACATCAGGGGAACTTTTTTCATATTTAAACCATATTTCGTTTAGCTCAATTGTCGGTTCTGCCCTTCGCACTGGCATGTCAGCGGTTCGAATGTCTTTCTTGAATGTGTGATTCTGTGCAAGTAAATGTAAGAATTCTCTACCTTCACGGACTGTAATGGGGCAAGGGAGCTGGTTCTCAATTCTTGCATACACACGCATGGGAGTGGGCATCGCATAAAACATGTCGTGCTGCATATCCCGAAGTTGTTCACCGACTTCCTTCGGTGTTCCAGCTATGAGTATTTCACCATTATCCATCACAATTGCGCGATCTGACAGCGGAAGGACCTCTTCGAGTCGATGCTCGGATATGAGAATAGTGACCCCAAGTTCTCGGTTGATTTTCCCAATGGCAGTTAGAAATTCTGCTGCAGCAATAGGATCGAGTTGACTGGTAGGTTCATCCAATATCAATATTTTTGGCTGCATGGTCATAATGGAAGCCAGATTCAACAGCTGCTTCTGACCGCCTGATAATTCGGTAACTGGTTTATGAAACCACTCTTGTATGCCGAAGAAGCTGGCCATTTCCGCAACACGCCGCCGAATCTCGGGGGTGTCGTAACCAAGGCTTTCAAGACCGAAAGCAAGCTCATGCCAGACCTTGTCTGTTACAATCTGGTTGTCAGGAGACTGTAGGACATAGCCTATTTGAGCGACTTGCATACGTCTGTCTAGATGTTCAAGGGGCATCCCATCAAATAAAATCTCCCCACTTCGTGTTCCGTGCGGTGTTAGATCTGTTTTCAAATGTCGCAAGAGGGTTGATTTGCCACAACCTGACTTACCGCAGATGGTTATAAATTCGCCTTGTTTTATAGTCAAATTAACGTCATGTAGCGCATTCCTAATGGATCCTGGATAGGAGAATGTCACTTGTCGGATTGTAAAGATTTCCATTTGTTATCCTCCGAAATGTTGATAATAAGCGGTATTGCGCATAGGAATGCATATGTCAGAAAGACACTTATACTGTAAGCAGAGAGCCCTGCACTTCGCATCGAAGGGAAGTACCGGAAATACATGGCTTTCGCAACGGCTCCTATCAGGATATAACCTCCGCTTACAACTAGCGTGATTAGTGCAGTTTTATCGCGGCTATCCAAAGTAAATATGGAAAACGCGGTTCTTCCCTTTAGTCCGTACCCTCGGCTTTTCATCGAATCTGCTGTTTCAATGGCATTCTCAAGCATCCAGGTCACCATGATAGATAGAATCCGAATACCATGCTTGATTCTATGAATGAGACTACCCGTGGATATATCCCGACCGATACATTTTTGTGCATTGGAAACGATGATAAACTGAGCCTTAAACCGGGGTACAAAACGAAGCACCATCGAAAAAATGAGCGATAAGGCGGGGATAAGTTTCCCGAACAAATAAATAAATTTATCAGAAGTCATCACAGCGTTATAGCAAGAAAACCAACAGATAACGGAAATGAACATGGTTGCTGCTGCAAGACCATAGGTAATAGATTCTAGGGTTAGCGGATTTCCGTTATGCAAGTACGTTAATATCGTAACGCCTTCGTGATTAAAGGCAGGATTGATTAATGCAGTTATGACAAGAAAAGGGAGCATATAGAGAAAGTTGAACTTGATTGCTTTCTTTCCGTTCAGATAGATGGAATAGGCAAAGGAGAAGCTAAGAGAAATAACTAGGCTTACTGGATGCATGAAAATCATGGAGAACAAGATGACGCATGTAAAATACAAAAAGTTAATAAGGGGGTGGTAGCTTGAAAAGGAATCCCTCATTGCTTCTTACCACCGCCTGCTGAATTATACGTATCCCCAACGTCACGTCCCAAATCACAGGTGTATACCCATTCAATGACATCACCTTGCTTCAGCTGATAACGACTTGCTCCATAATTAGGAAACCAACCGTTCACTTTATACATCCAACCGGATAGCTCTCCACAATCAAATTCATACAAATTATGGATACCTTCAATATAGGCTGAATTGTAAATAGGGGTGTTCACAAATTCCATATGAATTTTATTCTTCTTCATCTCTCTTTGTAGGACGTTAAATACGGATTCTCCCTCATAAAATGTAACCTGTTGTGATTTGAAAATAATGCCATCTTTCGGCACAAGCTCAACCTTTTCAGGATCAAGCAAGTTCATATTATTTAGAATCGTTAAGCAGTTCACCGAAAGCGTCACTGTCATTTGTTTGTCAGTGATTTTCGTGTTCTGTGGTTCGATAGGAAGTGGTTTCCCCTCAGGAATAGGATCGGTAAGGTATTGGTCCTTACCCGTCTTAGGATCAAGGTCCATCGCTTTGGTTGGCGTAGGTTTGGTTTCATCAGGCGTAGTTGATTTTAGCGTTTCCTTGTTCAACGATGCAGTATCCGGAGTCGCAATAGGAGTAGGTTTCGCCGTCGCTGTAGATACAGGAGGAGATTCTTGGTCCTTCTCCAACTTGGGGTTATTTTCCATAGCAGGAGTTGATGACGGTTGAGATAGGGCAGGAGTGCTTGACGTCATCGCTTCTTCATCAGAAGAATTAGAATTCTTCAGTTCAATAGGAGGTGGCGTTAGCTCGATTGCTTCAGATAAGGAAGGCGAGGACGTCGTGGTCTGCTGCCGCGGCATTCCGCTACTGAAGAAAGCTGCCACCAAGACGATCAATATGATCGTCGCGGCAATTATTTTATTTTTCGTTAATCGCATTAGTTCGCCTCTTTAATAAGTTTAGCGGTAGAGAGTAAGCGGTAGAGCATCTCGGCTATTTCAGCTCGTGTGACTGCTGTAGTCGGCTCAATATTCAGCATATCTTGGGATAGAATATGTTCTCGATAGCTAAAAGCTAGCGCATCCCTCGACCACTCGGCTGTTTGTGTGTAATCTCCAAATTGAGCTAACATATCTCTCGTTTCAACTGTGTTCAAATGGGTATCCATGCCAGTGAGCTTAGCTGCATTGGCGATCATGACAGCAGCTTCCTGCCTTGTAATCGTACTGTCCGGTGTAAAAGTGGTCTCTGACGTTCCGCTTACGATGCCATAAGAATAAGCTGTGCCTACATAGTCCGCATACCAGGCTGTAGCAGGGACATCATGAAATTTAGATTGCTCTTGCATAGGTAGGCCTAAACTTTTGGTTATAATGGTTGAAAATTCGGCACGCGTCATTGTTTGATTCGGTGCGAACTCAGTGTCAGTCATACCGTTAATAATTCCTCTAGATGCAAGGGATGTAATGGCTGCTTTATTTGTATGGTTAGCGATATCAGAGAAAGTCTTATTCGCATCGGTAACAGGCATAACTTGTATATCCTTGTGTTTGTTCAGTAAGCCGTTATTGTTGTCAGGTGTTGCTGAGGTAGCTTGCTTGACATCGTTCATTCTATATAGGCTGCTCTTATTCGTGAGGATTCTTTGTACATTCACTAGCCCATTCAATGCCTGCTCTGTCGACATCCCCGTTACTCCACTGCCGTCAGAAGTATGCTTAAATCCCTGTCCTTTGGAATAAAAGGATAGCAAATCATCAACAATGGTATGACCATTCTTAATAAAACGACTATCTTCAATATTGATACCAAGCTCACATAGCGCCATCAGTACCTGCACGGTGCTCTCCGAAGTTTTCGAGCCCCAACTTGCATAGCCGCCATCGTTGTCCTGTAATTTGGAAAGAAGGTTAATTGCCTTTTCCGTAGCTGTTTTTACTCTCGTATCATTTTGGTATTTGGCTAGTGCCTGTAAGGCCATGCCCGTAATATCAGGATCTGCCGATACGCCCGAAAGTGCAAATCCGCCATCCTGAAGCTGATGCGATAAGATTTCATCTATATACATGTCTCGGGTAGCCTGCGTTTTGGCGGTTGGATTAACCGGGATATTGTAATTGCCGCTGTCGAGGGAAATTAATGCAAATATAGGACCATTGATTCCTTGCCAGATGGTTTTATCGAAGTCCCCGAGCGGCGTAAGTAGATTATATCCTGCAACATGAGTGGGATCTGCGCCAATTGCGGTTAAGGCCAAAATCAAACGTGAGTATTCGGTGTACTTTTTATCGTGAAGATTGCCTTTCAAATCTTTGACATAGGTTTCAACGCTTTTGTAATAATCATCGTAGTAGCTTTGAGGTACGTCATAGTTGGAACGGGCAAGCCCGATAATGGCCCATTCACCGCCTATAGAGCCTACCTCTGGTTTGTTTACCGTTTCAAGTAAATAGGCGGCAGTGTCTGTTACAGCACTGTCTACAGCCGTATCAGAGGCAGCAGATACATGAATTATGTTAATGCTGCTTGTAAATAGGAATAGAGCCATGAATAGGGTGAAAATCCTATAGGTTAGTTTCATTATTGTCCTCCTAGTAAAATGATAGGGATGATGAGCATACAAAAAAGCCCTTGATTTGAAAGAATCAAGGGCTGTGATGTCAATATAGGTCGTAGACAACAAAAAGGCACCCCCTCCATCGTCCGTAGAGTTTGTGAATACACATTAAGGCTGGTCTCCTGACTCATGCGTCAACGCTTCTCTAACCTTCCCGGTATAGGAATACCAGTGGCAATTCTTAGAGTTGCTCTTCATTTACAGTGGCGGGACCGTGCTGGATTTGCACCAGACTTCCCAATTAAGCATTGCTTATTCCTAATAAGCATGCACCTTAACTATCAATTATTTAATTAGTCTAATCATATAGTCAGTTCAATTGTTTGTCTATGGAAGTTTAGTATTGATGTGGCTCGTATAGATGTCATTCAAGATACGGTGATTCACATAATTTGTGTTACAATATTCAAAATTAAGTAAGCTGCCGGTTCGGATTATAGTCGAAGGAGGGATATCCATGACTTTACAACAATTAAAATACGTAATCGAGGTAGCAAATCGCGGATCTATTAATGAGGCTGCCAAAAGGCTGTTTATTTCCCAACCAAGCCTTTCAAATGCGATTCGGGAGTTGGAAGAAGAAATTCAAATCGCTATCTTTGAAAGATCAAATAAAGGGATATCACTTTCCAAAGAAGGTGTTGAATTTCTTAGTTATGCGCGGCAGGTCGTCGAGCAGGCAGAGTTATTGGAAAGTAGATACCTGAATGCGAAGCCTTCATCGCAGCATTTTTCTGTGTCGACTCAGCATTATGCTTTTGCGGTAAATGCGTTCGTAAGTCTTGTTTCGGAGTATGGTCAGGATGAATATGAGTTGGCTTTGCGAGAAACCAAAACGTACGAAATTATTGAAGATGTCAAAAACCTGCGCAGTGAGATTGGCATCTTATACTTGAACGAATTTAATGGGAAGGTCATAAACAAGCTGCTTAAAAGCGGGAATCTGCAATTCAACAGTTTATTTATCGCCAAACCGCATATTTTTATCAGCATTAAAAATCCCCTCGCGAAGCAATCCATCGTGACCATTGACCAGCTGCAAAACTATCCCTATTTGTCCTTTGATCAAGGGGAGTATAATTCCTTTCATTTTGCCGAAGAAATTCTCAGTACGATGTCACATCAGAAAAGCATCCGTGTGAATGACCGAGCCACACTCTTTAATTTGTTGATCGGCTTAAACGGATATACCATATCGACCGGGGTTTTGAGCTCAGATTTGAATGGAAATGAGATTATTCCCGTACCTTTGGATTGTGACGAAACGATCAATGTCGGGTGGATTTCCCATAGCCATATTCCGCTATCCAAGCTCGGTGCAGCTTACGTAGCAGCACTCCAACAGGCAATCGACCCAATTTTGATATAGCTTACGGCTATATCTAGATATAGATAAATCCAGTTACGTTATAACTAATCCTCTGTGATATCTTTGGTGTAACAAATTATTGCAGAGGAGTTTTGTCGAATGGTAAGAAGTAGTAGTTTGGGATATCCGCGTATTGGTGCTGACAGGGAATGGAAGAAAGCACTCGAAGCCTTCTGGGCAGGCAAGCTTGAAGAATCAGAGTTTGAGTTACAGCTGCAGGAGATTCGTTTAAATCACTTGCGCAAGCAGAAGGAAAAAGGCATCGATCTGATTCCGGTTAACGATTTCAGCTATTATGATCATATCCTTGATACAGCTGCTATGTTTGGCATTATTCCTGAACGTTTTGCTTTTGAGGGGGGCGCAGTACCCTTGTCAGTCTATTACGGAGTTGCCCGAGGAACGAAGGATGCTACAGCAAGTGAAATGACGAAGTGGTTCAACACCAATTATCACTATATTGTGCCTGAACTGACCGGAGCATCTCCTGTCATTACGGAAAACAAGCCATTAACAGCCTACCGGGAAGCGAAGGAAAAGCTTGGAATCGAAGGAAAGCCGGTCATCGTCGGTCCTTTAACTTTCTTGAAGCTATCCAAAGGATACAGTAAATCAGAAACGGACGCTTGGTTGAGCCGATTGACACAGCTTTATGTACAGATCCTTCAGGAGCTTGCAGAAGAAGGGGTTCAATGGGTACAGATCGATGAACCAATTCTCGTAACGAAGTTAAGCGATGCTGACATTGAGAGACTTAAAAACATATATGCAACATTTGCCTCAGCTGTGCCAAACCTAAACATTATGCTGCAAACGTATTTTGAATCCGTAGATCGCTATGCTGACATCATCTCTCTGCCAGTGAAGGGGATTGGACTGGATTTCGTGCATGGTCTGGGCGCTAACATACAGAACATTAAAACGTTTGGTTTTCCTGCAGACAAGGTTCTGGGTGCAGGCGTAATTGATGGCCGTGGTATCTGGAAAGCATCGATTCGGGAGAAGCTTGAGCTCGTGGAAGAACTCACTAAGCACGTTGCAACGGAGAATCTGGTTATTCAATCGTCGAGCAGCTTACTCCATGTTCCGGTAACGACTGAAAGAGAGACAAAGCTTACATCTGAGCTGAAGAATGCTTTAGCTTATGCAGAAGAAAAGCTGGATGAACTTGTTCTTATCACGAAAGCAATCGCTTCGGGTAAAGCTGGGGTACTTGAAGAAATAGAACAATGTGATCGCGCCATCCAAGCACTTCAACAATCGGATGAGCGTAACCGCAGCGATATTCAGCAGTCCGTAGCTGCACTAAGTGTTCAGCAGCCAGAACGTTCCCGTCCATTTGCCCAGCGTCATGTCGCACAACAAGCCAAATGGCAATTGCCGCTTTTCCCTACAACGACTATTGGTAGTTTCCCGCAGTCTGCAGAAGTTCGTAAGGCGCGTCAATTATGGCGTAAAGGCGAATGGAACAATGAGCAGTATGCTGCGTTCATTCGTGAGCAAATCGATGTTTGGATCAAGCTTCAAGAGGAAATCGAATTGGACGTTCTTGTGCATGGTGAATTTGAGCGTACCGATATGGTCGAGTTTTTTGGAGAAAAGCTTGCAGGATTTGCATTTACGCAAAATGGATGGGTGCAATCCTATGGTTCCCGTTGTGTGAAACCGCCGGTGATCTTCGGGGATGTAGCCTTCACAGGGGAAATGACTGTTGAAGAAACCAAGTATGCACAGTCACGCACAAGCCGTCCTGTTAAAGGCATGCTGACTGGTCCGATCACGATTATGAACTGGTCGTTTGTCCGTGATGACATTCCTCGTGAACATATCGCCTACCAACTTGCGTACGCGCTTAGACAAGAAGTAGAGGCACTTGAGAGTGCTGGTATTGGCATGATTCAAGTTGACGAGCCTGCCGTTCGTGAAGGTTTGCCGCTGAAGGAAGAAGAACAAGCCGGTTACCTGGCATGGGCAGTTAAAGCGTTCCGCATTGCGACATGCACCGTACAAGACACAACACAAATTCATACGCATATGTGCTATTGCGAATTTCATGACATGATTGATTCGATCGAGGCGATGGATGCCGATGTCATTTCAATCGAAACATCACGTAGCCATGGTGAATTAATTCATAGTTTCGAGTTGAATACCTACAAGCTGGGAATTGGATTAGGCGTATATGATATTCACAGTCCACGTGTTCCAAGTGTTGAGGAAATGACAGCCATGATCGAACGCGCCCTGCGTGTGCTGGATCCTAAGCTATTCTGGATTAATCCAGATTGCGGTCTGAAAACGCGTGGACTCGAAGAGACGGTTGCTTCCTTACGCAACATGGTGGACGCAACAAAAATTGCGCGTGACAAGCATGCTGCGCTCGTATAATCGTTTGAAACGTTATGGAACCAAAGGAGTTAGCTAAACTGTGCAATTCCCGCTTTATCCGGGCAGAGCTACTAGATTCACTGAATTTAGTTGGGAAAAGTATTTGATCTTTGGATCAAATACTTTTTTTGTTTCCCCTCATAATGTTGACTTATCGGAATGAGCGGATTAAGAAGACGATCACATAAGTAAGGGATTGGTGATTATCGTGAAGTATGAGTTTTCTGGTGCATTGCCAAATCAAAAAATCATATTATCAAAGAAATGTCTCATTGAAGAAGCGAACTGTGTCCTGATTTTCGCCTTCTATCAAGGAAAGTTGGTTCTTGTTAGACATCATGCTCGCGGCTGGGAATTACCTGGAGGAACCAGGGAAGAAGGCGAGTCGATTATACAAACGGTAATCAGAGAGATGTATGAAGAGGCGGGAGGAGAACTCGCGTCGATTGAAACGGTTGGACAATATTTGATTTTTGAAAAGGACCAACTCGTATATGTGAAAAATATATATATTGCAAAAGTAAGTATTCTAAGGGAGTTACCGGTTGGATATGAAACGAATGGTATCATGCTGTTAGATACAATTCCGGAGCAGTTTGAGATCATGAATGACCCAACATTTAGTTCTTTGATGAAGGACAATGTTTATTTAATTGTCTCCGAGTGGATAAAGGATCATCGCTTAAACGAATTGACCAAAACCGCAAAGTAACGGTATTTTTGCACAAGATAGCGTCACAATTGTAATCGCATTCTTGGTATGCTAGGAGCAACAAATGTCAGGGAGATGAAATAGATGCTGAAGGTAGCAATTATCGGTGCTGGCGCGATCTCGAAGGCGCATATTGAAGCTTATTTACAATTTCCGGAGCGATGTACAATTGTCGCGATTAGCGATATTTATGAGGATAAAGCGCAGGAGCGCATTGATCAATTTAAGCTGGATGAAGCGCGAGCGGTAAAAGATTACAAAGAGCTGCTGCTGGAGGACATTGATCTCGTCTCCATCTGTACACCGCCGTACACGCATGCTTCGCTTACGGTTGAGTTTCTAGAAGCAGGCTCACATGTGATGGTTGAGAAGCCAATGGCCTCCTCGCTCGAGGAGTGTGATTTGATGAATGCTGCTGCGAACCGCACGGGTAAGCTTCTATCCGTTGTGGCACAGAACCGATTCAAGACGCCAATGATGAAAATGAAATCCGTCCTGGAAAGCGGCCTGATGGGCAAAGTTGTCCACGTCCAAGTTGATTCCTTCTGGTGGCGCGGCCATTGTTATTACGACCTCTGGTGGCGTGGCACGTGGGAGAAAGAAGGCGGCGGCCCGACGCTGAACCATGCGGTGCATCATATCGATGCCATGCTTTGGATGATGGGCAGTCCAACGGAAGTACAAGCATTCATGAGCAACGTGTCGCACGATAACGCCGAGGTTGAGGATCTCTCGATCGGAATGCTTCGTTTCGCGAACGGCTCTCTAGGGCAAATCACGAGCTCAGTCGTTCATCATGGTGAGGAGCAGCAGTTGATTTTCCAAGGAGCGAAAGCACGTGTATCTGCGCCATGGAAAGTGAAAGCGTCGAATTCAACGTCGAACGGTTTTCCAGAGCCGAACACGGAGCTGGAGGAGCAATTGCAGACTTTCTACAACCAACTCCCAGAAGTCATCTATGAAGGACATGCTGGCCAAATCGACAATGTGTTAACCGCGATTGAAACCGGTGCACCCGTGCTGATCGATGGGATTAGCGGTCGTCAAACGTTGGAGCTTATTACGGGGATTTACAAATCAGCGAGCACAGACGAGCTTGTGAAATTCCCGCTTGATGCGCAAGACGCGTTCTATACGAGAAGCGGTGTGATGGCGAAGGCGACTCATTTTTACGAGAAGAATACGTCTATCGAGAATTTCGCGCCACAGACGATTACTACGGGAAGTACTTTTAAATAAACATCAGAGGAGACTGACGTAAATGCAAAAAAGCGATGGCATGAATTACGCACCACAAGGAAATTTTAATACGGTTTGTCAGCCAGGGGAGTTTATTTTTGCGGCGGCGGCGCTTGATCATGGGCATATTTATGGGATGTGCAATGGTCTGCGGGAAGCAGGCGGGGAATTAAAATGGGTGTACGATCCGGATCCGGCCAAAGTGGATAAATTCCTGAGCACGTACCCAGGTGTGCGTGCGGCAAGCTCGTTGGAGGAGATTCTAGGCGATAGTGAGGTAAAGCTTGTGGCAGCTGCGGCGATTCCTTGCGATCGCGGGCCGCTTGGACTGCGCGTGATGGATAGCGGGAAGGATTACTTCACGGACAAAGCTCCGTTCACAACACTTGAGCAACTGGATGAAGCACGTGCGAAGGTAGCCGAGACAGGACAGAAATATGCCGTCTATTACAGCGAGCGTTTACACGTGGAAAGCGCAATATATGCTGGCCAATTAATCGAACAAGGCGCGATTGGTCGCGTTCATCAAGTCATTGGATTAGGGCCTCATCGCATTAGTTTGTCGAGTAGACCGGATTGGTTCTTTGAGAAGGAGAAGTTTGGTGGTATTTTGTGTGACATTGGGAGTCATCAGATCGAGCAGTTCTTGTATTTTACGGGGGCAAAAGACGCGAAGGTTGTACACAGTAAAGTAGCGAATTACAATTACCCTCAGTATCCGAGTTTTGAGGATTTCGGCGATGCTACGTTGGTCGGGGACAATGGTGCAACCGGCTATTTCCGAGTGGACTGGATGACCCCGGACGGTTTGAGCACATGGGGCGACGGCCGTATGACGATTCTGGGCAGCGACGGGTACATTGAGCTTCGTAAATATGTCGATATTGCAAGAGAACAGACGAGTAATCATGTGTACCTCGTGAACAAGGATGGGGAGCAGCATTTCGCCGTCAGCGGCCAGGTTGGTTTCCCTTACTTTGGTCAGTTGATCTTAGATTGCTTGAATCGTACGGAAGTCGCGATGACGCAGGAGCATACCTTTAAAGCAGCGGAGCTATGCCTTATTGCCCAGCGCGATGCTATGATCATTACGGCAGCTAAGCAAGAGTAGCCTCGTACTGCTTCTGTATTTGCTTGCGATACTGGTGCGGCGTAATGCCAATGTGGCTTTTGAACATTTTGCAAAAATAAGAGCAATTCGTCACACCAATCGCCTCGCCAATGCGAGCGACCGTCTGATCGGTTGACATAAGCAGCTTAACGGCCTGCTGCAGTCGGCGAGCAGTTACATAATCGGAAATGCTGGTACCCGTGCACTCGGTAAACAGATGGGACAAGTGGTAAGGGGAGAGATGCAGCTCTGCTGACATCTGCTCCAAACGCAGTGGTTCGGTGTAGTGCTCCTCCAACCAGCTTAGGATGCGCTCGGCTTGATGGGTTTTGCGCGTAGGGCCAGAACGAATCTGGCCATCGTGCTGCTCCCACAGTGGCATAAAGCTTCGGAAAAAAGCGATGAGAAAGAGGGAGTACTCCTCTAACTCATCGTTTTTATTTATAGAGGGCTGCTTCGTTTCTAAGCTTTGGAATAGGGAATGAAACTGATCCACCTCGTTTAGTCCATAGAGACAAGGGGCATGTAACGTGCTGGTATGGATATGCTTGAAAAAAGCCAACAATCGCGGCCAATGCGCGAAGTAGGATTCATAAACAGATGGTTCATATTGAATAACAGTGCGCGTGAATGGCGTCTCAGGGTCTACCTGAATATGGTGCAGCTGATAAGGCTGAAACACACATAACATCCCGGAGGTTACTTCATAGCTCTTCTGATCAACAATCAACGTGCCATGTCCCTTGTGGACAATTAAGATTTCTATCCCTTGATGGGCGTGGAACGTGCCCTGAAATTGCTCGGATCCAATGGTTTCTCTCTGATAGGCAAAATAGAGTGGATTCTCGTTCAAACCGATATTTCGAACATAGGACATCAGGGTCACTTCCTTAGCAATACGTAGGGTTTTAGGCGCTCGATACAGCCAAAGTATACAGGAATGAAGCCGTAATCGGCAAGGCATTAGCTGAAGAACTAGCAGCGAAATGAACTCGCTGGGGGATAGAGCTGCTGGAATGGTTAATGGGGTTAAATATATTGAAGTAATTGGGATCACGTCCAAGACATCTGTCTTGGGCTTTTTGTCGTGTGTGATTCTTTAAATTCCATCTGCATCACCTTCTAATCCATTTCTAATTTTCAGATGAGAGAATGTGATCTGAGGGAAGGAGGAACGCATTTGTGCAAATATAAACAATTAGTCGTTTCACAGTATAAACCGGCTATATTTTTGGATAAACGCAATCGTCCTGTAGGGACGAAGGAGTCGTTTATTGTATGAGATGGTTACGGGGCAACGAGGGTCTTACAGCACTTCTATTTCTTTGGCCGAGTCTGGCCGGATTTGCAGTGTTTTTCTTAATACCCTTTGGGATGGGGTTTTATTATTCGCTCATGGACAGCCCTGTGGATGGCTCATTCGTGGGGATAGAGAACTATCGCGAGCTGCTGGGGAATCCCATTTTTCGGCGGGCAGCCGTGAATACAAGTTTGTTTATGGCGATCTGTGTACCGCTTAACATGTTGATTGCACTAGGCTTGGCTATGCTGCTCAATAGGAAGCTGCCGATGCGCCAAACGTTCCGGATCTCGTTCTTGAGCCCGCTTGTTGTGCCGGTGGCCTCGGTGGTGCTGGTATGGAATGCCCTGTTCGACCTTCACGGGACGATCAATGCATGGCTCGCGGGCTGGGGGATCCGTCCGCATGACTGGATGGAAAGTGAGGCCTCCTTGTACGTGCTTATTATTGTCTATCTGTGGAAAAACATCGGCTACAATATGATCCTCTTCTTAGCGGGACTTCAGAATATTCCAAACGATTATTACGAGGCAGCATCGATGGATGGAGCCGGAAAATTCCGGCAATGGCGATCGATTACTTTGGTGTATTTGACGCCAACGGCTTTCTTCGTTTTCATCATGTCGATGATTAACTCTTTCAAAATGTTCCGAGAAACCTACTTAATTGCCGGAAATTACCCGGATGAAAACATTTATATGCTTCAGCATTATATGAACAACATGTTCAAATCACTGGATTATCAGAAACTCACTTCTGCTGCATTTCTAATGGCAGTGGTGATTGTACTACTCGTCTTAACGCTATTTGTGGTGGAGAGGCGCATCAGCAAATCAATCGGGTAGCGGAGGATTGGCGCTTAGAAAGGAGACCCTGCATGCAAGAAATTCGCTTAAAGCCGCTTACCATTCGCATAGGGCGGAAGTCTGCACGAATCGTGCTCATTACCGTGCTCACCGCGCTGATGGCGGGATTTCTGTTCCCGATGGCGCTGACCATTGCGAACTCCTTCATGGCGGAAACAGAAATTTCAAGTAACTACGCTGCCCTTTCGGGAGATATGGATGATGGTCAATTCATCACCATGAAATGGATACCTGATCGTGTCACCTTATCCCAATTCTACGCCGTATTGGTTGGCAGGCCGCAGTTCCTCTTCATGTTCTGGAACTCGGTGAAAATGACCGTGCCAATCATTGCAGGTCAACTGCTTGTGGCATCGTTGGCTGCGTATGCTTTCGCCCATTTGCGTTTTCGCTTTCGCGAGCCGCTCTTCTTCCTGTACATTGTCACGATGCTGATGCCCTTTCAGGTCACGCTGGTGCCAAACTTTATTGTCGCGGAAAAGCTTGGACTGTTGGGTTCGTATGGGGCGATAATCTATCCCGGCATCTTCAGCGCCTTTGGCGTGTTCCTGTTGCGGCAATTCATGATGGTCGTGCCTGCCAGCTATATCGAAGCAGCGCGTGTAGATGGGGCGAGTCATTTCTACATATGGACCAGAATTGTGCTGCCAATGTGCGGGACCGGCGTAGCGGCACTTTCGATCCTCGTCTTTATAGATAACTGGAATATGGTGGAGCAGCCGCTGATTTTCTTAAATGATGCGATCAAACAGCCATTATCTGTGTACCTAGCCGTCATTGGCGACGAGGAGCGAGGCATTGCCTTCGCTGCTTCGGTGGTGTATATGCTGCCGCCACTCTTGGTTGCGCTGTATGCAGAGAAGTATTTGGTCGAGGGCATCCAGCTCTCGGGTATTAAGGGATAAGGACGAATGGATTATACATAGGAGGAACGTTGTATGGATGCATTAATGGCCGCCGCCGACGGCGAACGCGCCAAGAAGAAAGGAATCCGAAAGGCCATCTTTGCTTTTATTATCGCTATGGCGGCATTAACATTTTTCTCCAATACTTTGCTGGGCATATCGCTGGCTGAGGTAACGGTGGAGAAGTCTGCGGCAGGCACGTTGTCACACGAGGTGACGGGTTCGGGGACTGTCGAGTCGGCGGAAACTGCAGATGTCTATGTGGAGACTAACTGGGTAGCCAGCGAAGTTGCAGTGAAGGTCGGGGATAAGGTGAAGGCTGGCCAAGAGCTTGTGGTTTTTAAAACAAGAGAGACTGAGGATTCGTTGAAAGACAATCAGGCGCGATATGCCCAGAAGCAGTTGAGCTTGGAAAAGCTTCAGGAAAACTACCAGGAAACTTTCCGCAGCAGTGATGAGAAACTTATGCGCAGCACGGCTCGTGATATCGAAAGCACACAGCTGGACATGCAAATCCTAGAGCGGCAAATCGCGAATCAACAGCGTCAGCTTGCCGAATCCTCTCGATTGACTGCACCTGTCAGTGGCATTGTGACGGCAGTTAATGCCGTTAAGGGGGCGCCGGTTCAGAGCGGGAAAGCTGCGGTGAGCATCGCCGATTTGTCCAAGGGTCAGCAGATGAAGTCAACCATTGACGATGCTAAGGCACCTTATGTAGCTGTGGGAGATAAGACAGAGCTCATTTTTGCCACATTAAACAATGCCAGAATTCCAGCGCAGATCACAGATATTCGGGATGCGGTGAGCGCTAACGGTCAGTCTGGTGAAAAGGGAAAGGAACTGACATTCACGCTGAAGGATGATCGTTTGAAGGGCGGGGAAACGGGCGAATTCGATATTGTCAAAAAAACGGCCGCATTCCGCTCACTCCTGCCTAACGATGCTGTGCGGGAGGATGATCAAGGAACTTATGTGCTGCTCTTGAAGGAGAAGAAGGGTCCGCTTGGCACAGAGTACATAGCGCAGCGGGCGAATGTCCAGATCGGAGATGCGGATGATACGAAAACATCCATCGAGAATGGCATTACGCCGCTCGATAAAGTGATCGTGTCGAGCTCGAAGTCAATTGCTGATGGCGACCGTGTCCGCGCAGATCCATAAATGAGAGGAGAGCAGGATATGCAGCGTTCCCGATTGGCCGCATGGATGGTATTTGCTGGTGTGCTGTTGTTGCTGGCTAGCAGTGGATTAATCGTTTCCGTCGTCAACGACTGGGAGCAGGCAAATGGTGCTCACGGCGTGCAACAGCTAACGGTGAATGTGGATCCATCCGCTGCGCGAGCAAGCCCAGTTGGCTCCGCAGGCCGTGCAGGCTTGTTCTTGAAAGATGCGGAGCTGCTGACGAAAAAGTGGGCGCCGCTGCCTATCGCCTACACAGCGAAAGAACAAACTCGCGCGGTATATGGCGCTGCGAAGCTGAATACCGATGTGTTCGGTGTGAACGGCGCCTACACGGATTTTAACGAGATGAAGCTGAAGGCAGGTGCTTCGTTCGGGCCAAACTCGGTGGAAGAACACAGCCGAGTAGCCTTAGTAAGTGCTACAGTTGCTCAGCAGCTATTCCGCGCCAATCTAGTCGTAGGTAAAACGATTGAGCTCTTCGGCGTGAATTTTACCGTCATCGGAGTGTTTGACGATGAAGGCTCTCTGCTTCGGCAGATGTCCGACGATGGCAGCCCGAATGTGTTGATTCCTGTCACGACCTTGTTCGATGTGCAACCGAATGCAGTCATTGAGACGATTCAAATGGCAAGGAAGTCTAGCGCGGTTGACGGCGGAGAAAGCCAAGTGAGGGAAGCGCTCAGAGCAATCGGTCACAATCCTACACAATTCAACATCGTCAACCACGAGCTTGCTTATACGCGCATGACACAGTGGCGATTCATTCAATTGTTTGTCTGTGGGATGATCGTGATCTTCTTGCTCGTGAGGTTGATGGTGCGGCAATTATCCGTTATGCAAACGCTTCTAAGAAGCAGATTGACTAGAGATAATTGGACCGATGTGTTGATTCACGAGCGAAAAGCATTGCTGTTAATTACGCTCGCTATACTCGGCATGGCCGCTTGCATCATTGCCCTCTGGAACGGCATCCGGTTTCACCTCTACATTCCGTTGGAATGGGTGCCAGAACAAATTATTGATGTTTCATTTTATATGGAAAAGCTGAGAGGCCTTTGGCAGCAAGAAGCGGCACAGATGGGATATGTCCCATCGCCGCAGGAGCTTTTGACGGATGCCGCTAACCATCTTACAGGCAGGTTGTTTATCGCTGGCATGTTGTTCGGCTTGCCACTGTTTATGCTTGGTGCCCGGTTATGGGTACTGGAACGAGTACCCGTGTATGTCCAACTGCAACGTGTGTTCATCTATGTGCCGTCTGCAGCTGTTATTATTTTCGCCATTGCCCAGTGGGCGGGGTTGTCTTACCAGATCGAGCCGCTGGATTATGCGGTAGTAGGTGCGCTATGCACCATTGCTATGATTCATTTTAACCCATCAGAAGGAGTGGAATTTTCTTATGCGCAAACTCACAGTTAAACAATCGGTTGTTGCTTGCTCGCTCGTTTCTCTCTTATCTCTTACAGCCTGTTCGTCCAATACGACGACTACGACAGGTGACACGGGAAGCACGACAACACCTGCTACAGGGAATAAAACCGTTACTTTATCGGTCATGACATCCGATCGCTTTCTCGAGCTAGCCAAACAGAAGTACGAGGCTCTGCATCCAGATACCAAAATCAACATCAAGGAGTATGAGGCTGCACCCCAAACGGCGACTGGACAGGGGCAAGGACAAGGACAACAGCAGCAGATGGTAATGGTGAAGAAGCCAGATCCGAAAAACATCGAGAAATACGCTAGTTCGGTCGGCGCAGAGCTTATGAGCGGCAAAGCATCGGATGTGATCGTAACGAGTGGACTTCCTTTTCAGAAATATGCGGACAAGAAGCTGCTAGAGAACATTAGTGACCTGATGAGTAAAGATGCTTCTTTCAAAAAGGACAGCTATTACGCAGGTATTTTCGATGCTATGAAATATAACGGTTCCTTATACACGGTCCCTATTAAAGTGGGATTAAATATGTGGATTGGTAATCAAGCCCTATTGAGTGGTCAACAGGTCGATGACGGCAAATGGACTTGGTCCGATTTTAAGAAAAAGGCAAGCGCGTTGGTCTCGGATAAAAATAATGACGGCAAGCCGGACACGTATCCGCTCGGTAAAATTGAGCCTGACCAGTTGATTACCTCCATGCTGAACAGCAGCTTCTCTAAATTCGCCGATGTTGGCGCAAAGAAAGCGAAGTTCGATTCACCCGATTTTATTAACATGCTAAAGTTGGCAAAATCCTTGTATGACGATAAATTGATTCTTGCGGACAACTCGGACCCTGACAATGTTGTGTTCCAACCTAAAGGGAACGTGCTGATGTACATGGATATGTATATGATGCCGAAGATGAATTTTGATGGCAAGGGAGCTTACTATAACCTGCCTTCTGAGAGCGAAGCCAAGGGAACGCAGTTCACTTCCTCGTTGCCACTCGCAATCAATAGCAAGTCAGCCAACAAGAAGGAAGCTTGGGAATTCGTGAAGTATTTGCTGTCCGATGAGATGCAATCGTCTAGAGAGCTGAGCGGGATTGCAGTCAACAAGAACGGAGCTAAAGCGCAAATCGACTTGTTGAAATCGTTGGGTACAGCCGGTGAAGGTGGCGCTGGCAAAAGCATGAAGCTTAACATCAATGGCAAAGCGATGGCTGTTACGCCTCCTACAGAGCAAGAAGCTGCCGCTATAGAGAAGGTGCTGAACAATATTAGCGTAAATGGGGAAAGCGATCCGAAAATTACGAACATTGTCGTAGAAGAAACAGCCCCATTCTTCCAAGGTCAGAAGTCGGCAGAGGAAGTTGCGAAGGTGATTCAAAACAAGGTTAGCACCTATTTGCAAGAGTAACATGAAGTGAAGATCATCTAAGGAGGAAGTTGTCATCATGACGATTCGTCATCATCAAATCATGTATTTGCTTCTGTTCCTCCTCCTAAGCAGCGTAGTTTCCCCCGTTTCGGCTTTGGCCGGTACTGGGGTTGCTTCGTCTACTGCCGAGGAGCAAGTCGTAGGATCAACTTCGCTAGGGAAGGCTCCCATCGGCGGGGACAGCTACATGGAAGTTACGGATCTCCTGCTGCTGCCTGGCGATCAGGACGGGATGGTTACCTTCACGGTACATGTTCATAACAGTGGTGTGAGCGAGCTGTCTTTCAAGAATTATTGGGTGCGCCTGCAGTCCAAGGCTGGAAGTACCTTTACAGCCAACCAGTTAGCGCAGAGCGGTGATACGAACCGGATCGCACCAGGTACTAGTGAAACGTATAGCTTTTATGCCAAAGTGAACGCAACAACCAAGCTTCAGGACCTCGTTATTAAGCTCGTTCAGTTGGATTTCTCGGTGTCTGGCTTTGAGCGAGTGGTGGGTCAGATGTCTCCTTCTACGGACTACAGTGTGGTGACTCCAGTGGGAGCGAATCGTTCGGTTCAAGTTGACGGTACGCCATTTCAAATGAACATTAATCGTACGTCCATTAGTCGAAATGAGGATTACTATTTACCGTCGATTTATTTTCAGATGGAAAATAAGGGTACAGGCACTATCAAGCTGCCAGATCTGAGCTATTTCATTCGCACGGCCCAGGGGCACATGTATCCGCTGCAAGCGACGAAAGTGGGTAAAGGCATGGAGCTGCAACCTCTAGTTGAAAAGGAAGGGCTGCTTAGCGGGTCGATTCCTAGGGAAGCGGGTGCGGAGGGTTGGCAGCTTGTCATCACGGAAACTACGACCACAAGTGACGGCAAAAGCAGCTTGAAGCTGCCGGTCGCCTTTTTCGAAATGCCCGAAGCTGTGGAAGTTGAGGTTTCACTGGGTAATGACTATGAATTCTCCAATAAGTCAGGCACCTATACCGCACGGTTGACATCCTTACAGCGATTGCCGTGGGAAGATCAAGACATTTTGGCGGCGAACATCACGTTAATGAATAAAGGGAATCAGGCGCTGCCCATTCCAGATCTGCAAGGTTACTTTGAATTGGATGATGCGGTTACTGTCGAGGCGAGTTTAATTCGGACAGACCGTGTGATTAGCCTTCAGCCAGGCAAAGAAGTCAATCTACAGTTAGCGGGGAAAATACCGTACACGAGTGATTTCAAGGACTTGAATCTTGTTTTGCAAGAGAAGGCTGCGGATAACCAAGTGAGTGATTTGCTCACGTTTCATCATAATAAAGAGCTGATGGGGATGAACATGATTCCTACTGATGGGACGAGAACACTGACAGATATTGGTCAAAGTGCTGCTTATTCTGTTCGCTCCACTCAAACGTTCGAAGGTGAAGGTGCTGATTTATTCACGGTTCAGTTGCGTGTTGAAAATTTGGAGAAGCGGTTCACTGATCTGCGGAAGCAGGTTGCCCAATTTAAGGCGGAAGACGGCACAGTGTTCCCTGCGCATATGACGGCGATCAACAATAAGATCATTCCGGGTGGTAAGGCGCTTATCTATATCTATGGTACGATCCCGAAGGGGTATAAAACGGCAGATTTGCAACTTATTCTGGGGGATTCGGCAACGTTCCAAGGCACGGGATCGGACAAAAGTGCCGCTCAAGAGGAGCAGGGCTACGTAAATGCTGCGTCCTTCCAGTTACCAGACGAAATCGAAGAGCCGAAAAATGGCTTCGCTGAGCTGGATGTGTACCCGTATTCACTGACATTAAGTCATATCGGTACACAGATTAATTTTGCACAAGGAACCGTCATGCTTGATTTCGACTATGATCTAAAAAGAGATACCCTAGTGGAAACGAGCATGAAGGACCATTCGTTGATTGTTGAGCTGAGAGATGAATTGAGTGAGAGCGGGAAGGAGATTATCGTGAGCCAAACGTATGAGCTGGATGGGACCGATCCGATCAAATCCCTGCAAGTGGGCTTCCACGATGCCACGATCACGTACACGAACAAAGATACCATTTATAAAATTCGTGATATGAAGTCGTATCAATTAAATGTCTACCACCAATTCCAAAATGGACAGAAAAAATTACTAGCAACCAAAGAACTAGAGTGGTTCATTTATACAGACTAGCCTAAGCTAATTTTAAGCTAGCATTCATCTAATCCCTTTATACTGAAGCCATGTGTGAGGTTGCGGGTAACACTTGGGAGGAAAGTTGATGAGAATACTCGTTGTGGAAGACGAGCTGCCTTTGCTGCAAACGATACGAACGTTGCTGGAGGAAGAAGGCTACCAAGTGGATGCGACAGCTTGCGGCGAAGAGGGCTGCTATTTGGCGGAGCAAGGCATCTATGATTTGGTCGTGCTTGATCGGATGCTGCCTGGGATGGATGGCGTCAAGATTGTGCATAGTTTGCGAACTAAGCAAGTTCTGACGCCGATCTTGTTTCTCACGGCCAGAGATAGCGTTGAGGATATGGTAAAAGGGCTGGATTCCGGCGCCGATGATTATATGACGAAGCCTTTTGGGGTACCGGAATTGCTCGCAAGGGTACGGGCGCTGCTGAGAAGGCGCGGAGGGATCGAGGTCGAAGATCGCCTATCCTACAACCAGCTTGTGCTGATAGGTAGAACGAAGGAAGTTGCGATTGCTGGGCAACCGGTGGAGCTGACACTGAAGGAATTCGAGCTGCTCGAATATTTGCTGCGCAATCGCGGGCAAATTCTGACGCGTGAGCAAATTTGCCTACGGGTCTGGGGACTGGATTCGGACGTAGGGTCGAATGTTGTAGATGTCTACGTCTTCTATTTGCGCAAAAAATTGAAGCCTTTCGATTACGATCACATGATCCATACGATTCGGAATGTCGGGTACATTTTAAAGGAGAATGCAGTATGTTCAAAAAGACCCGAATTCGTCTGACAGTGTTGAACGCGGTTGTTTTCTTCGTCATCATCGTCTGTCTGGGTGTGATCGTCTATACCGAATTGCGACATCAATTATATGCCAAGGTCGATGAATCGTTACAGCAGAGAGCCCAGCAGGATACACAGTTTTTCTATACCAAATCTCAAATGTTGACGCCTAATCCGGATGATCCTGCAGATGGAACGATGAAGAAGACATTAATTCAGGTTCAAGGGATTGATCCTCGTGTGTTTTTGGTCATGTGGGATGATCAAGGGAACTCCTATCCCATATTAACCGGGGCAGGGATGCACAAAGAGGTGAATGCCTTCAAGCCTTATCGATCCCTCTCCATGCCTCAAACGGTTAACATAGCTAATCATTCATATCGTGTATATGCTGTTCAATACGAGCAGCCGAAACTGATGAATCTGAAAGTGTTGACCGATATTTCCCAGGCGAAGGGACTAGATGCCATCACTCCCTCAACGATTTTTACCGATGCTACGACCAAGATCGTATCTATTCAAGCCATAAGCCTCATCGACTCGGAGCAAAATATGTTGAAGCAATTGTTCGAACTTATTTTGATAGGAATCGTGGTAGGTGGTGCTGTAACGGTATTGGCAGGGATGTATCTGGCCAATCAAGCGCTGCGTCCGATTAAGCAGTCCTGGGACAAGCAACAGCAGTTCGTTGCCGATGCTTCCCATGAGCTGCGGATGCCGTTATCAATCATTCGAGCGAATGTCGAGCTCGCTTTCCGTCATCCGGAACGCTCGATTCTGCACATGAGTGAGCCGTTGTCGGTGGTTTTGGAGGAGTCGAAGCGTATGGGCAGGCTGACGGAACAGCTTTTGACGCTGGCGAGAGCGGATTCCAATCAAGAGGAACTCATGCTGAAGCCGTTGCAGCTGTCAGAGGTTATCCACGAAGTCGTGCAGAAATTCGAGCCGTTAGCAGAGCTGAAGGAGCAGAATCTGGAATTGGATGTCGAGTGCGGGATTGAATTGCTGGGGGATGCCGAACGGATCCATCAGCTGCTGGTGATTCTGCTCGACAACAGCATGAAGTTTACACCTGCTGACGGAACGATTCGTGTCGTTGCTTGGAAGAAGGGCAACGACATTGAGTTGGTGGTAGAAGACACGGGAGCTGGGATATCGGCAGAGGATCTGCCGTATATCTTCGACCGCTTCTATCATGGCGACAAGTCACGGACGCGCAGCACGGGGGGCACGGGACTCGGCCTCGCGATCGCGAAGTGGATCGTGACCACGCACGGCGGTGAAATCACCCCGTCTAGTGTGCTGGGGCAGGGAACGAAGATGATGCTTCGTTTCCCGGTGCTGCAGCGGCGGGGGTAGTATGGTGATTGGTGCAGGCACTGCCAACCAATTATAACGGTCATGGGAAACCCATGGCCTATGAAATTATTTTTGAGCGCAAACTTGGATAATGATCGGATTATCCGCAATAACCCCCTTCTCAAGACAAGGGGGTTTATGATACACTCAACTTGTCTGACAACCTGATAAGTTAACGAAAGAAAGTGGGGCTTCTCCTTATGAAGGTTTCCTTATTTATTACGTGTTTAAGTGATGCACTATATCCGAAAGTTGGCGAGGCAATTGCACGTCTACTCGGGCATTATGGCGTCCTGTTAGAATTGCCGACGGTGCAAACGTGCTGCGGCCAGCCTGCCTATAACAGCGGTTACTGGGATGAGGCGCGAGCAACAGCGAAGACGATTCTTACCGCATTTGATGGTAGTGACTTTGTGATTTCGCCATCGGGCTCATGCACATATATGATTCATCACTATCCTAATTTATTTAAGGATGAACCGGAATGGTTGGAGAAAGCCACGCAGCTTCAGAACAAAACGTATGAATTTACACAGTTCCTCGTCAATGTTCTAAACATCGAAGATTTGGGTGCTGTGTTCCCACATAAAGTTACGTATCATCCGTCCTGTCACGGAAGCAGGCTGCTCGGCGTGAAGTCAGAGCCTCTCGCACTCCTCCAAAGCGTCAAAGATTTGGAGCTTGTGCCGCTTCCCTTTGCTGAAGATTGCTGTGGATTCGGTGGAACCTTTGCGGTGAAAATGGCCGATATCTCTGGTGCGATGGTGCAGGAAAAGGTCGATCATGTGAAGGAAACCGAGGCTGAGGTGCTGGTCGGTCTGGATTTGGCTTGTTTGATGAATATTGCGGGCAATTTGCGCTATCGGAATGAGCCGGTGAGGGTGATGCATCTGGCTGAGCTGCTATATGAAGGGGTGAAGCGAGCATGAGTCACACGACGAGTAAGTCAACAGTTAAGGAGCGGGCAGATCTCGCGCTGAATGACGAGTTTCTGCGCAAAGCGGTCAAGTTCACGACAGAGCGGCTTCGCGGCGGTAAAATGAAAGCAGCAGCAGATCACGGCAATTGGGACGATTGGCGCGAACGCGGCAGACAGATTCGTTTGCATACGATTGCACATTTGGATTATTACTTAACGACGTTTGCGAATAATGCCAGAGCGAATGGGGTTCATGTGCATTTTGCCGATACGGATGTCGAGGCTGTTCAAATTTCCTTGGAAATCGCGGCTGCCAAACAAGCCAAAACTGTCGTCAAATCCAAATCGATGGTGACCGAGGAGCTGCATTTGAACAAGGCGCTGGCCTCCATTGGGGTTGAAGCGATTGAGACGGATCTAGGCGAGTACATCATTCAGTTGGCGGACGAAACACCGTCCCATATCATTATTCCAGCGATTCATAAAAATAGATATCAAATCGCCGAACTGCTATCCAAAGATGCTGGGGAGACGCTGGCTCCCGACACGACGATTCTGGCTGGCTACGTTCGCAAGAAATTAAGAGAGAAATTCCTTGAAGCGGATATTGGGATGACGGGCTGCAATTTTGCCATTGCGGAGAGCGGATCGATGGTCTTGTTCGAAAATGAAGGCAACGCCCGCATGGTCACAACGGTGCCTAAGACACAAATCACGCTCATGGGGATGGAGCGTATTATCCCGACGTGGGCGGATCTTGAGGTCATGGCGACCTTGCTCCCGCGTTCAGCAACAGGGCAAAAGCTCACTGTGTACATGTCCGGCATCACAGGTCCGAGACGAGACGCAGATGCGGATGGGCCGGAAGAGATGCACATCATCATCGTCGACAACGGGCGTTCGCAGCAACTCGGCGATCCCGAGTTCCAAGAGCTGCTCAACTGCATACGCTGCGGTGCTTGTCTGAACGCCTGCCCGGTGTACCGCCACATCGGCGGCCATGCCTACGGCGGCACGTACAGCGGCCCGATCGGCGCGGTGCTCACGCCGGCGCTCAAGAAAAACGTGGCGGAATGGGACGACATCGCCAACGCTTCAAGTCTGTGCGGCGCCTGCTATGAGGCATGCCCAGTAAAGATCCCGCTGCACGACATGCTCGTGTCGCTGCGCCGCCGTAAGGTCGAAAGCGGCCACGGTGATAAGATCGAGGCCGCGGGAATGAAAGGATTTGCTGCGTTGATGGGGAACTCGAAGCGTATGAACGCCGTGCTCAAGCTGGGCAGAATCGGTCAAAAGCTCGTCGTTCGTGACGGCGGCATCCGCCTGAAGGTAGGACCGCTCAAAGGGTGGAACTCCTACCGCGTGACGCCAAGTTTGCCGAAGGCATCTTTCCGAGATGGCTGGAAAACACTCGAGCAAGAAATTCGCCATGGGCTTACAGAGGCTGATCCTGCGATTCAAGCAAGGTTAGCAGAAGCACTGGCTGCACGAGGCGAAAAGGGAGGACATCATCATGGCTAAACGCGACATAACGCCAGAGTGGCAGGAGAAATTAACGAAGCTAGACCAGCAATCGCTGGCCCAGCAGGAGCGTTTCATCCAGGGCATCGCCCAGAAGTTAGGGCGCGCTCGTGTGATCGAGAAGCCAGCCCATCCTTTCCAAGGGGCTTCGGATAGCTGGAAAGCGTTCAACTGGTCTTCAGAAGAACGCATCGAGAACTTCACGGCGAACTTCCATGCAGCAGGCGGGCACGTTGTCCGAGTACCTTCGATGGAGGCGGCGAAGGCAACCATCCAAGGACTCGTGGGCATGTTAAGTGTTAAACGAGTTATCCATCAGGATCAAGCGGAATTACATGCGTTGGAACTAGAAGAAGCTCTTCCGGACGTAGACCTCGCGATCTGGAACACCGATGAGGATACGAACTGGAAGGCTAGCGCAGCGAATGCTGATCTGGGGATTGTCCTAGCCGATCATGCAGCGGCTTACACAGGCTCGCTAACTGTGTTATCATCGAAAGAAAAGGGCCGATCGGTGAGCTTGCTCCCTACAGCATTAATCGTCCTGTTGCCGATTGAACGATTGAAAACAAGACTAGGCGAGATTCTCGCCCCACTTGATCAGATAGCAAGGAAGGATCTGCCTGCCGGCATTCACTTCATCTCGGGTCCAAGCCGCTCGGCGGATATTGAGAACGATTTGACAATCGGTGTTCACGGTCCAGGGATTGTGCACGTGCTACTTATCGGATAGAAGAGGTATTCCTATGGAAGTTACGAAGCTGCAGAAACAGAATCACTATGATGAGATCGCTCAGCAGATCAAAGAGATGATCATTCAGGGTCAGTTGAAGATGGGCGATAAGCTTCCTTCTACCAAAGAGCTGTCTGAGCGCTTCGGTGTCGGTCGTTCTACGATGCGGGAAGCCCTCAGCGCCTTAAAGGCGATGGGCCTCATCGAGATTAGGCAAGGGGGTGCTTGCCGTGTCATCCGGCAGGCGCCAGCGGAGGTTTCTTTGCCCGAGTGGACAACGCTGCGGATGAATCGAACCACGCTCCTGGATCTCATGGAAGTGCGTCAATCTCTTGAGATTTCGATCGCTGCTATAGCTGCGCGGAAGCGAACGACGGAGGACCTAGCTCAGCTCCAGCGAATCATGCAAGACATGGAGAACTCCGTGGGCGATGATGCGGAGGGGGAACGAACCGATCTTGCCTTTCATGAGCTGCTCGTGCAAGCGACACACAACGCCATCATGGTGCAGACGTGTGACTCGATCCGCAATGCGATGGAAATGATGATTCGCGATATTCGGCGCGCAGAATTGTATGCGAATCAGGAAGTAGCGGTCCAACTTCTGAAGGAGCATAAAGTCATCTATGAAGCGATTGTCAACGGAGATCCGGTGCTGGCATCTCAAGCGATGCGCGAGCATTTGGAGCATGTGGAAAGTATTTTGATCAAATATATATGAATAGCTAGAGGGCTTCCCACAACTCGATGAGGTGAGGGGAAGCCCTCTTTTTATGAGGGGGCACGCAGGTGTGTTAGTCGATGAAACCGACTAACTCGTGAGAAGCAGAGGCCCAGCAGGTGGAGTTAGTCTATAAAAGCGACTAACACGGAGGAAGCAGAGGCCCTGCAAGTGGAATTAGTCGATGAAACCAACTAACTTCAGGCGAGGGGGCACGCAGGCTCGATGGTGGCCTACCGCTCTTTAATGCACCAAACCCGTGCTCTCGATTTTTACATGAGTCTCAACCACGAACTTAACCTCTGGATAAACAGACTGCCAATGCTCCCAATCCTTCTCTTTGCCAAAATACTGTCCCAAATAATGAAGCCCAAAGCCATAAGGGTCAACCTTGGCATCTCTGATTTTGTAGAGGAGAGCCTCAACGGTTTGGTTGACATGCTGTTCAAGTTGCGGCTGAACCTTATGAATATCCAAGCCTAACGTACCTTGTTCAACCATACCTGTAAGATTGAGTTTCAGCTTGACGACCGGAATATCTGCTTTGGAAATCGAGATATGGCGGGAGACTCTGGCGACATAGAAGGCAAGTGGTTCCCCATTAAAAGTGATAGCGAGTCCCGATTTGCTGAATGCATTCGCACTCATATTATAAAGCTGAGTCTCCTGTGGGTTGAGGACGATAGACTGATTGGTTTTATTCAGCAAAGAAAGATGCTCAACGACATAAGAATCACCATCAAAGCTAATAATCGGAAAATAGGGATCTAACCCTTTTTCTTTAAAACGTCGGAAGGTGTCAAACAAAAGCTCTGTTACTGTGTAAGGAGACACCGTTCCCTCTTTCCCAAAAGTAAGAAAAAAGGAATTACCAGCAAGTCTCTCGGTAGTTGGGTTGGACTCTAGCAACTTGCGCGCAGTAGGGTCAGCAACGGCTGTGTAAGAAATGAGTTGAATATCGCGTCTTCGCGTAAGCCAATTCAATGGTTCTTCAAGGGACCTCGTCGCTAAGCCTTCCCCGAATAGGAGCATACGGCAATGACCGAAATCAAGCTCTTTATCGACATGAGCTTTAAGATTTCTAACGGCTTCCGCAATGCTTTTGGCTTCTTGATATTCGATCTGGCTCTCTGACAGCCCCTCACCAACTTTAGAAGCAGGAATGGCAAGTCGCAAAGTGACGAGATAAGGTTTATCCTCTTTGCCTGTCCAATCGACACCCATGGCGACGACAAAGAAACGCTTGTCGATATCTTTAAAGCTGCAACCGCCAAGACATGTACAGATAAGTAGAAGGGAAATACAGGTGAGAAATGTTTTCATAGGCGTACCTGTTCCCTTTTTTGCTTCCATACGAAATAAAGCATCATGAAAAGGAAATAGATTTCAACGAAAAATCGAAGGATTAGCCAGCCCTCAGAAAAATACTGATTTCGCTCCAGATTGACAACGCGCATGAAGAGGAGTGCAAGTAAGCCAATGCCTACTCCAAGCCATACGTTCAGCCAAGGAACAGGGTCTTCTTCAACTTCAGTTGCGCGATTGATGGAGTAGCGAAGCAACATGATCGTCGTGTGCCAGGTATTCATGACGAACAACAGCGATAATCCTGTGAAGAGGAGCAGGAAGACGAACAAGACACGGTTAATAAACCCGTATTCCGTGACCATGGAATCAGCCGTCATGCTCCATAGGTACACATAATTTTCAACCCCAACCGTACCATGAAAACCGATAGGCACAAAAAAAGTAACCAGCAAGAATAATATGCCAAATAGCGGCACGATCCAGCGAAAATGAAATTTAAAACCTACGGTATACAGCCGGTTAAAAATAAGGAGGCTGAGATAGCCAGAGAACAGAAAGGTAGAGGCAGCAATCGTCATGAAAGAAGGAGGCTTATTGACATAACCAGCTACATAACGAATCGCATCCCAATTAATGTTTTCATTGAAAATGGCTTTCATGATAAACAAAATGAGCAATGGCGAACTAAGAATGACCATAATTTCATGTACGAATTGGACAGTACGTGTAGATCGGCTGCATGCCCATATGGCCGCGGTTGCCATGAGAAGCAGGTTCAGAAAGGGGTTAATGTCGGGGTAAAAGAACATACGAACCGTTTCTGAATAAGCATAAATCACGATAACTCCAGCCGGTAACCAAAGACACAGCGCGGCAAACAAGATATTGATTTGACTAAACCAACGTGGTGTATATCGATCACATATTTCCGGGAAGCCGAGTCCTGGAAACCGTTCGAAGCAAGCCATGGTGCCAAGCGAGAGGATGGAGCCAATGACCATCGCGACCAGCATGCCCGAAACGGCACCATTGAACCGATCCCGAATCAGCAGAGAGGGGACAAACATCATGATATTAATTAGGCCTACATAGAGCACATGATAGTAGGTATAGCGCGACATGATTTACTTTGACCCCTTTCTAAGGTTGTAGTGGTGTGCTTTCGCCTCAAGTTTGGGGATGTAGAAGGCCAAATAGGGTTGACCAAAGCTTCGAAGACTACACCAATAGGTGATTAAGATGAAGCCAAGGACGACGACACCAAGCAACCCGAAGAAAATGGCAGCTATCACAAAGATGTATTTAACGAAGCGGACTGAGTAGCCGAAGCCGTTATTCGGAATTACGAAATTGGAGATCGCGACAACGGAGGTCACAATAATCATAATGCTGCTAACTAACCCAGCCTGTTGGATAGCTTGACCCAGAATGAGGCCCCCAACCGTTGTGGCGGTCGAACCTACATAGCGCGGTAGCCTAAGACTCGCCTCGTTCAAGGCTTCGATCATGAATAGCATGATGAAGACTTCGATAAAGGACGGGTAGGGGACGACGACACGGCTTCCTGCGATTGAAAGGGTCAATTGGACACGAAGCACTTCAGGATTGTAAGAGACAATCGCTATATAGAGAGCAGGTAGTGTAATCGTTAAAAGCATGGCGAAATAGCGAAGCAGGACGAGGCATTTGCTCATCCAATAGGATTCATAGTCATCATCCATGGCATGAAGGAAATCAAAGAGCCGTACAGGAAGAACGAGTCCGAAGCGGCTTCCATCTTGAAGGAGAGCAATTTTCCCTCGTTCGAGCATGGCTGCGATACGGTCGGGTCTCTCTGTCTGAAGGATGATGGGGAAAAAACGATGTCTTCGCCCCGATAACGATTGCATGAGCTGGCCGGCAGCTTGGAGAATCTTTATTTGTATGGTGGAAATCCGCTCATTTAAAAGTCCAAGTACATCTTCATTGACAAGATCCTTGTCATAAAGAACGCTGACTCGCGTGTTCGAAATTTGTCCAATCGTATGTGTTTCTACGCAAAGGGAGGGCGCATTATAACGTACCCGAACGAGGCTAATATTTAAATCCAAATCTTCGGTAAGCGCACTCTGCGGCCCCTGTATGGCAACCTCAACCTGAACGGTATCGGGCTTGTCCTGGAATTTCCGTTGTACATCAAAGCGGTAGACCTGCTCTTCAATTTGAAAGAGGACAGTGCCTTTGAGCAGCAAAGACGTCCAGTGCTCCGAGTGATCCGCTTTGCCGAAGGCAGGGTTCGAATTCAGCATGCGATCGAATTCTTCAGGATTAAAGCAGTAAGAGTAAGGGACGGTTAATCCATTTTTGATTAGTGCAAGGTCACAAAGAGAGGGGAAGTAAATCACTTCCATTTGTATATAGCCATTATCTAGGGTGTCATAGAATAAGTCAGCTGGATTATTCAATTCAGCACGGATGCGTTCAATCATGCTAATCCCCCCAAAATTCCCTTACATTACCATGCGGCTTAGGGTGCCCTGAAAGGGAGGAGAATAATCAGAGATTGCTACAATCGAAACAGCGACAGTCTTGGACGAGTAAATAAAGTCCTAGACCTGTCGCTGTATGTTTAAATGTTGAAAAGTCATACCAGGTAGTTAGATGATGCCACGCCAGCTGCTTACATCACATTGGCCATAGGCATGATTGCCCACAGCAACCACCGTGCCCTTCGATGTAAGACCGACGGTATGCATGCAACCGGCCGCCACAGCCACAATAGTGCGCCAGTCACCTATATGGCATTCCCCATGCTTATTCCAACCCACAGCTGCCACTGTGCCATCGGATTTAAGGCCGATGGTATGATGACTACCCGCAGCTATCGCCACCATATCGCGCCAGTCGCTTACATGGCATTGGCCTTCTTTATTTCGACCCACAGCCACCACCGTGCCGTCTGATTTAAGCCCGACGGTATGAAGGTAACCTGCCGCTAGGACAGGCAGGGGTATCACAGCGTTCATGAATCTCACTCCTTACTTGAGGGTAGATGTTTTCGATTTTCCATATACCATTGGAAGATCCAAACGCAGAAAGTGAACCAGAATCCGCTAGCTAAATAGGCGCCGACAACGTCACTCGGATAATGGACACCGAGATAGATCCGACTGCTGCCAATCATAAGAATCATTAGGATACTAATACAAATGACGATCGTTCGGCCACTTTTCGATGGGACGTGTCGCCAAAGCAGGAATGAAAGAGCAGCGTACAGCGCGAAGGCCGCCATGGAATGACCACTCGGAAAACTATATCCGGTTTCTTCAATCAGTCTGTGAAGCGTAGGGCGCTCCCGATGAAAAACTAACTTCAAGAGCTGATTCAAGATGGCTGTCCCAGCCACGAGGACTAGGAATAAAACTAATTCAAGTCGGTGATGCAGGAACTTAAAGAAGAGGAATAGGGAAAATACGGAAATGACAATCACAACGGGCGTCGAACCGATGAATGTGAAGCCATGCATGACGGTAGTCAGCCAGGGAGATTCCATTCCTTGAACGGCAGAAATAACTCTGCTGTCGAATTGTGCGATCCATCGCCCTTTTATAAGGGAAGCAACTACGCTAAAGCAGATAACCGAAAGAATGCTTAGGACTAAGAAAACAGTTATTTTTAATTTTGATTTTGGTTGCATCGTGAAGTTAGCCCCAGTCGATCAGATCTAAGGAAGATAAGGCAGTCGTGCAAACTATTTACATTACCTTCATTTAATTATATTAAACAATTGTCTGCCAAGGTGCAAAGGGGCGATGTCATCGTATATGTCTAGAACCGTAAGTGCCATAGGAAAACGATGGATGGATTCCAGGTAGGAGGAGCAGGATATAGAGATGATGGGAATTGGGAGGAAGTTATTTTATGGCTATGGGGAGAAGTATTGCTGAAGGGCACGGTTTCGATTATAATGAATTGCGCGAAGTTTGGCTCGAGGCCCTTCGGGGCATAAAAAATAACAGACTTCGTCATCGATTGAGTAAATATGTGCTGAAATTGATTATCTATGGACCTACAGCTGAATGCTGCAGGTCTTTCTTAGTAGTTATTCGCTTAATCGACAAGACTTCTTCGACACACTTCTTGTCGTAGTGCTTATAACTATCATATAATAGTAATAATATTTTATCGATTGGCTTATTAATTGATACAGAAAAGGTGTGTGTCTAGGCCGCGACTTGGCTTGCTGTAACGCGAAGCAGGCGTGCCTATATCCTTTCTGCAAATTTCAGGGTATAAGGATGGTAAAAATGAGCAACAGACAAACGAAAACAGACGTCATCTTAATCGGTGCTGGCATCATGAGTGCGACTTTAGGGACACTTCTGAAGGAATTAGTGCCAGAGTGGGAAATTAAAGTCTTTGAGAAGCTCGAAAATGCTGGAGAGGAAAGTTCTAACGAATGGAATAATGCAGGTACAGGTCATGCGGCACTGTGCGAGCTTAACTACACTTCCGAAAAACCAGACGGATCTATAGATATCAGTAAAGCAATCCAAATTAATGAACAGTTCCAGCATTCCATGCAGTTCTGGTCTTATCTTGTAAACAGTAAGTTAATCCATGATCCGCAAGACTTTATCATGCCATTGCCTCATATGAGTATGGTTCTAGGGAAACAAAATGTATCGTTTTTGAAGAAACGGCATGAAGCGATGTCGAAAAACTCCCTATTTCAAGGGATGGAATTTTCCGATGACCCTAAAAAGCTAATGGAATGGATTCCGTTGATTATCAAAGATCGTCCATCGAATGAACCTATCGCGGCAACCAAAATTGACTCCGGTACGGACGTTAACTTTGGCGCTTTAACGCGTATACTATTTGATCACTTAAAGAAGAAGAACGTTGATATCAAATACAAACACAGCGTTGATAATTTGAGACGTACTAGCGATGGCTCGTGGGAATTGAAAATACGTAATATCAATAGTGGCAGTGTTGAGCGCCAAACAGCTAAATTCGTCTTTATCGGCGGTGGCGGTGGAAGCCTGCATCTGCTGCAAAAATCTGGTATTCCGGAAGGTAGAAATATCGGAGGATTCCCGGTAAGCGGCATATTCATGGTATGTAATAATCCAGCTGTTGTCGCGCAGCATCATGCCAAAGTATATGGCAAAGCGAAGCTGGGCGCACCGCCAATGTCAGTTCCGCATCTGGACACACGATTTATCGATAACAAGAAATCGTTGTTATTTGGACCTTTTGCCGGGTTCTCGCCGAAGTTCCTGAAAACCGGTTCTATGTTCGACTTGGTAACTTCCGTTAAACCGAATAACCTCGTGACGATGTTGTCGGCTGGTGCCAAGAACATGTCATTGACGAAGTATCTGATCGAGCAAGTGATGCTATCGAAAGAAAAGCGGATGGAAGAGCTGCGGGAGTTTATCCCGAGTGCCAAAACCGAGGACTGGGAGTTAGTTGTAGCGGGTCAACGTGTACAAGTTATTAAAGACACGGCTGCTGGCAAAGGTACGCTTCAGTTTGGTACGGAAGTAATTAGTTCAGCTGACGGCTCCTTAGCAGCTTTGCTCGGTGCTTCTCCTGGAGCCTCTACTGCGGTTTCAGTTATGCTTGAGCTAGTAACGAAATGTTTCCCAGAACATGTTAAGGAATGGGAACCGAAAATTAAAGAAATGATTCCGAGTTACGGTGTGTCACTTCTGAAACATCCAGAGCTTATTGATGAAATTCATACGTCAACTTCTCGGATTCTTGGTCTAAGTGGAAAGAAATCGTTAGAGGTATCACGTTAATAAATAATGGGGAATTCAGCTTAGCGGCGGGATTCCTTTTTTGTTATATACATGACTCCCACGGGGCAAAATAAAAAGCACCACTTGGGTGCTTTGTTGGATTCAGCTGGATGTTCAATTCAGAAGAAGCTGACTTTTTTACACCCGATTTTTGTACACTCGCATTGCAAAGAAATAAGCTACAATTAAAATCCCAACGCACCACGCAAGCGCGACCCATATCTCATTGCCCACTGGCTGCTCTGTCAGTAGTGCCCGGATGGCGTTCACGATCGAGGTCACCGGCTGGTTATTGGCAAAGGCGCGAACGACCGTCGGCATCGACTCGGTCGGCACAAACGCCGAACTGATAAACGGCAGGAAGATAAGTGGATAGGAAAACGCGCTTGCACCTTCAATCGTTTTTGCGGTCAGTCCAGAAATCGCCGCTACCCAAGTTAAGGCCAGTGTAAACAATGCGAGTATGCCTGCTACGGCAAGCCATGGCAATATGCCCGCGGACGAACGAAAGCCCATAATCAATGCGACGAGAATGATGACGATCAGTGATAGGGCGTTGGACACCAGAGAGGTCAGCACATGCCCCCAAAGCAAGGCGGAACGTGAAATCGGCATCGTGTGAAACCGCTCGAATATACCTCTCTGTTTATCCATAAACAGGCGGTAAGCCGTATAGGCGATTCCACTTGCGATCGCCATAAGCAGGATGCCTGGCAACAGATAATTCACATAGTTATCTGTTCCAGTTTGAATGGCACCGCCTAACACATAGACGAACAGCAGCATCATCGCAATTGGTGTGATGCAGACCGTGATGATGGTGTCCATACTGCGGAAAATATGGCGCATGGAGCGTCCAAGCATAACGCTAATATCGGTGAAGAAATGATTTTTTGTCGTTTCCATTTACTTCGCCTCCTTTTTACCGACGATGGAGAGGAATATGTCCTCTAATGATGGCTGCTTCTCAATATATTCTACCTTTGCAGATGGGAATAACTTCTTTAAGTCCGAGAGTGTGCCGCTGGCGATAATTTTACCCTCATGCAGAATAGCAATTCGGTCAGCAAGCTGCTCAGCCTCCTCCAAATACTGCGTGGTTAAGAGTACCGTCGTGCCGCCGCCCGCAAGCTCCTTAACAATCTTCCAAACCTCGATGCGCGCCTCGGGATCAAGCCCAGTTGTCGGCTCGTCGAGGAAAATGATCTGCGGATTACCCACAAGGCTCAAGGCGATGTCGAGTCTGCGGCGCATACCACCCGAATACGTAGACGCTCTGCGGTCGGCGGCGTCTGTCAGGCCGAAGCGTGTAAGTAAGTCGTCCGCAACTTGACGCGGATTTTTGAGGTATCGCAGCTTGGCGATCATAATCAGATTTTCTCGTCCGGTCAAAATTTCGTCCACCGCGGCAAATTGCCCCGTCAGAGAGATTGCCCGCCGAACATGATCGGGTTTTGACGCAACATCGAATCCGTTTACGGTGGCAGTTCCGCTGTCTTGTTTGAGCAGCGTAGTGAGGATTTTGACAACCGTTGTTTTCCCAGCCCCGTTGGAGCCGAGAAGGGCGAAAATACTGCCCTTTTCCACCTCGAAATCAACGCCTTTCAGGACTTGATGCTGCTTGTAGGACTTGTGCAATCCAACGACTTGAATCGAATTAGTTGGCATAAGTTTCCCTCCTCTTTATCGAACAGTAACTTTAGACAAATCGGCTCCCATGCCTTTAAGCGAAGCATAAGTCAGTTTATCCATGACTGCGCCGTCAAAGCAGATGGTTTTGAAGGCACGGTAATACTTATTGGTCAATGAAAAGAACGCTTGGAAAGACACATTCTTGAATATAGCGCCTTTAAATGAAACTTCGTTTACTGCCGATTTATCAAACTTAACGCCGATAAAGGTTTGCCCGTCAAAATTCAGCCCGCTCAGGTCGGATAATTCAAAGTTCACGCCGTCAAAAATACAATTTTCAAAGACTGTTTTCCTAAGGTCGATCTTGCTTAGTGTGACATCGGTTAGCTTTACACCTGTGAATTTGGCACCCTCCATCCCCGAAACGCTGAAGTTGGTACGTACAAGAGTCGATTCGTTGAAGCTTACATTTGTAAGGTCAGTTGCAGTTAGGACACAGTCCGTCAGATTGGCGCGGTCAAAATTGGCATCACGTAGATCACTGGTCTTAAATGAACTTCCGGTTAAGTCAGCTCCTGCAAAGTCGGCACCGCGTAACGCGCTAGCATTAAATTGACCTTTATGAGCCTTAACGCCTGCAAAGTCGCTCATTGCCAGGTTGCTTGCGCTAAAGTTAGTCACTAATTGCCGTTCCAGCGAGCGGGAGAGGTTGGCGACTTCCAAGATCGTTTGTTCGATGTCGCCGATGCTCTCAATGGTCATCGTAAACGCGGTTTCATCGTCTTTGCCTTCAGCTCTGAGTTCACGGTAGCGCTCCTGCAGATCGGAGTGCAGGTCCGTCTTTAATTCAGTGACACTTTTTACCCCATCATATGGTGTGAAAACTCCGTTCAAATAGTTCGTTAATTTCTGATTCATCCTAGCAATCTCTCCCTTATAATAAATTTTCTAGTACGCGCTTCGAATACTCCCAATTGTTTTTGTTGCGGACGTAAGCACTCTTGCCCTTTTCGGTAATCCTGAAATACTTGCGTCTTCCTCCCTGAGATTCATCACCCCAATACCACTCGATATCGCCGTCTGTCTCAAGCCGCTTGACGCTGGAGTACATGGTGGCTTCCTTTAATTCATATTCGCCGCCCGAGCGTTCAGCAATCAATTTGACAATTTCGTAGCCGTAGCGGTCAGCTTCGGATAAGAGCCGTAGTATCATCGTATCGGTATGTCCGCGGAGCAGGTCGGATGTAATTTTGTTCTCGCTCATATCATCACCTCACATTTATTATAATACGGCATAGTACTATGACTGTCAAGGTACTATTTTAAATAAAATACTTTGTTTGAAACAAAGCTCAATCCACCTGCCCATCGCCGAGCGGGTAGGGCTTGTCCTCGTCTTTTCTTTTTCCCTCATCGCCGAGTATAACAATGACTATACGGTGTTCGATGATGACTATAATGCGGCGAAAACCCTTGGTATGACTGGCTTTGCGCACTCCAATGAAACACGTGCAGGAATGACTATGGACGGCAATGGCGCGTGTTCCCTATGATGCAGAGGTAGCAATTGACGTGTTCGAACATGAACATCACCACTTCAGTCTGATAGGAAAGGAAGTGCAGTTATGCACACGGAATCAGCCCTAGCCGCGACCAAGGCGTCCGCGACATCCGCGAGAGGGATACATCGGAAGCAACATATGAAGCGCATGCTGCGTAACCGATGGCTGTATCTGATGCTGCTCCCAGGCATCTTGTATTTTCTTATTTTTAAGTATGTACCTATGTACGGCGTCCTCATCGCATTCAAGAATTACCAGCCGTTCCTCGGCTTCTGGGACAGCCAGTGGGTGGGGATGAAGCACTTTGATCGGTTCTTCGGAGACCCGCTGTTCTGGCGGCTGCTCAGCAACACATTCATATTAGCCATCTATAATATTGTGTTCTTTTTTCCATTACCCATTATTATCGCGCTGATGCTGAATGAACTTCGCATTGAGCTGTTCAAAAGAACGATTCAAACCGTGGTGTACATCCCACATTTCATGTCCTGGGTCGTTATCGTATCCATTGTCTACTTGTTCTTCACAACCGAAGGGGGACTGGTGAATGAGGGGATTAAGTCACTTGGTGGTGAAAAGATTAACTTCTTGCTCAGCGCGGATTGGTTCCGAACGTTCATCACAGCAGAGGTGATATGGAAGGAAACAGGCTGGGGGACGATCATTTTCCTAGCTGCGTTGTCGGGTGTGGACCCCCAGCAATATGAAGCTGCTCGCATCGATGGTGCGAACCGCATGCAACAAATGCTTCATGTGACGTTTCCCGCTATTCGCTCCACGATTGTGATTCTGCTCATCCTGCGGCTTGGACATTTCCTGGACACCGGATTTGAACAAATTTGGCTCATGCTGAATGCGATGAATCGCGAGGTAGGCGAAGTGTTCGACACGTATGTGTATTCGACAGGGATTTCGGAAGGACAGTATAGCTATAGCACGGCTGTCGGCTTGTTCAAATCAATTGTTGGACTGGTACTGGTGGCAGCTTCGAACTTTATCGCCAAGCGAATGGGCGAGGAAGGTGTCGTGTAAGACAATGGAACGGAGGTTATCCCATGGTAAAAGATCGTTCGTTTGGCAGTAGACTGTTTGATACGGTCAATATCACTTTGTTAACGGTGTTTGCATTAGTGACATTGATTCCATTTATTTATATTGTTGCGGGCTCGTTTGCGACCCAAAAAGAATTACTACAGAGAGGCTTTATCCTGTTCCCGACGGAATTTTCGATGAGTGCCTATGAGTACATCTTCTCCACCGGTACGTTGATGCGCAGCATGGGCGTCACAATTTTCATCACGATTGCAGGTACGCTCATTAATATCATAATGACGTGTTTGATGGCCTACCCGCTGGCGCGGAAGGATTTGGATTACCGCAAACCGATTCAGATCGCTGTGATTTTCACCATGTTGTTTAGCGGCGGTATGATTCCGACGTTTCTAGTGATTAAGCAGCTAGGCATGATTGATACGTATTGGTCTTTGTTGATTCCCGGTGCAATAAGCGCGTTCAATCTTATCATTATGCGAAATTTCTTTCAGCAGCTGCCCGATGGCCTAGAGGAATCTGCCAAGATCGATGGCTGCTCCGATCCGGGAATTTTGTTCCGCATTGTCATTCCGCTTTCCCTGCCGGCCATTGCCACCTTCTCACTGTTTTACGCGGTGGGCCATTGGAACACTTTTTTCAGTGCCGTGCTCTATATTAATGATTCCACGAAATGGCCGATTCAGGTGCTGCTCAGACAAATTGTCATCATGTCAGATGGCGGCGGGCTAGGAGATTCGACTTCACTCGCAGCTGATTTCGTACAACCGCCTGAGCAGAGTGTGAAGATGGCTGTCATCGTGATTTCCACATTGCCGATCCTGATTGTGTATCCGTTTTTGCAAAAGCATTTCGCCAAAGGCGTGTTGCTTGGTTCCGTTAAAGGGTAAACTGTTTCCACAGTTTCTCGATAGATGTATCATATAAAAAGGGAGGACGTTTATCATGAAAAAAAGGTTACATCCGCAAATGAGTAAATCCATCGCATTAGCTTCCGTTCTAACACTAACTGCTGGGGTGGCTGCAGGTTGTGGCGGAGGAAGCAAGGAAGCGGTAAGCGCCGATGCAAGCGCGAAGCCATCTGCTGCAACAACGGAAGCCGCGAAGCCGGCAGCTCCTTATAAAATGTCAATCATGATGCCGAGCTTCAATCCGGAGCCGATGGCAACTGACGGTGAGATTTTCAAGAAAATTCAAAGCGTGACGAACACAGAACTGAAATTGAATTGGGTGCCATCTGCGACCTATTCGGATAAATTGAGCGCAACGGTTGCCTCAGGTGAGCTGCCGAGTGTCATTACCGTTTTGAATCAGAAGGTACCTTTCATCGTGAATTCCGTCCGCTCAGGCATGTTCTGGGAGCTCGGCCCTTACTTGAAGGATTACAAAAACTTGAGCCGCATGAACCCGATTGCCTTGAACGCGATTTCTATCGATGGGAAAGTGTACGGGATTTATCGAGAGCGCGATTTGGCGAGAGACGGGATTACCCTGCGTAAGGATTGGTTAGACAACCTGGGCTTACAGGTACCGAAGACGATTGATGAGTTCTACAATGTGCTGAAAGCTTTTACGAATAATGATCCCGATAAGAATGGTAAAAATGATACGGTCGGACTCGTCGAGCAGCAAACGCCAGCGGGTTGGAGAGACATGTTGGCTTGGCATGGTGGACCAGCAGACTGGGAGTTGAAAGATGGCAAGATGAGCCCAGCGCACCTGTCACCGGCGTATTTGGAAACGATGAAGTTCTACAAAAAGCTGTACGATGAGAAGCTGATCAATCTTGATTTCGCTGTAGTCAAAGACGGTCGCCAAGTGATGAACAAAGGAACAGCTGGAGCTTGGGTTGCTAACTTGAATGATGCGAACGGAATTGAAGAGCAAGCGAAGAAGGTAGATCCGAAAGCTAAAGTCACAATAATTGGTGCATTGGAAGGACCGAAGGGACTTCGCAGTATTGCTGGAACAGGATCCTATGGGATTTTCATGATTCCTAAGACATCTGTAAAAACAGAAACTGAGCTGAAAGCGATTTTGAACTATTTTGATAAATTATCCGATAAAGACATGCAGAATATGCTTTATAACGGTATTGAAGGCCGTCAATACACGGTTGAAAACGGCGAATACAAGAAAACCGCGGATCCTAAATTACTCGTCGAATACGGGATGGGCGACTCTTCTCAACTGGCGGTATTGCGAGATCAAGTGACAACGTTCGGTCCTGAGCTTGTGCATCAACGGGACAATGTATGGAAAGAAAATGCGAAAATCGCGATTGAGAATCCAGTAAACGCTTTTATTTCGGACACGGCTAGCGAAAAAGGCAAGGAACTGGATAAATTGATTGAGGACGCGAGAACGAAATTTATTATGGGCGCGATTGATGAGAACGGCTGGAACAAAGTCGTGGAACAATGGAAGCAAAATGGCGGCAGCAAGGTAATCGAAGAGTACACAGCCGAATATAACAAATCAGCCAAGAAATAATAAAAAGTCTTGTGCCCCGCTGTCAGGGTCTGTGTTTTTCCCCATGACACAGATCCTATTTGTTATACTAGAGGAATTGACAGTAACCAAGACTAGCCTGCTGAAGGAGACAACCGGGGCATGAAGACACATACGTACTTACGCAAATTAATCGTGCTGACGCTCGTTGTGGGGGCTTTTCCAGTTCTCATTTTGGGGTGGTATTCCTACACGTATTCCTCTCATACCGTTCTGGAAAAGGTAAACGAAAGCAACGCACAAATCTTGCGTCAAACGCAGCTGCGCGTCGAGCAGACCTTGAAGACCATTGATTACACGGCGTCGCAATTGCTGAACACCCCGCTCATGACGAGCGCGATTGGCAAGCGGCTAACCATCACGGATTCGGAGCTTATCAATGATCTCTATGATAACCTTCTGGGGATACAGACCTTCGAGCTGGGGATTAAGGACGTCTTCCTGTTTAGTCTGGAGAATGATTGGTTAATTAGCAATTCAGGTTTTAACGAATATAGTCATGTGAAAATGAAAGATTTGTTGCGTGAGTTCGCCACGATGCAGCCTGGCTCCAAGTGGGTTAGCATGGATTTATCCGAGCGGTATGATGCGGAATCATCGGTCGTGAGCAATAACTACACGATTATGAATGTGAAAAAGTGGCCGATCAACTCCCTGAAGCCTCAGGGGATGATGGCGGTCCTGTTGTCAGGCAAGGAAACCAACAACCTGATCGATTTAGAAGATGACAACATGGGACAGATCTACATCGTGGATGAAATGAACAAGCTTGTCGCTCATCAGGACCGAACATTGATCGGTCAGGATATGTCGCAAGAGGCGTTCATTCGTCACATCGCGGAATCTAACGAATCAACTGGGTTGTTCAAATCCAAAGTGCAGGACGAGGACATGTCTATTTCTTATCGTAAATCAGCTTACAATGGTTGGACGTACGTAGCTGTGCTCCCAATCAGCGAGATGACGAAGCGGGCTAAAAGCATTGCATGGACCTCCTTATGGGTCAGTGTCATCGCTTTATGTACCTCTGTTATTATAGCGGTACTTGGTACACGCAGCGTGTATAGGCCTGTAAGGAGCATTTATCGCTCCCTTGCAGATGCCAAAACTTCCCGCGAGGCGAAGGACGAATTAGGCGTTATCAGCGAAGGCATTCAATCGCTTTTATCCAATCAATCGCGTATGCAATTTCAGTTAGAGGGCCAACAGGAGCATATGACGGAGCTGCTTGTTCGCAAAATGCTCACGGGCGAGGCGAAGTCATCCGAGATTCAAGAGCGACTCCAGTATTATGGCTATACCTTAGAATGGGATAAAATGCGTGTGCTGCTCTTCCAAATCGATGATTTAGCGGAAAGTCGGTTTGATGAGAAGGACCGTGATTTACTGCTCTTTGCTATCAGCAATATTGTTTCGGAACTAGTGCCAAGTCAAGAGCGGCTGGCTCCAATCGTTTTTCAAGATGCGGTGCTATTGATTGCTGGGACGCAGACAGGCTCTGAAGAAGCCTTCAAGGATAACGTGTTCGATATGGCCGTAGCGATTCAAGAAGCGGTGAAAGGTTACTTATCCGTAGAAGCGAGTGTAGGCATTAGCCGGAGCTTCACGCATTGGATGGATGCGGAGCAAGGCTACGCGGAATGCGTAGTAGCGCTGAAATACCGCGTGCAGCTTGGGAGGGAGGCGGCATTGTTCATTGAGGACGTGCAGCCTAAGAAAGGCAAGGAGAGTCAATATCCGAAGGAAGCAGCAGCGCAATTAATCGATGCGATTCAGTCGTCAGATAAGACGCGTGCACATGAGGCGTTAGCGACATTCATTGAGAATGCATCCAAGTCCGTCGATAACCACAACGATTATCAGCTTTCACTTGTGCGTCTGTTGGTCGATTTGATCCGTCTGCTACAAGATTCCGGCATCTCGTTATATGCGCTGAATCAGAAGGAGCGTTCCTTGTTCGATGAACTGCTGCACCTCCATGCTGCCCGCGAGATTGAAGCTTGGTTCTACGAGCAAATTGTGGAGCCTAGCATCGGTTTGCTGGAAGAGCGGAGAGATACGCAGTTCCGCACGATTTCGGATGAGGTGAAGCGACTGATTGAGGAAGCGTTTGATACGGATTTAACGTTGGAAAAATGCGCTGCACGCATTAATTATCACCCGCAGTACATCAGTCGGGTGTTCCGTCAGGAGACAGGGATTAACTTTGCCGAGTATTTGGCTCAATACCGTCTCGATATTGCCAAACGGTGGCTGCGTGAGACGAATATGACGGTCACGGATATCGCGGAGAAGCTCAAATATAATAATCCGGCGAATTTCATTCGCTATTTCCGCAAAATGGAAGGCATAACTCCCGGACAGTATCGGGGGAAACCAGAGAAGTAAAGAAAAGGACTTTAGGCACAGCTAGCGTACTGACCTAAAGTCCACCTTCACGTATTATAAGTTTTGGGTAAGCGAAGCTTACCCGTGGCAAAAGTGCAAAAGAGCACCCTTTTGGGGAGAATGCTCTTAATTATTTTAAATAAATGCAAAAGAGCATCTTTTTGATTCGAAAAAGTTAAAAAAGAGCTGAAGACACAGAAATTGATGCCTTTTCGCATCAATTTTAGCTGAAATCGTTTATTTAGTAGAGAAAAGTTGTACTTATGCATTTCTCAGCCCATGACGAGTAGAATGTGGTTGTCGTTGGCAGTGTTGCGGCTGTTTCATACAAGTTATAAAAACGTAGCTTTCTGCTTATCGTTACTTTGTGGGGGAGATAGCGCTGCTCATCCTCTAGGATTTCGACAGAGTTTTTCTTAACTCGCGAATTGGAAAGCGCTTCCTCAAGTTATATCTGACTATTTCTATGGGAACAGGAGGTAATAAGGTGTTGATAAAACGATTAACAAGCATGCTATTGCTCTTCGTATTGCTGTTCACGGCAAGCATTGTCGATGCAGCTGAGCCCTCAACGAGCCTTGCTGCGATCGGACAGAAAAAGCAGGGCGAATCGTTGACGATTCAAGGAATAACGAGCTTGCAGGAAGTCCTCGTTCAGATTATGCGACCGAATCAAACGATGATGGAATTGGACCAACTGACGAAGGCGGAGCTGCTCGCGGGAATGAGGGTAACATTGCCGACGAATGCACCACTGGGGAGTTATACGGTGAAGGTTGGTTCTGGAAGCGATGTGAGTGTGGCAACGTTCGTAGTCATTGCAAGCGGGGGCGGTGATCCAGATCCGGGGACGGGACCAGGAACAGATCCAGGAACAGGTCCGGGAACGGACCCAGGTACAGACCCAGGTACAGATCTAGGAACAGATCTAGGAACAGATCCTGTAACTGATACCCCGACAAATTCTGAGCTCCCTGCCGTGAAGCCTGACGGCATCGGTGAGCTGAAGCTTCAAGCTGTGAGTAGGCCTGACGCAGCTGGCGTGGCGAAAGCGGCTGTGACACTGGAAGCGCTAGACCAAGCCTTCGCGAACGTGCAGGGCGCTGCTTTGTCCAAGCTGACGCTCGACGTGCAGAAAGTGGAGGGCGCGCAAGCCTATGAAACCACCCTTCCTGCTGCAGCCCTTACCGAAGGAGGCAGGGTGCGACAGCTGAAGCTTCAAACCGAGTTCGGGTCGTTAACTTTGCCGAGCAACATGTTTACGACAGAGGAAATGGCAGGGAAAGCGAATGTGTCTATCACATTGCGTCATATCCAAGCAGATAATTTCTCGGAGCAAGTGAAGGCAGCAATTGGCGATCGGCCCGTCGTGGACATCCAAGTGAAGCTCGACGGTAACCTGGTACCATGGGCCAATGCCCAAGCATCGGTGAACGTAGCGATCCCGTACCAGCCTACGGTAACGGAGCGGAATCACCCGGATAACATCACGGTTTGGTATCTTGATGAGAGTGGAAAGCCCGTACCAGTGACAAGTGGCAAATACGACGCGAGTACGGGGCTAGTGACGTTCACCACCACACATTTTAGCCAATATGTCGTCGTTTACGTGACGAAGACATTTGGAGATATCGCCAAATTTCCATGGGCTCAGAAGCAGATAGAGGCGCTCGCAGCCAAAGGAATCATAGCAGGAACTTCGGAGCAGGATTTTTCTCCGGCAGCCTCGATCAAGCGAGCTGATTTCGTCCTTCTTCTCGTGCGGACGCTAGACATAACAGCGCCAGCTGGGGAAAGCTTTGCAGATGTTAACGCAAGTGACTACTATTACGATGCGGTTCAGACGGCAAGAACACTTGGCATTACTCAAGGCTTTGGCGATAACCAGTTCAAGCCGAACCAAACCATTTCCAGACAGGAAATGATGACGTTTACAGCGAGAGCGCTGACCATCGCGGGCAAGCTGAAGTCTGCAGGATCTGGTATGAATTTGTCCGCATTCAAGGATGGAGCTGATGTAGCGAGCTACGCTTCAGAGAGCATTAAAGCACTGATTCAGCAAGGGATCATCGAAGGCAGCGATGGCTTGCTGTTACCGTTGGCTAGTACGAGTAGAGCAGAAACAGCCGTTATGCTGTACCGGATTTATCATTTATCGGGAGGTAGGTAAGGATGGGATTATTGAAAAAGCATTGTGCTGCGCTGACCGCAGCCCTCATGCTCACTTCAGTTGCCGTTAGCTTTGCCCCGCAATCTGCGCATGCAGCGAGTGTGAACATGGAGGCGGACTATGCGGTTTCAGAAGGGCAGCTCGTGCGAACAGAGCAATTTAACAATACGAATTACACCCCTTTGCCTGTACATGTCGTGGATGAATTGAAAGGGATTAAGACGAAGGTCGTACGGGATTTTGTCAAAATCAACTGGTATTACAATAAAGATAATGCGAACAGTGATTATTTGGCCTATTCCATCGACGATGCGCGGAATGCGACGAATCCAGATTTGCTGAGCGCACGCAAAGAAACGTATGACTTCATGTCCCAATTTTCGGATTCTCTCCTCATCTCCTTAGCTTATTCCTATGGCGGCGATGCGAATCCAGAGAAGAACCGTTTGATCGCGGGTGAAACGACAATGAATTGGCCAGAATTTGATAAGGCCATGAAGAAAATTATTTATACGCTGAAGGAAAAGAATCCAAAGCTCGAATATATCGAGGTCGGCAATGAACCGAACCTGGAGCCAGCATTTTACGGGCATACCAAGGATGATATTCCTGGTTATATGCGCATGTATCAAGGCATGTCGGAAGCGGTGAAATGGGTTAATACACAAGGACTCACGGGCCAATCCATTAAGGTTGGAGGACCGGTGTTATCCGGGTATAATTTTGACAAGCAGAAGCAGTTTGTTGATATCGCTTATGCCAAGGGGTATCAAGTGGATTTCGTTTCTTGGCACCGCTATCAAGAGGATGTGCGGATGAATGAGACACAGGAAATTCAGATGAAGGGCTACCTGCATCAGTTTTATCCGAATGCGACCACGATCGTGAGTGAGTACGGTTGGAAGGGCGGTGGAGGCTTAAGCGATGCGACGAACAATGTCGGCCTCGCCAAGCAAGCGGCCTTCATGACCGATTCAGCGTACTTCTATGCGCGTGGAGGCACCGACATCCCAATGAACTGGGTCGCGGTGCATACACTCAACGCCTATTTCAAAAACCAATTCGATGTCGACTACGCGTTAAGCAACGGGGATACGACGAATTGGCAATCTTTTACCAATAGCGATCCGAAATCCTTACAGTATTTGAACTTGCGCGGTTGGCGCGAATCCGCTTCGACCTCGAAGCCTATGAAAATCAAGGAGATTCGGTTCTTTGACAGCAGCAATAATCCGATCCAGATCCCGAATGCGCTAAATGATCCTAGCATTACTGCTGTAACAGACAATGACGATGCAACGCAATTCACACAATCCGATTATTGGACATGGTTGAAGTTTGATTTAGGCTCGAATGCGCCAGCGATCGCAAGAGTGGATATTAAATGGGGGAACACAGACATTAACACGTTCCAACTGATTGGGACGAGTGATAAGCTGAAATATTATGAGGTGCTCGGTCATACCTTTTTCACACCTTTTTTCAACACCATGCGCATGTTTGCTCAGTTAGGGGATACGCGTGTCAAAGCTAGTGGCGGCAGCACGGACATCTATGGGACGCGGATGTTAGCCACGAAGAATAGCGATACCAAGGCTACGATGATGGTTTGGAACAAGCAAGGTGACGGCACAGCATCCGCCAATGTGGATATTAGCGTCAAGAATTTACCTGCAGGCTTTCAGGGAAAAAGCGTACGCTACAAAAAGCTCCTTGTCGATGAGTCTCATAGCAATCATGCCTACAACAAAATAGATGACCTGCAAATGGTCGATGAAGGGATCGTCAATCTCACCGACACAATCGTGTTAAGCCAAACACTAGAGAAAAACGCGGTCATGCTCATCGAGCTGGAGGCTGTTGATCCGAGCATCAAAAACATCGTGTCCGCAGGCAAAACAGTGACCTTATCTCCCGGCATGACGGGCGGAGCCAACCTGGTGGATGGCTATGAGACAACGGCAGCTGTCGCTGCTACTAGCACGTATCCGCAAACGGTAACAGTCGATCTAGGCAAGTTTTACCAACTTGCGGGGATGGGCATCGATTGGACGAATAGCGCTTCCAGAGGGTACACCTATAAAATCGAGACCAGCGTGGACGGTGTCAATTTTATGCTAGCATCGGATATGACATTTAGCTCGAACCCGGCCTATGTGCCGCCTATGGGAAATAGTCTGGCGTGGTTCACGGGGAAAGCACGTTACGTCAAGCTAACGGTAACAGGCTCTACGTACGATGGCCCGCTATCGATTAATGAAGTGAAAGTATTTGCAGATGGCATGTACAAAAATGGGTTCGAATCCGTCGCCGATCGGGATACTTCCGCTTGGACGATGACAGGGTATAGCAGCGCCTCCACGCCATGGACATTCGCAACCGACAGCGTGACGAACAACACTTACGCAATTCCGGTAAATACGTATGGCACAACGCCTAGCTTTGCCATCCTAGGGGATGACTTAAAGGACTACGGGGTGGAAGCGCGTGTAAAGGTGGCGAATAGCAGCTACACAGGTAATGTGCAGATGGGGTTGTTGGCTAGAGCGAGCACCTATAATAGTCAGTATTATTTTAAATTAATGAGAACGAGTACGACGAATCAAGCGATTCTGGAAAAAAGAATCAGCGGAACGACGACGGTTCTGGCGACGATTGATTTACCGACACCGATTGACTCGTCGAAATGGTATAAGCTCAATCTGGAGACGATCGGCACGACAATCAAGGGCTATGTCGATGGTGAACTAGTCAGTGAAACGACAGATGCAAGCCGAACGAGTGGCAAATTCGGATTGCGCAGTCATGAAGCCTTAGCAAGCTTCGATGATGTGAGGGTTTATCCGATCGTACCATTGCTTGGCAGTATTAAAGTAGATGGCGTGACGATCAACGGCTTTGATCCTAAAATCAACAGCTACACGGTACTTGTGCCTTCTTCGACGAGCACGGTCACGGTTACAGGTTCTGCCTATGGGACTGGCAGCATCTCCGTTGCGCCAGCTTCTGGGCAAGTGACATTTGATGCGGTAGGACAAGAGAAAACTTACACGATTGCGGCCTTATCCAGTGAAGGGAATGGCGCGAATTATTATTCGCTTAGGATTAAGCAAGCCAGCTCTGATGCGACGCTAAGCAGCTTGAGGCTGTCTGTGGTCACTGATCCATTGACATCTCCAGGTCAGAAGCTGCCAGCTATGAGTATTGCACTCATCCCAGGGCAAACGGATTATACAATTCACGTACCGTCCAGGACGAATTATGTGAAAGTCGTCGAGGCTGTACCGACAGCGAGCAATGTGGCAACAGCGCAGATCTCAGATGCCGTTATGGTGAATGGAACGGGTACCGCGAAGGTGACAGTTACCTCAGAAGCCGGTACAACTATGGTATACACGCTGCATTTGGTAGCGAATGCCGAAGCGCCAATCGGAGCGGTGCTCTACCAAGAAGATTTTGAAAATGGCAGCTTCAATTCTGATCCTTCGGTAGGTTGGAACAATGGAGCTACCCCGAATGGTGCTTCATCTCATTTGCGGATCGTGGATGAAGATCAAGGTAAGGTGCTTGAGAAATATACAACGACAAGTATGGCCTTTACCGTTGGTCAAAGCGCATGGACGAATTACGATGTGCGGGCAAGAGTCAAAGCGCAGGTCGGAACTTCCCTGCCAGGTGTAATCGCACGGGCTTCTGATGATGCGAAGAACTTCTATATGCTGCGTATTCACAATGGCACCAATGGCTTAGCGGGCGGCAGTACAGGCTATGTGGCCCTGGGTCGTATGGTGAATGGCAGTCTGAAGGAGCTGGACAGCAAAAAAATCCCTTATCCCTACATCGTCGGGAATTGGTATCAATTGAGACTGGTCGTGGATGGCAATCAGATCAAGGGCTATGTCGATGATAATCTTATTTTCGATGAAATAGATAATGGCACATTATTTTCTTCGAATCCACCTATGTTAACGCAAGGGAAAGCGGGTATTCGAGTCGCCAACCAAGCAGCTAGAATTGATGATTTTCTCGTGACTGAATTGACAGATGAGGTCGTTGTCGTACCGCCGGTTGAAACGCCATTACCTTTCTCCTTAGAAGGTCAATTGAACAGAAGCAATGGGCTGAGTGCGAGTGTACTTGTTAGCCGTACACCAAATGCAGCTGATCATGCGGGTACAGAAGTTGTCTTTTATCAACTGTTCAAAGGCACAACACCTGTTTCTTATGTCGCAATGGAAAACGATATTGGCACCGGGAATCGTGTAGTTGGACACTTCGATGTAGCGGACCCTGATAATCTGAGCTATCACGTTCATGCATTCGTGGTTAGTTCATGGGATCTTCTCAACGAAAGCTTGCCGATTTCACTATCGAATAAGCTGGATATGGAATAAATGAAATAGACAGGCCGTAATCCGACATAAGCGTCGTGGTTATGGCCTGTTTCTGATGAAAGTCGAGATATGACTATAGACGACAATGTTTGAATCCGCTTACAATTACGTTGTCTTCAGCGGTACGCGCGGCCGAGGAAGCACCCTATAGGTGAGGAGTGGTACTCAGTTGAACATGAATCGTTCGAGCTTTTTGATCAAAGTAGTGATGATGCTTTTTACTGTTGTGATAGGTTTCACATGTTTACCACTCAGCATTCCGATTGCCGCAGCGGCCGATACGATTACCCTTACGAAAGGGACGACCTATCAATCAATTGATGGTTTTGGAGCGGCGGCGAATAAGCCCGTGTACGACTTGCAGCACACTATGAGCACGGGGAATCAAAGCGCTATTCTGGATAAACTTTTTCTCAACAGTGGCTCTAACGCTGGACTTACGATGATTCGTTGGGAGATTAATCCCTACAAGCTAAGCGAGGACGCTTCGGGCATTGAGATTTCCTATTGTGGATGGAACAATTGCACGGAAGACTGGACCACGGATTCGCACCAACGGTGGTTTGCGGACCAGGCGTTGTCGCGCTACAGTGCTATGCAGTTCTATGCCGTTCCATGGAGCCCTCCTTCGTGGATGAAAGACACAGCTACTGTAAAAGGAGGCCATTTGCTTTCCGCCCGTTATGCGGATTATGCGAACTATGTGGCGAGATGGGTCCAGAAATATCGGGAAGATTTCGGATACAACATCAAATGGTTAAGCATTCAAAATGAACCTGATTATGAGAATCCCCTATGGGCAACTGCGCGGTACTATAACGCAGAAATGGACAGTGTCATTGGTGAGGTTGATAGCGCTCTAACCAACAAAGGGATTAGGTCGCAGGTTAAGCTAACGTCTCCTGAGGCCACATCGGAGAATGTCGCGATGAATTTCCTGAACAATATGCCAACGAACAAGGGCCTCGTCGACTATGTGGCCTATCATAATTATGGCAATGACAATAGCACGCTGTATGCGGAAACAAAGCCAAAACTAATGACGGAATATAATTTTAAGGACGAGGCGAATAATCTCTGGGATCCTGGCAACACGACCTACGATAACCAACAAGCGATTGATCTCGCAGTCCGAATTCATCGTGCACTGACCACCGGCGGCTCGAATGCGGCCAAAGGGTTCTTGTATTGGTGGAGTGTTGGCAGCAATGAGAGCTTGGCGCAACAGTTGATTAATTTGGACACGAGCGGAGGCACGTACGCAACGAGTAAGGTTTTGTATGCGATGGGCAATTTCAGTCGCGTAATGAGGCCTGGCTATGTTCGTATTCAAACGGTATCCAGCAACCCGTCTTTATTGGTCGTGGCGACGAGAATCAACTCAACCAGCAAAGCGCAGCTCGTCGTCATCAACACCTCATCGTCGGATATCACGGCTACCGTGAGTGGGTTCAGTACATCCTCCACGGCGGCGTCCAAGCTCAAAACCAGTGTCACTGATAACCTTACGAACATGACGGATGTCACACTCTCTGGGGGATCGTTTACGCAAACTTTTTCAGCCAAATCGGTCTATTCTTTTTCGGAAAAATAAGATCAGTTAGTCCTTCCGTACCTTCCATCGCGGGCCAACTGCTGCCGACAAAAAGCGCAGACTTCAACCAGATGATTACGACGATTCCGCAGTACATGACGAATTCGTATTGGATTTCCAATCCAGGCAATTGGTAAAATGAGAAATATAGGAAATCTTCAAAAAATATATGGCAGATATAATAAAATCCGAAGTGGTTCTATGGAGGTAAGATGCGAATTCATATAATGATTATTCTGTTTCTTATGGTGATTGCAGGTTGTACTAGTACAACCAAAGCATTGACCCTTGAGCAAGTAATTGCAGCTTTTCAAGATGAGGAGATGCAACTCCATAAAGCAGATGGAAATGAAGAGAATATATTCCAGCAAGGCATAAACGAGGTAACTCCGAGCTTTTACCAGTTGTCTGATGGCGTAATTTACTATTATATATTTAATTCAGAGAAAGAACGGATTAAAGGTCGTGAAGATTTTTATCATAGACCCGTTGAATTTGTAAAACATCAAGCGTTCGTTATCAATAATGTACTTATATTTTATGTCTATGGGAAGAAACAAGGCGACGAATTAGATCAGAAAATTAAAGCTGCTATTTCAAAACTATAGAGATTAAAGAGTAAGTCTTATCAAAGAAGCCACTCCATTGGAGTGGTTTTATTTTTATATGCGGATGATGTGAAAAGTCAAAATTTTGGAGTGAAATGTCATATTATTGGAGCCTACCAGGGAAATTCATAAAATATAATGAAAAAGCGCATTGGTAAGCGCTTTCTTATTTGGGGCGATATCAACATTTTAGGGAGGGGAAAAATTGGGCAAAAACTTACAGCAGTTATTCGCATTCATCCTCATCATAGCGCTCGTGTGCAGTGCTATTCCGGGTGGCAAAGCGTATGCTTTGGAGAAAAGCGAAGAGCCAGGGTTACTGGCTTGGTACAAACTGGATACGCCTTATGAACTTAGCGGTAAAACCGTGGCAGAGGATTCCTCCGGCCAGGGTCATCATTCCATCAGTGCAATCGGCACTTGGGTCAAGGATGGCGGGGTACACGGAGGAGCCCTATCATTTAACGGCGTCTCTGATCTGATTCAGCTGAACTTGGGGTCGACGCCGGCAGGATCGTACCTGAAAGAAGCCTTCACTGAGCATTCGGCTTCATTATGGTTTAAAGCGAACGACACGCAAAAGCTGCAGGTGCTGTACGAACGCGGAGGCAATGCGTCGGGTATGGCGTTGCAATTGAATGCGAACAAGCTGGAGGCCGCAGTTGCGAGCGCTGATGTGAGAGGAATTATATCGGTCGATTTTACGGATACCACCTCTTGGCACCATGTAATGGTTACGTTCAACAACGGCGTGTTCACGCTTTATTTGGATGGGAAGGTAGCAGCGACTAAGACTGTGCCGTTTACTAAAGTGAATACGGCGCTTAACGAAGCGGCCATCGGTGCAAAATACGCGGTCTATGCATTTGGTGGGGATAACCAGACTGGGGCTTGGTTCAACGGGATGATTGATAATGTGCGTTTGTACGACAAAGCGGTTACACCAGCAATCGAAGTAACAGGCGTTAGCTTGAGCAAGACGCGGTTGACCACGACGGTCGGTGAATCGGTGTATCTGGACGCTTCTCTTCAGCCGTCATTCGCTACGAATCGAAATATCACCTGGACGTCCAGTGATGAGTCTGTCGTGACGGTTGCCGTTTATGGTCCAACACAAGCTGCTATCGAAGGGAAAAAAGCAGGCAGTGCAACCGTAACCGTGACAACGGAGGATGGAAATTATACGGCTGCAAGCGTTGTAACCGTACTTCCTGCACGAATTTCCATGCCCTTCGAGGGATTGGACGCCTGGTACAAGCTGGATGCGCCATTCAGTTATAATGGCAAGCAAGTGGCAGAGGACTCTACAGGTAATGGGCATCATTCTGTAAGCGCTATCGGAAGTTGGGTGCCGGATGGTGGTGTTGATGGAGGAGCCTTCTCCTTCAACGGATTGACAAGCACCATTCAACTCAATACGAATACAATGACCTTCTTGAGGGATGAGTTTTCCGCATTCACAGCTTCAATGTGGTTCAAACCGACAGATTTAAACACCAGACAGGTGTTGTTCGAGCGCGGAGGCAATGGGGCAGGACTAGCGATTCAAATGAATGGAGGCAAGCTAGAGGCAGCGATTGTGAATAACAAACCTGCCATTGATCGCGTTATTCTTTCGACAGCGCTGACTGGTGCAGACGGGTGGCATCACGTAGCTGTCTCATTTGGCAACAAATCTTTTAAGTTATTCCTAGACGGACAATTGGCGAAAGAAAGCACGACGTCTTTCGATAAAGTTGCCGCAGCCGCTAATGAAGGGGCGCTCGGTGCGAGATTCGCCGTTGACGCTTTCGAAGGACCGGCAACCGGGGCTTATTTTAGCGGGGTTATCGATGATGTACGATTGTACAATGCCGCTGTCGAGCCTATCTTGGGCACCGTCCACCCGCAAAGCGTCAGTCTGGATCGGGCTGCGGTCACGGTTGGGGCCGGCCTTACGCAGGAGCTGACTGCAACGGTTTTCCCGAAGCACGCAACGAATCAAGATCTGATCTGGACTTCCAGCAATGAATCCATTGCGAAGGTGATATCGAAGGACAGTCTGAAGGCATCTGTGCAAGGAGTATCGGTAGGTACGGCGACCATTACCGTGACGACGGTCGATGGGAAATACTCGGCGCAGAGTAGCGTGACCGTTGAGAATATTCCGGTAGTGGGGGTCGGTCTTACACCTGCGGCAGCAGAAATTCTGATGGGAACGACACAGGCCTTAACATCGACAGTCACACCGACGAATGCGACGAACCAGAGGGTGAATTGGTCTTCTGACAACCCGACTATCGCATCGGTGAACGAAGCGGGTGTCGTTACGGCACTTCAGCCAGGTACAGCGATGATTACCGTAACGACAGTAGATGGCGCTCATACGGCTTCTGCGGTTGTGACAGTTAGGGGGATCTCAGTCTTGACGGTCTCACCAAATCACTCAAAAGTTGAGTTAGCGGTGGGCGGGACACATTTGTTGTCAGTCGTCATCTGGCCTAAGAACGCCACGAATCGGAATGTATCCTGGTCAACCTCCGATGCTTCTGTGGCAACGGTTGATCCGAACGGCCGGGTGACAGCTGTCGGTCTGGGCAGAGCGTTCATTACGGGAACAACCGAGGACGGAGGCTTGTCGGCGAGCAGTGAAGTCACCGTCATTTCTTCCGCCATTGAGAAAGTAGATAACCTGTTCAGAGTCGATTCGGGGTCCGACCTTGGCAAGAAGGCTACCCTCTACGACGGAACGATTGAGAAGTATAATGGATACTATTATGCGATGGGAACCGGAACTTTGGGGAAAGTGTATCGCTCGAAGGATATGATTCACTGGGAAAGCCCGTATCGGTTAATTTCGAATGACCCGAGTACGATGCCGCAGGCAGTGACTCCATCCGATCACAACGAATTAGGCGCATCCGATTTGTTCTTCCATAACGGGGTGATGTTCTATATCTACAATGGTACCTCATTGATCTACGGGGACCCTAGCAAGATGAATACGTCGCCGAATTTCGAGTATGCCCTCAAGGATAAGAAATATGATGATGGGATTGACCCTCAATTATTCGTTGCGCACAACGGAGATTTAATCTTACTGCGCAAGGTAAATCCGGACGAGGTGAACCCTAATACAGGGGCAGCCAAGCCGGCGAATGCCGGTGCATGGCTCTGGGACGTGCAATCCTTCTTTAACGAGAAGGGCAATCCGGGCCGAAGCAAAGCGATTGAAACGGTTCATACACAGAAGGGCCACTGGGCCAATGTGAACTTCGTCAATTTCGAAGGACCGGAGTTATTTTACCATAATGGCGAGTATTACATGCTGTATGTCGGCAATCAGATGTTCCCGGAAACAGGACTTTATGAGACCGGGGTAGCGCAAGCCGATAGCTACGATAAAATAACGAATGCTTCCAAATACCCAGGCAAGCTGCTGGCACGTAATATTGAGGGGCTGCTCCTGAAATACAACGTCATCCTGCCGACGGCCGAGCATGGCAGCCAGCCATATCAATATACCTTTAATGCGCCTCAGGTAGGCTGGAACGCGGTTGGCTCAGATGTGAACGGTTGGATGACCGGGGAGGGCGGCTTCGGCTGGCCGGATACGAGAACGGGGAAAATCCCGACTATTATCAACAACGGGAAAACGGCGCCATCCGAGATTTGGGCGCACCCGAGCGGTCAAGCCTCCATGTGGGCGAAACGCTCCTTCCATCTGGATGCTGTACCGGAGACTACGGTTCTTCGCTACCGTCTGGAAGGGTATGGCAAGCTGTATGTGAACGGCAAGCCATTCTACACATTCGGTGGTCAGCAGCGAGCCTATAAAATGGTTGAAGTTCCCGCTGATATGCTTCAGCCCGGCGAGAATGTGATCGCCGTAGAGATCAGTAAAAATGGCGGAGCCGCATTGAATTACTACCATCTAGATTTTGGTCTGTATGATACGAACGGACATCCTGTGGAACCCGACATTATCGGACCATCGCAACCGAATATGATTAAGGGGCCAAATGGTTTTGAGGATTGGGTCACCTATAAAGCTTTTTGGAACAGTGATGAAGGGCAAGGGAAGGATCGTGTCTACTTCTGGGATCAAGAGATGGTCGTTGATGGACCAACCTCCTATGATTCGGAAGGCATTCATCCGGAGGCTTGGACACCGACGTTCCAGGATCGGTTCGATTCGGAAGCCAGCTTGCAGCAATACGAAATGCCGGAAACAGGCGTATCGATCGACAACGAGGCGTTGTACATTAACGCTCCTGGCGATTCGAAACAAGTGCTGCTGAACGGATATGAAGCGGAAAATATGTTTGTAGAGGCTAATCTTCGATTCGATGACAAGGATTTTGGCGATGAGGGGCAAGCCGGTATTGTTGCCTGGCATCAGGATGAGAACAACTATGTGAATGTGTTGATCGACCGCGATGACCGGAAACTTATCGTCAATTCCCGCATAGACAGTGTTTCGGAAAGCGCGGTCACAGATTTGCCGTCGACGTTTGCATTCCTGTCCGATGACTCGCGTGTACAAGACTTTGCGGAGCAATACCATACGCTCAGAGTGTACAAGAACGGGTCCAAATTGTTTGCGGAATTGGATCACTACACGCTTAACGACGATCGGCCGGTGTTTGAGCAGGAGGCGATGGCTGCTCCAGGGCGAATCGGCTTGATCAGCAACAAGGCAAAGGTTCGGATGGATAACGTGACCGTGACGACAGGTTGGAGCGAATACGGTGCGTACATCAATGGTTGGGATGAAGCGTGGTCGGTTTCCGAGAAGGGCTTGCAGTCCCCTGTGTCCGGGCAAGCGATCACGGTCAAGGGTGATCGGACGCTCGGCCATGAATTCTCGGTCAATGTAAATACAGGGTCCTTGCCAGACAGTGGTAAAGCGGGGGTCATTCTCGCGTATGTTGACGACCAAAACTACGTGACGGCAAGTACGAATTATGCCACAAACGAATTCGAGTTGCGCAAGATCGTGGATGGTCAGGAGGAGATCATGGCCGTCGCTCCCACAGCAAGAGATACGATCTATGGGCACAGCAACTACGCAGAGAACGGACAGCGCGAGTATGTGTACGATCTGCGTGGCGAAGCGGAAGTTTCATCGGCGAAAATTCTGTGGTTCAACGGTCTGTTCTCGTACATGAACAAGAACTTTGAACTGCCGCAATCGAACTCGCCAGATTTCAAGTTCGACAGTCAGAAGGACGGTTGGAATGCGGTGCCGTTCACGTATCAAGACAAGGGAAAAGGGGATTATCATAATGCCGACTTTACCGCCCCTGTAAAAACCAGTCAACTTCGACTGAGTGTGCCTTCAGATTTGAATCGCCCATTCTCCTTCGCCCTTCGTGAAGAGATCAGCGGGCAAAACTTCTATAAGGTGGTTCGGTCAAAGGGGAAAATCTATGTCTGGGTGAACAACAATCTGATCTTTGATGCAGAGGATCCTTTCGAAAATAAACCCGCACAGGCAGGCCTTTATTCAGATGGGATTCAGGCGACTTACAACGCCTTTACCAGCTTCGATGTATCGGGACAACTCTCCACTAGCGACAGCGGCGGTGCTTCCTTGGCCGTGAAAGCGGAGGTTGCCGGTGAATCCGGCAGCAACGGATGGTACGTTTCGGATGTACAGGTCACTTTGCGTCCGGAAGGCGAAGGCTCGGAACGTGCCAACATGTTCTACAGCCTAGATGCGGGAGACACATGGCATGCGTATAGCGAGCCGATTACGATTTCCGCTGAGGGCCTTAGTGAGCTTCGCTATCACGCCGATGATGGAGCTGGGAATACAACAGAGATCTCAACAATGACCATCAGCATCGATAAGACGGCACCGATCATCACGTTAAATGGACTGTCCAACGTGACCGTGCCATTCGGCGGAACTTATCGCGATCAAGGCGCAACAGCAACGGATAATATCGGTCCAGTAGGCGAGATTATTGTCACAGGCGAAGTGAATACCAACACGGCAAGTACCTATACGCTGCGATACAATGTCATCGACCAAGCGGGGAACGCTGCTGTGGAAGCGGTACGCAAGGTGACAATCGAGGAGGAAGAGGATTCTTCCGGAACTGAGGAGCCTGTTGACGAAGGCAGCCAAGCAGAGGAAACCCCTGCCGGAGAAAGCACCGTGCCGCCATCTTCCGGGAGCAAGGAACAGCAAACGGATGTGAGCCCAGAAGCAAGCAACCAGTTGGAGCTGGAAGGTGGAGTAAAGATTCAAATTCCTGCCGGCGCCGTGTCTTCGAAGGGGACGATCCATATCGCGGTCGTCGCACCAGACCAGATTCCCGCGAATGGCGATCTTCAATCGGTCAGTCAAATTTTAGAATTATCCAGTACGACGGGCAATCGGTTTTCAAAGCCGCTTGAGCTTTCATTCGTCTACGAAGCCAAGCAATTGAAGCCAGGTAGCCAACCCGCAGTCTACTATTATCACGAAAGCCAGAAGCGTTGGATATTTATCGGCGGAACTGTAAATGGAGCTGGAACGATCCAGGTGAATGTCGATCACTTCACGAAATTCGCTGTCTTCTCCTATGAACCGGCAGAGATGAAGGATATGGCGAATCATTGGGCAGCAAGCTACGTTCGTCGCCTCGCAGGGATGAATGTCGCAGCCGGATACCCAGACGAAAGCTTCCGACCGGAGGCAACCGTAACGAGGTCCGAATTCGCGAAGATGCTGGTTTCGGCCTTAGGTCTTGAAGCAGCTTCCCGCGTCACGAACTTCTCGGATGAAGCGGACATCCCGTCTTGGGCGAAGCCGCACATCGTGGCCGCAGTGGAAGCGGGCCTAATTCAAGGTTACGAGGAAGCCGGCACGACTAGCTTCAGAGGCGAGCTCACCGTGACGAGGGCGGAAGCAGCCGTGATGACGGCAAGAGCTTTGCAGATTTACGGAAACGGTACCGCGGGCTTGACGAGCAAAGCATTGAGCCTGAAAGACGCTTCGGACATTCCGTCCTGGGCGAAACCATCGATCGATAAGGCTCTATCTGCGGGCATCCTGAATGGTTACGAGGATGGCGCATTCCGTGCGGGCCAAACAACAACGAGAGGTGAAGCAGCTGCTATGATTTACAAATTGCTGGCCGCGTTGGGAATATAGCTTCAAGCACCACACACATAGAGACCATCTCCACTAAGGAGATGGTCTCTATTTTTAGTAGAAATTCTAGATGCTGTTTTAATGGGATTTTATGATCATAGTAGTATTAACGCACAAGTTGGGAGTATCATGGAAAAGTAATAAGCCAAGGATTTTAAATTCTTAGATATAAATTGAATTAATGTATCCTAAGAGGTTAGAGGGAGGGGAGCTTCTATATGTCATTTCCATTCGATTGTATTAGTGATTTTATGTTTTTTGAAACTGAATTGGGTTATGCAGATGTTATATTAATTCCTGGTGCAAGCCATCCTCAATTAATGGAAAGAGCTGCGATGTTATATCATCAGGGAATAGCTCCGTTGATCCTACCTTCAGGTGGTGCCACTCCACATGTAGAAACAACTGAATCGGAATTTTTGCGAAATGTAGGGGTAACACTAGGTGTTCCTTCTGAAGCCATACTTCAAGAAGATAAAGCGACGAATACATTTGAAAATGCACGATTCTCTTTGAAAATTTTAGAAGAAAAAAGTATTATTCCTAATAAAGTAGTATTGGTTTGTAAAAACTATCACGCGCGGAGAGCACTTCTAACCTATCAATTTATTTTTCCAAGAGAAACCATTTTTTACGTTAGTCCAGTGATTGATAAGACAGGTACCTCCAAAGATAACTGGTATCTAGATGAAGATAAAATTAGATATGTAATGAATGAACTGGAGAAAGTAGGAAAATATTTTAGGCCAGCTATCTACCAAATTGGATCGAATGGCTAACAATGCTAACGCAGAACACCAAACAGCGGTATTTGCAGGATATGATTGAGTGAAAAAAGCATCGAGCCAAGGCTCGATGCTTTTTGGGAACTAGGATTATCCTAGTTTAAGTATACAGAACCCTCAGGTAAAACAGTATCCTTATCGACCGCAATGATGCCTACTCCTCCGGGGATATAAACTGCTATTGTATCTTCGTCAATTAAATAACGGCCAGGCACATAAATATCATGGACAAGGGTGTAAATATAGCCATTCTGATACGTGTAGGTTGGTGCATCCACAGTCTCGGTTGCGGCGCTAATGACGCTCGGAACCATTAAACACGAAGTTGCAAGAAGCAAAGCCAATTTTGTTTTGAGGAATTTTTTCATTTGTACCACTCTCCCAGTCTGTAATATTTATTTTAACTTTATACAACATATGTAAACCATCTCGATAGAACTGAATCATCCTATTGCGAATTTATTATTAAAAGAGCGGATTCATTGAGGATATATGCCAAAGGATTTTGACATCGACATCAATACAAACTACGACAAGAGACATTGGGAACTATTGGTGGAATGCTTTCTCTCAAAAATTTCAATCCTCGTACGGTGATAACATTAAAACCCAACGTGAGATCGAGATTTGTTCCTTAGAGGATACAATAGCTTTGTACAAGTCGTCTGAAAATCCAAGAGAACTTAGTGAAATTTTATTTAAACACTGGCAATGCCCACAACTATTTGAGGATGCAAAGCTATTCTTGGAAAGTAATAGAACTCCGATAATCATACTGTCTAATATCGACCGAAAAGACATTCTATCGGCCATTCATCATAATGGATTATCCTTGGAGAACATACAAATCTTTATTATTGCAACCTTATTGGAATTATTTGTTGTTGGTCCTGTGGCCAAAAAATTGGCGTTATCAATACCCTATGACAAATCTAACAAGGTGTTTGTGATTCTCTTTTTAGCATTTTTTATGGTAAGTGGCATGGTTCTCTGTATGTCCTTGTATGGATTGGGAAATGCTTTTTTTTCGGATAGCTTGCATGGAGAATCATTGCTTGCGAGTTACTTTACTTTAGTGTTTAAAAATTTTATTTTCGCTTTTCCTCTTCAACTCCTCATTATGGGGCCGCTTGTTCGCTTTGCTTTTGTTAAGGTAGTTAAGAAAAGCATTGCGGTATCTTTACGCTAGATCATTAAAACGAAGCCCTTGGGGAAAGAACATCCGGGCTTTGTATGGGTTTGTTAACCACATTAATTATGAGTATAGCTTATTAGAAAAGCTATCGGCAGTTAGTTACCGGTTACCACGAATTTGACTCCCAGAAAGTGACGCCCCGTCGCGCATAACGTGGGAGATCAGTCCGCATGCGGAACTGACTGGCGTGACACTCGTAACCGATGTACATGATGGATTCGACATGGCGATAAACACCCCTCGAAGATTCTTGAAAACGGGCTGCCGATCGTGCTTTCGGGTATGAAGAGTTTCTTGAAACTGGGGAGATGCTCGCCGGCGAATAGTCAGGAGGCGTGTGAAAGTGAAAAAAGCAGCCAGTACTGGCTGCTTTTTTGCGTTACTTGCTGGATTAGTCGACAAAACCGACTAACTCGAGCGAGATCAAGGGCAACAACCTGAGGTTAGTCGACAAAACCGACTAACTCGAGCGAGATCAAGGGCAACAACCTGGAGTTAGTCGATAAAACCGACTAACTCGAGCGAGATCAAGGGCAACAGCCTGAAGTTAGTCGACAAAACCGACTAACTCGAGCGAGATCAAGGGCAACACCCTGGAGTTAGTCGATAAAACCGACTAACTCGAGTGAGAAAGAGTCTAGCCACTTACCAGGGGAACGAAAAACGGTGGCGCGTACTTTTTCGACTCAATGTACCCGTGAATACGAGTGTGGCGAAATAGAGAAACAGGGAACAGACGATGGAAGTGATCACGCACCATAATTGTGGCATACCATTGCTGACAAAATAGTGATAGGTCCAGTTTCCGCAAAGCATCATCAGTATCATAGAGATCGCAACTTTGACATACGGACGAATGCTCCAATAAAATCCGATCGAGCTTGAGATGGAAAAGAAGTTCAGCAGTGTTTGTATCACAATGCCGATACCTATACCATACGCAACGCCAATAATACCATATTGACTGCCGAACACGAAGATCGCGACGCTCTTGAATAGGGTGGCTACTACGTAGTTCCACAGGGTAGCTTTCGCACGGCCGAGCCCAAGTAGAATCGCATGAAGTGGCGCGTCGAAATAATGCAGGAAAAACATCGGCGCCAGTATTTGTAGCAGCACGCCTGCTTCCGGTGCATGATAGACAAGTGTCGTTAGTGGAGTTGCCCATACGTAGAGGATAACGGTCGCCGGTGCGCCGATCAGGAGTCCCAGGATCATCGCTTGATTCATCCGTTCATGTATGAGCAGACTGTTCTTGTTCGCTGCGGCCTCGCCAATTGCAGGAATGAGAGCGGTGGACAAGGACTGCGTGATAAAGCTTGGCATGAACAGTAACGGAAACGCATAGCCAGCCAACATCCCGAATTGCTTCGTGGCTAACGCCGTGCCGATCCCGGCCAGCGCTAGGCTGGTCGTAATGAGCAGCGGTTGGAAGGTGCTGTACAACGAATGAATAACGCCGTGCCCCGTCGTTGGCAATCCGATTTGAAGCAGCTCGCCGAGCGTGCTTCTTCCTTGTTTCAAGTGGCTTGCCCAAGTCTCGCCAGGCATCTTGGATTCGCCGTAAAGTTTGTAGCTTGCCACTAGAAATAGGAGGCTGATCGCTTCACTGACGACAGAGGCAGCCATCGCTCCGGCAGCCGCATAAGCGACGCCATAAGGGAGTAAGAGGTGGACTAACGCAAGTACGCAGGCAATTTGAACTGTATGCTCCAGTACATCGGAAGCGGCAATGGTTTTCATTTGCTGCATACCGCGGAAATATCCTTTCAAAACGGCGGAAACAGCGACAATCGGCGCGATCGGCGTAATGGCCAGCATCGCGTAATACGCGCGTTGGTCGCTAAGCAGAATGGATGCGATCCACTCCGAGCCGAATAACGATATGGTCGTGAGTGCTACGCTTAAGAAGCCCGTGACTGCGAGAGAGACATGCAGGATGCGCCTCACCTTCATCCGTTCGCCGCGAGCGTTGGCCTCTGCGACCAATTTGGAAATGGCCACCGGCAATCCAAGCTCCGTAATTGTAATGACGAGCGGGACGAGTGGATGAGCCATCATCAAGATGCCGATTCCCTCTGCGCCCAGTACACGAGCGATATACATGCCGCTGATAAAACCGAGAATACGGTTGATGAAAGCAGCGACAGACAAGACGAACGTTCCTTTCATGAACGATTGCCCATGTTGTGACATGACGTGTGTCCTCCTGGTTATCGAATACTTACATATGTATTCAATAATTGGAAAAGCATGCGAACAAGCCGATGATGATGTTTTTTTGCAGGTGATGTCGCATTGTATATTGGAATAATTGTGGGCTCTTTACGTATGCTCAACGATCGCAGGTTGCCTTCCGAAAGATAACATGTTATCATAATCCTGACGAACGTTCGGAAGGGAAGATGTTATGACAGCAACAAGGATCAAAGAAGTAGCGCGCACTCATTTTGCTAAAAATGGCTATGAAGGTGCATCGCTTGCAGATATTGCTACGGATGTTGGTATCAAAAAACAATCGATTTACACGCATTTCAAAGGTAAAGATGAACTATTTCTTGCTCTTTTTGATGAGGTGCTGGAGAAAGAATTACATTTTGTTCGTACGTATCTCAATAAAAATAAGGATCTTTCCATTGATCAACTTCTTTATGGATTTCTGATCCAATATCAAGAACGTTATGAACAGGATGATAATACGAAATTTTTCTTGCGCGTGGCTTTTTTTCCGCCGTCCCATCTCTATGATGAGATTGTTAAGCAAGGTTACTGCCATCTAGATACGATTGAAACCATGATAATGCCGCTATTTGATCAAGCTTTGCACAATGAAACTATTAGCCCTGAAGTAAGCAGCGATACGGCCACGGTTGCGTTCTCTGCGGTATTAGATGGCATGTTTGTGGAATTGCTATTTGGAGGTTCTGCTCGGTCGATGAAAAGGCTTGAATCATCCTGGTTCGTCTTTTGGCGCGGTATCAAAAAGTAAAGTAAAGCAGCAGGGGGTTACTCACATGAATCGGTATTGGATCTATATTTTCGTTGGTGTCATCTTTGAAGTGATATGGGTGACAGGTTTAAAACATTCGGATACGGCATGGACGTGGATCGCTACGATCATTGCTATGTACATTTCATTTCATCTTGTTATTAGTGCGTCTACCAAACTGCCAGTGGGAACCGTGTATGCCGTCTTTACAGGTATGGGGACAGCGGGAACGGTCATCGTGGAAATGCTATTTTTCGGAGAGCCCTTCCAGTTACTTAAAGTATTCCTAATTCTACTTCTATTATCCGGTGTGTTTGGATTGAAATTTGTGACAAGCGGTGAGAAAGGAGCTGCAGTCTAATGGGTTGGTTTTTTCTCATATTTGCTGGGGTGTTTGAAGTTGTAGGTGTCGTCGGAATGAACCAAATTAATAAAGCGAAGAATATTCGCAGCTTTGCTATTTTCATCGTAGGTATTGTTCTGAGTTTTGGATTTTTAAGCCAAGCCATGAAAAGCTTACCGATGGGTACCTCTTACGCGGTCTGGACAGGGATTGGGACGGTTGGAGGTGCAATCGTGGGGATGCTGTTCTATGGAGAATCTAAGAATTGGAAGAGAATTGTGTTCATTTCGATGGTGCTAAGTGCTGCAGTAGGATTGAAATTAATAGCGTAACTACTAGATTGATAATGTGAAAAGACCAGGCACTCTGAGAGGTGAGGCTTGGTCATTTTTGCGTTGGGCGGCTTGTTGGCGCTATTCATCTGCACGAATTCCTTCTAAATCCAGTTACTTTCAAGTAACTACGCACATTGAAGTGCCTACTTTTCTGATGAGCGTCATGGCCCTACAATGGGTCTATGGCATTCACCAGAATTGCAAATAGAGGGAGAGATTATAGATGGAACTGCAATTGGCACTAGATTTAGTGGATATTCAAGGAGCGAAAGAGATTGTAAATGAAGTGGCAGCCTATGTTGATGTTGTGGAAATTGGCACACCGGTTATCATTAATGAAGGTTTACGTGCTGTCAAAGAATTGAAAGCCGCATATCCTCATGTCAAAGTACTGGCAGATTTAAAAATTATGGATGCGGGCGGTTATGAAGTCATGAAGGCATCTGAAGCAGGAGCGGACATCATCACGGTGCTGGGGGTTTCAGATGATACGACCATCAGCGGCGCTGTCGCTGAAGCAAGAAAGCAGGGAACCAAGATTATGGTCGACATGATCAATGTGCCTGATATGGCAAAACGAGCACAAGAAATTGATGCACTAGGCGTAGATTATATTTGCGTTCATTCCGGTTACGATCACCAAGCCGCTGGGAAAAACTCGTTAGAAGACTTAGCCACAATTAAACGAGTGGTTAAACATGCTAAAACAGCTATCGCTGGAGGAATTAAGCTGCATACACTACCTGAGGTATTGGCGGCAAGACCTGACTTGGTCATTGTCGGAGGGGGAATTACGGGGCAAGAGAATCGACAAGCAGCAGCTGCGGAGATGCAACGGTTGGTGCAAGCGGCATGGTGAGTGCATGATTCCTTCTCAAACGGCAGGGTCATCAAAGGTAGCATCTGAGCTTTATCAAGCATTTCTGCAAATCAATGAAGATGAAGTTACAGGGCTTGCCGAGCGGATTATAAAAGCGAACAGGGTTTTTGTTGCGGGAGCGGGAAGATCGGGACTAATGGGACGTGCTTTTGCCATGAGACTCATGCAATTGGGGATTCCCGTTTATGTTGTTGGGGAGACGGTTACACCCGCGATAAAAGCCGGCGATCTACTCGTTATTGGCTCAGGGTCAGGGGAGACCCCCCTACTAGTCGCTTTTGCGAACAAATCCGCTTCGCTTCATGCGGAGGTTGTCTTGATTACGCTGTCTGCACACTCGACTATAGGGCGAATGGCGAATCATACGATTATGCTGACTGGAGCTCGCAAAGATCAAGTTGATGCCGATGTTTCCGTACAGCCTATGGGGAGTTTATATGAGCAAACGCTGCTTTTATTTTACGATATTGTGATCATAAGCCTCATGCAAATGCTAGAAATGGATGCGAGCAGGATGTATGAAAATCATGCAAATTTAGAATAATATCATGAGGTAGAAGGCTTCTTCCTAACTACTGTATAATGAGTATGTAGAGAGGAGGCCGCAACAGAATGGCACTTGAAGTCAAAGAACGCATTAATTTGCAGGATATTAATTGTGAGAAAGAACTTACACTGGCCGTTATCGGAGGAAAGTGGAAGTTAATCATTATGTGGCATCTGGGATTGGAAGGGACGAAGCGCTTCGGAGAGTTAAAGCGGCTCATCCCCGGCATTACACAGAAAATGTTAACGAATCAACTTCGCGAGCTGGAAGAGGACCTTCTCATTTGTCGTGAAGTATATGCGGAGAATCCTCCTAAAGTGGAATATTCCCTGACGGGGTATGGGCAAAGTCTGATGCCTTTACTGCAGATGATGTACGATTGGGGTAAAAGCTATAGAGAGAACGTCATTCAAAAAGACGATTCAGTTAAAAGGTAAAGAGAGGTCAGTTACATGACTTCTCTTTTTTTTCATTGCCCGACATTGAAACATGTCACAAATTGAAGTTGCTAATTGTCTTAGTAGTGTCAAAACAAAAGGAGGTTAAGACGGGCGGCTAGGAATTAAATGAAATGGATACCCCATATGAGCGAAGGGGAAAATATAAAATAATTTATAGCTATACAACTAGGAGGAATTAACATGAAAATTGTGGTTATCGGTGGTAGTGGGCTTATTGGGAAAAAACTTGTAAACAACCTTCGTCAGCTTGGTCACGAGGTAGTGGCAGCATCACCATCTTTAGGTGTCAACACGATCACCGGTGAAGGGTTGGCAGAAGCGCTTAGCGGTGCACAGGTTGTCGTTGACGTGTCAAACGCGCCTTCGTGGGAAGATCAGGCAGTTTTGGATTTCTTCGTTACATCAAATACGAACCTTCTTGCTGCTGAAGCAACCGCTGGCGTAAGTCACCATATTGCGTTGTCGGTTGTTGGTACTGAACGTCTTCTACAAAGTGGTTATTTCCGCGCAAAAATGGCGCAAGAAGAGCTCATTCAGAAGTCCAAAGTGCCTTATACGATCGCCCGCGCGACACAGTTCTTCGAATTCATCGGCGGCATTGCTGATGTGGCTACAGAAGGGGAAACCGTTCGTTTGCCTTCCGCCCTAATGCAACCTATCGTTTCAGATGATGTTGCAGCTGCACTCGTCGATTTCACACTGGCGGCGCCAGTGAATGGCATTGTCGATGTGGCTGGGCCCGATCAGATTCGTATGGACGAGCTCGTTCGACAATATTTTAGCGCAACGAAAGACCCACGCCAGGTTGTCACTGACGCCAAAGCGCCCTACTATGGATCCGTACAGGTGAATGATCAATCCCTCGTTCCAACTGGTAGCAATGCTCGAATTACCACGACACACTTTAAGGATTGGCTTAATCGTACAATAGTCCATGTGTAATCAACTAAAACAATAACTGTGTGAAAAGTGAAGGAGCACCGAGCACCGGGCTCCTTTTTTCATGCTTGGATTCTGTATAATTTTTCCCTTGACGAGACACAATGAATTAGAAATTATGATTAGAAAAGGTGATTAGCAGTGAATGCAGAGGAATGGAAGCAAGAGCACCAAACGATGAACGTTAGATTGGCTGTTAAAGTGAATATTACGGAAATGGGAATCAGGAAATAAAGATATTTGACACATTGGGACTATAACAGCATAAAGAAGAGGCACTTCTGTGGCTGAACATGAATTTTCAAACTTCATGATATCAGACATAGGGGTGCTTTTTTAATTTGCAAAATAACTAAATAAACGCATTGTCTGTATCAATTCAAGAAGCGGACACGATGAGGATAAGACTTCCGGCATACGCGTTAGCCTATTCAAGTAAGAGCAGGGTTTTGGAATCGTGTAGCGAATGTAAATATTTGATGTGTTTACCCGGATTTTAATTCACTGAGTATGAGGAGAGATCGATCATAGTCCAGAGAACGAAAGATATTGTTATAGGAATTGATGGTGGTGGCACTCATACGCGGGTAATGGCAGTAGACCTCGCAGGACATGTTTTATCATATGTTGAGAAAGGTGCATCTTCCATTCATAAGGATTTACATGCGAGGGAAAATGTACAAGGGGCAATTGAGGAAGCATTACAACAGGCAGGAAGAAACGTGAAACATGTACAGGCTTTGACTGCTGGTATTGCTGGTTTAGATTCCAAAGCCGATCTCGAATGGGTATGCCCGCTGACAGCAATAGAGGGATTAGATTGCCTGAAGCAACACGTCAACGATGCAGTAGTAGCTCACAGTGGAGCACTTCTTACTGAGCCGGGAATTATTGTGATTGCAGGGACAGGGTCCATTATTTATGCAGTAAATGAGGAAGGACAGCAGATTAGGAATTATGACTTGCATCATTATGCAGCAAGTGCGGCTAGATTTCTTGCTTATGAAACAACATTCGAGTTACTTTCTGGCAACATCGATGCTAGCGATCATGATTTGGTCAGTGACATCCTAATGTTTTGGGAACTGTCCACTGTCAAAGAGTTGTCTCAACTCGCGCTGCAGGGGTTTGTTGATGATCAGAGAGAACGTAATAGAAAGTTTGCTCAACTTGCACCCTTAATTACCAAAGCCGCTGTTCAAAGTAGTAATTTGGCTAAATTTGTTTGCGACCGAGCAGTCCATCAGATAATGGTAGGAGTAGAAATGCTCGCATCCTACTTCACTAATGCAGAAGTTAATGTTTTTTTAATAGGCAGTGTTGTTAACAGTGACTATTTACAATTAAGGCTTGCTTCCCAAATGAGTAATGGTAATAACAAGAAGTATAGGCTTACTAAACCCGCATTTTCTCCAGTAGCTGGCGCAGTATTGTTAGCATTAAAGCAATTAAATATACCGATAGAACAAGATCTTTCACATAATCTCAGTCAACATCCTCGTTCTCTGAATTAACCAAACAATTTCGTTCAACAAGCGGGAAACTATAGTTGAGGAGCTTGCAGTTCATAACTGCAGCTCCTCTTTTTTTGGAATAGAACGGGGTTATCGAATAGCACCGCCATTGTACCGTAATTCATATACTTTTTGGCCCTTTTGCTTTTTCTTGCAAATTATCGGATATTGAATATAAATTGAATCTGGCTAGTAAAGTATAATTAGATGTTAATTACTGGATAGGATTATATGTCTAATAGGAAGGCGATTTATAAGTTTCTTCACTATTGAGGGGGAGATTCATCCATGACTGACTATACGGAACTTAACCGGGCGCATTGGAACGCCCGCACCGCCGTTAATGCCGGGAGCACGGCCAGATACGATATCGCGGGGTTCAAGGCAGGGAAATCCACCCTTGGCCCGATTGAACACGAGGAACTGCGCGATGTGGCGGGAAAGTCGATGCTGCACCTCCAATGTCACTTTGGTTTGGATACGCTCTCCTGGGCTCGTCTCGGTGCGCACGTTACCGGGGTAGATTTTTCCGATGATGCGATTGCGCTCGCCGAGCGTTTGAGCCAGGAAACAGGACTAGACGCGCGTTTTCTCTGCACGGACATTTACAAGTTGCCCCAGGTTCTGGATGATACGTTCGATATTATCTTTACGTCAGGCGGTGTCTTGTGTTGGCTCTCCGATCTTGGTCAGTGGGCGAAAATCATCGCGCATTTCCTCAAACCAGGCGGCGTCTTGTACCTACAGGATGAGCATCCGTTTCTCAATGTCTTTGATGATACTGCCGATGTGACGGATTTGCACACACGTTACCCTTACTTTCACATGGAGCAACCAATTCGGATCGAGGGTCTCCTGCCATATTCTGATCCAGCGGCCAATCAGCGGAGCGTCGAGTATGCCTGGAGTTATAGTTTCAGCGATATCCTGAACGCCTTGATTGCTGCTGGCCTGCGTTTGGACTATCTCCATGAGTTCTCCCACGGGGGCAACCGACGTTTTCCGTTCATGTCGCAGGGCGAGGACGGACGGTGGCGATGGAATGACTCAGCAAACGAGATTCCACTCACGTTCTCGCTGCAGGCGACTAAGGAATGACGAGGGTTTCAAAGAGCCTTCTCTATATAAAATACCCAAAAGCCAACTACCTGTCAGTTGGCTTTTTTGGCATTTAACATTACCTAAACTTAGTTAACTGGATTTCTATCTATTAAACTCTGGTGATCGTAGGTAATATTTGGTAACATAAATCTTGAAAAAGGAGTCTGAAAGCGCAGACATCTGTTTGAGGAGGAAATGAGCATGATTCAAGCAATCCGGAGTTCATTGGAATGGAAGCTCATTTTAATTATCTTTGCCACTATCTTTATAACGGTAACCGGGGTCAGCACATTCAGCTTCATTAAAAGCTCTGAGGCGATCGATAATGATGTGGTGCGTTTCAGTAACCAGATTCTGAAGCAAGCGAACCTGAACTTGAGTCGATATATCAGGGATAATGAACAGTTCTTTCGCACAATTAGCGGAAGTAGGGAGTTTCAGGACTGGTTAAAGACGGGACCTAACGATCCATATGGCCTCTATGATAGCTATCAAAAGATAGAAAAAACATGGATTACACCCTTCTCCACCTATCATCCAGAGACCTTGTCTATCAAGTTGTATAACGAGAGTGGGAACGAGAGCACATATCGCAACGAATACATGTGGGAATCGATTCTGGCACCTTATTATTCGATGAAAAATGAGTCATGGCTGGGTAGTATGAATCTGACAGGGAAGTTTTCACGTTATTATGGTATGGATGATAAGTACACCGACAAAGCGGGGAGGCCGAAGAGCATCCCTATTTTAACTTATGCGCAAAAGTTTCGTTTTGCCGAACAAAATGGTTACTTGGCCATCGATATTTCCCTTCTGGCTACGCAAGAAATACTAAATGAAATCCAGCTTGGCGAGCACGGGCTTGGCATGATTGTTGATCAATCTGGAACGATTGTGTCCTATCCCGACCCAGAACAAATCAATACAAAGCTGGATCCGGGTATTTTTACGAATATCAGTTCCAACCTCTCTGGTTCCTATTACAGCGCGAAATCGAAACAAATGATCGTTTATCAAACGATCACAGGTACCGATTGGAAAGTTATCGTTATCGTACCTTACGGAGATTTGGCTAAAAGTATATCTAATATTCGTCATTTGACGATAACGCTTACAATTGCGGGGCTTTTGATAGCTTCAATTCTTGCCTATTTAACCTCTCATTCCATAACTCGAAGACTTAAACAACTGCGTAGGACGATCAAAATGACGAAATTGGATCAATTCGATGTCCGTGCTCAGGTGAGCGGGATCGATGAAGTGGCCGAGCTTGCATCCGCCTATAATTTACTTCTAGATCGAATAGAAAACGCCATTATTCAGCTCGCTGAGACCCGTCTTGTCCAGCAGCATGCGGTATTGTCTGCCCTACAATCACAAATTAATTCCCATTTTTTATATAACGCACTGGAATCAATCAATTCTATGGCTCATTTGGCCGAACAACCCGATATTCAACAGACGACGATTGCTTTGTCTAACATGCTGCGGTACACATCCAATTATCAGCAAACCATTGTTACCGTAAAGGATGAGTTTGACCACTTAAAAAATTACTTTTTTATCATTCGTATTCTGTACGGTGACAATATATCGTTAAGTCTTGAACAAGATAGTTCCGTAGAGGACGCGCAATGTCTTAAAGCCATTATCCAACCATTCGTTGAAAACAGTGTGAAACATGCTTATGAAGTGACAGGGGATCGTTTGCTGATTAGAATTTCGACAACGCGTTGGAAGGATCGATATGTCCAAATCGTCATTGAGGATAACGGGATCGGATTTACCGAGGAAAGGCTGAATACGATTCAACAGGCGTTGAGCATGGGGGAAAAGGAGCAAGACTACATGCGCTTTTCCCGAATTGGGGTATTGAATGTTCACTATCGGTTGAAAATGTTTTATACGGAGCCGGAAACAGGCGTTTCTGTCGAGCCATTATTGCCAGAAGGCGGGACGCGTATTATCATTCGTTTTCCTTATCGATCCTTAGAGGGGGGTATAACATGATTCGCGTGCTTATTGTAGATGATTCCATGTTAATCTGCAGCAGTCTGTCTAAATTTGTATCGGGGCATACCGATACAACGGTGGTTTCGGGAACCGCTTCAAACGGTGTTAAAGCATTGGAATGGCTAGAGGAAAATTATGCAGATTTGTGTATCACGGACATCCGGATGCCGGCTATGGATGGATTAGAATTGATTGAACATATCAATCGGCTCTATCCGTGGATGAAATGTATGGTCGTTTCTAGTTATGACGATTTTCAATATGCGCAACGCAGCATCAAGCTCTTTGCGCTGGACTATATTTTAAAACCGATTGATCCACGAGCCTTTAATGAGTCCTTGAGCTCGGCGACGGATCGCATTATACAGGAACGAAACCACGAGGCTGCCCAATTGATATTGCGCAAGCTGCCGATGAACCGAATGTGGATGGAACGATGGATCGAGCATATCCAAACGCTGCGGAGTGATAGGATGCCGCTGCTCATTGTCGAAACGCTTGAGTTACTAGAAGGATGGGTGGCAGGCAACTACTATTTATTACATGTGCTTTCCAATCTATGGCTGCAAACGGTCATTGAAGAGATGGCGAAGGATAAGATTCGACTGGAGTTGGATGAGGGGAAAGATTTGGGGCTTGGGGAGAACCTGCTGCACTTTCATGCTATTCGCAGTTATTTTCGCTTATGCGCAGTTCGAAGGCTGGAGGAAGGCTCCAATAGCTTAATGTCAGCCATGCGCGGCATCCGTGACAATCAGTCGAGTAAGGTTGTGGACATGGTGAAACAATATATTCGGGGCCATTACGGTGAAAAAATCAATTTGCAGGATTTGGCTGACTTCGTTTCGCACAATAAAACGTATATGTGCACCTTATTCAAGCAGGAAACGGACATGACTGTTTGGCAATTTATCGTGGTAGAACGGATGAATCATGCGCGTGACTTCTTGCTAAACTCCCAATTAAAAGTGTACGAAATCGCAAATCGTATCGGCTACGAAGACGTCGACTATTTCACGAAATTATTCAAAAAACATTTCGGTTTGAATCCGTTGGATTACAAAAAGCGAATGGAATCATAATTCATAAGTACCCCACACACCGAAAGGTGTGTCTTTTTTTGCCCAATCTCCCGAATATCGTCAGGTATAAACGAACGCTTATCCGGTATGAGGTAAGTTGCAAGTCCCTTATAATAAATTCATACAGATAGAGAAAGGAATGGAATGGATTGAACAATAAGTTGCTATCAACAAAACATGAGGCATTACTTGCAGGAGCGTCTGAAGGCTCCACAGGTGTTGTTAAGTCGTCGCTTTTCCGATATCTAAGGAGAAATCATCCGTTGTACTTGATGCTGCTGCCGGGAATTTTGTATTTTGTTATCTTTAAATACATTCCATTGCTAGGAAGTGTCATTGCGTTCCAAGATTACAATATTTACAAAGGATTCCTTAAGAGTGATTGGGTCGGATTTCAATGGTTCGAGCAGTTAGTTACGTATCCACAATTCAAGCGATTAATCGCTAATACGATCATCTTAAGTTTTTACCAAATTATCTTTGCGTTTCCTGCTCCAATTATACTCGCTTGTTTGTTGAATGAACTGAGACATTTCGCGTTTAAACGCTTGGTGCAAACGTTGCTTTACTTGCCTCACTTTCTATCCTGGACGATTGTATACGGCTTAGTTTATATGATGTTCTCTAGCCAGACAGGTTTCGTTAACATGGTGTTGGTATGGATCGGATATGAGCCAATCAGTTTCTTGCAGATGCCGGAATACTTCCGCACGTTGCTAATCAGTTCTGGCATCTGGAAGGAGATGGGGTGGAGTACCATCATCTTCTTGGCAGCCTTGGCGGGGATAAGCCCTTCCTATTATGAGGCAGCGAGAATTGATGGGGCAGGACGATGGAAGCAATTCGTGCATGTCACATTCCCAGGACTTCTACCTGCTATTGTTATTCTACTGCTGCTCAAAATTGGCCACGTACTGGATGTTGGCTTCGAGCAAGTGTATTTATTCTTAAACCCAACTACGCTTAAGGTAGGTGAAGTGTTGGATACTTATGCCTATCGGCAAGGTATCTTAGGGGGGCAGTATAGCGTCACAACCGCGATAGGGCTGTTTAAATCTGTCATCGGCTTCACGCTTTTAATTACGGCAAATCGAATCAGTAAAAAAGTTTCTGGGGAAGGGTTATTCTAGGTGGTCGTATATGAAAATTAGAAAATCATTCGGTGAAAAGGTTTTCGATGTCTCTAACGTCAGTTTTCTCATCCTGATTACAGTTGCAGCCATGCTTCCCATCCTTTACGTTATCGCAGGCTCGTTCAGTTCCTCGAATGCTCTTATTCATAATAGGGTCATCTTATGGCCGGTAGAAGCGACCCTTGATAATTTCAAATTAGTCGCGAATAATAGCACTTTCTGGAAGGCAGGTTGGATGACAGTCCAAATCGTAGTGATAGGTACCACGGTCAATATGGTACTAACAATGATTACCGCTTATCCGTTGTCCAAGATGGATTTAAAAGGAAGAAAGTTTTTTATGCTGTTAATCATTTTTACGATGATTTTTAGCGCGCCAATCATACCATCGTATTTGCTTGTGAAAAATTTATTTCTGTTAAATTCCATATGGGCTCTCATCCTGCCGGGTGCCATTAGTGCCTTTAATATGATTCTATGTATGACGTTTTTTCGTACGGTACCCGATGATTTATTCGATGCAGCTCGTGTGGATGGCATGAGCGAATACGGCATGGTATGGCGTATCGTCGTCCCCTTGTCCATGCCGATTGTCATGACACTCCTTTTGTTTTATGCAGTGGGCCATTGGAATAATTATTTTGGACCGCTCTTGTTCATTAATGACCGCAACAAACAAACGCTGCAAATGTACCTATACTCGCTGATTGCCAATGGAGATTCGGACTCGACGGCAGGTGCTGCTGCAGAAGGCGGCATCAAGCTCTCTCCGGTCGCCATTCAAATGGCCACGATTGTATTAGCCACCGTGCCCGTTGTACTGATTTATCCTTTTTTACAGAAGCATTTTGTTAAAGGAGCGTTGCTTGGTTCTGTCAAAGAATAACTGAATATTCAGGCATATGCCTTTATAGATCATGAAGAAAACCTAGGGAGGGTAAGAATATGAGTTTCAAAAAGAAATGGGGGAGTACGGTTTGCTTAACAATGTCAACAATCGTGCTTCTCACAGCATGTTCTTCGGGTAATGAGGGAAGCAGTTCTAGCACAACACCGAGTCAAACAAGTACGCAAACAAGCGTTTCGCAAGCGCCTGCCACACCAGCAGCAGCACCGGTCAAAATCCGCGTGTTCGCAAGTGATGTTAACCAACCGATTCCAGGTGGGAAGACGATGGATGACCCAACGATGAAATACCTGGCTCAAAAATCGAATACGGATCTGGATTGGGTATTCCTACCGCATGGGCAGTATGGGGAGCAGGTTAGAATTAAATTTGCCAGCGGTGATATTCCCGATGTCGTCGGAGGTTGGGGTATTAATTATGAACTATTGCAAAATGAACAGATTATCCCATTAAACGATTATATTGATAAATACGGGCCTAATTTGAAAAAAATGATATCGCAAGCCGCTTGGGACGAAGTCACAACGAATGGTAAAATCATGGCGATTCCAGAAGGACAGCTAGGAAATAATGTTCTATATGTGCGTAAAGACTGGATGGATAAGGTTGGTATTGCCAACCCGCCCCAAACGCCTGATGAATTGTTGACGATGCTGCGGGCATTCCGTGATAAGGATCCGAATGGCAACGGCAAAAAAGATGAGATGGCGATCTCGGGTCGTGAAAAGTTCAGTTGGGTTGACAATGTGATGACCATGTACGGTGTGGATGCTTTTAACCGTGTATTAGTTAATGGCGAGGTAGTTCCATCGGTTATTAGTCCTAATATGAAGCAAGCGCTTGGATTTTTCCGGACATTAGTTGAAGAAAAGCTGATTGACAGCGAGTTTCTGACAAACAAACGGAATGTCTGGGAGCAGAAGATCCAGAATAACTTGGTTGGTGCTTGGGTGCACACACCTTCGCTTGCTTGGGATTGGCAGGACAAATTGAACAAGTCTCTTCCGGGTATTGGAGCGAATGTGATTGCCATTAAAACGCCAAAAGCGCCTGGCGTAGAAAGTTCAGGCACTTCGGTTCGTGCATCGAATAAGTCGTTCATGGTCACCAAAGCCGCGAAAGATCCAGCTGCGATCATCAAAATGTTTGATTGGCTTGTTAGTCAGGAAGGTCAAGAGTATGTTAATTTTGGGATACCAAACGTAACGTACAAGAAGGATGGCGGCAAAATTACCTATGATCTCAAAAAGGATACAGATGACAAAACGGCACTTTGGCGTCCAAGTACCTTCAATCTGGTCGCCTACAACAGAGACTTCCTGGAAATTCAATTGGGCAGCAAGGAAGCAGCCGACAAAGTGGATTCGGCTTATAAAGTCGCCGCTTCAGAAGGAATGAAGAGTATTGTGGCGGGTCTCCCTCCTACAAAATTACCCGCAAAGCCTGAGTTGGAATTCAGTGGTACGCTTTTCCAAGAAGCAGCCGCTCAGATCATGCTTGGCAAACAACCGCTCGATTACTTTGATACGTATGTGAAGCAATGGAGAGCACAAGCCGGTACTGAAAGGATCAAATATGAAACGGACTGGTATAACAGCAATAAGAAGAAATAATTTCTGAAAAGTTGTGATCATATAAGCTAAGGAGAGGACGGAAGAAAGGGCAGTATGGCGTGCCCTAGCTCATCCGTCTTTTCTGTATCTCTAGCCTATGGCTGAATAATCAATGAGAGAGATGGTGGTTTTGTTATGTTGGAAAGGTTTAGGAAGAAATTAGGTGTGATCTTAATTTTAGCACTCTTATTTTCAGTTTTTGGTCAAGTAGGATTGCGTAGTGTAAGTGCAAACGATGTGTATGATGATTTAAGATTAAAGTATGAAGCTACCTTGACCGGAGGTACGGGGTATAACATTTCTGATCCCGATGTTGCGTATAAAGTTAATTTGTTAGCCCAATCCAGCTGGGGTAGCTTGAATAAAGCATCAGGCAGGCTTTATTTATGGGCAGATATATACGATCCAGCCAATATCGGTAAGCCGTTGCATCTTACTCAGAACTATACTCGAATTAAAGAGATGGCGATCGCCTACAAAAGCGTTGGATCCAGCTTCTATGGGAATCAAACGCTTAAAACTGACATCCTCGACGCCTTGGAATGGATGTATGTGAATCGGTACAACGAAACGGTATATCCGGTATCTTCATGGGATCTATGGTATGACTTAGAGATCGGTACACCCATTCAGCTCTCAGATGCTGTTTTATTAATGTACGATGATCTGTTAGCTACGCCAGAAAGAATTACGAAATATATGAATATGATTCAACATTTTTCTCCCGATAATACCAAAATGAGTATAGACTTAACCGAACTTACAGGAACTAACCGTGTTTGGAAAGCATCCTATCTGGCTGTGCAAGGCATTATTATGAAATCGGATACAATGCTGTCTAATGCAAGAGACGCCTTGTCTAAAGTGATGGACTATGTGACAACGGGTGACGGGTTCTATCAGGATGGTTCTTTCGTGATGCATGGCAAGTTTGCTTATAATGGAGGTTATGGAGCAGCCCTGATCCAGGATGTGGCAAAAATCCTAAATTTACTGGGTGGAACGCAATGGTATCCTACCTACAGCGGTATCAATAATGTTTATCAATGGGTATATGACTCTTATGAGCCGTTTATTTACAAAGGTGCATTAATGGATATGATCAGAGGGCGTGAAATGGCAAGGAATTATTATCAAGACCAGGTGCCAGGTCATAAAGTTATGGGAGCTATATTGCGCTTGGCGCAGTCTGCACCACCGGCAGATGCTCTTAGAATGAAAGCCATGGTGAAGTATTGGATGCAGCAGAACAGCTTGATTAATTTCTACAAAGATATAGATTTAAATACGATGCTGCTGGCTAAGTCCGTGATCAATGATCCGAATATCATTCCTAGAGATGAGAAGGTTCTAACGAAAGTGTTTGCAGGTATGGACAGAGCGGTCCACCTGAAACCTGGCTTTGGTTTTGGGGTTAGTATGTCCTCCAGCCGAATTGCCAATTATGAGTCGATTTCGAATGACAACAAAAAGGGTTGGTATACCGGTGAGGGAATGACTTATTTATATAATCAGGATCTTAATCAATATACCGATTTTTGGCCAACCGTCAACTTGTACCGTTTACCCGGTACCACAGTGGATACAATGACTAGAGCCGATAATTCCAATATGAATTATGCAAGTCCGAATCCATGGACGGGAGGCAGCGAGCTTCATAATCAATACGCTACAGTAGGCATGGACTTGGATGCAGCGAGCAGCACCCTCAAAGCCAGAAAATCCTGGTTCATGTTTGACGATGAAATCGTCGCCCTAGGCAGCGGAATTAACAGCACGGACAATCGGAAAATTGAAACAACGATTGAGAATCGAATGCTGAATAAAGAAACCACGTCCAAAGGTATCGATCTGGCCTCTCCGGCTTCAACGTCAATTGCCGGTGAACCTCTGCGTCTGAAAGTATACGCAGTATCAGGTAACAGCAATGACGGCAATGTGCCACAGCATACATTAGACAATAATCTGGATTCCAAATGGTCATCCCTGGGCGACAATCAGTGGATCCAGTATGATCTTGGCAAATTGCAGCCCATTGGCTATCTAGGTATCAACTTCCAGAATCAGACATCTAGAGCAACCACCTTCGATATTCAAGTTTCAACCGATAATTCGGTATGGACCAATGTATATAGCGGAAGTTCCAGTATTGGTGGAAGCGTTTCAGATGTTAGAGTGTACGATTTTGCCGATGTGCAGGCAAGATATGTGAAAATTATCGGGCATGGCAACACATCGAACCAATTTAACCATATTTTAGAGGCACAAATTTATGCTCCAAATGCCCAGGGAAATGGAATTATTCCACTCACTGTTGCTCCAATGACTGCTTTATCCACAACAAATAATACGGAAACAATGGACGCTGATATTACGACTTATTACTCTTCTGTCGGTGACGGACAGTCTCTCAAATATGATCTTGGCAGCAACGTTCAGGTTGGTTATGCGGGAATAAGCTTCTTCGAGGGTCTCAACAAACATTATGCATTCGATATACAAACGTCGACCAACAACACGACTTGGACTACCGTATTCAGCGGTCAGAATAGTGTGTTAACCTCTGAAATCGTAGCCTATGACTTCCCAGATACGACGGCCAGATATGTGAAAATTGTTTTTCACGGAAATAATCTCGATCTCAACAACCGTCTTTCAGAGATTCAATTCTATGCGCCAAACACACTTGGGACTGTATTAAATCCTGTACATCATAATCTTCCTAAAAGTAATGGGGATGAACAGCTTGTAGTCAATGACGTCACGAAGCCATCTGGACTTGGCTGGGCTGAGGACATGAACAATGTTTCAACTGTATATCTAGAAGGAACAGGGGGCTACTATTTCCCTCAACCTACTGCAATCAAAGGGTTAAGAGAAGCCAGAAGAGGCACTTGGCAGGCACTCGGCAACACCGGACTGGGTACAATAACCAAAAAGTATCTGACACTTTGGTACGACCATGGCAGCAACCCAGTGAATAAGGATTATTCCTATGTCCTGCTGCCGAACAAAACATCACAAGAAACGACAGCATACAGCAGTAACCCGGATATTGAAGTCCTTATGAATACGACAAATGTGCAAGCGGTGAAAGATAAGGTCCTGGGCATCACAGGGGCAAACTTCTGGAATGCAGGTCTCATTGGAGATGTAATATCGTTTAATCCATCTTCCATGATGCTGAAGGAACAGACTGGCGTGTTGGACTTTGCGATTTCCGATCCGACACACAAGCAGAACAAGCTTACTTATGAAATTGCAAAAACGGGAGTTTCAGTTGTAGCAAAGGATCCGACAATTACAATTTTGCAGCTAAGTCCAACGATCAAGTTCGAAGTGAACACAGCAGCTAAGGACGGGATTTCCCATAAATTGTCCATTCAGTATGATCCGTTGGCAGCACCTCCAGCTGGAGCTGGCACTGTAACGGTGACAGATGATGTGTATGATTTTACGAATATGTTCGACCATACGCCTAATTTTAGATTTGACACAAGCAACGCATCGAAGATGGAAGGTGATACTTCCCGTTTGGCCAGAACTAAAAACTTGAATGAATATGTCATTTATAAATCGTTTATGGATATGGATATAGATAAATTTGCTGCGGACACATGGTATTTGAATAATGGGCCGTTTACAGATTATCAATTTTTTTCTTCACCTGACAACATCACCTATACGCCAGTAACACCTATCAGAACTGGTGTGCTTAAAGCAGTTGGAACCTGGAATAAATTTAGCTACAACGAATCACTGCCGGAAGGTACGAAGTATCTGAAAATCGTATTCATGCATGACTCGACAAATGCCTATGTTACACAACTTGGTAAAGTTACAATTACGAGTAAACCCGGAGCACCTGTCATACCACCTGCTTTACCTACGAATGTGGCATTGAATAAGACAGCCATAACATCCAGTTCAAATGCTCAAAATCGAACACGTCTAACAGACGGAGACAAAACCAATGCTAACTTTGTAGATATGTATTCCAGCACGGTCAACTGGATACAGGTAGATCTCGAACAGAGCTATGATATTAATGACATTAAATTGTGGCACTACTTCGCAAGCGGATGGAAATACCGCGATGTCATTGTCCAAGTATCGAATGACCCTACATTTGCGACGAAGACTACGGTTTTCAACAATGACACCGATAATAGTGCGGGGCAGGGTATCGGAACAGATGCAGAGTACGTGGAGACAAGCGGCGGGAAGGATATCCCTTTTGCTACAACGAATGCAAGGTATGTGCGGTTATGGTTGAATGGCAACTCAACGAATGCGTACAGTAATCATGTGGAACTTGAAGTTTGGGCTCCTCCTATAACAACGCCACCAGTTAATGAAATTGATAAAACAGCGCCAGTTACGGCCGCAAGTGTATCCCCACTAGAGCCGGATGGAGCCAATGGCACATTCGTAAATCCGGTCACGCTAACATTGACAAGCACAGATAACTTATCGGGTGTGGCGAAAATCGAGTACAGTCTGGATAACGGGACAACATGGCAGCTTTACACGTCAGCTGTTACGTTTGATAAGCAAGGTCAGATCAACGTGCTGTATAAGTCAACGGATCAAGCGGGGAATGTTGAAACTCCTCAGACTCTCGGCTTTACACTTGCTGCGACAGCTGTGAAGGTTCAGCTCAAAGACAGTAACGGAAATCCATTGAGTGGCGGTACAGTTACATATTATGACAGTGGATGGAAGGACTTTGGCGTAACGAATGCCTCCGGCATGGTAAGTAAATCTTTACCGAATAAAAGCTATACGTTTGCGATGAGTTATGAAGGAACGTACAAAGAGCAGGTGCAAAATACCGGGACCGACGCCGTAGTTGTCTTCCAAACGGTAAACGTCAAGGTGCAGCTGAAGAATAGTTTAGGTAATCCGATCGACAGCGGCAATGTGACCTATTATGCAGGAAGCTGGCGGACGATCGGCGATACAAGCAGCGGTGAAATCAGCAAGGAGTTGCTGCCTGGATCTTATACCTTCGGTATGACGTATGAAGGAACGTACAAAGAGAAGGTGCAGAATACGGAAACCGATGCCGTGGTTGTCTTCCAAACGGTGAACGTCAAGGTGCAGTTGAAGGATAGTCAAGGCAATCTAATAGACACTGGTCATGTGACCTATTATGCAGGAAGCTGGCGAACGTTCGGAAATACGAGCGGCGGCGAGATCAACAAGGAATTATTATCAGGCACCTATACCTTCAGCATGACCTATAGTGGAGCGACGAAAGAAAGTGTAAATAATATCACAGCAAATCCAACCATCGTGTTCCAAGTGTAAAATCCGAAAAACACAAGAAGCCCATCCAATCTTGAGATGGGTTTCTTGTGTTTTTGTGCGTAGCAGGGGCGATTATTTTATTTGCAATTTTGCAAGATAACTTCGCGGTTTGTCCCATAAAATATATCCTCATGTCCGCTTATTCGTTGACAAAACTGTTCGAATCTATCCCACGAATCATGGATATCGAATTCATAACTGTGTCCCCATATATAAAAAATTTGCGGCTTATCAGGCTTTAACGCAATAAAATCTTCCGTAAGCTTCTCCATTTGCTCCCATTCTTGATGGTGATAAACGGTTGGATTAAATCTAAATAGATTGTCCTGCAGGTCAAAATGAGAGGTAGACGTTGTTGTTCTTGCGTATTGGATGTCTGTATGGTTTCTTATTACATTCGCAACGTAATCATTGTTGTTCACGCCCCCACCTGGATAGGCCATGCCAACTACATCATAGCCCACGATCACCTCCAAATTTCTACGATCTTCTTCCACCTGCTTAACGATCTCGGTTTCGTCTAATTGAGTAAGAAGTGGGTGAGTTAAGGTGTGTGCAGCCACTTCATGTCCAAGGTAAACCTCTCTTACTTGATCTCTATGAATTTTGGTATGATTAACGGTTTGTCCTTCCCTGATAAGGGTGTTTTCCAATCCAAGGAGTTCTGAGTTCAGATTAAAAGTTGCTTTAAGTCCGTACTTATTAAAGATTTGAATCAAACGTAAATCTTGGGTCACACCGTCATCATAGCTGAATGTAACAGCCTTCATTTTTCCATTAAACATGTACATCCTCCTTAACTTCTTGCGCATTTCTCCGACCGTATCATCGAAAGAAATCGCTGTCAATCCTGGTTTTCCCAATGAATCATCATACGAGCCTGTTCGTCCTAAATTCTATATTCCGCTTCTGCGGTATATGTGAAAGCTGGCGTTGTCGATAGAGAGCCTTCTGTCATCAAGGACAGCGCTATCGAGAATACGCCTTACTATCGCTTGAACCTCGATAAAGGCAACCAATCGACCGATGGCAAAGAGGTAGCTCTTCTTGGCAACATCGCCAAACCGGACGCTGAGAAAAGCGGATTCCAGTTGAAAAGCTTTGAACGAACATTCCAAGTTAAGAGTATACTTCCCCAGTTGAAACAAAAAAAGATCGTTCTACCACCGCCACAGTTGGTTAGAACGATCTTATAAGGTGCATGAAGTCACCCTTACTGAATAATATCGGATACTTCGGGTATCGAGGAGCTGCCGGCTTTGGCGGCTTTTTGGCGTGCACGGAACCGCCGGACTTTCAACAAGTTGCCGCACAATTTATCGTCACAGAACCGTTTGGAACGGTTTCGGGTTTCGTCGTAGTAGACGGCCAGGCAATCTGAATTTTCGCAAATGCGCAAGCGAGACGGCTCGCAATCGGTAAGAATGCGGCCAAAGGAAGTCGCTACCTCCGCTCCGATACGGGACCAGCCAGCTTCTAAAGGGATGGATTCTAGGCGGAAATCTGAATCCGATTCCGCGATACGCAGATACATCGGTCCGCCGGACAGTGCCCGATTCAGCCCTTCCAGATCCGCGGGGTCCGCTGACTCGCGCACCGTCAGCTTCTGAACGATACGACGCATGTGCCCCCTCAACCATCTCAGTTCGTCCAATTCTTTCGTCGACGGAGCGCCTGGATAGGGAAGGTTGTGGATAGCCAGCCATTGTTCCAACCATCCCGGCTTGTCTAGTCGGTCTTCGGAATGACCAGTGCCTCTCCAATCGTGATAGTCGCTTTTCATAAAATCGTCCCATAACATCACGCCGCAACTCCCTTAGTTTCATGTGGAATGGTTTTATTGTAACATCCAAATCATTCCTAAGCTAGTGTCTTAACGGCTAATGCGACGGATAGGAAGGGGAGTTTTGCAATAGGTATGTTCATTTTGCATCTAAATTATGTAAATGACCATTTGTAACCTTCTAAATATCTTTAGATGGTTACTTGTGTTCTGTTGTAGTTCGTGCTATATTACGTTTTGTAACCAATAAAAATTAAATAGAGGGTTACGTTAATTGCGGAGGGATCGTAAGATCCGGGTGGAATCATTACTTTTTTTCTATGATAAGTTCCCAAATGTGCTATTCATGTCCGTTATGATCACGGTCTTTCCTAGCGATATCCACGCAAAAACCAAAAAACCAAACCAATCAAAAGGAGATTAAAAAATGACACAACCAAGTACTGACAACAACGCGATTCGTCCATTTCAAGTCCATATCCCGGAGAAAGAAATTATTGAATTGCGTAGACGTATTAACGCGACTAGATGGCCTGAGAAGGAAACAGTCGAGGATCAATCGCAAGGCGTACAGCTAGCGACGATTCAGGAACTTGCTCGTTATTGGGCGAATGATTACGACTGGCGTAAGGTTGAGGCTAAGATTAACGCCATGCCTCATTTTATTACCGAGATTGATAGTCTGGACATTCACTTCATCCACGTTCGTTCGAAGCATGAAAATGCGATGCCGATCGTCATTGCGCATGGCTGGCCGGGTTCGATTTTCGAGCAAATGAAGCTTATTGAACCACTGACCAATCCTACGGCGTTTGGCGGAAGTGCAGCGGATGCTTTCCATGTGGTTATTCCCTCGATGCCTGGTTACGGGTTCTCGGGCAAGCCGAGCACAACTGGCTGGGATCCTAAACGCATCGCGAGTGCTTACGGAGAGCTGATGACTCGCCTTGGCTACACGAAATATGTGGCGCATGGCGGTGACTGGGGCGCGATTGTCGTTGATTTCATGGGTGTTCAGGAGCCAAAAGGGTTGATCGGCCTACACACGAACATGGCTGGTGTCATTCCGTCAGACGTTGACGCGGCGATTTGGTCTGGCAACCCGCTGCCATCCGGTCTCTCTGACGAAGAGAAGAAAGCATGTGCGCAAGTTCTCGAAAATAAATTCGCCTACGCCTCCATGATGGGAACTCGCCCGCAGACACTGACTGGATTGGTGGATTCACCTATCGGTTTGGCAACTTTTATGCTTGACCACGATTGGAAGAGTCTTGCCCTGATCGCGAGATCTTTCGCAGGAGTTAAAGAAGGCCTAACGCGCGACGACGTTCTCGATAACATCTCGCTCTTCTGGTTTACGAATTCAGGCATTTCCGCATCCCGTATCTATTGGGAGAATGGGAAAGCTGGCATTTCCTTCTTCGGAATCAAAGGTGTCAATCTTCCAGTTGCCGTAAGTGTTTATCCAGATGAGCTATATGAAGCACCAAAGAGTTGGGCAGAGAAAGCTTATCCCAATCTGATCCACTACAATAAACTTCCTAAAGGTGGACATTTCGCAGCTTGGGAGCAGCCAGAGTTCGTGACTTCAGAACTTCGCGCGGCATTCAAGACGCTGCGCTAAACGAATTAATGGTTGGATAGCAAGAAAGGTGAAGATCATGGATCCAGCAGAAAAAGAGCTTATGGAATCACGTTTAGTTCAATTACTCAAAAAGTACCCTGGCATTACACCAGAAATGGAAGCGATGTTTTATATCGCCTATACACGAGGATTTAGTGATGCATGGTGGAGTCAACAACATAACAATCGACAGGTGATACACTAGGAAACATCCATATAATCGGAGACCCGCAGCCCTTGCTGTGGGTCTTTTTGTGCTTGGCATTCATAGGACATCGCGATCTGGTTAAGACTATATCAATAGGGTGAAAATTCCCTTACATGGCGTTACATGAGAAGGGAGTTATCGATGATCCCGAAAGTTACGGATATGGTCTGGAAAAATCCTGCCTCGTTGAGGTGGCTGTTCGGGCTGAAGCTCGTTTATGATGTAGTACTGACGGGGATGTTTTATTTTGAAAACTCGATTGCGATCTTTTGGCGATTAAGTTTTGTTGTACTTTCGGTGTTCGTTTTTCTTTTCGGGAATCTGTATTACGCCAGAATGAAAAAGCAGTGGCTCTTGTTCCTCTTAATCATTGATTTCTTATTAACCGCTTCTTACGGCTATGTGTATATCGGCGGCCAAATCCCCAATCATTTATTTAATGGCATTACGGCTTTAGCGATTTGCATGTTTGTCAAGAATACCCGCACGCTGATTCTAACTGGCATAGGTCTATTAGTGATCTATTTGATTACGATGGGCAGTATTGATTGGTATATGTATGGACGATTTGATAAAACAAGCTATTTTATTTCCTCTTCGTTCATTGTGTTCGCATGCATAGTAAGCTTTTTGATTCATTTTTATCAAAGGGCAAGCAAGGAAACCATGCAATTGTATACACAATTGATGCAATCTCACGAACAGCTGCAGGCCTATGCACGCCAGACGGAAGAGTGGGCAGCCGCGAGGGAAAGAGTACGAATTGCACGAGATATCCATGATACGGTTTGTCATAAACTGACGGCATTATTGGTCCAAATGCAAGTGGCTCGCAAGCTAAGCAGAGTGGATCCTTTGCGCAGCGAACAAACCTACTTGGTATGTGAAGAGTTAGTGAGGTCTGCTTTGCAAGAGGTACGTCTTTCTGTAAGGGCTATACGCGACGAATCGATCACATCAACTTCATTAGAAGAAAGCCTTACCCGTATAGCAGAAGAGTTCACCAAATTGGCAAAGGTTCACACTGTTCTTGAAGTCCAAGGGACCCCTGTTGCCCTCCCGGGAGATCTTCAGCTAACGGCTTATCGAATTGTACAAGAGTCGCTTACGAATGCGCAAAAGCATGGCCATGCGGCCCATGCTGTCATTTCGTTGGCTTTTGCCGAAACTGAATTTTCACTAAGCATACATAATGATGGCGAATTGCCTACCATACTTAATCTGGGTTTTGGTTTGATGAATATGAAGGAAAGGGTGAAGGAGTGGAAAGGAGACGTACATTTTGGTATGGATCCGAATACAGGCTTTTCTGTTGAAGTGAAGCTTCCCTATTCGCAAACAGAAATGGAGGGACATCCTTGAGAATCCTGATTGTTGACGATCAGCGGCTGATGCGAGACGGTCTTGCCACAATCATTAGTTTGGAGCCAGGGATGGAGGTGGTTGGAACCGCCGAGGACGGTAGAGATGCCTTTGCCAAAGTCGTCCAATTGCAACCGGATGTTGTGTTGATGGATATTCAAATGCCGGGCATGGATGGTGTTGAAAGCACGGAATTAATTCTGAAACACTATCCAGAGACGAAGGTGTTGATTCTAACTACTTTTGATGACGCGGAACTCATTATGAAGGTGTTGGAAAAAGGCGTTCATGGCTATTTACTGAAGGATATGCCCTCGGAAGCGATCATAAGTGCCATTCAAACGGTGTTCAATGGAGGAACGGTGCTTCAACACGATATCACATCGATGCTGCTCAAAGAGTTAATTACCATGTCGGATAGGCTTCCTAATCAAGCACACATATTAAGTAACGCAGAGCCAGAGCAGCTAAGTCAATTGACTGACCGGGAGAAGGATGTGCTCGCTTTATTGGGACGCGGGCTTAATAATAAAGAAATTGCAGGCATGCTATATCTGACAGAAGGTACCGTGAAGAATCACGTTTCTAGTTTAATAGCAAAGCTGGGGCTTCGTGACAGGACACAAGTAGCTCTATTTGCAGTACGTCATCTACTGGGTTGAATGGGCATGACTTTTGGCATAGAAGCATGAAAATTATCATGCTTTGCTATCCAAAGTTTTGCCTTTTTTCGTAGGCAGTTCATGACTTTTCACAGCTTTGTTTACAATCTATTCATGTTATACTTTCGAGCATAAAGGCAAAGGAAGTGAATGGATGAAAAAAGGCTGGTTTGAACTGGACAAATTCAAGCATGATGATTGTTATTGTTACGATTGTCCTGATTGCTTGAAAACATGGAAAATCCATATTTATGCTTACGAAGCCAACGACGATTCAGCACCTGATGTTACCTTGATTTTAAATAAGTCAACAGAATCCGGCAGCGGATATTATGTCATGGAGTATTCGATTACTTATGTGGGGCGTGCGATTATGTTTGATGAGGCAACAGCCATGATCAAAAAGCTAGATGAGATCAGCAGCACCAATGACGCAATGGGCTTGACCGATCATTTGATCATTTGCCGCGAATTCTTTGATTGCGGGAAAATGATTAGCTAAGTGGTATCAATCAGGTAAAACATGCAGCCCAAAGTATAGTTGGGTTGCATGTTTACTAATCGTCATTGTAACTATCATAATTTAAAATAGAAGGTTACTTGTAATCATTCATTTTTCGTGATATATTCGTAACCAATAAAATAAATATAAATGGTTACATGTTTAAAGCGCGACTCACAAATTCATGAAAAAGGGGTTTTCCGCTATGCGAAAAAAATTAATCATTGTATTTCTTCTCATAATTTTAACTGCGGGCTCTTTTTATGAAATTAATTGTTTTTTGAACTACTAATTGGGGGGGAACAATCAAATGAGAGCTGAATTCGCATTTCGCTTACTGGATAAACACATAAATCAATTCATACATGCATGCAATCAGTGTCCACCGGACAAACGCAGTGTCATTCCGGAAGGATATAAAAACAACGTTCATTGGCATCTGGGTCATGTTCTTTACATTGCACAATTCGATGTGCTTGGTCTTTCCAACCAGCATCTGGTCCTTCCGGAAAGCTATAAAACCTTTTTCGCTTACGGTACGAAACCTATGGATTGGAAAGAAGAACCGCCGGAGTGGGACGTATTAATTGCCCATTTGAAAGTGCTCCGCAATTATATCCACGATACCTTACAAGATAAATTGGATGAGCCCGTAAGCGAGAATTTCCTTCGTGCCGAGACTATCGGCGAGCTCATCTACGCGACTACGTTACATGTGTCTTATCACCAAGGCATCATTTACGGCATGAATAAAACGCTGAGGTCGCATGCGATCGAGGCTCACGATGTGTTGCCGGCGGTTAATGAAAGCTCATCTACGTCTTCCGATACCGCTATTTTTGCTGGCGGCTGCTTCTGGCACATGGAGAAGTCCTTTCGGGAGCTTGAAGGCGTTACAGATGTATACACCGGCTATACCGGTGGAAAAGATGACAAACCGACTTACAAAAAAGTCGTTTCTAAAACGTCCGATCATCTTGAATCAGTTGAGATTCATTATGACCCGAATGTGATTACGTATGAGGAGTTGCTCCAGAATTTCTGGAAAAACGTCGATCCAACGGCTCCTGGCGATCATTCCGCCATTTTTTACACAAGCCCTGAGCAAAAGGAGATCGTGGAAGCATCTCGCAAGGAATTGGATGCATCCAAACAATTTTCAAAACCCGTTGTGACGAAGATCGCCGCTGCATCAACATTTTACAAAGCCGAGGACGAACATCAGAACTATTACAAAAGAGTTCGCTTAGCGGTAAAGAATACGATGAACAAGTATTTTTCCGATCCTCGGTATCTTGAACAAAATATGTGGGACTGGGAGTGATGAGAAATGAATACGAACTCAAAGCAAAGTTATAATGGGGATTTTAATAAAGAAGAAAAGTTAAAAACGCTAACCAAACAACAATATAATGTAACCCAGCATGGTGTGGACGAGAGACCGTATGCGAATGAATATTGGGATAATGAAGCTGAGGGTATTTATGTAGATATCGTTTCAGGCGAGCCGCTGTTTAGTTCGAAGGACAAATTCGATGCACGTACAGGCTGGCCGAGTTTTACAAAGCCATTGGATTCCACTAACGTTGTTCTGAAAAATAAAGGATTCTTTTCTGGGTGCGAAGTCAGAAGTCGAAATGCGGATTCCTTCCTAGGTGATGTGTTTAATGACGGACCAGGCGAGACAGGATTGCGATTCTGTGTGAACTCGGCATCCATGAAATTCATTCCAAAAGATGAGCTTGAAGAAAAAGGATACGGAGCCTATCTCGCACTATTTAGCGAGCTATAGAATCAATAAATGTATTATTAACGAACACTGGCAAAGTAAGGAGTCCCTCACCAAAAATGAGATGGACTCCTTACTTGTTTCTTCACTTCCTAAGATCATTTTGATTTCCCAATATGAATCAGATCTACTTTTGCTTTTACATGAATATTCAAGTTTGAATAAATCATATTCCAGTTCATAGTGTTCCATCTTTCATATGATAAATGATTGCGTACCACCTTTCCTATTCCGATAGGATCTGTTTGATCTTTTTGTAATTTGGTTATCAGCTTTTGTGAACTGGTTATTATATAATTTTCAACCTGTTTTTCCAATTCTCTTTGATACTTCTCTTGAGTTATATCCATGGTGCCTGTGTATTCAAGGACGCTTCCTTTTATATCTAAAATGACTTCGACCGACATAGTTCCTGTGTTCATTATTTTATCATTTTTAGACTTAATACTATTTAACAAAAGCTGATAATTTTCTCCTGAATCTTCAGCATTCATATTCATTATTAAGCTGCCATTTTTGATGTCACCCATTAATAAATTAAAGATCTGTGTTTCACTTAAGGTTAGGCGTGTAACATATTGATCTCCTTTAAAAATACCCAATCCTTTTAATTCAATGTTATCACCTTCAGATGAAAAAACGGGCAGTACTGGATCAATACCATCGTCATAATAATCTCTTAAAAAACGATATTTATTCGTAATGAAAGCTTTATTTTGTTTGCCCGCCTTATCCAAGAACGTGTAAAGAAAATCAGCATTATCTTCGACAGAGGGTAACTTTTTTTTTAGTAAATTCCCTGCATTGCCCTCCACGATAGCAAATTTAACGCGAGTTCCGATTTCTGGATCTCTTGTAAATGACTTCACAACATGTATAAGACCTTTTTTCAACAGTTCCTCACCAAAGAGAATCGTACCCTGTCCTCCAACTAACTTTAAATTGGTTAAATTTTGAATTTTTAGAAAAGTATCATGAACGGATTTACCATTCGCAGTAAGAGTCATTGTATCGACCAATCCTTCTTTAGTGACAGTGGGAAAAAGGACTGTTGTTCGAATTGGATTTACATCACTTTCCGACAAATCGTAAGCACCAGCTTCAAGTATGGCCAAATCTTCAATAATGTTCCTTTCTACACAACCTGTTAATAATAAACAGCATATTGCGATCAATACAATCATTTTATTTTGCATGATCTGTCTCCCTAGGCATCTTTTTTTTAAGAATTTGAATAGACAGGTTGCATAATACGAATATAGGTAATGCCCAAGCAATTCCGATTGAACAATTACTCAATAAGTTCAACCATTTTTTAACATCCAACAGAGAATCTGGCATCATTGCAAGTATAAAACCGATTGCAAGTATGATAATTATCCAGACATTGGGCTTTACACTTTTTACCATATTCCCAAAGAGTTGCTGAGCTCCCCAATAATATATGATCGTTGTTGATAATACCTTGAAGGCATAAACACAGAAACAAAGATTCTCGGCGCGTGAAATGAAAGAAACTTCTGTATATTCAAATAATGTCATAACGGGGTAGAGATCATTTAATATTTGATCGAAGCTAAAAAAACCAAAGCTTATACACGTGATAATTAAATAAATGGACGTTGAGAGAATATTTCCAATAAAAAGTGCTTTCGTCCATTTCTTTTCAACAAAAGGGAAAAAAAGAATGGAAACCTCAATACCTAAGAATGCTGAATAAACATGAAGAGTCCCCTTGAAAAAATCTGTATCTCCTTTAAAAATGAAAGGCGTGAAACGTGCGAAATCGAATTCTGGAATAAGATAAAAAAGCAAAACAATCATTGGAATAACGACGAAGAATAAAACCACAAGTGCTTTAGCAATATGGTAGATTCCACCTCTTAGTAATTGAAAACTAAGAAGAGTAAAAAATATGACGAAAAATATGGCAGGTAATGATGGATAAAACATAATTTTCATGATGAAGATATATTCCCTCATAATCATGCTTGCTAGTCCAATCCAAACACAGCTGATAAACAAATAGAAGGGTACCATTACCCACTTGGGAACTGTAGCCTCAATGATTTCAAAAATTGATCTTCCTTTACCTAGCTTATAACTTACTGCAATCATCGTAATATTGATATTAACGAGTACGAAAATGAAAATAATACTTAACCAGCCATTTGTTCCAAAATATTCGGCAGTTACTCGAGGTAATGTATACAAGGCAAGCCCATTTTGGATGCTATAGAATAGTATTGACAGTAAAAGTGGATTGAGCCGTTCTTTCATATGGTCACCATTAATTCCTCTCATTTTCACCATCGTTTGGCATCAAAGAATGCGCCGGTTGCCCCTTTTTAATTTTATGAAAAGGCCCTCTCACAATGCCTTCCATCAAATTTTTGAAAAAGGTTGCAGAAACAGGCTTAACATAATCTGCTGATAAATTTGTTAACCCGGTTAAGTGGATGATTACTATTCCCAATGCAAAGAAAATACCGATATTACCCAAAAATCCTGCCATTACAATAAATAGGAACCTAATGATTCTAACGGAAGAACTCATAATATAACTTGGTACTATGAAGGAAGCTATGGCCGATACAGAAACAACAATGATTAAGATATTACTGGTAACCCCAGCTTCAACAGCTGCTTGGCCGATCACAATACCGCCTACTACGCCAATTGTTTGACCAATTTTTGTAGGCAGTCTCGCACCGGCCTCTCTTAAAAGTTCAATGACTATTTCTAAAAACATAGCTTCAACGAAAGGCGCAAAAGGCACTCTACTTCTAGACTGCATAAGGCTTTGTAGTAGGGATTGTGGAATCATTTCGTAATGAAACGTACAAATAGAGACATAAAAAGCTGTAAGTACTAAGGTAATAAATAATGCAAAGTATCGTAGAATCCTAACCGCTGTTCCTATAGTCCAACGTTGATTATAGTCATCTGGTGACTCGAAAAAATCAGAGAAACTGGAAGGCGTACAAAAAATGTTTGGACTATCCTCGACAAGTCCAAGGATCTTTCCAGCATATAGTTTAGTCACAGCAATATCTGGCCTTTCCGTGGTATAAAATTGAGGGAATGGCGAGTTTTGATGATCATCTAACATTTGAACCAAAACATTGGAGTCAGTTATGGAATCAACTTTAATCGATTGAATCTTTTCTTTCAGATGAATCACAAAATCCATTTTTGCAATACCCTCAATATAGAGGATTAGAACTTTTGTTCTTGAAATTTCTCCGACAGATAACGTAATCATTTTTAAGCGAGAACTTCTGACTCGTCTTCTAATCAACGATACATTCGTTTTTAATGCCTCATTAAAAGAGTCATGTGGCCCACTGATTACAGTTTCTGTTTCAGATTGTGAAATGGCGCGTTCTTCGAATCCAGACACATTTATTAAATAGGAATACTCCCCAGTGAACAATGTCACATTGCCGTCTAATATTCCTTGTATGATTTCCTCTTGATTATTTACTGGTTTATAAAGGGATTGTTGAAGGGATTTTCCGAAATCATTGAATGACATTTCTCTTAATGGTGAAAGTATTTCCCACTCTAATGTGGTGGAATCTACTAATGAATTTAAATATATAAGGTGAATAGTAGCTTGATAAAACGAACGGTGAACAAGGTCAAAACTATCCCCGAATTTCGCAAGTGTCTTTTCCATATTAGCTTCTGTGATTGTTTTTTCATTAGAAGCTTTAATATTAGTATTCGACTCATGCATACGATGTGGATTCTTAAAATCTGTTTCTGAATCCTTTAGGATAATTTTTTTGATTTTTGTTCGAAAGCGCCCCATGTAAGTACCTACCTTTGATAAGAACATTAGTTATAATATGAACCATAAATTCTACAAATATGTATGTAGATACCAATAAGATCCTCTGTATTCAACTGGTCATTTCAAAAGATTGTTAATTATCGTTATGTTTCTGAAAATAATCGCGTAGAGATCTCCTCGATTTCATTCCTATAATAGACATGAATGTAAATTCATTGTACAAGGAGAGATGTTATGAGAGATAGGATCGCGAAATGGCTAATTGTGTTCATGCTTTTGTTAGTCGCGTTGCCAGCCAACGCGGGTATTGGCGTTCAAACCGCGTATGCGGAAGGTCAAACTTACGAAGCAGAGGCGACGGTTAATATCCTAGGTGGAAACGCATCAGTGGTTGAATGTACCGGATGTTCCGGAGGTAAGAAGGTAGGAGGACTCTATCAAGGAAGCTCGTTGCAATTTAACGGTATTACCGTGAACGAAGCTGGAAGCTACAAGGTATCGGTTTCTTATATATCCGGCGATCCCCGTTCGGTGAATATCCGTGTAAATGGAGGGAGTGCGGAAAATTACGATTTTCCCAAAACAGCTGACTGGAGCACGGTTGGCACTTTTGAGGTCACACTTCAACTTAATGCTGGTACGAATGCCATCATGTTTGACGACGGTAATTGGTATGCGCCGGACATTGACAAAATCTTGATTAATCCCGCAGGTACACAGAATCCTGGAGATGGTGGGGGAGGTGACCCACCTCCGGTACTTGCTCATGATTTCGAGGCGGAGTCTGCTGTCAATATACTTACAGGCAAAGCTTCGGTGTCTAATTGCGGCTCGTGTTCTGGAGGAAAGAAAGTCGGCAATTTATATCAAGGCAGCTCCCTGCAATTTAATGGGGTAGAAGTGGCTTCAACAGGGAATTATCAAGTAACAGTTTCTTATATTTCTGGGGATCCTCGCTCTGTACAAGTCAGTGCAAATGGTGGGACGTCGGAGACCTATGATTTTCCCAAAACACCTGACTGGAACACGGTAAATACGTATGTGATTCCTTTGGCTTTAGTGGCTGGCAGCAATACGATCCAGTTCGCTGACGGCAACGGCTACTCCCCCGATTTGGATAAAATCGTTGTCGGTCCGAAGATTGAACAGAATCCTGGCGATGACGATCATGTCGACAGCAGTCTTGGCGAGCCCAGCGAGTCGAAACAGTACGGTGCCATCACCGTAACGCATTATACGTATGGCGCGACGTTTTCCAACGGTGATACGACGATCACGTACCATACGGATAGCGGCATGGCCGATTATTCATGGAAGGATGCCAAAATTGTAAAAGGCGTTTACGGCAGCCTACAATTGGGTAATCTCGTTACGAGCAAGAGTTATCCACAGCATACCTTATCGGAAGCTGCGATCGTCCCCGTTCATGACGGTTTCGGCGTAGGAATTCGTTTTACCGTCGTCAACGAATCGCCTGGTAAACCTACGCTTCATCAAGTCTATACCTTGTATGAAGGGAAGAACTTCTTCCTGACTCAGTTAAAAGCGGTTAACACCGCATCCATGACGACGAATACCATAGCACCTATTGTTGTGAACAATAGTGGCGGCGTGGATATTGGCAGCTATGCGGATAATAGAGCGCTATTTGTCCCTTTTGATAATGATAATTGGATACGGTATAAAGCCCAATCGATCAACACTTCGAACACGGGTTATGAAGTAACGGCTATTTACAATAATGCGAATCGGAATGGTCTCGTGATCGGATCTGTCACGCATGATACGTGGAAGACGGGTATTTCCTGGAACGGTTCCAATCATAAATTGAACAACCTCACGGTGTATGGCGGAGCATCATCCAACATTACACACGATACTGTGCCTCACGGAAGCATTTCGGGTACGGAAGTAACATCACCAACGATGTTTGTCGGCTACTTTGCCGATTACCGTGATGGTCTCGAGGAATACGGGCGTGCGAACGCCGTGTTTACTCCGCCATTAAGCTTCCAGGGCACAGTTGCCCACGAGGTTCCGGTAGGCTGGAACAGTTGGGGAGCCTACGGCAGCGATCTGACCTACCAAGATGTCATTGATACGTCGAATTACTTCAAGGAGCACCTACAAAACAAATCTTTTAACAACAAGGACTCACTCTACATTAACTTAGACTCCTATTGGGACAATTTAACGGATACTCAGCTGCAAAATGCTGTGACAACCATTCATCAAAATGGTCAGCAAGCCGGTATTTATTGGGGGCCCTTCGTCTACTGGGGCACGAATATGAGTCAGACGGTTGAGGGGACGAACAATCAATATACGTACGGAGACATCGTATTGAGAGATAGTACGGGGGAAATTTTGCCTACGCTGGATGGCGCCTATGCACTTGATCCAACTCATCCGGGTACGAAGGCAAGAATGGACTATTTTTTGGGTAAATTTAAGGCTTTAGGTTTCACATATATTAAATTGGATTTCTTAACGCATGGTTCTTTAGAAGGGAAGCATGCCGACCCGACTGTAACCACCGGTATTCAAGCTTATAATCAAGGGATGGCGTACGTGAATCATGTCATTAATGGCAGCATGTTCATTAGCGAATCGATTGCGCCGTTATTTCCGAGTCAATATGCACACAGCCGTCGAATTTCTTGTGATGTATATGGCAAAATCAGTGAAACCGAGTACGAGCTGAACTCGCTCACTTATGGTTGGTGGCAGAACGGAACAATTTACCCATACACTGACCCAGATCATATGTCGTTGTCGAGGGCAAGTTCCATGGACGAGGCGCGCAGCAGAGTAAATTCCGCCGTTATTTCGGGTACGGTTTTCTTGAATTCGGATGATGTGCATAATGAGACTGCTCAAACCTACATGAACGAACTGTTGACAAACAAGGCAGTCAACCAAGTCGCTATACTAGGTAAGGCTTTCCAAGCAGTGGAAGGGAATACGGGAGCGAATGCGGCTGAGACCTTCGTATTGAATTACAATGGCACGTATTATGTGGCTGTCTTCAATTACAGCGGAGCTTCCTCTGCGACGAAGTCCATTGATTTGGCTCGTGCTGGATTGAATGGCGCCAGTAACTATCTACGAACGGATCTATGGACAGGAGCCGAGGATAAGGTGAGCGGAATGCTGAATGTAACCTTGAAGCCAGCCGAGTCTAAACTATTTAAGCTTCAGCTAGATACGGTACCTCCTACGACCAATGTCAACTTCGACGGGATCAGCGGCACCGGCACTTTTACCAATAAAGACATCAAGATGACCTTCAACGCAGTGGATCAACAAGGAGGCACCGGCATACTGTTGACGGAATATCAGCTAAATGACGGGAATTGGGTAACGGTTAATGGACCTGTGACGCTATCCACGGAAGGTGCTTACAGCATTCATTATCGTTCGAAGGATCGATACGGCAATGTGGAGGCATCCAAGCAAGTGACGGTAGGCATCGATCGCACAGCACCCGTTGTCCGAGTAAACGGTCCATTAACAATTTGGCAGACAGATCCGTTGAACCTATCGGTTCAGATCACGGATGCGTTAAGCGGCATAGGCAGTAGCAGTATTCAACTAGATAAGAAAAACTCGGGCAATCCAGTTCAAGCTGTCCCTGCATCCTTAGCCGTTGGAAACCATGTGATCGAGATCATCGGGACGGATCTGGCCGGCAATGTGACGGCAAATACGTATACGCTGCAGGTAGAGATGGATACCAATCATTTCAGGGATCTCATTAATATCGGTGTTGCGAATGGTTCGATCACAATATCAGACAAGGGGAAGGAGTTGCTTGCCAAAGTGGAAGCGATTGTACGCAGTCATAATAAAGATGCGACTGCCCTGCAATTAAAAGCATTGCGAATCTTTGTGCAAGTATTAACTGCCGGCAAGAAGATCACCAAAGAATTCTCTGACATCCTTATTGCCGATATTGATTATTTCATCCAAAAGACCAGTAAATAGCTAAAACAAAGGGGCTCTCGCAAGAGCCCCTTTGTTTCACTAGTCGTATTTTTCAAGTATGGTTAAGAATGAATACCGTGTAGAGGAATACGAATTTGTGCCTTCGTTCCGATCCCGAACTTGCTATAGAGATTAACACCGTATTCGTCGCCAAAGGCTAATTTGATCCGCTGGTCAACATTGGTAATCCCGTACCCCGATATGTTATCGGTTTTATTTAAAGCACGTTCAAGAGTTTCAGGCTGCATGCCCATCCCGTCGTCGATCACTTCCAGATAAATATCGCAATCATCCCTGTACACTCTAATGATGATATTCATGCCCATTTCATCGTCCCAAACAGCATGATTGATGGCATTCTCTACAAATGGCTGCAAGGCTAGTTTGACTGTCTGATAAACAAGGACAGAATCATCAATGTCATAATGGAGTCGAAGCAGTCCTTCAAATCGATGTTGTTGAATGGCAAGGTAATACTTCGTGAGTTTGATTTCTTCACTGATGGGTAATATCATTTTTCCTTTATTCAATGAAATTCGATAAAACTTAGCGAGGTGCGAGACCATTTCGTTAATTCTGTTATCCCCATGCTTATTGGCTAATGCCGAGATCGAAGCCAGCGTGTTATATAAAAAGTGCGGATTGATTTGGGCTTGCAGCATGTTCATTTCCGCTTCTTTTTTTGCAATTTCCTTCTTGTAGACCTCATTGATCAATTCTTTGAGGCGACCTGTCATCTTGTGAAAGGCAAAGGATAGCTGCCCGATTTCGTCATGCCCCATAAACGTCATGTTGACATTAAAATCTTCCCTTTCTACCCGCCGGATGACTTGAAGCAGGGATTCGATTCGTTTGGTGAAGAACCGTGAGGTTATATAAATTAAAACAACGGAGATTGCTATACTGCTCAAAGCCATGAGTAGAACTCGTTTGGATGCTTTTTGAGTGTTCGTCATGAAGCTCTTGTAGGGGATAACGGAAATCGTTTTCCAGCCATTTTTAATCGTATTATAAACGACGAGTGATTTTTCACCGTTGTACATACTGTCAAAACTTCCTGATTGGTTCTCACCGAAAGTACCGGGGATCAAGGTGTCGATATTTTGATTCAGATACGCTTTATTGCGGTTGGATAAAATATTGCCGTTCTCATTGACGATATAAATATCTTTTTGTTTATTTTCTTTCTCCATGAGCCGATAGATGTCGGCTTCGGCAATCTCGAACGTAAGAATACCGTAAGGAAAGTTAAGGCTGTTGTTATTGAGCAATCGCGCCAGCGTGAATACAGGCTCAGTGGCATCTGCATTTGTGGAAACACTGTAAGTCACATTACCATGAGAGTTGGCGATAGACGCGTACCAATTGGTTGCTTTGGCAGCATCATCAATTCGTTTAATATATACGCTATCCGCAGGAAATGTGGTATTGCTAATGTAGATGGATACTGCCCGAATATCGGGATTCGTTGCCAATACATTTTTCATTACATTATTGAAGTAGATATAGGAATCCAAGTACTCTGTTTCGTCTTCGGAGTAATCTTTGATCAATAGCAGACGTAACGTATTATCCAAATAAATAGAAGCAGATATTTTCGAATAGGAATCAAGCTTTGTTTCCAAGTTTGTGTTAATTTGATCGGTCGTTGCAATCATATTGGAGTAGATTTGTGTCGTTAACTCCTGTTTGGTCGTGTCATAGGAATATTTGACGAAAAACAATAAGGGTAAGATGGAAACGATGCAAAAGACGGCGAATAATTTACGATTCAAATTGAGATTAAGAAACGTTTTGGCTACAAATCGGAGTGGCCATGGCATTCGTCTCTGTTTCATAAAAGTTTCTTCCGATATTCGTTAGGGGTCGTTCCTTTGAACTTTTGAAACACGGAGCAGAAGTAAGAGACATTTTCGTATCCAACGGAAGTAGCAATCTCATGAATTTTTTTGGATTTATCTTTTAGTAACTCAGCTGCATGATGAATGCGTATGCGTGTCAAATATTCCAATATCGTTTCTCCCGTTTTTTCCTTAAATAAAGTTCGCACGTAATTGGGTGACAGATATACTTGTTTCGCAAGATCCTCGATGGTTAACTGTCTGCTGAAGCTGTTGTCGATAAGACTAGTAATTTGATGAATAATATGAAGATTCTTGTCCTTATCCTTTTCTTTCATAAGAGAGAGGATGGCATGACAGACACCCAAGATGTGATTTTCAATCTCATTGATGGTTGAATAATTGGCTATACCCTTCCAATCGTCGACATACATGGCATTCACGGAGTCACCACCGATAATATTGGTAAAATGCTGCTCGATGGCGGTAATAAGGCGTAACGAGCTTGAGCAGACCAGGTCCCGATCGACCTTGGAGGTGCGCAATTCATTAAAGAAGTCTTGAATAACGCTGCTAGCGGCAGCTTCCTGCAGATGGGAAATGGCATGACAAAGTGAAGCAATTGCCTGTTCAGGGTTCACCTCTTTGTACACCGGCTCGACAGCTTGATCGGCCCTTGTACATGTCCCCAAGCCATAATAAAACTTGCTTTCATTGGCTCGTTTGGCTCCTGTATATAGTTCGTATAGGCTATCCAAGCCCATCCGAACGTCGGAGACACCGATTGAAATGACCGCGTTATGGCTGTCGTTGATATAGCGAATCAGTTGCTCCGCTGCATGGTATAGCTCGAGTGGCGCTGTATCTTGCTTGTGGCAGAGAAGTACGAAGGTTCCTTCTTTCATTTGACAGAGAAAGGAACGGGGGATTTCTGCCTGTGCAAAATTGCGAATCTGTGTTACGAGCTCCACACCATAATGGCTAACAGGGTCAATAGTTAGGTAGATCATTTGAAAAAGACCGATTGAAGGGATCGAAGATGGCAGCAAGACGAGTTTCTCAATCCATTGGGATCTAACCAGAGGGTTATTTTCCTGCACCAGTTCCCTCAGATAGGATTCTTTGAGTACTTCCGAGGTCTGAGAGGAAATTCGGAACTCTTCGCACTTCTGTTTCACTTTCTCCATTAAAAGTTGAAGCTCACCCATATCAAGTGGCTTCAATAAATAGCCGATCGCTTCAACGGATAGCGCTGCTTTAATATAGTGAAATTCATCGTGACCACTTAGGAATACGACTTGGACATTGCGATTGATCTGTTTGGCTCGCCTGCTGAATTCCAGTCCATCCATAATAGGCATACGGACGTCAGTTAATATGATATCAGGTCGAAGTTCTTCCATGCGCTGAAGCGCTTCTCTGCCGTTCTTCGCTGTGCCAGCGACACGAATACCCATGTCACCCCAGCGAACGTATTCGGCGAGCATCTCGAGTTCCATTTTTTCATCGTCTACCAGCAGTATGCTGTACATTGAGAGCGCTACCACCTTTCTAAACGCCAGATATAACATCATTTATTGTAAAACGTATAGCTCAAATAAACAATGACTTAACCCAAGGATCGTTCATTTGGAATACGTTTCGGAAGATGTTTGTATAGAATAGTTATCTGCCCATTCCTATAATGAGAATATACAAAATGATGATGGTTGTGATCGAGCGGCATTAGCCGTCGCAGCCTGGAAAAGGCGGGTTAACCACATGGAAGCGCGACTCAGAAGGATGAAGAGCCAAAAATACTTATACGTCATGATCCTGCCGGCTTTCATCTCTACTCTATTATTCTCGTATGGTCCGATGTTCGGTTTATACATGGCGTTTATCAATTACTCGCCTGGTGGAGGTTCATTTTTTCATCAGTTTTTTACAAGTAAGTTTGTCGGTTTCGAGTGGTTTCGGTACTTCTTTACCAGCGGTGATTTCTATATCATTATGCGGAATACGATTGCGCAAAGCTTCTTATCGCTATTAATCGGATTTCCGGCCCCCATTCTGCTGGCCTTAATGATCAATGAAGTGAAGACGGGTTTATTCAAAAAAGTGATGCAAACGGTATCCTACTTACCTCACTTTATCTCTTGGGTCATAGCTGCAAACATCATCATCACACTGCTTTCTTCACAGGGGTTGATCAACAAGATACTGATGCTCCTGCACATCACAGAGCAACCGGTGCAATTTTTCCAAAACGGTCATTATTTCTGGGGGATCATTGCCGTCTCGAATATGTGGAAGGATATGGGGTTTAACGCAATCATGTATTTGGCTGCAATAGCCGCTATCAATCCCGAACTATATGAAGCAGCAAGAGTTGACGGGGCCAGCCGCATGCGCCAAATGTTCCATGTAACACTTCCGTCTTTGCGCCCTACGATTGTCATTCTGGCTATTTTATCAATAGGGGGGATTTTGAACGCAGGGTTCGATCAGCAGTATTTATTGCAAAATAACACGATCTTGAAATATTCGGATGTTATCGATACCTATACGTACCGTTACGGGTTGCAAAATGGCATGTTTTCTTATGGAGCTGCTGTAGGGTTGTTCAAATCAGTTATTGCCTTCATCCTCGTCGTTAGCGTTAATTCGTTATCCAAGCGAATGAATCAGCAGTCATTGTTCTAACTAAGAAAAGATAGGAATGGGTGGGTTTACATGAGAACAAAATCGAGAGGCGATGTTTTCTTCGCCTGGTTCGTTTATGGGTTCCTCTTACTGATGTTTATCGCAACGTTCTACCCCTTCTGGAACATTCTTGTACTCTCTCTAAATAGTGCGGAGGATACGATCCGGGGCGGCGTTTATTTCTGGCCAAGAGATTTCTCCCTGACGAGCTATGCGCAGATTCTGGGCGATCAGGAAATTATTAATGGGCTCAAAGTGACGATAGCACGTACACTGATTGGCACGCCACTCGCTGTTCTGGTCATCTGTCTGCTTTCTTATCCACTGAGTAAACGTGATTTGGTCGGTGGTAAATTCATCACACTGTTCTTCATATTCACGATGTACTTTGGCGGCGGCTTAATCCCTTATTATATGATTTTAAAGAGCCTGCACCTTATCGATACCTTCTGGGTGTACATTGCGCCAGGACTTATGAATGTCTTCTATATGATATTGGTACGCACATTTATCCAGCAGCTTCCTGGGGAATTAGATGAATCAGCGAAGATAGACGGTGCGAACGATCTGCAAATCTTCGTGATGATCATATTGCCTTTAACAACGCCAGTGCTTGCAACAATAGGTTTGTTTACGGCGATCGGCCACTGGAATTCTTGGTTCGATTCCTATGTATTCACGTATAAGCCCGAATTGAAGACCTTACAGGCGGTTCTGGTCAAAATTTTGAATCAGTATCAGACGTCTTCTATGGTGTCGGACGCGCAGCAAATGGCGGATTCAGCCAAACGTCTCGCCGTATCGTCGGATTCGATCCGCATGGCGGCAACGATTGTCGCAACGCTCCCGATTGTTATTGTGTATCCGTTCCTGCAAAAGTATTTTGTCAAAGGGATGACGGTTGGAGCAGTTAAAGCCTAGATCAGGTTCTCATTTCTGAAAGGTGGTGGTTGGGGCGCATTCGTATAGGTTAAGACGATATCCTAGTTAAGTAATGCATTTAGATATGTTTCAAATACATTCAGTCAAGGGGGATTTTATTTCATGTTCAATACGAAGAAAACGTTTAATGTGCTGATTTCAGCGGTTCTCATGGGTTCAGTCATTGCTGGTTGTACGACCAAAGAAAATACAGCTTCCTCCAGTGATAAGCCAGCAGCTACAACCGATAACAAAGCAAATGATACGACACCGATAAAAATGACTTTTTTTGATAAAAATACGGGCGATGCGTTTACCAATGAAGTTGCTAAGGAAATTACGAAACGAACGGGAGTTACGATTGAAATTCAGCAGCCAACCGGTAACCCTTCGGAAAAGCTGAATCTGATGCTCGCCAGCAGCGATCTGCCGGATCTCGTTCTAATGGACCGTGGAGATATCGTTAGTAAGTACATCGCTGCAGGGGCCATTATTCCACTGGATGATCTCATTGCGAAATTCGGTCCTAACGTACAGAAAATGTATGGAGACACGTTAAAAAAGACGCGTTATACCGACGGTAAAAACTACTATCTTTCTAACTGGTACGGCCCAGAGAATGAGCCTGTATTCGGCATAAATATGCGAAAGGATTGGCTGAAACAGATTGCTCCTGACAAAGCTGAAGGCGGAAAGCCGTTCACGACAGATGAATTCGAAGCTCTGCTGAAGGATTTTAAAACAAAGCTTGGTAAAGTGGATGGCAAAGACGTATTCCCGATGAGCTTCAATGGTGAAAACATGGGCGCTGTGCTCGGAACGTTTAAAGGCATGTGGGGAATGAGAGTTTACTACGAAGATAATGGAACACTGAAATATGATGTGAAGGATCCGAAATATAAGGACATGCTGATGTACATCAATAAGTTGTACCGTGAAGGTTTAATTGATCCAGAATGGCCTGTCAACAAGAAGCAAACGTGGGAGCAAAAAATCTCGAAAGGGCTCGTATTCGCCTCGCCTGGCGCTTATTGGGATTTCGGCACGCCTAATGGTGTACTGAAGAAAGAAGGCGGAATTGAGAAGCAGGTTTATCCATATAAAATTGTCGGACCAGGTGTTGACCCTGCCAAAACGACCTTAGGGCCAAAAAGCTCGCTTGGTTGGGACGCCATTGCCATCACAAAGACGAATAAAAATCCGGAAAGAACGATGAAACTCATCGACTTCCTAGCTAGCGAAGAAGGGCAATACCTGCTGATGTGGGGAATAGAGGGAGTGCACTGGGATCAGAAGGACGGCAAACATACACCGCGCCCAGAAGTTCTTCAAGGTTTCAAAGACGATTGGGATAACTACGCCAAGAAAACAGGTATTCGCAAATGGACTTGGTTCGTGAAGAACGGTAAAGGTTCCGATGGTACGCCGTATGATTTGCCGGGCCGCTATCAACGTAACGAGATCGACCAGATGGCACTGAAGAACTTGTCCGATACCGTGTGGGAAACGTCTGCCTATGATAATCTCGGCCCTGCTGGCGGTACGCCAGATGCACTTGTCACTCAGAAGATTTCAGATATTATGAGTCAAACAATTACGAAAATCATTATTTCCAAAACGGAAGCGGATGCAGCTGCTCTGTTCGATAAAATGCTTGCCGATATGAAGGCAGCAGGCGATGAGAAAGTGGAGAAAATCATCAACGACAACTATAAGAAACGCATGGATCTTTGGAAGTAAGAGACGGATTAGGAAGCCGAGAGACTGCTCCGGCTTCCTTCTTCATTTAAATAGGCATGGAGGAGCGAATCATGATGATAGCCAGTACGATTATCTTTCAAGAGTTGAACGGGCAAGTAGTTGTAGAAAATGGGTTGTGCCGAATTGTTGTCGATTTGGCAAGCGGATTAACTGAATATGAATGGGATTCCGGGAGCCGCTTGAGCAGTGCCTACAGCGCAGCGCGGGTAGAAGGCAAATACGTTGCTTCGACCGATTATTCGGAGCACAAACTGGTCGGAACGCAAATGATCCAAGATGATTTCGGCACGGGCTGTTGCTTCGCTGTGATTCATTCCGCTGAGCGGCTTCCAGATATGAAGCAGATTTTTTGGCTCTATGAAAAAGCATCATATTTTTTCGTTCAAGTTGAGCTGGAAGGTACATCGGAAGTTTTGGAGACGAACTATATGTCACCACTGACGGTGAATCCAACTAAGGGATCATCAGCGATTTCGTTAGACATGGAGGAAAAGGAACTACGTGCGCTGTTGGTGCCTTTTGATAATGACAAGTGGGTGCGTTACGAATCAATCGCGATGCCGAATCAGTTAGAAAGTTACGAGATAACGGCTATCTTTGAACCTGTATCGAGAAATGGGTTTGTTGTTGGTTCTGTTACCCATGATACTTGGAAAACCGGTATCAAAGTAGTCGGATGTGAAGGAACCGCCATACACCATTTGGAGGTATATGGTGGAACAGCAGGTGAGTACACACGCGATTCCATGCTTCACGGAACACTAATTGGCAAAACAATTGCTTCACCGCGGATCTTTGTGGGCATGTTTGCGGATTACAGGACCGGACTGGAGGAATACGGAAAGGCCAATGCCGTGATAGCCCCACCTCTTCAATGGAACCATGGCGTTCCGTTCGGATGGAATAGCTGGTCGGCGGCAGGGGGAGAACTCGACTATGAACTTTACACCCATACGTCGGACTTTTTAAAGAGTTTGCACGATGGCGGGTTTCATAATCAGGGGACTGTCTATATAAACTTCGATTCCTTCTGGACGAACTTATCCCAGGAGCAGCTCGAGGACGCTGTGTGTCATGTTCGAAACAATGGTCAAAAACCAGGCATATATTGGACTCCTTTTGCATTCTGGGGGAAAGATTTCGATCGAGTTGTGGAAGGAACTGATGGCAAATATACCTACCAAGATCTTCTGTTAAGAGATGATCAGGGGCAAATTTTACCTGAGTTGGACGGAGGGCTTGCGATTGATCCTTCCCACCCTGGCAATCTAATGCGAACGGAGTGGTATCTTGAAAGGTTTGTAAGATGGGGCTTCGCGTATATTAAACTCGACTTCCTTGGTCACGGTGCATTAGAAGGCATACACTTCGATAAAGAAATCCGCACAGGACTTCAAGCGTATAACCTTGGCATGGCCTTGATCAAGACTAGGCTTGATCCCATGGTAATTGGGCGCCCATTCTTTATCAATTTGTCGATTGCACCGATGTTCCCACATCAATATGCTCATAGTAGACGCATTTCATGTGATGCTTTCGGTACTCTCGAGGATACGGAGTATATGTTGAACTCACTCACATATGGTTGGTGGATGAATGGGACCCTCTTCCCTTACAATGATCCGGACCATACCGTATTATATAAGAGCTTCAATCAAGAACCTACAATGATACAGGAAGGTAGGAGTCGTCTGAATGCTTCTCTAATAGCTGGGACGGTTCTCCTCATGGGGGATGATTTCCGAAATGAGGAAGCAAGAACTAGGGCAGAGGACTGGTTGAGTCGACCTGAGCTACTACAAATTGCAGAGACAGGAAAAACTTTTGTTCCGGTTGAGGGAAATACAGATGCTGCTTCTGATCATGTGTTTTTCAAAATGGCGGATAACCACTGTTTGATAGCCGTGTTTAACTTTAATAAAGAGGCAATGGTTGAGAAACAAATATCCATTGAACGTTTGGGTTTGCCCAAAAATGCGACGTATTGGCTGCATGATCTTTGGGAGAAAACTATCCTTCAGTCAACAGGAGATATAAGCGTTCAATTGGAACCGGCAGAGTCAAAGATTTTTAAGTTGGTCCTGTAGAAGTAATATAAACAACTGACGCCACCGAATTCCTCCGATGACGTCAGTTGGTAGGTATAGCTGTTTACTTTTTTATCTCCGTCTCCGTTTTCTCAAAACCGATATAGTTGCCGTAAAGTTCTTCTAACGCAACACCCACATGTTTGTGAGACTTTTGACCTTTCAACTCTGATTTTGCACCGTCTCGTAGAGATCTTGCTCTCATGGACGAAGCAACAACTAGCGAATACTTGCTACCAATTTCAAGTAGTTTATCAATTGAAGGATATAACATGCCATTTACCTCATCCATTGTCTGATTTTTTTGCTGGACTATGACGGAATTAAATATACTCCGTCATTCCGTTTTCTTTCAGCAAGTCTACGATATCTTTGACAGATTGTGCTTTGTCTTTTGGACATATTAACAGTGCATCCCCAGTATCGGCAATAATGAAGCCGTCTATGCCAATTGTCGTGATTAGTCTTCCATTTCCGTATATGATTGAATTTCGTGTATCTATCCCCATATGGTTAGCTTTAATAATGTTTCCCGATAGATCTGGAGGGAAGATCGAACCGAGTGCATCCCAACTGCCGATATCATTCCAGCCAAATTGTCCAGAAAGAACAACGACTTCGTCGGAGCGCTCAAGGATCCCGTAATCAATCGAAATATTTTGAAGTGTTGGATAGATGTTATTAATGATTTCATCTGCTTGATTCGTGCCTAGATAATCGCTGATTGGAAGCATTGTCTTATAAAGCCGAGGCAGGTAACGTTTGAAATTATCTATAATGACGGAAGTTTTCCAAATGAAAATACCGCTATTCCATAAATAATTACCGGATGACAGATAGCCCTGGGCTTTCTGGAAGTTCGGTTTTTCCACAAATTCAGATACTTCGTATACAGCCACAGGATTTGAACTAATAGGTTCTTTATCAAAGGCGATATAACCGTACCCGGTCGATGGAAATGTAGGCTTAATTCCGATAGTAACGATTTTATCTGTCTCCATTGCGACCGTACAGGCTTCGTCTAACGTAAGCCGAAATTGTTCTTCATCGGTTATATAATGATCGGAAGGCAATACGACCATTAAGGAGTCTCCGTGTGATTTTTCTATAGATAATGCCGCGAAAAGTATGCTTGCAGCCGTGTTTCTGGCAACGGGCTCGATCAAAATATTGCTTTTCGAAACACTGCTATGCATGATGCTCTCCATCAAAACCGCTTGAGAACGATTCGTAACAATAACGGTATTTTCCTGAGGGATAATGCCTTTGAATCGTTCGATCGTATCGTTGAGCATAATATCATTGCCGCTAATATTTAGAAGCTGCTTTGGAATCTCTTGTCTAGACAGCGGCCAGAAGCGGGTTCCGCCCCCTCCTGCAAGGATGGTAGCAAATTTATTCATGATGCATCACCAAATGGGCAATGGAGAAGGAAATGATGCTCTCAGAGCCTTGATTAAGGTTCAGTCCAGTGGCATGAATGCCATCATAACAAGCTCCTGTTTGAGGATCTATGAGAGAGGTTTGTAATGAATTATGGCCTACATACCACTCATAGCATAAGGCAGCTATCTTCAGATAAGCTGGGTCTTGGAGCACGATCGCGGCTTCTTTGCACGTAAGAAGCATTTCACAGGCTTCAATGGGCTGTTCATCGTAGAGGGCAGCTTTTTCATCACGCAACTGCCAGCCATGGCTGCCAATCGGTTTATAATATCCTTCTTTAGCAAAGGTTTTGGATACTAGAAAATCCAGACTTTCTTTAGCGGTTTCCTTGAAACCAATGTTATTGGAGATATGTGATGCTTTTAAAAGTGCCCATGGGAGCATGGAGTTTCCGTAGGTAAGGCTGTCTTCAAACCAATTCCAACCGTTTCCCTTATTACGTACATATTGATTGTGCAGTCGGGCCGCTATTTTTTCGATCAAATTGATAATGAATGCTCTTGGTAGAAAGGCCTTTTCTTCTGCGGTATTTGGCGTGTGGAGATAGGGGAAGGAGTAAGTTAAAGCATTAGGGGTTTCTATTAAATAACTTAGACCGATTATCGCATAGGCTCCCGCACGAGGAGATCCTAGGTTTTCGATATGTGGTAATGCCTGATTGATTAAATAACGACACGTATTAAGTACATTATCGGGCAGCAAGGAGGAATGGGTGAGCGCGAATCCTAATGCCCATAGTGTGCGTCCCTGACAATCCTCGGAGCCACTTTCCTCGATGAATGAGCGGTTATAATTCATGAAGTTTCTAAAATTACCATCTGTATTCTGTGCATGGTGAATGAAGGAAACGTAAGTATGAATGAGGTCTAACGTACTGGCATCTTTTTGGCTGCTATACAATAAAACGGCTGCGATTAATGCCCGTGCGTTATCGTCGGTCGTATAACCTTTGGAACGGTCGGGTACGCCAAACTTGGTATGTTGAAAAATGCCCGTATCGTCTGTTATCCTTCGCAGGTAATCAGCCTTAAACTGCAGTATCGTTTGTACTTGCATTAAATCACTCCTAAGTGTTTCACTTTAGTTGATTTTGAATCAATTATTTTTTCTTGGAAGATGGCGGCATAGGTTTTGGCAATTTCGTTCCACAGCATGGTTCTTCCGAGTTCAAGTGTACGATTCTCCATTTCAGCTATTTTTGAAGGGTCATTCAATAATTGAAGGATGCAAGCTTCCAAAGAGGCCGAATCGCGAAAGTTTGCCAATAAGCCCCTGCCATCTGCCAGCATTTCTTCGGCGTATCGATACGGTGTGGAGACAATAACCCGGCCATAGCCAACTCCGTATGCTAAGGTACCGCTAACAGCTTGATCCTTGCCTAAATAAGGAGTCATATAAATGTCTGACATGACCAGTGAATGAATGACTTCATCCTGCGTTAGAAGCCTATCGACGAAGTGAACGTTTCGTGTTAAATCATATTCTTCCACAAGATCCACCAGCTTTTGTCTGTACACTTCGCCTGTTTCTTGTTTAACGACCGGATGTGTTTTCCCCCAAACCATATAGAGTGAATCGGGATGCTGTTTGACCACTCCTCGCATGGCTTCTATGCTGTACTCAATTCCCTTACCAGGGCTTAAAAATCCAAAGGTAGATAAAATTTTCCGACCTGCAAAGCCGTATTGCTCTTTAAGCTCTGATCTTGATCCGGTTTGGACATGGGGGACGCCATGGTGAATGAATGCGATTTTGGAGGCATCAACGCCATAAATAGAGATCAAATCCGTTACTGTAGATTGCGCCATCGTGACAACTGTAACACTTAGCTCTGCAACTCGATTCATGATGTGACGCTGTTTGGCAGAAGGTTTCGTTAACACGGTATGAAAAATGACAACAAACGGTATAGTCAGTCTCTCGACGAATGGAATCAAGTATTCACCGCTTTCTCCGCCGTATATACCGAATTCATGCTGGATAACGAGAAGATCAACGTCTGATGTGCTAAGATAATCGGCTGTCTCTATATAATCTGACAGCTTATGTTGGTCAATTTCCCTCGTCACTTGGTCTTCATAGTCGTAAGTTTCGTTGTTATTAATTGCAATAATACGAGGTTTGTTAAAGCCCTTGATGTGTTTTAGTTCATCTAATAGATCTTGTGTGAATGTTGCTATGCCGCATTCTCTCGGTAGGCTAGTACCTAGAAAAACGATATTCCGATTGCTGCTTGTAAACTTCATATAAGGAGCCTCCATGTTGAATCACGATTTTTGGAACACAAAAAAAAGAATCTAAAGATAGATCTTTAATTCTTTTTGGGAGAAGGAGTATGTTATTTTCAGAAAATTCAAAATTATTTCCTGTTCTCACTATAACATGACCATTTTTTCTTGTCAATTTATTGACTCTCCATGACATACCCTATATATTTATTGAGGGGGTGTATGTGTGTCAGTCATACGCAGTAAATTAAAAGAAGTCATGGAAAATCACGATCCTAAATTATCGATACGTAGGCTCGCTAAAGAGATTAACTACCACTTTGACTCCGTTCGTCGTATGTATAAGGATGAGATGGTACAGTATCCTAGGGATTTATTGCTAAAGCTTTGTCTGTATTTTAATGTCCAGCCTGGGCAGCTCATTGGCATCGAAATGGATGAGGAAAGTGATTGGACGATAGATGCATCGATGGATTATCAGGAGGACGTCAATGACAAGGAAATCGATTAAAACGGAGAACTGTAAACAGCTTCTGGAAACGTTTTATGCAAGCCCCCGAGAAACAAAAGTACAGAAACTAGTATTCTCAGGGGTTGGAAATCGCGATGTATACAATATAACGGCCCCGTTTCAGTATGACGGGGAGGAAGTCATTTTAGGAAGAGTTGAGGAACGGGATAGCGAGTTCTCTCAAGTCTTCTTTTTTACATGCAAGAATCAGGTTTGGAGCCCCCGCATACATACACACACTTATAACTTACAGGATCCATGCATGACCATCATCAAAGGTGAACTAATCGTTGGCGGAGTTGAAGTCATTACAGCTGTCGATAATCCAAGTAAGATTGTGTCGTGGGTTACTCAATTTTATCGCGGATATCAAATAGATACATTATGTCACTTCTCATCTGGACCCGGTACGATGAAGGATATTCGACTCATTGAGCTTAAGGGCGGTAGAGTAGGTGTATTTACTAGACCGCAAGGAGAAAGAGGCGGAAGAGGGCAAATTGGATTTACAATCATCAACTCGCTGGAGGAGCTCAATGAGCAAACCTTCATCCATGCAGAAATTCTTAAAGAGCAATTCGTCTCCGAAGAATGGGGAGGTGCGAACGAAGCACATTTGCTGGGGAATGGTCATGTGGGTGTACTGGGACATGTTGCCTGCTTTGATACTGTTGGAAATAAGCATTATTATTCCATGGTATTTTCGATAAACCCTGAGACCTGTGAGAAAACACCCATGAAAATTATAGCGACAAGAAGTGATTTTCCAAGAGGACCTGGCAAACGGCCAGATTTAGAGGATGTCATTTTTAGCGGTGGGCTTATACGGTCTGGCAATGGCAGAGCAGTCCTTTCTGTTGGTGTTAGCGATGCAGAGGCTTATCAGATAGAGATCCCTGATCCATTTATGGAGTATGAATAGGAACGGGTGGGTTTTCATCAAAGTTTGACTAGATTTTATGGTCATGTTATAATCATTTTGACAAGAATTTATGGTCAAAGAGAGCGGGAAACAAACAAATGAGTAAATTTATTCAATTGAACAAGCGCACTGGTGAAACAAAGTCCCACATGAATCAAGCAAGAAAACAGGGACGCATCCCGGCTGTGTTGTATGGGATTGGTAAAGATACTTTGTCTGTAGAAGTAAATGAAAAAGAAATGCTGGATATTTTGAAGAAACATCCACGAGCTATCCTGCAAGGAAATACATCCGATGAGAAAGTTATTCCGATCATTGTTCAGAGTGTTCAAAAGGATGCGATGTCGGGCAATCTGCTGCATATTGACTTTCATCATGTGAACATGACTGAAATGATGGATAGCAAAGTTACTATCCAGTTTTCTGGAGAGGCAATCGGAGTTAAATCCGGTGGGGTTCTGCAGATCGAAATGTATGAAGTAGAAGTGCGTTGTATGCCTGGTGATTTGCCAACTTCCATGGAAGTGGATATCAGTGGCCTTGATACTGGCGACAAGCTTCTCGTTTCTGACCTGATCTTCAAGGATGGCATTGAAGTGTTGACGGATGCGAATACGGTTATGATTCAAATCAAAACCGTGCATGAAGAAGTCGAAGCAACAGCATAATAGAAATCATCCCCTTACCGCGGAGAGTATTTAAGTTCATGAAGAGCTTAGATACTTCCTGCTGTAAGGTTTTTTTGTTTTTTTACCTTGCGATGAAGAAGCTTGCGGAAATGTAGTTGAGTAAAATCTGAAAAACTTAATTTACATGGGTTTTAGTGGACATATCAAAATTAACATCTTCAATAAACTCAATAGTTTCCCCATTTGGACTGTGAATGATAGTGCATTTATTCCAATATTTCGGGATGAGCCCATTGAGTGGGAGTAAGCTTACCAGCGCTTGAGCCAGCATCGACAGTGATGGCTGAACCACTAATGTAACGAGCCAAATCCGAGGCTAAAAATAAGGCTAAATGTGCAACTTCCTTTGGATCACCTAGTCTTCCATTCGGAGATAGCAACTTTGCATACTGTTGAATAACTTCTTCGGGTGCATTTCCCCAAATTGAAGTCTTGATGGTCCCCGGACATATCGCATTGACTGTAATGTTGTATGGTGCATAATCGAGTGCAGCACTTTTTGTCAGACCTACAACGCCATGCTTGGCCGAAGTATAAATAGCCATGGAACTATTGCCTAATATACCAGCTAGAGATGCAACGTTGACTACGAATCCTGATGATGATTTCGACTTGAGGATCGCTTCGATTCCAAACTTCATTCCCAGGAAGACACCCTTTAGGTCAATAGATGTTAACCTATCAAACTCAGATATTGAATATTCATGAGTCGGCCTACTCTCGGCGCTAATTCCGGCGTTATTTACAATACCGTCTAGACGGCCATAGGTTTCAATAGCAAAGTCGACCATTGCTTTTACATCTTCCTCTTGGCTGACATCCGTTCGAAAGAAAGATGCCTCTCCACCTGTCGCTTTAATTTCTTCTACTACCTTAGAACCCTTTTCGGTATTAATATCAGATACAATGACCTTCATCCCATTTTCTGCATAGCACTTTGCAATTGCCTTACCAAGGCCATCTGAAGCGCCAGTAACAATGGCAACTTTGTTTTGTACACTAGTGAAGTCTGTCATGAATCAAATCCTCCTAAGATTCAAATAGATTTAGTAATTCGGGTTTCACAGTATAACTTTTCAGTTTAACTTTACGTCAATCATTGTCTTTTCACTAACGTTTTAACGACATCATAATGGTACTTAAACGACTATTATAATAAATGTTTTTCATTGATAGAGGCCTAGCATTAGGTCTTTTTTGTGTTTTTAGAAAGTCGTCAAAACGTTAGTGAAGAGTCGTTGGATTGTTAGTTGCCACTATAAGATCCTTATAAAATTAAGTTGTAGCAATTAATAGAGGTTGAGGAGGAGCAAACATGGCACGTTTTCCAGAAGGTTTTTTATGGGGGGCATCCACTGCAGCACATCAGGTGGAAGGCAATAATACGAATTCTGATTTTTGGCTGATGGAAAACTTGGAAGGATCGGTGTTCAAAGAACCATCAGGCAGCGCGGTAGATCACTATAACCGTTTTAAGAGCGATATTACTGAAATGGCTAGATTGGGATTGAATTCCTATAGATTCTCCATTGAATGGGCTCGAATCGAGCCAGAGGAGGGGCAATTCGAAGCTTCAGAAATTGAACATTATCGGGAAGTTCTACTTGCTTGTAAAGAAAATAAGATAACTCCGATTGTGACGCTCCACCATTTCAGCTCACCACAATGGCTCATTCGGCTTGGGGGTTGGGAGTCGGCGGATACCCCTGCCCGTTTTGCAAGATATTGTGCACATGTCATGCGTGAATTAGGCGAGTTGATCCCATACGTATGTACAATTAATGAGGCGAATATCTCCATCGGGATTAAGAAGATTATGAAGCGATACGCGCTCAAGTCTGGTTCGCCTGGTGCTCAAGTCGGCATGAATATGGAGAACATGGCGGAGAAAATGCAAAAATACTTTATGGGGCTAAGTAAAGCGTTTGGAGTCCCTCCTACCGAAGTTCACTCGTTTTTAGCTCCACGTTCGGAGGAAGGCTTGGCAGTTATTTTTCAAGCGCATGTGGAAGCAAGAGCAGCTATTCGGCAGATTAGTCCGCAAACCAAAGTAGGAGTTACCTTGTCACTCTACGACATCCAAAGTGTTCCTGGCGGTGAAGAAAATGCGAGAGATGCATGGCAAGAGGAATTTGTTCAATTTGTTCCATACCTGAATGAGGATGACTTTTTCGGGTTACAAAACTATACGCGTGCTGTGTATGGACCAGATGGCCTTCTCCCCGTGCCTGATGATGCAGAGACGACACAAATGGGGAACGAATTTTACCCGGAGGCACTGGGGGCAGTTGTCCGATATGTTAGCACGCATCTAAAAATGCCGATTATGATTACTGAAAATGGGATAGCAACGGATGATGATACCCGGCGTATTGCTTTCATTAATCAGGCCCTGAAAGGTGTTCAAGACTGTATTACGGACGGATTCCAAGTTTTGGGCTATATGCATTGGTCCTTGATGGATAATTTTGAGTGGCAGCTTGGGTTCTCCAAGACTTTCGGATTAATTGAAGTGGACCGTAACACGCAGGAGCGTACCACTAAGCCAAGTGGTATCCATCTTGGGGAAATTGCTAAAGAAAACGCGATCTAAAAAGAGGAAGAAGGGGAAATGGGTATGAAACTGCAAAATAAAGTAGCGATAGTAACAGGAGCCGCTTCAGGTGTTGGCAAAGCGATTGCAGAACTGTATGCAGGGGAGGGCGCCAAGGTCGTGGTGGCGGACATGAATGAAGAAGCCACCTTAGCAGTTGTTAACGCTATTAATCAAAAAGGTGGTATAGCTATAGGCGTTGTCGCTAACGTCATGAAGGAAAAGGATATCCAGGCGATGGTGGACAAAGCTGCTGAAGCATTTGGAAGCGTCGACATTCTCGTAAATAATGCAGGAATCATGGATGGCTTCAGATTAATCGAAACAATCGAAGACGATTTGTGGGACCGGGTAATAGGGATTAATTTGACAGGTCCAATGCGTGCCATTCGCAAAGCACTTCCGTTCATGTTGCAACAAGGAGAGGGCGTCATTGTAAATATTGCGTCCGCGGCTGGAATAACTGGGGGCAAAGGTGGAGTTGCCTATACTTCTTCCAAGCACGGTCTTGTGGGGCTTACCAAAAATGTTGGTTATATGTACGCGAAATCCGGCATTCGCTGTAACGCTATTGCACCAGGCGGTGTTCTAACCAGTATCATGGATTCCATGGGCAATATCGACATGGCAGCTTTAAAGGAGTTCCAAAATGGAGCGGGCACGCAACGGCGCGAACCAGTGAACCCGAGTGAAATTGCTACCGTTGCTCTTTTCCTTGCATCTGAGGATTCAAAGTTTGTGAATGGGACTGTCATCGCAGCTGATGGTGGTTGGACGTCGTATTAAACAAATGAATGGCTGAACGGGCTTTTCCCGATCAGTCTTTTTTTTCGAGGCAACGAAAGTCGTTAAAACGTTACTATGTTGTCGTTAGATTGTTAGATGGACGAGATCGTATCCCTTAAAATCAAGGTAAGACATTAGAGAAATAATAAACAGAAAGGAAGGGTTTCTAAGATGGAAAGAGCATCAGCAACTGTACTACGGGCGGGTATCCCGTATAAGAAAAAAGAAAACCGTTTCCGTAAATACCTGCCACTTCTAATTATGATGGCCCCTGGACTTCTGTACCTGTTGTTCAATAATTATATCCCGATGCTCGGGATCGTCATTGCTTTCAAAAAAATAAATTTTGCTAAGGGGATTTTAGAGAGTGACTGGATTGGATTTAAAAACTTTGAATATCTCTTTAAGACATCGGACGCTTATATTATTACCCGAAACACCATTCTTTACAATTTATTGTTTATAGTTGTTGGAACCTTTTTGTCTTTAGCCTGTGCAATCTTGTTGAATGAGATTAAAAACAAAGTATTGCTTAAGTTTTATCAAAGTGTGATCACTCTGCCGCATCTGATTTCCATGGTCATCGTCAGCTATTTGGTTTATGCCCTCTTAAGTGCAGATACGGGATTCATGAATCACACCGTACTTCCGTGGTTCGGAATAAAGGATGGCATTTCTTGGTACACCGAGGAAAAGTATTGGCCTTGGATTTTAACGTTGGTTCACTTCTGGAAAAGTGTTGGCTATTCGAGCATTGTTTTCTTTGCAGCATTGATGGGAATTGATGAAGAGTATTATGAAGCTGCTAGACTCGACGGTGCAAGCCGATTGCAGCAGATCCGACATATTACCTTGCCGATTCTAACACCGGTCATTATCATGCTGACGCTGCTCAGTATCGGAAGAATTTTTTACTCTGATTTTGGTTTGTTTTATCAGGTTCCAATGAATTCTGGAGCATTATTTAATACAACAGCCACGATTGATACGTATGTATTTAAAGGCTTAACGGGCAATGGGGATATTGGCTTGTCCACAGCAGCAGGGGTGTATCAATCTCTCGTTGGATTCTTACTTGTTATGCTTGCAAACTATATGGTGCGACTATACAGCAAAGATAGCGCATTGTTCTAAGTGAATGCTTCCGAAGCGAGTTTTCTGCTCGTCAAGATGCATATTCAGGAAGTATCGCAGAAAACTTTAAGGAGGTAGACACCATGAGAAAAGAGAATAGAGGTTTGACATGGTTCAGCCATATCACAATGTTCTTGTTCACCGTCATTTGTATTCTCCCATTCATACTGCTCATTTCCGCTTCGTTAACGGATCAGAATGATATCATCGCGTATGGTTATTCGTTCATCCCTCATACGTTTAGTACGGCTGCGTATGAATATTTATTCGATAGAGGGGGAGAGATCGCCCGGGCTTACGGAGTGACAATCTTTGTTACGGTAGTAGGAACTGTTTTAGGAGTATCCATGACGGCACTTTTGGCTTATCCGTTATCCAGAAGTGTTACACCGTATCGCAATTTGATTATGTTTATCGTCTTCTTTACCATGTTGTTTCATGGAGGACTGGTTCCCTCCTACTTGGTGTATACACAGATCTTTCATATTAAAAATACGATCTGGGCACTGATTGTACCGGGGCTCCTGATGAACGGATTTTACGTGATGTTGATGAGAACCTTCTTCCAGACGACGATTCCTAGTGCTTTGATCGAATCTGCACAAATAGACGGAGCCGGCGAATATAGGACCTTATGGTCCATCGTGCTTCCACTCTCTGGTCCTATATTAGCAACGATCGGGCTCTTTGAATGTATCATGTACTGGAATGATTGGCAGCTAGGCATGATCTACATTACCAATCCTAATCTGTACAGTGTACAAAATTTGCTGAATCGAATCATGCAGGATATCCAATTCATAAGCACGAATATGACGAATAATGCAAGTGATGCTATGCAACAAATGCCTACGGATGCTGTGAAAATGGCCATTGCCGTCATTGGGGTCCTCCCAATTTTGGTGGCGTACCCATTCTTCCAAAAATATTTTATCAAAGGAATTATGATTGGTGCTGTAAAAGGATAAGGTACCGGATGATTCTCCTATATGCGATGGCGCCACAACTGACTTATTATGGTTGTGGCGTTGCCAGTTCTTATAAGAGTATGATAGATCTGAAATTTAAATTTAAGTAACAAAAGGAGCCAAAACGACATGAATACACCCGCATGGTACTGGAGACGAGCCTCATTGAGAGTTAAGTTAATCGTCAGCGTGTTCATAATGACGATGCCGCTGGTGGGGATGCTCTTATACAACAACTACTATGCTATTCATGTCGTTAGGGGGCAGGTTGCGGATTCTTATAAGAATACGTTAAACCTGTATACGGACCAGAGTGATTCTCAATTAGACGACATCGATTCGTATATGCGTACGGTTGCCGGTACAGGCTACGATTTGTTATCGCTTAGCCAGGAGGAAGCTGATGGAGAGTATTACAGTGCCAAAATATATTTGTTTAACAAGTTAAGTAAGGATATTAACTTATACGATCCGATTACTTCATTCTTTGCCTATACAGATCATCGGCAAGATTTCTTAACTGTTTCTAAGAAGAATGCTTCAGACATTAAGGGAAATGACATTATTGAAAAATATTTAATTGAATATATTCGTTCAGAGTTGTTTTCAAAGGGTGGATCTTCTTACGTTTGGAAATACGTGCAAATTGACCAAGTTAATTACCTTGTTGATATTGTGCGTGCTGGGGACACCTACCTTGGCGCATTGATTAATACGGAGGAAATGGTAACCCCCCTTCGTTCGCTTCAAATTGGAGAAGAGGGAGAGGTTTTATTAGCCAATACGCAAGGAGAACCTATTTCCAATTCAAAACTAGTAAGTGAATATGGGATTGAACTTCAACAGAAGGTAAATGAATATTATATTTCAGGCACGAAAAAGAAATTTCTTGTGGTTGGGGCTCTGTCAAATCGAGGAGATTTCAGTTTAAATGTATTGATACCCGATCATTATATTTTAGCTAAGCTTCCTTATCTGCAGTCCATTGTTTGGTTTATCACGATTGCTGCATTTCTTTTTATCCCTATAGGTCTTTATGCCATGAGACAATCTGTTTTAGTGCCACTTTATCGATTACTGCGCACAATGAAGAAAGTTCGAGAAGGAGACTGGAGCAGTAGGGTAGAGCTTAGCAATACTTCGGGAGAATTTCAACTAATGGGCGGGGCGTTTAATGCCATGATGTCTGAGGTTGAACGGCTCCGAGTTAACGTCTATGAGGAGCAGTTGAATAAGCAAAAGGAGGAGTTACAGCGGCTTCAGCTGCAAGTTAATCCTCATTTCTTTTTGAATACACTCAATATTATTTATAATCTTGCTAAGATTAAGAATTATGATTTGATCTTAGATATGACGATGTCCTTGATCGAATATTTCCGATTTATGTTCCGGAGTAATACGTCTTTCGTACCGCTTAAAGATGAGCTTGAACATACGCGAAATTATTTAAAGATCCAGAACTTACGTTTTCCGGAAAAATTGAAGTGGACAATCCACTCGCCGGAATACTTATTAGATGTCCCGATCCCACCACTCGTCATTCAATCCTTCGTAGAGAATTCAATTAAGCATGCCGTTACGTTGGATGAGCCGCTCATTATTGAGGTTCAGATTGAATTTCTGATTGAAGAGCATGGCTCCAGAATGAAAATAAGCATAAGAGATACAGGACCAGGATTTAAGAGCGACATACTTGAAAAACTACAGGCAGGCAGAAGTGTGGAAAATGAACGGGGGGAGCATACTGGGATTTGGAATGTGGAACGGCGATTACGACTCTTGTACGGTGAAGTCGCATCTATCGTTTATGATAACGATCAAGATACCTTTGGAGCAAGAGTAGAAATGATTATCCCTACAAACCCAGGATTGGAGGAAACCAGATGAATGTTCATCTTCTCATTGTAGACGACGAGGTTCTGGCCATTGAAGGGGTCAAATCTGACCTTGATCTAAATAAATTAGGCATCAGCAGATTGCACACAGCTATTAATGTCAGACAAGCCAAAGAAATATTTGTAAGGGAAAGAATCGATATCTTGCTGTGTGATATCGAAATGCCCCAAGGAAGCGGGTTTGATTTGTTGACTTGGGTGAGAGAGCATCATCCGAATACAGCGACGATCTTCTTCACAAGTCATGCTGATTTTAAGTATGCAAAAGAAGCACTTCAGCTTGGTAGTGTTGATTATTTACTTAAGCCTGTACGTGCAGCTGACTTGGAAAATGCCATTCGAAAAGCGCAGGACATCATAAATCGAAACAGTGAGTTCAATAGAAACAGTCAATCCCATCAACTATGGCTCAAGCACCATTCCTTTATTATTGAAAGGTTCTGGGTGGACTTAATCAACCATTCAATACCTAGCCAGCCCTCCGCGATACGAGATCAAGTGGAATTGCATCACATTCCTATAACGGAAGAATCGGTCTTTCTCCCTATTCTCATTTCGGTTCAAAAGTGGAAAAAAGAGTTGAATCGAAGAGATGAGAAGATTCTAGCGTATGCCCTTAAAAATTCAGCCGAAGAAATGATCATTGGTGAAGGTTCAAATGGCATATGTTTTCATTTGGATCGAGGAATGCTCTTGTTGATTATGGTCGCAAATAGGGGGACGAAATGGGAATACGAATATCTATATCGAGCTTGTGAACAATATATCGATTCGTGTAACGAATATTTTTATAGTGATCTCTCTTGTTATTTTGGAAACGCCGTAGAAGCTTATGAAATGGCCGGAATGGTAGCAGAGTTAAGGAGACAAGATCGGAATAATGTTGCCTTCGTAAACCAAGTCTATCTTCAGCCTGATAACGGCACCTCTATGCCTCAGGCAAAGCTGCCAGCACTCAGCATAGTCGCCTCACTTATGAAAACAGCGACGAAGGGCGCAGTCGTTCATGAAGTGGAAACGCTTTTGGACAGTCTTGTCAAAAACCAAGGAATGAATGCTGATATTTTACACCAATTCAATCAAAATTTTACCCAAGTTGTATATTCCTTTTTGAACTTGAAAGGGATTGAAGCCAATCAATTATTTGGTGATGAAGAATCAAGACAAATCTCGGAATCTGCGGGGCGGTCCATCATGGATATGCTCATCTGGGCTCGTCATGCTGTTAACAAAGCAATGATCCATGCAGAAGCGATCAAAGAGACAGAGAAAATAGTTCAGATCGTTAAAACATATATCTCGCATAACCTGGATCAAGATATGACCCGTGAAATGATCGCAGACCAAGTCTTTTTACATCCCGATTATTTAACGAGAATTTTTAAAAAAGAGACGGGGTACGTTTTATCAGATTATATTGTGATTGAAAAAGTCAAAGTGGCCAAAGAGTTGTTGTCACATACAGAACGCCCTGTAAGCTCAATTGCGTCGATGCTGGGATACACGAATTTTTCCTATTTTACCAAACTATTTAAGAAGCACGTTGGCTTAGGGCCAATGGAATATCGAAGTCAAAATAACAAAGATCAATAAGTCGTGAAAACGCTATTATGATGTCGGTAGAGTGTTAGTCGCCCACTTCATTGAAGGATATGATGAAGGTGTAAATGATTGATACTTTGGGGGGGATACGAGATGAAAAGGAAATTAAAGTTGGCGACATTGTCGCTTGTCACAGTTATGTTAACAGGAGTAATTGCTGGATGTTCATCTTCGAAAACGGATGGAAATAGTGGTGCAACAGCAACTCCGGCTTCTAGTACAAGTAATGCAACCAAGGACCCTTATGAAATCGCAATTGCGATGCCGGCTTTTGGAGCAGTACCTAAGGATACGCAAGCCGTGCAAGATGAAATAAGCAAAATCACAAAGGCCAAAATTAACGCAACAGTCAAAATCATACCTATTAGTATCGGGGCCTGGGCTCAACAAAAGAATTTAATGACATCTGGCCGTGAAAAACTGGATTTGTCCTTTGAATTTGGTGCAGGGTACAGCTCGAGTGTGGCGACTGGAACTTTAGTCGCGATTGACAATCTGTTGGATAAGTATGGCGACGGTATTAAAAAACAGATCGATCCTGCCTATCTGTCTAGCGTGAAAATTGAAGGGAAGACCTATGGTGTGCCTGTCTATAAGGATTACACGACAGGGGTTCCTGGGGTATTAATGCGGAAGGATTTGGTTGATAAGTACAAAATTAATATAGCATCCATCAAGACGATTGATGATTTGGATCAAGTGTATAAGACGATTAAAGAAAATGAGCCCAATATCGCTCCACTTGGAGCCGGGTTATCCATGCCGTCGGATGTTTATGTTTGGTATGATAAGCTGGGAGATCGCTTAGGTGTTTTACCTGAGTATGATAATGGTTTGAAAGTTGTGAATTTGTTCGAGACCAAAGAGTATGAGAACTATTTGAATAAAGTTCATAGTTGGGCTAAGGCGGGCTATATCAACAAGGATGCTGCTACAACGCAAGCTAACGCCTCAGATTTGTTGAAAGCAGATAAGGCATTTTCTTATTTCATCGGTCTTAGACCAGGTAACTTAGAATCGGAAATCCGAGCGAATGGCAAAGAGCTCGTTTATGCGCCACTGATGTCTAATATTTATTCGACTACGACCAATACGCAAGGTGGTTTGTGGACGATATCTGTTAATTCTACTAATCCTGAACGCGTCATGATGCTTATGAATCTGATGTACACGGATAAGGATCTTGCTAATTTATTTATCTATGGCATTGAAGGAAAACACTATGTGAAGGCGTCGGAGAATTCAATCGATTACCCTGCAGGTATTGATTCTAAGACAGTTGGATATTCAATTCAAAGTTGGATTTACGCTAATCCATCCATTGCATATCTAATGAAGTCAGACTTACAGGACATGTGGAAATTGACTGCAGAAGCAAATCAAAAAGCTATCAAGTCTAAAGCACTTGGATTTACATTCAACTCGGAACCAGTTAAAAATGAGGTTATTGCTCTTAAAAATGTAACAGATCAGTATGCAAAAGGTTTAGAGTCCGGAACGCTCGATCCGGCCGATAAATTGCCTGACTTCAGAGCTAAACTGAAAGCCGCGGGTATTGATAAAGTTATTGCAGAGAAACAAAAGCAGCTTGATGCTTGGGCGGCTGCAAACAAAAAATAAGAACGTTATAACCAGGCCTCCATTATAGGGGGTCTGGTTTTTTATTTGCCACTTTAGGCTAAAAAGGAAGTCGGTAAAACGTTATGGATATGTCGTGAGAGTGTTAGTGAGTTACTTTGATTGACATTAAGATGTTAATAGAGCTCTTTGTTTTTGCAGGTGATTACAATTGGATAGGTAAAGAAAGGGCGATCAAAATGGCGGAATCAACGATTCAATATTCAAACCCAGTAATCCCCGGCTTTCATCCTGACCCAAGTGTTTGTCGGGTAGGGTCAGATTTTTATCTGGTTACAAGTTCATTTGAATACTTTCCTGGCGTTCCTATCTTCCATAGCCGAGATCTCGTTCATTGGAAGCAAATTGGACACTGCCTTACCCGTCAAAGCCAGTTGGATCTGGAAGGCTGCAGAAGCTCAATGGGCATCTATGCGCCAACCATTCGCTTCCATAACGGCCGTTTCTATATGATTACAACGAATGTTAAAATGTTTCGCAATTTCTATGTTTGGGCGGAAAATCCAGAAGGACCATGGTCTGACCCGATATGGCCAGACTGGCCAAGCGTGGATCCGTCCCTATTTTTTGATGAAGATGGGCGCGTTTACATTACAGGAACCGGTGGGTTCTTCGGTGACGAGCCGAAGGGGATTTATCAAGCGGAAATCGATCTAGAGTCCGGAAAGCTGTTATCTGAACGACGTCTCATCTGGCAAGGCACGGGTGGTAAATCGGCCGAAGGTCCGCATCTGTATCGGGTTAACGGGAAGTATTTCTTGATGATTGCTGAGGGAGGAACCGAGTACGGTCACATGGCTACGATCGCTAGGAGCGATTCGCCATACGGGCCATTTGAGAGCAACCCAGACAATCCTATCTTGACCCACCGGAGTACGGGGAGTTCCATCCAAGCAACGGGGCATGCGGATCTTGTTCAATTGGAGGATGGAAGCTGGTGGGCCGTTTTCCTAGGAATTCGTCCCGTATCCGTTCCGTTTAGCGGGCGGCACCATCATTTGGGACGAGAGACCTTCCTAGCTCCAGTTACCTGGACTGAGGATGGATGGCCGGTGATTGGGGATGGCGGCAAGATTGCCGAGAAAATGGATGCTAGCACGCTTCCGCTTGCAGTCGATGAGTCGGCTGTATCTGAGACTGATGACTTTAATTCTAATCGGCTGCAGCTGGAGTGGAATTTCTTAAGAAATCCGCAGGATGAGGACTGGTCTCTGGAAGAAAGACCGGGTTATTTGACACTTCACGGCTCAGCATTGACCTTAAATGATATCGGTTCTCCGGCGTTTGTCGGACGGAGACAGCAGCATTTTCGATGCAGCGTTTCTACGCTAATGTCATTTGATCCTTTACACGAAGGCGAAGAAGCTGGGCTTACGGTTTATATGAATGAGCGGTTCCATTATGAAATAGCACTTACCTGTGGGGTTGAAGGACGTCGCCAAGTAATCTTTCGCAGGCGAATCGGGTCACTATGGAAAATGGAGCTGGTAGAAGATTTTGAAGGCTCTGACATTATCCTCGGTTTGGATGCAGAACCATTCCAATACTCTTTTTTCTACTCATTACCGAATGGAGAACGTAAGGCTTTCGGTTCAGGGGAGTGCTCGCTTGTCTCCACCGAGGTAGCTGGCGGCTTTACAGGTGTGTTTTTCGGATTGTATGCGACGGGGAATGGTAAATCAGCCAAAACTCCTGCCTCGTTCGATTGGTTTCAATATATTAAATCGTGATTTTGGAGGTTACCAAAATGTTGAAAGTAGTATCATTGCGAACGGAATATTTGGAAAATCCCTTGGGATTGGATACGAAAAAACCACGTCTAGGTTGGAAGCTCCGTTGTGATGGCAGAAACGTCATACAAATCGCATATCAAGTTCAAGCTTCGGCGACCGAGAGCTTCACTAGTCTGATTTGGGACAGCGGCAAGGTTGAGACGGATCAGTCACAGGTTATTGTGTATGGGGGTTCGGAATTAAAGTCGATCGAACGTATCTATTGGCGAGTCAAAGTTTGGAGTAATCATGCAGAGGAGTCGCCGTTCAGCGAGACGGCGTTCTTCGAAACCGGGCTATTGCACACTTCGGACTGGAAGGCCCAATGGATTGAACCTGAGAAGGAAGTAGATATTGACGCCTATAAATCGGCTTCGTATATTCGGAAGGAATTTACCGTAAAGAAGGGGCTCGTCTCGGCCAGAGTTTGCCTAACATCGAAGGGTTTGTACAGTTTTTATTTGAATGGTGTTGAGGGTACAGATCATCTATTTACACCAGGGTTCACTTCGTACTACAAGCGCTTGCAGGTGCAAGTATACGATGTGAAGCATCTTCTGCACGAAGGCTCCAATGCACTCGGCGTTATTCTCGGGGATGGCTGGTGGAGAGGGACTACCGGCGGCGCAAGTCTGAAGAACAATTTCGGGTATAAAGTTGCCCTATTGGGACAACTGATGTTGGACTACGAAGATGGAAGCCGCGAGATCATCGGTAGTGACGGCTCTTTTAAGACTTCCCATGGTCCTTTGTTGAAATCGGATATGAAAGCGGGAGATCTTTATGATGCCAGAATTAATATAGAGGGTTGGAATCAACCATCCTATGACGATTCTTCTTGGGAAGAAGTGACGGTCACGGAGGATGGTTACGACAACTTGATCGGTTCTCGAAGCGTACCGGTAAAACAGAAGGAAAGATTTACACCCAAAGTAATGCGGACACCGAATGGAGAGACGATTCTCGATTTTGGTCAAAATATTGCAGGTTGGGTAGAAATGCAGGCTCAAGGCGATGCAGGAACTGAGATTGTTCTAGTCCATGGGGAAGCCTTAGATAAGCATGGAAATTTCACCTTACAAAATCTCTCAGATCATGGAACTTTGGAGGATTTCCAAGAGGTTCGTTACATTACGTCTGGACATGGTCTAGAGAGCTATCGTCCACGTTTTTCGATCTTTGGATTCCGTTATGTTCTCGTTAAGAATTATCCGGGAGAAATAACACCTGAGAGTTTTACAGCAGTGGCAGTGTATTCCGATTTAGACGAAACGGGAGATTTCACTTGTTCGAATCCGCTCATTACGAAGTTAGTATCTAACTCTAAATGGAGCCAGAAGGGCAACTTTATGGAGGTGCCTACCGATTGCCCAACCCGGGAAAGAGCGGGATGGACAGGGGATGCCCAAGTATTCAGTAGAACGGCTTCTGATTTCATGAACGTGTATCCATTCTTTGAAAAGTGGATGGCCGACGTTGCAGCTGAACAATTTGCTGACGGTTCGGTCGGCAGCACAGTGCCAACTGTTATCGGGCATCACAGCGTGGAGGAATGGGAACGATTCATGGAACAAAATAAAAACCCAATGGTGGCCATGCGCAGGCCCAAACCGGGTACAGCCAGTATTCTTGACGGTTCTGCAGGTTGGGGCGATGCGGCTGTTATCATTCCCTGGACGATGTACCTTTGTTATGGAGACAAGGCTATTGTAGAAAAGCAGTTTGATTCAGCAAAGGCATGGGTCGATTACATGGCTACTAGCGCGAAAAATGCGAATGAGCTATATCAAAATACGCCTGCTTATCAAAATTATACAGATGGAGAACGTGATGCGGATTACATCTGGGATACAAAGTTCCATTGGGGAGAGTGGCTTGAAACGGATACGGAGTTCAGTGATCTCATGGCCGTTTTGAGCAAAACCAAAGGAAACCATCCGGATGTATCAACTGCCTATTATGCCTATTCCACTCGCTTGTTGACTGAAATGGCATCTGTGCTGGGGAAGGCAGAGGAAGAAGCCAAGTACCAAGCACTTTATGAGAAAATTAGACGCGTATATAATCAGTATTTTATTAAAGATGATGGTTCTATATTGGTTGGCAGGCAGGCTCCGAATGTTCGTACGCTAGCATTTGATTTGGCGTATGAAGATAAAAAACAAATCGTTGCCGACAGACTGGCGCAGTTGGTTGTTGAACAGGATTATCACTTGAACACTGGTTTCCTGTCGACGCCTTTCATCCTTCAGGTGCTGGCGGATTACGGACATGCCGATATCGCATTCCGATTGTTAGAGCAGGATACGTGCCCTTCGTGGTTGTATGCCGTCAGTAACGGTGCGACAACGATATGGGAGAGTTGGAAAGGAATTAAGCCTGATGGAGAACTATCAGGATCATTGAATCATTATTCATACGGGGCCGTATGTGATTTTCTCTTTTCGGGCATAGCCGGAATACGTCCTGTTTGGGAGAAACCAGGCTACAAGCATTTCATATTGAAGCCAATGGTTGGGGGAACGCTGACACAAGCATCCGCGACGTATGAGTCTCTCTATGGAACCATTGCATCTAGTTGGGAAAAAACGATTGAGGCTGTTAATTATCGTTTTGAGGTACCCGTGAATACAACAGCGAAGATTATGCTTTCAGGTCATCAAGAAGATCTTGAGCAAGTATCCATCGAATTCCCAGATGCCCGATATGAAGATGGCCGAATTGTATGTACGGTAGGGAGCGGCGAATATCAGTTTACAATTTTGACAGGGAGAGTGGCTGAACAATGAGAAAAAGTATAGAGATCAACGAGACTTGGAGATTTATTCGTGGGGACGAAGAACAAGCTGCAAGCGAATTGTACAAGGATGATCATTGGCATACTGTGAATATTCCCCATACATGGAACGCGATTGATGGAGCAAATGGCTACGAGTATTATCAAGGCGCTTGTTGGTACAGAAAGGCTTTTGCGGTTGAGCCATCTTACGAGGGAAGTCAGTTATTTATTGAATTCAATGGTTCGAACAGTATTACAGATGTCTACGTAAATGGTCAGCATTTGGGGCAGCACAAAGGCGGGTACTCCACGTTCAGGTTTAACATTACAGACGTGGTTAAACATGGAACTGTAAATGTAATTGCCGTAAAAGTTGACAATAGAGTCGTGGATGACGTTTATCCTCAGAAAGCAGACTTTACCTTCTACGGGGGGATTTACCGTAATGTCAAAGTGGTGGTCACGAATCCTGTTCATTTCGATTTGATGGATCATGGTTCACAGGGTGTTTATGTTGTTCAGGATGAGGTATCCAAGGAAAGAGCTCAACTAAGCATTAGAGCAAATCTTGTAAATGACAGTAAGGAAGAGAAAAAAGTTAGACTGTGGGCAGATATTTTCGATGCTGATCATCATCGTGTAACTTATGCCTCTAAGGAAGTTATACTGGCTGCAGGAGAAACCAGAACAGAAGAGATGCCTTGTGTCATTGACCATCCAACACTATGGCAAGGTAGAACAAATCCCTATATGTACAGTGCCAATCTTTCGATGACTAGCTTTAATGACACGATCGATGAAGTATCGATTCCTTTTGGCGTCAGATACTTTCATGTTGATCCTGAAAAGGGCTTCTTCTTAAACGGCGAGCATCTGCCTTTGCATGGTGTATCTAGACACCAAGACAGGAAGGATATGGGCTGGGCTATTACGGAACAAGAACAAGTCGAAGATATGGCTTACATTCGGGAAATCGGAGCCTCTTCCATTCGATTAGCTCATTACCAGCACAGCCAATATTTTTATGATTTATGCGATAAAGAAGGTATGGTGGTGTGGGCTGAGATTCCCTTCATTTCCGTTATGTCACAGAACGAATTGGAAGGGATCAATGCGAAGCAGCAGATGGTAGAGCTAATCAGGCAGAACTATAATCATCCTTCCATCGTATTCTGGGGGATACAGAACGAAATTCAAATCGGTGGTGAACGACCAGAGGTCAGAAGACTTGTTAAAGAGTTACATGACTTAACGAAAAAAGAAGACCCCACCCGCCTTACGACAATGGCTAATGTTTTATTTGTCAGTGAGGAAGATGAATATAATCGTATGACGGATGTGATCGGATACAATAAATATTATGGTTGGTATCACGGTAAAGCGGAAGATTTTGCACCTTGGCTTGATAAGTTTCACCGCATTAACCCCGATGTGCCGCTTTGTATTTCTGAATACGGGGCAGAAGGTATTGTCCAATACCATAGTGCTGATCCCAAGGTAAAAGACTATACGGAAGAATATCATGCTCTGTTCCATGAAACGGTTTGGAAGACCTTCGAGAAGAGACCTTTCCTTTGGGCAACGTATGTATGGAACATGTTTGATTTTGGAGCGAATATCAGAGATGAAGGTGGGGTCCAGGGGAGAAATAACAAGGGGCTTGTCTCCTATGACAGAAAGATCAAGAAGGATGCCTTTTATATGTATAAAGCGCATTGGTCTGAGGAAAAATTTGTTCATATCACGAGTAAGCGCCATGTTGATCGAGCAGAAAGCAGTATTTCCGTTAAGGTGTATTCAAACTTAGATAACGTAATGCTATACGTAAATGGAAGTGAATTTCAACATAAAACCAGTGCGGATAAGGTTTTCATTTTCGAACATGTATCCCTAGTTGAAGGCATGAATGACATACGTGCAGTGGCCATCGAAGATAACGCGCAGTACGTTGATATCGCCAAATTTAACAAGGTGGAAGAATCGAATCCAAGTTATGAAGCTCCCGTAGAGGAAAAAGGCGGAGAAGTTACGAACTGGTTCCAAATGCCTGATTTGGATGGAGAGATCGAGGAATTACAGTTCACGGACGATGTTTATTCTACGCGTTGCACGTTTAAAGAGCTTTTCGAGAATAAAGATGCGGCTGTGGTCTTAAATAAATATTTAGGAGAAAGTTTTAGGGAGAGACCAACATATAGTATGACGCAAGGATTTAAGATTGATACCTTGGCTGAAATGGCGCCCGAGCACTTCACTGACAAGCTATTATATGCACTAAATAGAGAACTTACAAAGATTAAAATGAACAAGTAATATCTCACGAAAAAAAGCCGTTGATTCCGGCTTTTTTTCGCATTTTCACCTAAAGCAAGTACAATGTTGGGCTTGAGTCCTCACAATGATATACTATTTAAATAGTTGCAAATTGAAAGGGGCAAGAAAGATGGCAGTACAATCAAGAATAATGCGGATGATCGTATTGTTAACCGTAGGCGCATTGCTTGCCCTAACAGTAACAGGATGTTCAAGTGTTGGTTCAGGTGGAAATGACACCGCAACTGGAAGTGCTTCAGGGAGTGAACAGAAAAAGGAAGCTAAGGCAGTGAACATTCTCATGTTCAGCGATTATGGGAGAATGCCTGGGCCAAACGATAAGCAGATGAAATACGTTACAGAGCAAACAGGTATTGCAGTTAACACATCAACGCTTCCTTGGAATGGCGGCACGGACTTTACAAAGGGTTTAAATGTGAAGATTGCAGCTAACGAACTACCAGATCTGTTCTTACCTCACGGGGTTGAAGATACGCTACTCAAGCAAGGTGCTTTACTTGCCCTGGATGATTTGCTGCCACAGTATGCACCTACCTTATGGAAGGCAATTCCTCAAGATGTGTGGGAAAGTGTCCGAGCCAACTCTCCGGATGGAAAAATTTATTTTATTCCGAGAGTTAATTTGTATCCAAGATATAGTTCATTAATTCGCAAAGATTGGTTAGACAAGGTAAATATGAAGATACCGACAACAAAGGATGAATATGTTGCTGTCCTTAAGGCATTTCGTGATCAAGATCCCAACGGTAACGGTATAAAGGACGAGATTCCTACCAGCGGACGAGAAGCGGGGCGATGGATGGATGACATATTCTTGATGTACGGTGTCGCTATGGTAGAAGGGTACCCGGTTTGGGATCTGTATAACAATGAACTTACGTACTCGGCTGTCACTCCCAATATGAAAGCAGCTCTTACATTTGCAAGAGAACTTTATAAAGACAAATTGCTGGATAATGAAACATTTTTGAATAAAGAATTGACATGGAAAGCTAAGATTCAGCAGGATAAAGTTGGTGTTTGGTATCATGTTCCGTATGGAATTAAGCAAAACTTTTTTGAGAATTTGCCTAAAATAAATCCGAATGCCTATATTGTCGGAATGCCGGTCCCGAAGGTAGAAGGGTTTGATGGTTTTACTCCGAGACCGCTTATCAATAATATGGAGTGGGCCATTCCCAAATCATCCAAGAACGCAATAGAAGCTTTGAAGCTCCTTGAATTTTATGCGAAGCCCGAGAATCGTAATTTTGCGTCTTTTGGAATTGAAGGCGAACATTATGAAATGAAGGATGGCATAAAAAAGCGGCTGCCTATCAGTTCGGATCAAACTTATCTGATCGATTTATTTCCAGTTATAACAACGGAGCAGATGGCACTGACCCTTCAGGATCCGTATGAACCGAAGGTTGCCCAGATGATGATAGATGCCATGATGGTAGGTGGAAGAGACGGTAAACGGATTGCCGGCGATGGAATACCTGTATCGATCTATGATGGCTTCTCAGACATTAAATCGAACAAGCTGTATCAAGAATACATGTCCAAAATTATTATTGGTGATTGGCCGATTGAAAAATTTGATGAATTCATTCAAAGATGGAAAAGCAGTGGCGGAGACGACGTCACAAATCGGGCGCGCGAGTGGTATGCAAAGAAGAAATAATGAGGGAAAACGGCAGGGGAAAGCATGAATGTATACAAGTACAAAGTCAAACTGATTTTTTCGAATATTAAAACAAGATTAATTCTCATACTGACACTGGTCATTTGCCTAGCTATTGCTTTGGTTGGTACTGTCATGTACAGCCTCGCCAGACATTCACTATTAGAGGAGATTAAAGTTCCGCACCAGCAGATGTTGACTTTCGTCAGGGACGACGTTGACAGGAAGATGAACGATATTATGACAACATCAATTTATGCAGTTCTTGACCCGCTGACGATCGATTTCTTGCGTTATGACAATCATAAAAGTATGGATACCATACTTGGAGTTGTGTCCATGTTGGATACATTAACTCAAAATAGTTCGATCATTGACAGTATCTATCTATATGATGAAAAAAATCGCCATGTTGTTGGCAGTTCTCCTTTCGGGTTTAATTCCAGTATTGAAACTTTTGGTGACAAGGGCTGGTTGTCTCAATTGCCTTTAGCTGAACAGGACGCAAACAATGTGACTTTCGCTAAAAGGATGAAAGACCAAGACGAAATGATAAGTTTCATTAAACGGATATACGAAGATAACAAAATATCCGGATACCTTATCATAAACTTGAAGTCCTCCAAACTATTTTCCCAGATCATTCCGGAAGGTTCTACTAGCAATGAAGCAGTTCGAATCATTCAAGACTCAAAAGGAGAAACGTTATTCTCAATTGGTGAAAATAAGAAAGAGCAGGTGAACCCCAACAAGTACTTTATTACTCGCCTGACTTCAACTTCAACGCAATGGAATTACGTATATGCAGTTCCTCAAAAACAAGTTTTCGGCAAATTGTATTGGATTCGGACCATGACTTTCGTAGTGTCCGCGGTTACTATGTTAATCGGAATGCTGGTTATCTTCCAAGTTAACCGAATTACGTTCAGACCTATTGAACGATTGATTAAAACGGTTCGGAGCCATCGGAATGAGGCGTTAGAAGTTGACTTCACTCAATTGGAGTCCTATGTTGGCAGACTTCTCACGCAACTAACTTTTTTGCATGGCAGCAACAAAGAACTAAAAGCCAAATTTATTCAAGATATGGTTTACGGAAGACTACGTCGTAAGGAATTTGATCGGAAATGGAGGCTGCTTTACTCAGAATGGCGTCCTGACTTACCTGTTTATGCGGTTATTGTTTCGGTGGATGCCTATTACAATTGGTTGAATGGGTACAAGCAAGATGATCAGTTATTACTTAAGTTTGCAGTAGGTAATATTTTCGAGGAAATTCTGGGAGAGAGTTTTAGGGTGCAGTTTGAGGATTTAACCCAGGATCGCAGTGCCCTCATTGTACAACCCTTGTCTTCTGATATGGATTTGCAAATGCTCTATGATAAACTTTCAAATGGGATTGAAATCGCAGAAAAACTATTGAAAATTTCATTATCAGTAGGTGTTGCCGAATCGCTATATCCGATCAGCGGTGATCTTAGCAGTCGCTACAAGCAAGCTGAAGTGTTGCTGCTGGACCGCTTGTATATGGGGTATAAAAAACTTCATGTGCCGGATCAAGCATTACCCTATTCAGAAGCGCAAGGCCCTGGCTCTAAAAATGAAACCATTCATGAAATTGTTCAAGGGATTAAAGAAGGAAAGACGGAATATACAAACGGCATCCTAGAGAAAATACGGATGGAGTGGGAAACGTCAAATGCAAAACCTCTGCACGTATACCGCTGGTATTCCAATGTAATTAAGGAAATGATATCGAAATTCAGAGACCCAGAAGATGAACAATTCCAGGAAATCATGGATTCGTTGGATTCTCTTCAAACGTTGACGTTTTCAGATTTGCATCAAATGACATTAGATGAAGCTACCTACCTAGCAGAAGAAGTGAAGAAAAGAAAACCAACAAAGCATGAGAATTATTTTAGGAAGATGGTCGAGTACATCCAAGAGCATTATCCAGATAATATTGGCGTATCGCATGTAGCCGAGGCTGGAAGCATTAGTCAGTCTCAGGCAAATGTCCTTTTTAAACAAGAAACCGGAACTTCGATTTACGATTATATTACACAAGTACGAATTGAGAAAGCGGAAGAATTACTTAAAAATACGAATTTGAAGGTAATTGAGATTTCTGAGAAAGTTGGTTACGCTAGCGAAAATAGTTTTATTCGCAACTTTAAAAAAATTAAAGGGATTACACCAGGTAAATTTAAAGAGTGAAAAATAGAAGCGGAGAAGCTGAAAAGGCTCTCCGCTTCTATTTTTTATCTTCATATTCAACAAATCATATCTATATCCACCATTTATCCGGTAATTTGTTGGATTCAGTGGTGGATTGTACAACTTCGATGTTGAGTCCAGATACAGATGACCGTATTGTTGAGTCAAACAGAAGTGGGGGAGTCAGGTAGAGCTGAAGCCAAACACATTATCTATCAACTAAGAATCAGATACAGGAGGTAATAAGTTGAAAGTAGTTGCATCTCATCGAATGAAGGTGTTTTGGCCGCTCTATATCATGGCCATACCAGGCGTCATTTTTCTAATCATATTTAAGTTCATCCCGCTTGCGGGGTCCGTAATCGCTTTTCAAAACTATTCTGTATTCAAAGGATTCTTGGACAGCCCTTGGGTTGGATTCAAAAACTTCGAAACCTTGTTCCAGTATCCGGATTTTATAAGGGTGTTCAGCAATACACTAGTGCTTGGATTTCTGCGCATTGTAATCGTGTTCCCAATTCCTGTCCTGCTGGCGCTCATGATCAATGAAATCCGGAAATCGGCATTGAAGAAAGGGATTCAAACGGCTCTGTATGTGCCGCATTTCCTTTCATGGGTCATCGTATCAGGCATTGTGTTTGATATGTTTTCAGTAAGCGGACTGTTTAACATCGTGATTGGGTGGTTTCACCATGATCCTACCTTGGTTATGCAGGAAAGTTCCTATTTCCGTATCGTTTATGTGCTTTCTGCCATCTGGAAAGATGCGGGGTGGGGAACTGTTGTTTATATGGCAGCAATTAGCTCGATAGACCCACAGTTGTACGAATCAGCCATGATCGACGGAGCATCTAGGTTCAAGCAAATCCGGCATATAACATTTCCGCTGCTGTTACCTACGGTATTAGTCTTACTTTTACTAGAAATCGGTAATTTCTTGGATTTGGGCTTTGACCAAGTATTTAATCTACAGACGCCAATGACTTATAGTGTTTCGGATATCTTAGATACTTATGTTTTCCGAACAGGTATTCAACAAGGGCAGTATAGCTTTGCGACAGCCGTCGGATTATTTCAATCGTTAATTGGATTTATTCTAGTATTTACTTTCAATAAGTTGTCAAAGAAAGTTTCAGACGGGGGGTTATGGTAAGTATGCTTGAATCCAGAGGGGAAAAATTATTCGGTTCAGTCGTTACTATCATCCTTCTACTTGTATCTTTCATCGCAATTATTCCGCTACTATCCGTACTCTCGACATCATTTAGTTCTAAAAGGATGGTGGATATGAATCTGGTCACAATTTGGCCAAAGGAATTTACATTAGCCTCATGGGATTTTATGATGTATCGTCCCGATCTATGGAAATCGTTCTTCTTAACACTGGGCACAACGGTGATTGGAACGATTTTGGCGCTGCTCGTCACGGCCCTTCTTGCATATCCGTTGTCTAAATCGGAATTTCGTTGGGGCCCTGTCATTATGATCGGTGTCGTAATTGCGATGATCTTCAAGGCGCCTCTTGTTCCTTATTTTCTGACAGTAAAAGGCATCGGGCTTTACAATAACCCATTGGTGTTAATCATACCTCATATTTTAAATCCGTTTAATTTGATCATTATGCGTACATTTTTCAAGCAGTTTTCCAAAGAGCTGGAAGAAGCCGCCTTTATAGAGGGCTGCGGATATTTTCGAATGCTGTTCCAATTCGTACTTCCGCTTTCCAAGGCTGTGTTAGCTACTTTGGCTTTATTTTACGGTGTAGTGTTATGGAACCAATTCCAGCATCCGTTGATGTTCTTGCAAGACACGAATCTATTCCCATTGCAAATTAAGATTCGGCAGTTCATCACCGACGACAACATTTTGGTTACAGGAGCCGTCTCAACAGCTGGTTTAGCGTACAATGAGCGTACACTTCGGGCGACAACCGTTATTTTTGCTATGATCCCTGTTGTGGCTGTATATCCCTTCTTGCAAAAATACTTCGTTAAAGGAGCTATGCTTGGCTCTGTAAAAGGATAATCGCACATCGGTTTGTAGGCTCATTGAGTCTTAAACATAAACTATTTTATAAATTAGGGGGAACATGGAATGGTCATCAAAAAGATTGGGGTACTTGCGGCAGTCAGCGCCCTTGCTTTTACAGTAGTAACAGGCTGTAGCGACAAAACGAATTCTTCCGAAAGTGCAAGTTCTTCATCGGCAGCGCCGAACCAGGGGGCATCTCCCAAGGCGGAAGACATTGTTGATATTGAAGTCTGGGGAACTAACATCGGGTATAAACCAACTACCAAAGGCAGCAAATTGTATGAATTTTATAAAGAAAAATTAGGCGTAGGTGTAATCAGTCCATATGTGGAATGGAATGGAGGGACTGCCTATTTGAATACGTTGAATCTAAAGATTGCATCCGGAGAATTACCAGATTTATTTTTACCCCAACAGGGTTTAGAAAATACCTTAGCGAAAAACGGAGCTATAGCCGATCTGACCGATCTGTTGCCTAAATATGCGCCGAATTTATGGGAAGCTATTCCGAAGGATATGTGGGATATTGTGAAAGCCAACGACCCTACCGGTCAGGGCAGAATTTACTATATCCCTGGTATGGTAGACTACGGAAGGTATTCCGGCATGATCCGCAAAGATTGGTTAGACAAGTTAGGCTTACAGATGCCTAAGACGCAAGACGAATATGTAAAGGTTTTGGAAGCATTCAGGGATAAGGATCCTAATGGCAATGGCCAGAAGGATGAGCTTCCGGCTGGTGGCCGTCAGGAAGCGCGCTGGATGGATCAATTGTTTGCGATGTACGGTGTAGCTATGTTTGAAGGCTATCCGGATTGGGACCTTTATGACGGCAAGCTAACTTATTCCGCGGTATCACCGAATATGAAGTCTGCCTTGGAGTTTATCTCCAAGATGTACAAGGATGGATTAATCGATAAAGAATCCCTATTGAATGATAAAGCGAAGTGGGATGGTAAGGTTGCAGCTAACAAGGTAGGTAACTACTTCCACTGGGCAGAACAAACCAATCTGTATTTAGATAACTTGCAAAAGAACAGTGGTGTCAAGGGTGCTTTTGCTTCTCTTCCATTACCAGAGGTTCAAGGATATAAGGGCTTCTATACTTGGAAGCGGTTTACACCTCCGGCATGGGTTGTGAAGAACAACAAGGATCAAAAGAAGTTAATGGCCACATTAAAGCTACTGAACAACATGTATGACAAGAAAAACTGGAATGCCTTGTACTTGGGTGTTGAAGGTATGCATTATACGATGAAGGATGGCAAAGCCGTTAAACTTCCGGATGATAAAAGCACCCAAGAGAATCTTATCCTAGATCCTTATTCCAAAATTTCGACTCTTGATTTTACAAGTAATCTACTGAAAACTACGTCATCGGAAGATAGAATGTGGGAGATTGATCAAACCGTTCAAATCATGCAGGATGCCCAGAAGTATGCGAAAGTCATTGCTGGAGACGGAATGCCGGCAAGCGTCTATGAGGGTTTTCCAGATATCAATAATCGCACACTCTATATCGAATACGCCAGCAAGATCATAACAGGACAGTACCCGATCAGCAAGTTCGATGAGTTTGTAGATAAATGGAATAAATCGGGCGGCGAAGAGGTTACGAAGCGTGCAAGAGAATGGTATGCAAAAGTGAAAAAATAAATGTTGAACGCTAATATCCGCTCGGCTTCTCATCGAAGTCGAGCGGATATTTCAATCTAATCTCGGGAATCGAATGAACCAAACCTAAATAGGGGGCTACACGATAATGAGTAATCGTATTAAGGAAGTACTAGATGGTCAAGAACATAATTATATCCTTCCTTTTCTCTGGCAGCATGGCGAGGAAGAACAGGTAATACGTGAAGAGATGGCCCGTGTTCATGAAGCTGGAATCGGAGCCGTTTGCATCGAAGCTCGTCCTCATCCTGATTTTTTAGGACCAAAATGGTGGATGGATATGGACATAATTATGGATGAAGCTCGGAATCGTGGAATGAAGATATGGCTGCTGGATGACGATCATTTTCCAACTGGACATGCTGCAGGGAAAGTAAAGGAGGCTCCGGAGGAGCTTCATCGCAAGTTTTTGGGGGAACGATACATCGATACCATTGGTCCTGCACAAGGCACATCCCTGCTTCTAGATACTTTGTTATTGCGTGGGCTTAGGCCGACTATCTCTCATACGCAACGAGCAACTGGCAAAAATAAATTAATCTCCGTAGTCGCGGTCCGCCGACATCCTTCTAGTGGAGAATTACTCGATGATTGTATGGATATCACGGATCTTGTGCAAGACGGTATCCTCTATTGGGATATCCCTGCCGGGTATTGGCGAGTATTTATTTTGTCAGAAAATAAAGATGGCGGAAGCCTGCAGCAGGAAGATTATCTAAACCCACTAGATCGAGATTCCGCTCGTATTTTGCTCGATACGGTATATGAAGCTGTGTATGAACGATACGAGGCTGATTTCGGAAAGACATTTGCCGGATTCTTCTCTGATGAACCGGGATTTTACAATGATAAGACCACCTTTGACTTTAATTCAAAACCTGGAAAACAAGGAGTGCCGCTTCCTTGGAGCAGTGAAATGCCGATCTTACTTGAGCAGGCATTGGGTGAGAACTACCGTAAGCACCTCTATCTACTCTGGCATGATGGGGGAGAACAGTGCAATATTGTACGTTATACTTATATGAATATCGTTAGTAAGCTCTATGCGGACAACTTTTGCAGCCAAATCGGAGAGTGGTGCAGAGAACGCGGAGTAGAATACATTGGACATGTCCTCGAAGACAACAATGTGCATGCAAGGCTTGGCTCTGGGGCCGGACATTTCTTCCGCTCCATGTGGGGACAAGATATGTCTGGCCTCGATGTAGTGCTATGGCAAATTGTTCCCGGATTTGATGAATTGTCTTATAGCAAGCCTGGCGGGGATACGGATAGCGAATTTTTCCACTATGGCCTTGCTAAGCTTGGTGTATCGCTTGCACATATCGATCCGAAAAAACAAGGCAGAACCATGTGTGAGGTGTATGGCGCGTACGGCTGGGCAGAAGGTCTGAAACTAATGAAATGGCTCACAGATCATATGTTAGTTCGTGGTGTTAATTATTTTGTCCCGCATGCTTTTTCTCAAAAAGCTCCTGATCCGGACTGCCCGCCGCATATGTATGCAGGCGGGAAAAATCCGCAATACCGCTATTACAAACATTTAAATCATTACATGAATCGGATTAGTCACTTGATCTCAGGCGGAAGACATGTGGCCACTGCAGGCGTCGTATACCACGCTGAAGCCGAATGGTCTGGGGAAGCGATGTATTTCCAAAAGCCCGTGAAGCAATTGATGCAGCATCAGATCGACTGCGATGTGCTTACCATTGATATTCTTCTAGGTGACGCACGTGTGATAAACAACAAGCTGCATGTCAATAACGAGGATTTCCAATGCCTTATCTTCCCTTATGCAGAGGCAATTCCCGCAGCGATGATTAGGCGGTTAGTGGAGTTTGCCGAGCAAGGGCTAGCTGTTCGTTTTGTAGACGGACTACCGGAACGATCTAGTGAGGGTTCCGAGGTTTCTGCTGAACTAGCTTGCCTTGCCGATCACCGGAACGTGAAGGTTGTTGCTTTAGACGATCTGGCACAATTGCTTATTGCTGACGGACATTATGAGATTAGCGTCGACGAACACGAGCCGTATCTACGGAACTATCACTATAAGCATGACAAGTTGGATGTTTTTATGTTCTTTAACGAACATCCGCATCAAACGATCCGTAGGAAAATAACTTTGCCTATCCAAAGTGATGTATATGCTTACGATGCATTTCGTAATCAGTTGACTAGTTTACATGTAACTCGGGAGAATGGGGCGAATGTGGTGGAGGTCGTTCTTCATCCGTATGAGTCCATCGTACTGCTGCATGGTACTAACCTTGAAGGTTGTGAGGCATTGCCGTCTTATATTGCTGGGGTTGAACGTGAACTAAAAGGAGAATGGAGCGTATCCACTGCAGAGTCTGAGCACTATCCTCGTTTTAAGGAATGGGGGAAACTGGGGGCTTTAACGAATATGAGCGGACCTAGTTATTTACCTCGATTTACAGGTACCTTCCGTTATGAGACGGAATTTGAGTGGAACGAGCCTGCTGACCAAGTAATTTTAGACTTGGGAGAGGTCTATGAGACCGCTCAAGTGTGGATCAATGGTGAGGAAGTAGGAGTACGCATCTGTCCGCCTTACCGGGTTGCGATTAATAGCCTAATTAATAAGGGTAAAAACAAGCTAGTTATCGAGGTTACGAATACGTTGGTGAAAGAACAACCAGATTTCTTGTCGGCATTTGCGCAGCAAGAACCAAGTGGACTCCTTGGACCTGTAAGAGTGATCCAAGTAGAATAGAGATATAGGAGACTTCAGATTAATCTGGTGCAAGTTCTGATAGCCAAATAGAAACGGCGACAGTTTTAAATGTCTTCATCCATGACTGTCGCTGTTTCAATTTGCCATGTTATAAGAGAGTTTTGGTCATTATAATATCTATTTGTTCTTCATCACCCATATAGAAAGAATGGGCTCCTGTTTGTACAAAGTCCATTTTTTTATAAAAGGTAATAGCGCTCTCATTTTCTTCCCAAACCCCTAGCCAGATTTTCTGTTTTTTCAGTTCTACCGCTCTTTCTATGGCTATATTGACTAGATATTTGCCAAGCCCCTGTTTATGATGGTTTTTCCTTATATAAATCCTTTCGATTTCAAGCGAATCATTGCCCATTATTTCAGTTTGAGCATCATGGGTGTTTACCTTTAAGTACCCGGCAATTTCCTCATTAGCATAAATAAAATAGAATTCTGTAGAGAGATTTGATAATTCTTTTTCTAATTGTTGTAAGTTAAATGCTTTTTTCAAGTATGCATTCATATTTTCAGGTGAGTTTTGATCTTTGAATGTGTCAGTAAATGTTTCGACGCTAATTTCTTGAAGTAAATCTAGATCTTTCAATGTGCACTTCTTTATGTGTACAGTCATTTTTGTGCTCTCCTTTATAAATCAATAAATTCTCTTGTTTCCTTTTTTTACAAACTCCCAGTCTTTTTCTACGTTTCTTCTGACTCTTTGCAGCAGATTATAAATCGTTTCTACTTCATTTTCAGATAATCCAGAAAGTGCGATTGAATTGGAATAATCGTTTTCCTTCTTTATAAAAGGGTAAACGGTCTTCCCTTTATCTGTAGGAAATAGCTTTTTAATTTTGTGGTTATATGGATCATCATTCTTTTCAATAAATCCACTAATCTCCAGTTTCTGTATTGCGCGAGCAGCTGTTGTTCGGTCTACCTTTATCATTTCAGCTAACTTTTCTTGAATAATTCCCGGATTTTCACATATTCGCACGAGGTATAAGTACTGACCTTTTGTAAGGTCATAATTTTTAAATTCTATGTTACTTATAGAATCCAAAGCTCTAGCAATCATCCCAACCTCACGTAGAATTTCCTTCATAATGGCAACTCCGCTGATAGTTTATTTTCAAACATAGTAGAAATAGTACATCGTTTTTGTTGTATTTGCAATAAAAATTCGTTATTTACAGCCAATTTAAATGTATGGTATTCTATGAATCAAACTTCGCTCTATTACATAAAAGCGTTAAAGCAAAAGTTAAACGAGGAGGTAATCTAGATGACAGAACTAGATAAATTGAGAAATGATATTGACGAAATTGACCAAAAAATAATAGCTTTATTAGCTAAAAGATTTAAATATACAGAAGAAGTTGGAATATATAAAGCGAAGAATCAGCTAAAAGCACAGGATACTAACCGTGAAAATCAACAGTTTCAAAAAATTATTCAGCTCTCAGAACAGAATGGTTTAAATCCTGAATATGCATCAGAAATATATAGACGTATAATCGATATTGTAATTTCTCGGCATCAAGAGTTACTTACAAAATAATAATTATTACACCTAATGGGAAACGATGTTGAATGACTTAAGAATAAGAGGGCTGCCGACCGTAATTGTTCGGCAGCCTATTCAGCTTACCGGCAGGACTTGGATGACAGTCAGTATCTGGGGTTTTGGTAATAGCAAGTTGACAAAATATCCTTCCTGCCGTATTATTTAAACATTCGTTTTAAATGATTGTTTAATAAGAGGAGTGGTCAAAATGGGATCGTCAATAGCGGCTTTTTTGAAGCCTGCAACAACCAAGGTAGGGATTATTACAGCGATTACGTTTCAGTTGTTGTTTAGCATCATATGGATGACCGGGTATTCGGGAGTTTCGGATAATACGAAGAATTTGAAGATTGCGATCGTGAATGAAGATCAAGCCATGGGTGGCAAAATTGTTCAAAGCTTGCAAAGCAATCTCCCTTTTCAAACGGAGGTTATCGCGTCAAATGAAGAAGCTCAGAACAAGCTAAACATGCGTGAAGTGCAAATGGTTATGCACATTTCGCCTGATTTTTCAAAAAAACTCCAAACGCCAGGACAGACTGTACCGATCAACTATACGGTTAATGAGTCCAATCCGTCGATGACGAAGTCAGTCATGCAAGCTGTGGCGGGGAACATTACGGCAACTGTAAATAAAGAGGCGGTAGCGGCAGGGGCCTCGGCTGTCTTAACACAGATGAACCCACAGCTGCCGGTTGAGCAAGCGACTCAGATTGCACAAGGGTTAGCGAGTAAAGTGAGTTCAGATATCCAAAGCACCAATAAAGTAAAGGATATGCCGAACCAAATGCTGCCGATGATGCTCGTGCTAGCTTCTATTGTAGGTACGATGATTATGGGGATGAACTTCAGTGTTTCAACCAATCTCCTAGGTGCATCTCTGTCTAAAACGCAAAAAATGGCAGCGCGTATCGGAATAACGGTGATTGCTGCGATTGTAGTTGGACTTATCAGCGCCATTATGGTTGTTTCGTTGGGTGGGCATGTAGATAAAGGATTTGTTGCTCTTTGGGGCTTTGAATCGTTGTTCTTATTGACGTTTGCCTTGGTTGCTCAAATGTTTTTGACATTGTTTGGGAACGCAGGTATGCTATTTAACATTGCTATGTTATCTCTGCAGTTGGTCTCATCAGGTGCGATTGTACCGAGAGAGCTTCTGTCCAATTTCTATCACTCGATCAGTAATTTCTTCCCGGCAACATATGCAGTGAACGGGTTGATGAATATTTTGTTCGGTGGACCTGGTGTTGGCAGCGAAGTTGGCTATTTATTTGTGATTGCCGCGGTGGCGCTTGTCATTGATATGGTGGTTGTATCTGCGAAAAAAACCAAGGTAGCCCCATCGGTAGGTAGTGTTCCATCAAACGCTTAACTAAGAATTAGGAGGGCGCTAGACATGGTTCATCAAGAGTCAGATATGAAAATGAAGATTCTGTTGGCCGCGAAAAAGCTGTTTGCACAGCATGGATATGATGCAACTAGCGTACGTCAAATATGTGAGGAGGCTGGGGCCAATGTGGCTCTGGTTTCCTATTATTTTGGTGGAAAAGAGAGTGTTTTCCATGAAATATTTAAGCAGTTTTTTCCTGCAATTAAATTAACGGAATTTTATGAAGTAGAAGATCCCCTTGCTGGCATCCAACAGGTAATTAGAGAAGTTGTCAAAATTCGAAACGAAGATCCGCAGCTGATTAGCTTGATTCAAATGGAGATTATCACGATTACCCCACGTGTAGATAAAATGAGGGAGCTTGTTTTCCCGCTGTGGAAAAAGGTTCGTGATTTATTGGACAAGGGTAGACAAGAGGGGCTCTATGAGTTTGAAGGGCTGGATAGTACGCTCATGTTTGTGTTGGGAGCAATGTTTTTCTATAAGCAGCGAGAGTTCTTCGAACCGATGTTTACAGAGGAACGCCCTGATATGGAGACGCTGATTGGGCAAACCACGGCATTCATCATGCGCGCGCTCGGGTATCACAAATAGCAGAGCGCTTTCATTTGACAACCCCAAATTTATTGTAAATAGATGTTGAAATTTGGAAGTTTATGTGATACTTTTAGTATATTGTTTCGAACTGATTATCATATAGTTTGATTTGCGAAGAACGCAAATTTCGGAGATGAATTCTCCGGGGTTTGCGTTTTTTTGTTGTATTTGTAGGAGAAAGGAAGGAGGTGATCGATTGAATCGCAGGAGAAGCCTGCTAATTAATGTGGTTGCTGCATTGCTGGCTGGATTGCTCGTATACGGGGTCTATGTGTTGCAAGTGAATCAGGTCGAGCTGCAGCAGACAGTTCAGGTTGTGGTGCCGAAGGATTTTATTCGAGCAGGTCAGTTTATTCATGCCGATATGGTCGAGTTCAAGGCGATTCAGAAAGGCAGCTATACATCGAGTATGATGACGGAACTTACGGATGTTGTTGGACAGGAGTCCATGATTCCTTTAGGCACACAGGAACCCATTCTGAAGTGGAAGTTGAATCGCTATCATCTCCTTCCTAATGAACAACAGGCAACTTTTCAAATTCCCAAAGAGTATCTGCTTACGGTTTCGAATGGTATTCGAGCCGGAGATCGGGTTCGTATGTATGTGTCAGGGAGCGATGGCAGCTCACGCAGGTTATTTAATGAGAAGGAAATTACGGTGGCTTCTGTGAAGTCATCCGCCAATGTGGAGGTAGACAACCCGAAGAACTCCAATTTGCTGTCCAAGGCCCAGGGAGATGAGCAAAAGATGTATACCTCCAGACTGGAAGCCAATGGTGCCATAGATCAGATCAATTTGAATTTGACGGAAAACGAATGGCTTCAGATCGATCAATTATGCTCAGCGAAGAAGGCTAAGCTGGTCATTGCTTTTAGTTCCACGTCCATTCAAGTCCAGGAGTAGCATGTAATTTGGCAAGTAGAGAGGTGAAACCATGTGCAAATCGGGCTAGTGTCGACAGATCAGCGATTAATTGATGAGCTAACGAATGTGGTGTATGCCAAACCGTTCGGGTGGCGAATATTTACGGAGGCGAATGATTTACAGTGTAAATCATTGGAGCAATCTTACTCCCATGTCATTCTTTCGGATCGGGAGCTCTCGTACGGAGAGCTGGAGGAGTTCCTTGAAGGTATGCAAGGGCATGAGCCAACGACGAAAATCATTGTATTGCTTTCAAATTATCACGATGCCTCAATCAACGAGAAGTATGTGAAAATGTGCAAGCTGATGAAGTTGGATTATATCCTCCCAGGGCGCAGTACGGCTGTGATTGCGGATGAAATCCGCGCTTGGGTTGATGGGTCAAACGGGGGTCCATTGAATCAGGCGCTTTATGGCAAATTAATTACGTTCGTTGGCTCAACCCCGAATATTGGTACGACACTGGCTTCTTATGGAGTAGCTTCTATGTTAGCGATGGAGACTTCAAAGAAGGTGGGCTATCTCTGTTTGAATCTGAAAAGCTCAAAGCTGCATCGGTATTTGGGGCGAGAAGAGCACATTTTTACGCTAGATGGCTTGAGGGCGGAACTGAAGGCTCAAAGCTTGACGCCAGAAAGGTTGCTCCACGTTTGTGATAAGCCGAAAGAGGCACATGGCCTACATGTTCTTTATGGCAATATGCTGCGTGAACAGGCGGAATTCTTCACGCCATCAGAAATTATCCATTTGCTGCGTGTGGCGCGAGGCGCTTTTGACATCTGTATCATCGAAGTTAGCGCGTATTGGGATAATGCAGCGACCGTAAGCGGGCTGTTGGAAGCAGATAGCAAAATTGTCGTCACGACCGGGGATATTGCACATTTTCAGGAAGATTTCTCGAGGTGGATTAGGCAGGTTGGATCTGTATTTGGCTTGCAGCCAGATGCTTTCGAGCTTATGGCGGTACAAACGGACCGGCATGCGAAGCAAAGCGAATTCACGATCAAAGATATTCGGAAAGAAACGCAGCTTCATTTAATTGGACACGTCAGTCGACATGGGGATGCGCTTGCGCGTTGCAACCAAGGTAAGTTGATGGAACTGTTGAACCCAACGCATCCCATGCATCATGAGGTGAAAGCGGTAGCTCAGAAATTTGCTGATTTTTACAAGCTGCCCCAGAGGTCGAGTGTGCGGCAGGAAACATGGTTCCAAAAACTCATTGCTGGCAAACGTGCGGTAAGCTAAATCAGGATCGGGAGGGTAAAGGAGTGAGTGGAAAAAGGTTTTCGATGATTACCTACATGCATGAACGTAGGACGGAAGAGACTGTGTTGGGATTGGGGCGCTCTCTGACAATACATGCAGCTGATGCTAATGATTTGGGCGATAGAATGGTCGAACAGACTAACGGAGTGCGTGGAAATGGCAGTATTCAGGATCACGCGGGCGCAGGTGAGGAAGCCTTTTTCCAGCAATGGGTGCAAGAGATTCGCAGTGAGCTGGTTGCCCTGAAAGGTAGATCAGAGACTGAAAAACAGCTGTATAACGAGACGCTGAATCGCGCAATTCTAGGCTATGAAGAGGATCGTGGCAAGCTGCTGGCCATTATTCATGATCTCGTGTCGAAAAGGAGACTTTCGGACATCCCACCTCGGACTAGTGGGTATACGACTTTGCCTGAAGCGATTTTTGCCGAAATTATTGGCTTAAATGTCCTTGAACTCGTTCTCAAACAGAAGGAAGGATTGGAAGAGATTCAGGTTGTGGGGAGGCAGATTTTTGAAGTGCGTGGAGGAAAGGCCACACCTTCACCTTATGAGCTTCCTTCTATCCGAGAATTAGAGCGAATTCAACAAAATTTAGTGTTATTTAACTATGATACCCTCAATCCTAGAAAGCGTTGGGCGGAGGTTGTTCTACAGGATGGGTCGCGTGTAACGATGACTGGCTTCGGATTTACGGCTGAACCCACCTTAACGATACGCTTTTATACGGTAAAAAGATTTGATTTAGCCTCGCTTGCCTCCCCAGATCTGGCCACGATGGATTTCCACATGGAAGTATTACTTCGTTGTTTCATCCACACGTATTTCAATTTGGTCGTTATTGGACCGACAAATTCAGGGAAAACCAATTTAATTAAGGCGCTCATTGCCGAAATGGACGATAACGAACGAATAATCACGATTGAATCCCGATTCGAGTTGAATTTAAAGCGAGATTTTCCTCATAAAAATATCGTCGAATACGAAATTGACGAGGAAGATCCGAGGCATTCGGGTTTGCAGGCTTTTAAACTGGCATTAAGGCAGTCTCCAAAGCGTATATGTCACGCAGAAATTAGGGATGAAGATGCCAATTTATATGTTCGTGCTTGTACACGTGGTCATGAGGGGAGTTTGACGACAGTCCATGTGAGTGAACTGGAAGACGTACCCGATGCGATTACTGATATGTGTATGCTGGATGGCAGAGGAATGGATTCGAAGCGTTTGACGAAAAGAATCACGGAATTTGTGACACATATCGGTATTGAAATGCAGGTTGTCCATGGTAAAAGGAAGATTGTGCGAATCGTCGAATATCGCTATGAAAATGAATGCGTTTTCGTCACGGATTTAGCACTTTATGACAACTCGACAGGCGAATGGACATTTCCCGGGAAATTGTCGCTTCATGCATCGCGAAAAATAAGGAAGGCTGATCGAAGACAGTATTCGCTGTTGAGAGAGCACGGATTTATCCAAAATGAAGGGAAAGAAGGCGGTTTTGAACCGTGATTTTTGCCAAATATGTCTTTCTCTTGTTGTTATTTGTGCTCGTCTATGTCGTTTTTCGAGCTCTGTTAGAGCTGCTTATTAGACAACGCAAGGCTAGGTTCAGGCTGCACTATGTAAGAAAAGCTACAGTTAGCGCGAGAATATCCACTTATTTGGAGACATGGGGCTGGATATATAAGCATATGAAGGAGTTGCTGGAATCCGTCGAATCTAGACTAAGCATGCAAGCTATGCTGACGATAAGTTTAATTGGGTTGTTATTCGGCTTGTTGGTTGGGGGTGTGTTTTTTCAAACCTTCAAAGGCGCACTTATTATGACGATGATTGGCGCTTCGCTGCCGTATTTGCTGCTTCGGGTGAAGTTGGTAAGTGTCCGTTTGCGAACGAGACTAGAGTTTCTTCCGGCTGTTGAAGTGTTTTTCCAGTCTTATATGATGGACCCTAATCAAAATATGAAAATTGCGCTGAAGTATTGTATAGAGGAAAATCGTATTTTGTACCCGATTAAGCCTGTTTTCGAGCAATTATATCGTCATCTCATGACACAAAGGGATACCGAGGAAAGCTTGCGCATTTTCAATCTGACGCTTGGGCACATCTGGGCGGACTATTTTACAGGAATCATGCGAGTGGCCTTGAAGGAGGGAAGCTTTGTCGGGGATAGCCTGAAGGAACTGATTACCGATATGCGCAAAGCACAGCGTTTTGATCAGATGGAAAGAAATCGACTATTGGAGATTCGCATTGCTAATTTTACACCAATCGGATTTATGATCTTATTCATGTGGATTAACTTTAAGGTAAATGCGGATAACGCCTATTTATATTATGTAATTGATCCTGCTGGTCGGAATATGATTTTGGATGCACTTATATTGATTTTTGTATCGTTTCTAATGGGAATCTACTTGTCTATGCGAAGAATGTGAGGAGGTGAATGCTATGGTTATGATCAATACCCAGCTGTTGATGCTGCAATACGCTTCGCGTTTGCTCTTATTTATACTTTTTATGATCATGATTTACCAGGGGTTAAGGTACATACCAGCACGTAAGAGAAGATGGCGCTCTTTACAGGTAAAGAGCACGCTAAAAGAGGCCGAAATTCCCCCAATGTTGTATAAAATACTGGGCATGAGCACGAAAGCGGTGGAGGCAAAGCGCCAATTATTGCTGGGATGCGGGATTTGGCTGAATGCGAACCTGTATGAGGGAACAAGAAGATTGCTTTTAGCAGGGACATTGCTAGTAGGCGGGATGGGATATGCGGCTTTCGAGCATTCTTGGATTGCTTTACATATGCAGCCTGCGTACGTGTTAGTTGGTGCGGCAGTCGTGTCGATTTTTCTTATATGGGATGGCAAAGTGCTTGCACAGCTCAAAGAAAAGCGTTCCCAGCGCATCGTTCGGGATATTTATGCGATCAGTCGACAGCTCTTGTACTATAATGATTCAAAATTAAACTTGCATGACAAATTATCACTATGTGTCGGTCAGACGACATCGACTCGAGTTCATGTTCAGCTGCTGCTCAATGAATGGTATCAAGGGGCCGAAGAGGCGATTTCCCATTTTAAAAAGAGACTAGGAACGGAAGAAGCTCATAGCTTTGGCGAAACGCTGAATGCACTCAGATTGAATGAACATGGGGGCTATTACGAGCTGATAAAACAGCGTATTCAGGATTACAAAGAGAAGATGGAATTGATTCGCGACAGTAAAAAGGAAACGGTATCGTATGTGCTTTTTGTACTTGCGGGTCTGCCGATATTGAATACTTTCCGAGTGTTTATGTACCCTTGGATCGCCGAAGGGCAACGATTATTTGATGCAATTAACTAACATGCGATGGGAGAGTAAGTAGATGAGAAATATTTTGGTAACGGTGATGATGCTGATTGTGGTGGCTTTATTGTTTACGACGATTATCAATGATGGCTCAACAGGTATGAGAAAAAATATCGGGACCCATGGGACGACCGCAAATACGAATATTACGGCACTTCAACCTTAGAAAAGGCAGGCGGTGTATGAGATCCATTCTTATTACAGTGCTTTTGATGATTGTTGTTATCGGCATCTATATGGATGTTGTTGGGGGAAGCACGGGAACGCGCAAGCAGGTTAGCGACAGCGGGGCTAGAATTAGTGGGTCCATTGAGCGGATTAATCCATGAAGCAGATTTTGGTGTTTATTCTATTTGCGACTCTGCTCTGTTGGTTCATGTTCGCGCCTGTGTATAAGCATATCATTATAGTCAGGCAGGCTGTGCTGCAAAAAGAAGTCGATTATTTGCTTGAGGTCGGAGCGAGTGGCAGCCATGGTTATATCAATGCAGCAATGATTGCGGAGTCTAGGGAGCGTATGGCGGAAAGAGGTTTCTTGGTTGATGAGCTTGCCTATATGGTGGCTAACAACTCAGGTGTTGGTGGCATGGATGCAAGTGCACCGGTCTGGCGAGGAACGGGCTTACGGTTAACGATTACGTATCCGTATCAGCGTCTTTTTGTCATTGATCAGCTGGTCGGCATTTCGGTGCCGATGGCTTCCGATCGAATGGGTGCGACGGGCATGAAGATGAGTGAATATGTGCCGTGAGAGTTGAGGGAATGGCGTGTATAAGCTGCTATTAATGGTGTTAATGAGCGTGGTGTTTATGTCGCTCTATGGGCTTCAAACGGATGAAGAGTTGGCTATGCATACCGTGTTTCAGGGGAAACATGGGCTGAACAATGCTGTGCATGCGGCTGCTCAACAAAGTGATGCAGCGAAGCTTGCACAAGGGATTCATTCGATTGATGAAACGAGAGCAAGAGAGGCTGCAATGGCGTATTTGCAGGCCAACTTACGATTAAATACGGACAATGAGCCTTTGCCGGATACGTTTTTGCAGAGCACGGTGGTGGTTGACTTATTTAAGGTTGTTAATGAGAGGGAAATATTTCCCTATATATTTAGGGATGATGCGCAGGACTATACGGTCACGCTGGAGCGCCCTGGGGTGATTATGTTTATACGGTTGGCATTTCCGCGGACGTATACGGTTTTGCAGCCGATTACGTGGACGATTAGGTCTTCTGCGGAGATGGTGTATTGAGCTAGGGCTTCAAGTTCAAATGCAACTGCAACTTCAACTTCAACTTCAACTTCATCCTCACTCGCACTCGGAGTCACACTCGCCCCTCTATCTCATAACCCACGCCCCATGTCTCAGGGGGAGGGCGAGAGTGAGAGTGAGGGTAAGAACGAGAATGAGATCGGGCTCAGCCAGCGCCGTTTAACTGGAAAACATACAGCTAAATCGAGTGAAAAAGACAAGTATTGGAGTATAGATGGAAAATGTACAGGTAATTTCCTCGTAAAAACTCAATTACGCAAAATTCGATGAAAAGAGCTGGAGGAAATCCATTTATTCTGCAAATGAGCTCAAAAATGAGAAAATTTGATACAGGAAATCCATTTATTTTTGTGGAGTTGGTTGATGATGCTAGTGGAAGAGTGGTGGTAGAGTACCGGTAGAGCGATGAAGCTTATTTAGATGTATAATGGAGGTGAGATGTGAATCTACGGCGTATAGGAGTCGATTTCTATGACAATTTTTAAGCAAAGGCAGCAATGGCTGCAAGATGAGATGCGTAAGCGAGGGTGGTCAGGCTTCCTGGTCACGCACAATGTTGATATATATTACTACTGCGGCTCGATGCAGACAGGGTATTTGTTCATTCCGACGGAGGGCGAAACGATCTATCTTGTCCGTCGGAGCTTGGTCCGAGCGGAGGAGGAAGCGGCAGCGGCCATCGAAGCGCTCGGCTCTTGGAAGACGCTCGGCGAGCGGCTTCGCGCTCGCTGTGCGGGAACTGACGCAGCGGCGGGAGATCCGCTGCGTATAGCGACAGAGCTGGACGTGTTACCCGTCCAGCTCTACGTGCGCTTGCAGACCGCGCTGCCCGGCGCGGTCTGGGAGGACGGTTCGCTGCTCGTGAGAGAGCAGCGCATGATCAAATCGCCGGACGAAGTCACGGCGATTCGGGCGGCAGCGCGCGTCGTTGACGACGCGCTGGAGGCGGTCATCCCCCACATTCGTGAGGGGATGGCGGAATTTGAGCTGATGGCGCTCATCGAGCATCAGCTTAGGCTGTGCGGGCACCAAGGGCTGATGCGCATGCGCGCGTACAATTCCGAGTTAATCACCGGAATGGTCGCGTCAGGCGCATCGGCGGCGGTGCCCACCTACTTTGACGGGCCGGCCGGGGGCACGGGGCTTCACCCGTCCAGCCCGCAGAGCTCAGGCCGCGCGCTGATTCAGCGCGGCGATCCGATTCTCGTCGATATTGGCTGCACCATCGACGGGTACTTAATCGATCAGACGCGCACTCTCGTGATCGGTGATCTAGACCCTGAGCTGCAGCGAGCCTATGACGTGGCGGAGGAGATCCTCCGTGCCACGGAAGCCAGGCTGCAGCCTGGCACGATTGCCGAGCATTTGTATCTGCTCGCGCTGGATCAAGTGCAGGAAGCTGGGCTGAGCGCCCACTTCATGGGGTACGGCGCTGACCAAGTGAAATTCCTTGGTCACGGCATCGGTCTCGAAATCGATGAGTTGCCCGTTCTCGCCAAGGGATTCAAATACCCGCTGGCGCCCGGTATGGTCATCGCGATCGAGCCCAAGTTCACCTTCCCTGGGCGAGGTGTCGTCGGTATTGAAGATACGTATCTGATCACCGAAGATGGATACGAGAAATTGACGGTATCCCGTGATGGGATTCGAAGTCTATAACGAAGACTAGCGAGGTTTCGCATCGGAATACAGTAAAACCTGCTGTCTTGTTTCTTTGGAAACGGATGGCGGGTTTTGTTATTTTGTGCGAAGCACCGGGGAGAGGGATGAGTTGCATGTCCGGTTACGAGAGCGACTATGACCACTATCCCCATCGCTCCGTTCAGCAGGCAGTTTAATTGGCGCAGGCCACAACTATTAATGCGACGAAATAAAACGAAAGACTACCAAGAGATACGCTCTTCGGTAGTCTTTTTCATTTTGCAGATATTCGTTAAATTCGCGAAATCACCTTATCAATCAACCCGTACACGCGCGCATCCTCTGCTTCTAGGAAGTAATCGCGATCCGTATCCCGTTCGATTTTCTCGATCGGTTGTTTGGTCGTTTCGGCAAGGATGCCATTCAGAATGCTGCGTGTGCGAAGAATATGCTGGGTGCGAATTTGAATATCACTCGCTTGACCCTGTGTGCCTCCCCAAGGTTGGTGAATCATAACTTCAGCATTCGGTAGAGCAAAACGCTTACCCGGAGCACCAGCTGTCAGCAGAACAGCGCCCATGGAGGCAGCCATACCTACGCAGATCGTGGATACATCGGGTTTGATGAAGTTCATCGTGTCATAAATTGCGAGACCAGCTGAGGTAGATCCGCCAGGCGAGTTGATGTAGAGCGAAATATCTTTCTCAGGATCCTCTGCTGAAAGGAACAGAAGCTGGGCAATAATCGCGTTCGCCACTTGATCATTAACTTCCGTACCGAGGAATACGATCCGGTCTTTCAGCAATCTGGAGTAAATATCATACGAGCGCTCTCCGCGCGCGGTTTGTTCGACTACCATTGGTATGAAGCTCATTGAAATCATCCTTTCTAAGATGGAAATGGGTTATTTTGTTTACAAGATTAAGGCTTAGCATAATTAAGTGGTTTAACGCATTAAGCGGCTTTGCATTGGATCGTATGGGTATGCACGGTAGTCTTCTGTCCAAATCCAGAGGAAACCATGATGAGTCGAATAGGTTCTTCATTTTGAAATGATGGAAACTCGCGAACCGTAACGGTTGCTTCGGAATCTATAGATGCGGCATCTTGTCGGCGATAAGATTCAATCGAAATGACTTTGCTTTTGGAGGAATCGCTTGTTTTGGCAAGGGGCTGTTCCCAAGCGATGACAGGTGATACGGATGATGGAGCAGTATCCTGCTGTGGCAGATTTGTTTGTTTCTCATGTGCTTGCCCAAGCTCTTGCTCTTGACTCATGGTAATTGCCTCCTCATTCCTTTGGTTTGGGATAAACGGCTAGTAATACCTGATAAGCGTCTTGATCGTCACCAAGAACACCTGCGTAGCGTTGCACTAACTGCTGGACCATTGCTGTGTATTCTTCAATGAATGCATGTCGCTGTTGCTCCGTGCATAGCTGCACTTGAAGCTGTAGCGTTGCGCTTGGAATCACTTCGCCGACATCCGACTGCTCCATGAGCAGCATAGCATCTCGGCGGATTCGCTCGGAAGTTGTCACGAGATGAGCGAGCGAGCTCTGATCCTTCAGTTTTTGCAAGGTTTCAGGCTTCATACTGAGAGATTCGGCCAGTACAAAGGTTTTGGCAATCGAACGGTAGAGTACCTCAACCAGATTGCGCACTTGGCGTGTGCCTACGCGCGTAACTAAGCCTGCCTTCTCCAACGCTTTCAGGTGATAGTTGATTCGTTGAGCCGTCTCGCCTAAGGTGCGCGCCACTTCCGCGGCGGATCCCGGTTCTAAGAGCTGAGCGATGATTTCTCCGCGAAGCGGATTTAGCAACACCGTTGCCTGCTCCGGGGACTCGATATAGTAGCTGTCTTGGATCTCTTTGTCTTGTGGCATGGAGTGGATAGCCTCCGTGTACAAATTATATGTTACGTACAAATATTTTATTACGTGAGGGAGAGAAAGTCAATGGGCGGGGTGGAACAACAATCGTGTCGTTATAGGGTGACAAATAAGTTTTGAAGTAGACAATAAAGTTTTTAAGTGACAAATAAAGTTTTGAAGTATAGAAAATGTTATTTTAGGCTGAGATTTAATACTACCACGATATATAGTGCAAATGTCCTTAGTCAGCAAATGCGTTCACTCCATTGGGTGAACGCATATTTATTTGAGGGGGAATGAATGATGAATGGAGGAAGTGCTATACGTAAAACGCAGATGAATAGACTTAAGGATGGTAGGGTAGCGGCAGCGTTTGTCAAGCAAGTTGTCGTTGACCCATTAATCATATAGCTTAAGAACTCTGCATTTTCTCGGTTAATATTTGACTCATTCGTTCAGGGTTCAACCATGACTCCTCTTTAAATGTCCAGTTGCGTATTCCCCTTGACCATCTCTCTGGATGTGCCAATTTCGCCTGTTTATATACTTCTGTTCGCTATCCGAAAACTTGCTCGGATTAACCACCGTGTCTGTGTTCTAGGTTATACCACTTTACAAAAGATAGCACCTATTCTCGAGATGTTGTTAATTCCTTAAAACCATTCGTTGGAAAGTCCGGACGGTATTTGCACGTTCTAAATATTAGTTGCTAACCCTCGGGTGGCTTCTTGATGGAATTATCCCTAGCTGGTACAGCGTCTCTAATTGAAGCTCCTTTCATAGGGCTTCCATTGTCAGAGTGCAGCACTAACGGGCTCCGCGATGCTTGGCATTGCTCAGATAACGCACCTCGTTTAACGAGTATACTAGCGTTCTCAGCAGATTCTTCCTCCCAGACCTCCCATGCAACAATCTTTCTGCTATACAAATCCAGAATGAGGTACAGATAACAGTAGATCCCTTTAGCCGGTCCGGCACATCCCTATCAAATTTATGCTTATAGACAGGAGCGGGGAAGTTAGTACGGAGTATTCCGCGAGAGAAAGTTGAGCTGCTATCTCTTACTTTCTTATCCTTTTTTAAATATACCATTTTCGTATTTACAAACATGAGAATAATGGATTATGATAAACATGAAACATTGGTTTCACTAAATAAAACCTTTTTTTATCAAAAATGGTTTTCTCGAAGAAAGCCCCTAGGAAGTTAAAGGGAAACTCTTTGGAATTCGAAGAATACCAAAGAAATGCTACACGAAGGAGAGGAACTTATGAAAGTCTCACATATCGAGACGCCAGCGGTCCTAATTGACCTTGACGTGTTGGACCGTAATCTTAAGCATACAGCTGAGTTAACCCGCCAAGCGGGCGTGAGGCTGCGTCCCCATTTCAAGACGCACAAGAGTGTATGGATTGCAAAGAAGCAGCTGGAGTACGGAGCTTGCGGCATGACCGTAGCCAAGTTGGGTGAAGCCGAGGTGCTCGCAGAAGCTGGGATCGATGACATCCTGATCGCTTTTCCGCTTGTCGGCGAATCTAAGCTGCTCAGGCTGGCTGCATTGATTAACCGGAAAGTTAAGGTAACTGTCAGTACGGATAATGTCATTGTTGCCAAAGGATTATCCGACCTAGGCGAATCTCTAGGCACACGCATCCCCCTCTACATTGACGTGAATTCGGGGTTGAACCGTTGCGGATTGGAACCCGGGAACCCAACTGCGGAGTTGGTCAAGGAAATCACCGCATTGCCGGGAGTCGAGGTGCGTGGACTTATGACACACGGCGGTCATGCTTACGGTGCCAGTAATCTTCAAGAGCTGCGTCAGACGGCGGCCGTTGAAGTTGAAGTGCTTGTTCAAACGCAGCATCTGCTTGCTCAAGACGGCATAACCATTCCCGAGATCAGCGTCGGCTCCACGCCAACGTCCAAGTTTATTGCAGAACAGCACGGTGCGACGGAAACGAGACCGGGCGCTTATGTATATGGTGATATTTCACAGCTGGCAATAGGTTCAATCAGCATGAACGAAGTGGCCATGAGCATACTGGCAACGGTTGTAAGCACACCAAGAGAAGGAACGGTTATTATCGATGCAGGCTCCAAGACTTTCAGTATCGATACAAACCCACACTGTCCGGGTTATGGCCGCCTCAAAAACAATCCTGACGTATATATTGAACGATTGAGTGAGGAGCACGGAATTGTCAAGCTACCTCCTGGCATTACGTTTTCGATAGGAGAGCGTCTCGAATTTATTCCAAATCATTGTTGCACCGTGTCCAATCTGCATAACAAGCTTCTAGGTATGTGTGGCGATGAAGTGCTTCAGGATATCTACGTCGATGCGCGCGGTAAAATCAATTAAGCTAACCAAGGAGAGGAAAATAATTATGTCAAAAGCTATTCAAGTTCCACAAGCTCCGCAGTTCCCATTACCTTTTTCTCACGCGGTTCAAGCTGGAGATTTCATTTACGTTTCCGGGCAAGTTGGGGTAGATCCCATTACCCAGGCAATTGCCGGTCCGACCATTGAAGAGCAGACTCGCCAGTGTTTGCGAAATGTGGAAATCATACTAGCGTCTGTGGGTTTAACCCTTGATCATGTGATTAAATCGAACGCTTTCGTCAGTCGCACCGAGGACTTCACCGATTACAACAAGACGTACTCGGAAGTGTTCCAGCAGCCGTATCCAGCACGTACGACGGCACCAGTCGATCTGGGAGCATATTTGGTGGAAATCGATGTTATCGCGTATGCACCTTCCAAACGGGTATAAGGTTGAGAACGACTAACTAACGCTAAGGAGGACATATAAGCTAATGGACCATAGCCGGTTATCGCAAGAGATACGCTTGTGGGTGGAAGATCATCGTGAGGAAGCGATTGGATTGATTGCCCAGCTCGTACAAATTCCGAGCGTGAATCACCCGCCGAATGGAGATGAAGCGGAATATCAACGCTATTTGGCCGAATGGATGAAAGAGGAAGGTGCGGAGGTGGATAGTTATGAGCTCGATGAGGTTCCTGGCCTACAGGAGCATCCGGCTTATATGTCTGGCAGAAATTATGTCAACAGACCCAATGTTGTCGGGAGCTTCTTCGGGGGTTCTGGTCGCTCGATTATGTTTTCGGGACATGCTGATACGGTGTACCAAGGCCATGAACCTTGGAACTTTCCACCGTTCTCGGGCAAAGTTCACGATGGCAAATTATACGGTCGCGGTGCGTACGACATGAAGGGGGGGATGGCGGCGGCGCTTATTGCTGTCCGATGTCTGAAGGCTCTGGCTATCCCTATTGGAGGAAAAGTATATATAGAAAGCGTTGTTGACGAAGAGCACGGCGGCGCAAACGGGACATTGGCCGGGAGGCTTCGCGGGCCGCATCCGGACATAGCCATCATCCCCGAGCCTTCCAATCTTAAGTTGTATCCGGCTCACCTGGGTGGAGGTATTTGGAAGGCAACTTTCGAAGGGAAAAGCGGAATCGGATTTAATGGCGAAGAGTTGGTCAGTGCGTTGGAAGCTACGGTGGAATTCGCAAATTTGCTGCGCGCCTTTGGGACATATCGCATGCAACAGCAGCCGAAGCATCCCATGTGGGTTAACGGCAAAGTTCCGGAAGTTACGCTCTTGTCCATCTATTCGGGAGACGCTTCCCGCGAGTTGCAAGAGAAACTGCCCGCAACTGGGGAGATTAACTTCTGGATCGAAGCGTATCCGGGTGTAACGGGCGAGGAGATTATCGCCGACCTATGGTCCTATTATGAAGATCAGCGTCTTAATTACCCCTCGTTGCAGAAATGCCATCCGACTATCAAGCCGCTGATCCGATACTTGAGTGGAAGTGAAATGGCGCAGAACGACAACACCAAAGACTTACTGAAGTTAGCGGCGGAGACGGGCCACAGAGTTCTCGGCCGACCAGTCGGCCCGCCTCAAGGATCACCTTTTGCCTGCGACGGCTTTATATTTAATTTATACAGCGATACTCCCGCCTTAATTCTAGGTCCGGGAGGGGCGAATGCCCACGCAGCGGATGAATACCTCGATCTTGAAGGGTATGAGCAATTGATACATTGGTATGCTGAGTTAATTATCAAATGGTGTGGCTTGCTTCCCGCGAAAGGATGATAAAGGTGATAATTGCGGTTATAGGCATGTTTCATGAAACGAATACATTCGCGCCTGGTTTAACGGATTTGGATGCCTTCAGATCGGAGTGGGTGCAGGAGGACGATGCTTACCTGGAGCGCTATTCTGGAACGCGTACCTCGATGGGCGGTGTCCTGGACGGCTTGCAGGAAGAAGGCGCGAAGATCATCTGTGGCCTGCATACGGGGGCGACGCCAAGCGGATTGGTCATCGGCGGGGCGGCCGAGGCGATCATGGATGCGATCGTCAACTCGGTGGAAGCTTCGGTAGACGGAGTAGTCGCCGTGCTGCACGGAGCTATGGTAGCCCAAGGATATCCGGATATGGAAGGTGAAATTCTCCGGCGTATTCGGGAACGTGTAGGTCCGACTATACCTGTTGCGGCAACATTGGATCTTCACGCCAACATCAGCCGCGAGATGGTATACAACGCAGACATTCTGGTCGGCTTCGATACGTATCCGCACATCGATGCGTATGAGAGAGCGGTTGAAGCGGTGAAGCTGCTTGTCCGTACCGTTCAAGGCGAGATCAGTCCTGTCATGATTTTTTCGCAGCCGGGCATGCTCATCGTTCCACAGATGATGTTGACGGACGAGGATGGGCCAATGAAAGAAATTATGGATCGGGCATTCGATATAGAACGCGACCCTGGTGTGCTGAATGTAACGGTAGCCGGAGGTTTCCCTTACAGTGATGTGCCCGAAGCCGGCGTAGCTTTTATCGTGACTACAAACGGTAATCCCGCACTCGCAGAACACTATGCAGAAGAGCTGAAGCAAATGGCTTGGGAGCGAAGGGATCGGTTCGAATATGCGGGTTATTCCGCAGTGACAGCCATCGACAGAGCAATGGCCATACAAGAAGGACCCGTAATCCTGGTAGAGGGGTCCGACAATGTAGGAGGAGGCTCTCCTGCGGATGCGACACACCTTCTCAGGCATCTTGTCAATCCACCGAAGAAAAGTCTAATCGTCATTTGCGACGCGCAAGCCGCTCTAGAGGCCCATCGCCTTGGCGTAGGCGCAACGTTTCATGGAGCGATCGGGGGCAAGAGCGATAGGCTGCATGGTGATCCCGTTCCCATTCAGGGAACGATCCGAAATTTGACCGACGGCAAGTACACGCATACAGGCCCTTATATGACCGGTCAATGGGCGGGTATGGGGAAAACGGCTGTGATTGAAGTCGGACTGTTGACCATCATATGTACGGAAAAAAGAACGGCTCCATGGGACCCAGGCCACGTCAGCTCAGTTGATCTTCATCCGCAGGACTATCATGTAATCGTCGTGAAATCAGCTATAGCTTGGAAGACGGCGTTCGGAAACATATGCAAAGACATAATTCCTGTAGACACACCAGGTTGCTGCGGTTCCAATTTGCGGAACTTTCAATACGAACAGCTGAGGCGTCCGATTTACCCATTCGATCCACAACCATAGGGAGGGAGTTAGATCATGTTAAAAATAGACCAATCGCTGTCCAAATACGAGCAAGCCAAGAAACACCTTGCAGGAGGTGTTGCCAGCTCGCTGCGCGCTTCTCAAAAACCGACTCCGCTTTATGCAGAGTCCGCCAAGGGTGCCCGCATCCGCGATGTCGATGGAAATGAATATATCGACTATTTGTTGGCATACGGACCTCTTATTCTAGGTCATGCGCATGACGGATTGACGGATGCCATCCTTTCTGCAATGCGCAAAGGTTATACCTACGGCTTGCAGCATGACGGCGAAATCGAACTTGCCAATGTACTGATTGACATTCTTCCCTGCGCGGACAAGGTCGCTTTGAGCGGTTCTGGTACGGAAGCGGTCATGCTGGCGCTGAGGTTGGCCCGTGCTCATACGGGAAAAAGGAAGGTCGTCCGCTTCCACGGTCACTATCACGGTTGGTCAGATTCGATATTCACTTCCTTTCCGGGAGCGGGTTTGGCACAATCGGACAACGACGGGCAGACCGCTGCAGTACCTCCGGGTACGCAAGGTCAAAGCGAGAACAGCTTGGCGGATATTATACTTTTGCCATGGAACGACTTTGCTGCGCTTGAGAATGTATTACGCGTACGGGCACATGAAATCGCAGCGGTCATCTCCGAGCCGGTCATGTGCAATTCGGGATGTATCCAGCCGAAGTCGGGATATTTGGAGCATCTTCGCACCTTGACAAAGGAGCTTGGCATTGTATTCATTCTGGATGAAGTGATTACAGGATTCCGGCTCAGCTTGGGTGGTGCGCACGGACGTTTTGGAATTAAGCCCGATCTGGTGACAATCGGCAAGGCGATGGGTGGAGGAATCGCGATTAGCGCCGTGGGGGGAAGTGCTGAGCTGATGAAGCATATCGATACCGCCGCTGTAAGTCACTTGGGGACGTTGAACGGTAATAGCGTTGCTACTTCAGCCGCACTTGCCACTATCCGTGAGCTGAAATGTGATAACGGAGTCGTCTACGACCGTATGGAGAACTTATTTATCCAACTTTCGGAGGGCATACGTGAGCTGATGCACAAACACAGTATTGCAGGAGTTGTGAATCAGGTTGGCCCCGTGTTCCATATGATGTTTATCGATGTGAAGGAAGTTACCGATTTTGATACGTTCAACCGCAGAGACAGCGGCAAATATGTCAAGTTCGCCGAGCTGATGCTGGAAGAGGGTGTGCTCTTAAGGCCGAATGGACTTTGGTATATATCGGCCGTTCATGAACAGGCTGATATTGAGGCCACGCTGCTGGCGGTTGATCGGGCGTTGTGTAAACTTATCAGTTAGAAGGAGGGTCGCTATGAGATTACTGAATAAGGTAGCGCTTGTTACCGGAAGCTCCCTAGGCATTGGGCGTGCCATTGCCTTGAGATTTGCCCGGGAAGGCGCTAAGGTGGCGGTGATCGGATTAGAAAAAGATATGCTGGATGAGGTGCGCGACCTCATATCTGGGGAAGGCGGCGAAGTTATGACGTTCGAGTCCGATGTCCAATACAAAATCCAGATGGAGAGTGTGTTAGACAGTGTAATCGGAAGATGGGGATGCCTTGATGTGGTGGTAAACAACGCTGGCATCTGCAAGCCTACTCCATTCCTGGACATTACCGAAGAGGAATGGGACCGTCACATGAACATCAATCTCAAGGCCACTTTCCTAGTATCCCAGCTTGCAGCAAGACAAATGGTACGTCAGGGCCGGGGAGGCTCGATTATACAGATGTCAAGCGTTAACGGCCTTGCCGCAGAAGCAGATCAAGCTCACTACAACACTACCAAGGGCGGCATCAATCTTCTGATGATGTCGATGGCGCTTGAGCTGGCCAAGGACAAAATCCGTGTCAACTCGTTATGCCCCGGTTTCATCGAAACTCGGCTGACAAAGCCGCTTCTTGACAATCCTCAGGCAATCGGGGAATACTTAAAGACGATTCCCATGCAGGAGGTCGGCCAACCGGAGGATATCGCGAATGCGGCACTCTATTTGGCCAGCGACGAGTCCCGTTATATGACAGGTCACTGCATGGTCGTCGACGGCGGACAGTTGAGCAGGTTATCTTAATCGCTTTCCGCAATTCGTACAATAAGGTGGAATAGTTATGGAGCCAATCAAACCGGATAAATCCGATAATGCAAAAGATAAACAGGACCGATATGCGATTCACTCCGTTGAGAAGGCGCTGGATGTCGTTGAGGCGCTATCTGAGCATGATTCTCTAAGCCTGATCGAACTCGTGGAACTGGTGAAGCAACCCAAGTCCTCTCTATACCGCATTATTCTTACATTGGAAAAAAGGGGGTTTCTCAGCCGCAGCGACGAGGACGGGAAATATTGCCTGGGTTACAAGCAACTGGTCATTACGAAGAACCTGCTGGAGCGAAGCTCACTGCGCACTGCGGCATTAACGGAGATGAATAAACTGGTCGAAACACATGGAGATACGGTCAATCTGTGCGTGCTTTCGGAGGGCGAAGTACTATATATGGAAATCATCGAGGGCACCTATGCGCTTCGTATGACGGATAAAGTAGGCTCTAAAGCCCCTTTTCACGCTACGGCAACAGGAAAAATGATCACATCGCATCTCCCAGAACTAGAGACTAAACAGATGATCGCCCAATTTGGACTACCTGCTTATACGCCCTTTACCATTCAGGATGAAACGCAATTGCTGCGTGAACTGGCCTCGATTAAAGAGTCTGGTTACGCGGTGGATCGCGAAGAAATCGTACAAGGTGCACGCTGTATCGCCGCACCGATCTTTAATATGTTTGGACGGATCGAAGGGGCAATTAGCCTCTCGGGTGCGAAGCACCGGTTTCCGGATGAGGAGTTGGAGCACATTGCGCGGTATATCCAAGAGGCAGCGAAACGTATTTCTCAGAAACTCGGCTATGTCTAAAAGAGGGGGTGTACCTTGGAGCTCATAACCGACATTCGAGCAGCGCTTGGGGAAGGTCCTTCATGGGATGGTAACAGGCAAGTCCTCTATTGGGTGGATATATTAGGTAAAAGATTTTATGAATTCAACCCATCGGATGGTAAGCTGAATGAATATCAATCCGACCAACTGTTGGGTGCCGTAGTTCCAAGACAATCGGGTGGATTCATCTTAGCGATGCAGCACGGCTTCTATAGCTTTAGGCCAGAGACGAATGAATGGCTTTCCATTCATGACCCGGAAGCTCGTAAGCTGGATAACCGGTTCAACGACGGCAAATGCGACCCAGTAGGAAGATTCTGGGCGGGTACGCTATCGTTGACGGGGAAACCCCGGGACTGCGCCCTTTATCGAATGGATCCGGATTTGAGTATTACGAAGGTTTTGGAGGGGATCAGCTTATCCAACGGTATGGGCTGGAGTCCGGAAGGTACAACGATGTATTTCATTGACACACCCACTTATTCCGTTGCAGCTTTTGTCTATGATTTGGCTAGCGGTTCGATCAGCGGTAAGCGTCTGCTGATTGACATTCCAAGAACAGCTGGAGCGCCTGACGGTATGACCGTTGATGAAGAAGGGATGTTATGGATCGCTCATTGGGGCGGGTATCAGGTGACTCGTTGGAACCCGCGTACCGGAAAGATGTTGCAAAGTCTATCCGTGCCGGCTCCTCATGTAACCTCATGCGTATTTGGCGGTAAGAATCGCAATGAGCTCTATATTACGACGGCAAGAGAGTGGTTAAGTGAGGAATTATTACGTCAATATCCATTGTCAGGCGGTCTATTCAGAGTGAAATTGGATATTTGCGGAGCCGAATCGTATTCCTTTATCGGGTGATCAACCAAATTGAATAAAGCTAGGGGATGACGGAGAAGAGATTGTTTACTTTTTGGGATGGGGACAAATATGCATTAGGAGTCATAACGAAGCAAGGCTCCCTGCACGTCGAGAGTACTGGGGAAAGTCATGGACTTGATTCTACGGATATCATGGCGATTATTAAAGAGGGAGTAGAGGCCGTGAGCCGTTTGCGGCAGTGGGTCGAGAGCTTGGACAACCCGAGATGGCTAGACGAGAGCGCGCTCAAATATGGTCCTTGCGTTACCGAGCCGGGTAAGATATAGGTGTAGGTCTGAATTATCGTAAGCACGCGAGGAAACGAATGCCGCTATTCCGACGAGTCCGATCTTGTTTAACAAATTCAGCAATGCATTGTCGGGTCACGGTGAGCGAATCATCATCCCGTTAGAGACGGAAAAGCTCGATTACGAAGCGGAATTGGCCATAGTTATCGGCAAGCGGGCCAAGGACGTATCCAAGGAAGAGGCGCTTGGTTATGTGTTTGGTTATTGTCCCGCAATGACCTGTCAGCGCTGGATTTGCAGCTTAAAACTTCACAATGGTTATTAGGCAAGTCTTGCGATGGATTTTGCCCGCTAGGTCCTTATGTGACTACGGCGGATGAAGTTGGCGATCTGAACCAATTGGCGATCACTTCAATTGTGAATGGCGAGGTGCGTCAAAATTCGCATACGTCCGATATGATTTTTCATTGTAATGAGATTATTAGCTACATTTCTCACCATATGACCTTGGAGCCTGGGGATGTTATTTTGACAGGAACACCTGAGGGTGTTGTACTGGGGTTTCCGCCTGAGCGGCAGATCTACCTCAAAGAGGGGGACAGTGTTACAGTGGAGATTGAGAATCTCGGTGCGATAACCAACAGTTTTATTAAGGACAATAGCTTTGTTTCAATGAAAAGTCAGACATAAAGGGAAACCTCCTTTTAATTGTAGGCAATCGCTGTCCCAGTTTGGTCTTGGGCATAATCCGGAATATGATCACAAATGACAAAGATGTTCCTACGTAACTTATTTCGTAAAAGCTTGAGAAATCAGGCTTTTTTAGTGAAAATGAAGACGGAAGACGGATGATATTCCAACTCCTCGAAATGTGTTTGCCTAGATTTGGGTGCTTGTGAAAGGCAAAAAGACCCTCCACATGTTGTTTTTGGAAGGTTATACTAATAATATTCAGTTTGGATAACCTGAACGGTTTTTTGTTTCTAATGAGGGCATAAAGCCAATGAACAAGCTTATTTGCACAAGCTACTAGTGCAACTTTGTGAGGCTTTCTTTCGAATCTTTTTTGGTCGTAAAACTCTCAAAGGCAAATAGATGTAGTTCGAAGTCAACAATGCAGGTTCGTTAAAAGTAGCTCTTAGTAGAATTGGGAAACGGATGGTATCTCAAGTTATGGCGTTTAATGAGTTGTTCTCAGTAGGACCAATATCTGACTTGGATACAACAACTGGCTAGAAAAATAGGCTATTTAGGATGATGGAACGCGATAGGGATTTCAGATATGGTCAACATATAAACAGAGAGCATCAGCTTGTGAATATTGTAAATGCTATAAAAAGCATTCCTGAAAGTAAGATTATCGTCATTTGGTGCGCGGATAATGCCCATGATCAGACAGGCTTACGCTTTACATTGCATTTGTTGAGAGAAAGAGAACAGCAGATTAATGTTGTTAACATGTCGGAGGTACCGTGTTTTACTTGATGGCGACCAAGTCTGAGAAAGGAGCTGATTTCTGATGAATCCCATCATGAGATGGTTACGTTTCCCTGGAAAACTGTTCTTTCTGGGCATTGTGCTGATAATCATGGTATTTCCGCTCTACTGGATTTTCATCACTTCACTCAAGCCGTCCAAAGAAATTTTTAAGCTGCCCCTGCAATATTGGCCGTCAACGATATCATTCGAAAACTATATTAATATCTTCAAAATCTCCAATTTTCATATTTATATCTTTAATAGTTTAATCGTTTCTCTCGCTTCTGCATTCACGGTGCTTCTCATTACGACGCTCAGTGCTTATGTATTGGCTCGTCATAAATTTAAGGGAGGCCCGCAAATTCGATAAAGAATTGGCTAAGAAGATTCCAGTTGCTATGAACGGCTTTATCACCAAGTTTAATATTGATTGGGGCCCCATGTCTGCGGGAGCCGTGTTATCTGTTATTCCTACGATTATTATTTTCGCGTTTTGTCAGCGATTCATTGTCGAAGGATTAACACAAGGGCCGAAAAAGGCTAATTTATACATAGAATCATAGATCATAGAAGCTTTTAGGAGAAGGTGGAGGAAAATATGCAAGAGATTCAGACAAACAGCAAGGAGACCATCGTCACGCATGATATGCATGATGGGCGACATTACGGTGCGGTCACGCATCCGATTTATCAGAACAGCTTGTTCACGTTTGAAACGCATGAAGAATTGGAAGAGGCGCTTGCCTTTGAAGTGAGTAGTATAATTTATACTCGCGGCAACAATCCGACGGTTCGTGCATTGGAAGAGCGTTTGGCGGAGCTGGAAGGCGGAGAGGAAGCGAGATGCTTTGCCTCAGGAATGGCAGCGATTTCGGCTGCGGTTCTGTCAACGGTACAAGCGGGCGACCATATCGTGTGCGTGGATGGCTGTTACGGTCCAGCCAGAAGACTGATGGAAGAATATCTGGTGAAATTTCAAATTGACACTACATTTGTTGATGGTAAAGATCTGTTGGAAGCTCAGAATGCCGTACGTCCGAACACCCGCTTAATTTATTTGGAGAGCCCGACGAGCATGTTATTTGAACTTCAGGATTTGGAGCAATTCGCAGCGCTTGCAAAAAAGATTGGAGCAAAGACAATTATTGACGGTTCTTGGGCGAGCCCTTGCTTCCAAAGCCCGCTGTCTCATGGAATTGATATGGTTGTACACTCCATGACTAAGTATATTTCCGGTCATAGCGATTTGATCGGCGGGGTCGTAATTGGCGCAAAACAGCATCTGGATCAACTGTTCCGTCAGGAATTCCAGCTATTCGGCGGCATCCTTCATCCGCAAAGCGCCAATTTGTTTATGCGCGGCTTGCGTACCTTACCACTCAGGATGCATAAACTTCAAGAAAATGGATTGAAGGTTGCTCATTACTTGGAAAATCAATCTTTTATCATAAAAATGAACCATCCCGGTTTAAAAAGCCATCCCCAGCATGAGCTGTATCGTTCGCAAATGTCGGGTAGTGGAAGTCTTTTTTCTTTCGAAACCCATATCCCGATGGAGAGCATGCGGTGTTGGGCGAATCAGCTGCAGTACTTCCGCAAGGGCATTAGCTGGGGCGGCTTCGAGAGCTTGGTGTACATGCGTAATCAGCCCGATAATAGGGTAATCGTTCGATTGTACGTGGGCCTTGAGGAGCCCGATGATCTCATCAATGATTTGAAGCAAGCGTTTGCTTCTATTGAAGCTTGATACTGAACACAATTCAGAACTAGAAAGGGGCAATCCCTTGGTCATGAAAGATGACTGAGGAATTGCCCCTTTTCCATAGATAAGGATGAATGATCAACGGGATACTTGGCGCTCTCCTTGCCCTGCGAACTTGGCAGGCTTGCATCATGAACATTTTTTCGTCTTCTATATCAATTTTCATCGAAAATCGGTAGGAAGAGGGGGCATCGACATAAATTCCTTTGAGCGATCCCCGGCGCGGCCACCGCAAGACACTTCTTGCGCCATGCTATGACGTTCGTCTTCTACGTGAATAATCTATATGAGATAACAAGCTGGCTATTGACGAAACGAAAGATCCCTCCTGCAGAGTTGCTGCCGGACTTTTGGTTGAAATGGATTCGTTATCGCACGCTGAGCAGGGTAAGGGAGGTCCTTCCATTTGAGTTTGTTGAACTGCTTCGGAGATATGACTATTTTTCTACCTATAAAAATCACGTAATGAGCGAGAAGAATGCAGGTTCAAACTTTACTTTTTGGTATAGCCGAGAGGATTTACTTGGTGGTGTGAGAGGTCGGCTACTCAAATAATGAGTAGCCTCCTACTCGATAAATCTCAGAAACGTTAAACTCCGCTGATTGTTCGATTTCTCGGTAAATTCCCGATTTGTCACAAGAATCCATTCTAATTGCCGCGCCAATCGTCATATTTTTGCATTCGCCGCTAATACCGGTTTTTCTTGCGGAATTCGAAAGGACTTATGCCCATCGCCTTGCGGAACACCCGGCTGAGATAAAAGCCATTCTCGTAGCCGCATTTTCCGGCTATAACATCGAGCGTCCACTCCGTTGTCAGCAGCAGTCTGCATGCCTGCTTTACCCGAAACGACGTTAAATATTGCAAAGGGTTGACGCCGTAGCCGTTTTTGAATCTGCGGATCAGCTGCACGGGAGTCATGCCGAACTGATGCGCGACATCCCGGATTTCGATCGTTTCATGGGCATGGTGAATCAAATATATCGCGACATCGCGAATGAGTTCGTCATGTTTCAGTAAAGGCTCGGTATCGGGGGATTCCATCGCCTGCTGCGCGATCATCAGCCATATATCCGCCAAATAGTGCTGCTTCAGCTTTTGATTATCGGAGCTAAAGGATATCTGCTGATCCGCCTGCCTTAAGCTAGTGTAGTTTTCGGACAATCGCCGGATCTGCGGCAGCTTTATTTTTCGTTGAGCCAAAAGAGGCATAAGTTGCTGCGGTTCTCCTTCGGGGAGGGTGAACGTAACCGAATGAAAGCTTAAGGGCGTCAGCACGTTTCGATGAAAATCAATTTGGGGCGGGCATACGACCACGTCTCCGAACTCGGCCACTCCGTAATTATCTCCTATTTGGTATTCAAACCTTCCTTCCTCCACCGCAAAAAGGACCCAAGTCACATAGGTATCCGTTTCCATTAAGAATTTTACTTTTTTGAGCCAGTACATATGATAGGCGTTTTCCGGAAAGCCTGCGGGCATCTCGCTTCACCTCGTCGGACGTGAAATTTTGGATATGAAAAATAGTAATTTTATGAATTCAAATGTGTAATGAAAGATCGTAGTATGTAATTAAAGATATCATAGAATGCAGAGGAGTCAATGGATGATGGGGAAGACTGATACGAAAATGTTGGATACGGACATTTTGATCGCAGGCGGAGGAATGACGGGGGTAGCTGCTGCATTGGCTGCGGCTCGTAACGGAGCCCGGGTAATTTTATGCCAGGACCGTTCCGTTCTTGGCGGGAACGCCTCGTCGGAGATTCGCATGAATATATCCGGCTCATCCACAATCGGGAAGGAATTGGAGACGGAGCGCAGGGAAAGCGGCATAATCGAAGAAATCGTGCTTGAATGCTCGGTCAGAAATCCGCAGCGGAGCGCGAGTATGCTGGACTTGATCTTATATGAGAAATGCCGCGCCGAACCGAATTTGAGGCTGCTGCTGAATACGACGGTTATCGCAGCCGATGTCGAAGACTCCCGTATTTGTTCCGCTTATGCGGTGAGAGAAAGCACGGAGGAAAGCTTTACGATTCGGGCCGACATATTCGTGGATTGTACGGGCGACGGCAGGCTGGGGTTTGAAGCAGGGGCCGCTTTAACGACCGGCCGGGAAGCGATTGTAGAATATAACGAGTCAGGCGCAAGTTTGAATAGGGACGCTTATCGTCTCGGATCCTCTCTTTTGTTCACATCGAAGGACATGGGGCGTCCGATGCCGTTTACCCCGCCGAAATGGGCCCGCAAGTTTACGGAGGAAGATTTGAAGTTTAGAAACCACGACACCTGGGAGTTCGGATATTGGTGGGTGGAATTCGGCGGCACGCTGGATACGATCAAGGATAACGAGCATATCCGGGACGAACTGCTTGCGATCATGCTTGGGGTGTGGGATCACATCAAAAATAGCGGCAATCACCCCGATTCCGAAAATTGGGCGCTGGATTGGTTCGGCTTTCTTCCGGGCAAAAGAGAGTCCAGACGATTTATCGGTGAGCACGTGCTGACCCAAAACAATATTCAGCAGGCCATCGACTTTGATGATGTGATCGCTTACGGTGGTTGGTCGATGGATACCCATCCGCCCCAAGGCATCGATGCGAAAGACGAGGAGCCGTGCAATCAGCCGTTTACGCCTTATCTGTACGGCATTCCGCTGCGTTCGATGATTAGCAGGAACATTTCGAATTTGATGTTCGCCGGCCGCAATTTATCGGCAACCCATATCGCTTTCTCCAGCACCAGGGTCATGGCGACATGCGCGGTCATGGGGGAAGGGCTTGGAACGTTCGCGGCAACGGCGGTGAAGCGCAAGCTTCCGCTGGGACAAGCGTGGCGCCAAAGCGTTGTCGTGAAGGAGGCTCAGCAGCAATTACTTCGGCAGGGAGCTTTTTTGCCCGGCATGATGCTGGAAGGAAATCTCGCGAAGCTTGCCCGGATTTCCGCTTCGTCCGAGCAAAAGCAAGGAACATGCAGTAATATTGTGGACGGGCATACTCGCGCTGTCCATGGGGAGAAGGGGGTACGACCCGACTTGACGACGGCCGGCACGCATCGCTGGATGTCGGATCCGGGAGACCGCAGTCCTTGGCTGGAGCTGGAGTGGGAGGATCCGGTAACGGTTTCCCGGATTACGATCGTTCTGGATACCGGTCTTCACCGTTTGCTCATGCTATGCCATTTGGACGTGATTCAAAAGTATATGCAGTGGGGGCGGCCGCAAGCCGAAACGCTGAAGGAGTTTAAGCTGATCGCGCATGACGAACGAGGGAGGATGGAAATCGCACATATAAAAGACAATTTTCAACGCATGATCCATCTGCCGGTAACGCTGAAAAATCTGAAGACGCTCCGGCTGGAGGTAATCTCTACGAACGGTTTGGACCATGCGCGAGTGGTTGAAATCGTTTGCGAGTAACTCCGCTTGCGATAGCGTCCTCTGAAGGAGAATGGGATGAATAACAGCAAAGTCAGTCCTGTCTGGCTATATATGAGAAAAAACAAGTGGTTGTATTTTTTACTGATACCGGGGTTTGTATATCTGTTTATTTTCAAGTACATTCCGATGTTCGGCATCGTCATAGCATTCCAGGATTTCAATTTGCTGAAAGGCATATCGGGAAGCGAATGGATCGGCTTCGAAAATTTCCGATATCTTTTTCAGTCGGACGATTTCTTCACGATTTTACGAAATTCGTTACTCATCAGCTTTTATCAGGTCCTATTCGGATTTCCCGCGCCGATCATGCTGGCCATTCTGCTGAACGAAATTCGGAATCTGCTGTTCAAAAGAGTCGCCCAAACGGTGCTGTATTTGCCGCACTTCATTTCGTGGGTAGTCATATCCGGCATCATTATCAACATGTTGTCCCCGTCGTCGGGCTGGGTCAACCGGCTGATCGTCGATTTCGGCGGAGAGCCGATTCATTTTCTGCTTAAGCCCGAATATTTCCGGACGATACTGGTTTCCGCGGAAATATGGAAGGAGCTCGGATGGGGAACGATTATTTACCTGGCCGCGCTTACGTCCGTGGACCCGTCCCTCTATGAATCGGCAACGATCGACGGGGCCAACCGGGTGCAAAAAATATGGTATATTTCGCTTCCCAGCATAGCGACCACGATCGTCATCATTTTGGTCTTGCGGGTCGGCAGCGTTTTGGATATCGGCTTCGAGCAAATTTTCTTGCTGTACAATCCGGCTACCTACAAAGTAGCGGATGTTTTTGAAACCTACACGTATCGGGTCGGTTTATTGGAAGGAAGGCTCTCTTTTACGGCTGCCGTCGGCTTGTTCAAATCGGTAGTCGGACTGGTTATGATCGTGCTGGCCAACCGGATTGCGCGCCTATTCGGAAAGTCATTGTGGTAGGAGGTGAAGAGGAATATGCACAAGAGAATCGAGCTTTTTGACATCGCCATCTATCTAATCGTGTCATTGATTTGCGTGGTCATGCTATACCCGCTGCTGAATGTCGCCGCGGTTTCGATCAGCTCGCACAGCGCTTATATACAAAACCCGATGCGCATATGGCCGAGCGAAATATCGTTCGACGCCTACAAGGATATCCTTTCGCATCCCGTTCTTGCCAGAAGCTATCTCAATACGTTTATTGTTACCGTCAGCGGCGTGGCGTTAGGCATCTTTCTGTACATCATTACGGCGTATCCGCTCTCCAAAACGCATCTGAAAGGCAGATCGATTCTGATCAATTTGGTCATTTTCACGATGCTGTTCAACGGCGGACTCATTCCGAACTTTTATTTGATTCGTTCGCTCGGCATGCTGGATACGCTGGCAGCACTTGTATTTCCCGGTTTGTTCTCCGCGTTCAGCTTAATCCTGATGGTCAATTTCATGCAGAACATTCCGGAGGAGCTGGAGGAAGCCGCCAAAATGGACGGAGCCTCCGAGCCGTACATTTTGTTCAAAATCGTCGTTCCGCTCTCCATGCCGATTATCGCCACATTGACGCTGTTCGCGGCGGTGGGCTATTGGAACAGCTTTTTCTCGGCGATCATCTACATCCGAAGCGTGGAAAACTGGCCGTTGATGCTGTTTTTGCGGGAGGTCATAGTAGGCGCCCAAATGATGCAAATTTCTGCGGGAGGCAACAGCGCCGAGATCGGCAATATGAACGTCATGCCGGAGAAGCTGAAATACGCGACGATCATGATCGTCATGCTTCCGATTTTGTCGGTATACCCGTTTCTGCAACGGTTTTTCGTCAAAGGAATTATGCTGGGGTCCGTAAAAGGTTGATCCAAATGGCCCTTGTCATAGATAAACATTCAAAGGGAGGCTGAAACAAGATGATTAAGAAAGTATTGGTGGGGGTAGTTGCTGCGGTGCTGCTCGCCGGAGTTACCGCATGTGGAACCAAAGACAAGCCGGCGGAAACCGGCGATCCGAAGCCGTCGGCGGCGGAAACCGCCAAAGCCAAATTAAGTATGAAGATTATGGGCAATTTTGCATCATCCAACCTGTCGGAAACGGACAAGCTGCTTTTTCAATCCATCGAGAAGGCGACGAATACGGAGATCAAATTCGACATCCCGCCGTCGACCGGCTACAATGAGCGGCTTCAATTATCGCTGACAACGGGCGATTTTGCCGACGTCGTCTGGTTTCCGAGTACCAGCGATGCCGCGTTCTTGAAAGCGGTTAAGGACGGCGTTATCCTCCCGATCGATGAATATCTGAAGAAAGCCGACAACGTTAAAAAATATTCATACGACATATCCTGGGACGCCTTGCGGGTAAACAATGACGGCAAAATTTACGGCATTCCGCGGACGACCGTTATCCGCTCCGACGGGTACTGGCTCCGAAAAGACTGGCTCGATAAATTGAATATCAAGCTCCCGGATAATAACGAAATTACGCTGGATCAAATGATGGAGATCATGCGCAAATTTTCGAAGGAAGACCCGGACGGCAATGGTAAGCACGATACGTACGGCTTTGGGACGGCCGCAGGCGCCGATAAATCGCTCAAGCCGATTTTCCAGAACGAGCTTGGTCTTTACGGCTGGCAAGAGTCCGGCGGTGGAGAGTACAAATACATGAATCCTCAATATGATGTGAACTCCGATCAATATACGAAGGCTTTGGCGTTAACAGCCAAGCTGTTCAAAGAAGGGTCGATCGATCCGGATTCGCCTTCGATCGACGGCGCTAAAACGCTGGAACGGTTTAAAAGCGGCAAAACGGGTGCAATCGACGGGTTTGCAGGTCATTACGAAACATTCCTGAATGACGGTAAAAAGATCAATCCGAATTTCGATCTTGCCTATGTATTCGTTAAGAACGAGCAAGGCGAGATGAAGGGACTGGGGCAGGGAACGGGGTTGTGGGGCTTCTGGGCGGTAACGCGCAATGCGAAGGATCCGCAAAGAGTTGTCGACGTATTCGACTACATGCTTTCTGATAAAGGCTGGGATACCATCTACACGGGCGTTGAAGGACATGATTTCAAGGTGGAAAACAACAAGCGCACTTATGTGGAGCCGGCGCTGGAAACATTCGTCCGCAAAAATATGGTCCGCCGCGCCAACGATTACATGTTCTTCATTAACCCGGCTATGTCGGAGGAACTGAAGAAGAAGATCGTGCCGAATATCGAGAAGGCCGTAAAAAGAATCGTGATGTCCAAGGACCGCGATTTCACGCCGCCGATCGCGAAGACGCCGCCTTACCTGGATTTCAACAAAAAGTTCAGCGAGGTTACGACGAAAATCATTATCGGCGATGCAGATCCGTCCGAGTACAAGAAGGTGCTGCAGGACTGGAATACGAGGTTCGGCAAAACGTATCTGAAGGAAATGAACGATTATATCGGTCAAATGGAAAGCAAGAAGTAATACGGAAAGATTGTTCACACTCCATATTTGGGGTGAAACAATAAAAATCCTGGCCATCAGGCTCGAGCCTCTCGGATGTTCATTCCGGGAGGCTTCAAAAACATGCCCAAAAACGATATTCAGCAGCTGTCGATTACCGATGTAATCGCTTACATATTCTGGTTGATGGATACCCATCCTCCTCCGGTCATCGATGCGAAGAACCTCGAATCATTAGGAAAAGGAGTCGATTACCTTGAAAATAAAGCGTTTTCTTTGCTGGGGAATGATCATGGCGCTGTTGTTTTCTTTCGTTCCCTCGGTTTTGGCTGAAAATGACTCAACCGGTTTGCCCGAGGGGACCGGCACGGAAACTTTGCAAACCGTGCAGAATGCTACGTATTCGAAGGAAGCTTTGCAAACCGTGCTGAATGCTACGTATTCGAAACTCGTCTTGGTCGAGAACGGAATCGCGAAGTCAACCATTATTCTTTTATCAAATGCAACCGAACCGGAACAGAAGGCGGCACAGGAACTCAAAAACTACGTAAAACAAATATCCGAAGCGGAGTTGCCTGTTGCCAACAATCCGGCCGGCGTGGCCGGAACCAAGATCTATATTGGAAGTGCCGCCCCAAGCCCCGATAAGGAGGCAATCCGGGCCACGGGAGATGAACCCGACTCCTTCCGGCTGCATGTAACCCAGGAGGCAATCCAACTGGTGGGATTGGAGGATAGCGACAAAGGAAGTCTTTATGCCGTTTACGAGCTCCTCGAGCAAATTGGCGTACGATGGTTCATGCCCGGCGAGATCGGAACGGTCGTTCCGGATCTGGAAACCATTGAGGTCAGTTATCAGGACACCATCCAGCACCCGGGTCTTTCTTTCCGTTTTTTCCAAGCGGCCACGCCATACTTATGGGCTACCGGTATGCCGATGGGGGTCAATCTGGATGAGGCTGCACCGTGGGTCGAGCATGTGCGCCTGAATCAAAAGACAGTAGGTGCGCATGAATTGTTGAGTACCTCTCCTTCGCGATCAACGCGCGCGGATCTGTATTTGCCTAACGCCGACGGAACACCGTCGATACACCTCGACGTGACGAAACCGGAGGTGCTGGAGCTTGTTGTAGCAGAGTCGCTTGCCAAATTGCGGAAAAATCCCGACCTTGAATATTTGAGTATGGGACCAAGCGATGGACATGTGTTGGTACTCAAGCCTGACCCCGAATGGGATGGGGATGATCGGGATGTATTAACAGGAGCATTATCAACGACGGATCGCTATATCAAATTTTTTAATCTTGTTTTGGAGGAGCTTGGAAAAGAAGGCTATCAAGATGTGAAAATTGTTTTCTACGCTTACAACACTTACTATAATCCGCCGGTACGGTGGACGCCAAATCAACGAATTGTACCGATGATTGCTTCCCTCACCCTGGATCGGATACATAGCATCGGAAATCCGCTTGCCTGGGAGCGTAACTATCTTAAAGAAGTGATTGACGGCTGGAATAAAATAAGTCCCACGGTGATGATTTATGACTATCTTTATAACCCTGCCGATCCGGGCTTGCCTGTTTCGCTGGCAGAACGAGTAGGCACAGAGTACAAGTATTTCAAAGATCATGGTGTTGTAGGGATACGCGCTGAGACTACGCCAGAGTGGGGGTATGGCGGCCTGGGACTTTATCTGGCAGCCAAGATGATGTGGAACCCCGATCTGGATGTGGAAGCTTTGCGGGAGGACTACTTTACAAAGTTTTATGGGCCTGCGGCAGCGCCGATGGAGGAGCATTTCGACATCTTGGAAAATGCTTTTGCACAAGCGGATTATTCTGCCGGAAACATTTATGATTTTCCACACATTTTGACCGATGAAGTCATGCAAGAGATGGCAAGAACACTTGGGGAAGCAAAGGCGAGGGTGGTATCGGATTCGGTATATGCCAAACGGATTGATATGGTCAGCATCGCTTATGGGTTCAGTGATAATTTCCTTGACATGATCGAGCAATTCAACCGTTTTCATTTTGATGAGGCAAAGGAAAAGCTCGATAACGTTTATGACTTTAGGGAACAGGCTGCTCTTCACTCCCCTGCCATTTTAAGCAGCTATAAAGCTTATACCTATGTAGAGTGGTTTTTTGACAGAATGGTAAATGGCGGAAAACAACGGACCAGCAATGGAAACCGATTGGTTGCTGAACTGCCGGATGAATGGAATGTCAAGCTGTTCCCCAATGCGTCCGGGGCTGACCTGGGGCTTTGGAAACCCGGCTTGGGGACGGAATCCTGGAGGAAGCTGAAAACCTATTCCGAGACCTGGTCCGATCAAGGGCTTCGTTATTATAAGGGACATGCCTGGTACCGGACAACGGTAGATGTCGCTCAGGAATTTGACACCGGAAAACCGATTCGGCTTTGGTTCAGCAGTATCGATGAGACAGCGAGGGTCTGGATGAATGGCAAAGAGCTGGCATTGGTGCAGAAGGGGACGGGTTTGACAAAACCTTGGGAATTTGATGCTACGCCGGCGGTTACATTTGGCGAGCCAAATTTGATTGTTGTTGATGTGCGTAATGAAGACATAGATGAACTGGGTACCGGGGGGATCATGGGTCCTGCAATACTCTGGCAGGTCAATACGGAACTGGATTATCTCCCGCCTGGAGATGTGAAGAACTTGAAAGCCGCGCACATCCCCGGCACCGACACCGTGAAAGTAACCTGGGATATACCCGCAGATAATATGGGAGTTACAGGATATCAGTTGGAAATGCTGAACCGGGAGAGCGTAGGGGGCGTACTTGGATCGGTCATAACGACAACAAATGAATATATCGACACCGGAATGAAACCCGGCATGGAACGCAGGTACAGGGTAAGGGCAATCGATACCGGCGGAAATAAATCGGTTAACTATAGTGCTTATGCACGCGTAACGATGAATCCGCCCTCAACGGTGACGGGTTTGAAGGTGAAGCAAATCTCCGCCGACAAGGTATATATAAGCTGGAATCCAGCTACCGTTTATGCAGATTTCCAAATTGCCGGGTATAGCCTGGAAGTGCTGAACCAGAATCCTCCGGGGGGAGTGCTTGAAACGATCAAAACGTCAACGAATGCATATACCCTCAGCGGACTGCAACCCGGTATGATACGCAGGTTCAGGGTGAAGGCAATCGATACGGCCGGAAATATGTCTGCTGACTATAGCGCTGTAGTGCAGGTGACCATGTCGGAAAATGTAACGCCTGCCGCCCCGCCCGCAGCCCCAACGGGTTTGAAATCGGAGCCGGCCGCTAACGGTGCGATGAAAATAAGCTGGAATCCGTCGACATCTGATGTAGGAATTGCTAAATACATGTTGGAGGTATGGGATGTAGACGGCGGTGCAGGACGACTTTTGACGGTAGAAGCAACAACAAATGACTATACCTTCACCGATTATTTTAAAATTGGCATCGTACGCAAGATAAGGGTGCTGGCCGTAGATAATGCCGGGGGCCAATCTGCTGCGAGTGCTTTCATTACCCTAAAAGTCCCGCCTACAAAACCTGCGCTGGCCGTTGAGCAAATCTCCGGCACCGAGGTGAAAATAAGCTGGACTGCATCCGAATCTATCTACGGAATGAAGGAATATGTTTTGGAATTGCTGAATCCGGACCCTCCGGGAGGAGTTAACAAAGAATTAATGAGAGCGTTACAAACGGAGTTTACCCACACCGGACTGACAGTTGACGGGAAGACGCTAAGGTACAGGGTAAGGGCAATCGATAACTACAGTACGGCGTTCCCAAATGTAAGCTACAGTGACATAGTGGAGATCATCATGCAGCCCAAATGACCCCTAAATGATTGACAAAAGGAGTTGAGTGTTTTGATAAGAAAGCTTTTTCTTTGCTGGGGATTAATCATTGCGTTGTTGTTTTCTTCGTTGCCCCAGGCTTTGGCTGCCAATGGCCCTGAGACGGGTCCTAAGCTCGTATTGGTCGAGAACGGAGAATCCCGGTCCACGATCATCTTGCCGCAAAGAGCAACCGAATATGAAAAGAAGGCGATGCAGGAACTCAAAGACTATATTCGGCAAATATCCGAAGTGGAATTGCCTGTTGCTGAGGACGCGGCCGAGGTGGAGGGAACAAAGATCTATATCGGAAGCGCCGCTCCAGACCTTGATGCAGCTAAGGCCGCAATCCGTGACAAGGGAAATGAAACCGATGCATTCCGGCTGTATGTTGAGGAGGGAGTCATTCAATTGGCAGGATTGGATGACAACGACAAAGGAAGCCTGTATGCCGCTTACGAGCTCCTCGAGCAAATGGGTGTGCGGTGGTTCATGCCCGGTGAGATCGGAACCGTAGTTCCGTCGATGCGTACAATTGCGGTCGATTATCAGGATACCATCCAGCACCCGGGGTTTGATTTTCGCTTTTTGCAAGCTGTTGCGCCATATGTCGTGGGCGCCGGTTTGCCGGTGGGTGTCAATCTGACAGAAGGTGCGCCCTGGGTCGAACATGTGCGTCTGAATCAGAAAACTTTGGGAAATCATGGATTACTCATTACATCACCTACGAATAAAGAACGCCCTGATTTATTTCTGCCCGATGCCAAAGGAAATCCGACCGGACAATACGATGTGACCAAGCCGGAGGTGCTGAACCTTGTTGTGGCAGAGGCAATCAGACGATTGAATGCAGACCCCAAGCTTGAATATTTGAGAATGGGACCCAATGACGGACCTGTGTTGGTACTCCAGCCTAACCCGGAGTGGGACGGGAATGTTAAGGGTGCCATACATGGAGGAACATTATCGTTAACGGATCGTTATGTGAAATTTTATAATCTTGTTTTGGAAAAGCTTGATGCTGCCGGATATCATGATGTAAAAATTTCTTTCTTCGCTTATGACGAGTATTATTATCCGCCGGTAAAGCATATGCCGGACCCGAGGATCATCCCGATCATCGCTTCCATCAGAACGGATAGGATGAAAAGCATTGAAAATCCGCTTTCGTGGGAGAGGCAGCACATCAAAGACATAATTGACGGCTGGAAAAGGGTAAGCCCTAACGTCATGATCTATGATTATCTTTATAACCTTGCCGATCCGGGGCTGCCTTTTTCACTGACAGAAAGAATAGGAACAGAATACAAGTATTTCAAAGACCAGGGTATTATCGGCATACGCGGTGAGGCGCTGCCGGCGTGGGCGTATCATGGACCTGCGCTCTACTTGGCAGCCAAGATGATGTGGAACCCCGATCTGGATGTGGACGCTTTGCTGGAGGACTACTTTACAACGTTTTATGGACCTGCCGCAGAGCCGATGAAAAGGCATTTCGACATTTTGGAAAATGCTTTTGCCCAAGCAGATTATTATGCGGGAAGCATCAATGATTTTCAACATATTTTGACGGGCACTGTCATGCAGGCGATGGAGCAGTCGCTAACGGAAGCGGAGGATGCGGCGCAAGGGGCATCGGACTCCGTATATGCCAGCCGGGTCAATATGGTGCGTGTTGCTTTTCGCTTTGGCGACAACTTCCTTCAAATGAAGGAGCTGATTAACAGCTTTAAGTTTGTTGAGGCAAAACAAACATTTGATCAAATTTCTAAAATAAGAGAAGAGGCTGTTACGCACTCTCCTGTCGCGCTCAACACCCTTGCTTCCTATAATTATACAGATTGGTTTTTTGATAAAATCACAAATCAGGGAAGTCAACGGCTCAGTAATGGAAACCGAATGGTTGCCGAGTTGCCGGACGAATGGAATGTTATGCTGTTTCCAAATGGCTCCGGGGATAAATTGGGGCTCTGGAAACCCGGCTTGGGAACGGAATCCTGGATGAAACTGAAAACCTATTCGGAGTCTTGGTCGGATCAGGGGATTGGGTATTACAAAGGACATGCCTGGTACAGAACAACGGTTGATGTTAATCCGGAGTTCAATACAGGAAAACCGATTCGGCTTTGGTTCAGCAGTCTTGATGAGACAGCCCGGGTCTGGATGAATGGGATAGAGCTGAATTTGTCAGCGAACGGCAAGGGCAATGCGATGATGAAACCGTGGGAGTTTGACGCTAAGCCGGCCATTAAATTTGGCGAACCGAATTTGATTGTTGTTGATGTGGGGAATGACAGTCTGGATGAGCTTGGTACCGGGGGGATAACGGGGCCTGCCATGCTTTGGCAGCTCAATGCGGAATTGGATGTTACACCGCCGACAGCTCCAGCGAATTTGAAAGCCGAGCAAATTTCCGGGAGTGAAGTGCGTGTAAGCTGGTCACCGGCCACTGATGACGCAGGTGTTGCCGGATATGTTTTGGAAGTGTTGAACCCTGCATCAATAGGAGGGATTAACGGAACGGTCAGAACGAATTCAACAACATATATTCACACCGGACTGGAACCCGGTATGGAACGCAGGTATAGGGTAAAGGCCATCGATGCTGCCGGAAATATATCCGGGATTAAGGAAGTAGTGACTATAAAAATGGTATCGCAGGATGGATCGGTTGAATCGGTAACCCTTAATAAGGAAAATGCCACACTTAAACAGGGGGAAACTGTAAAGCTGATAGCAACAGTGTTACCGGAAAATGCTTCAAATAAATCTGTAACATGGTCATCAAGCGATGAAAATATTGCAACAGTCAGTACCGAAGGTCTTGTAACCGCAAGCGAAAACACAACAGGAACGGCTATAATCATCGTTACAACCACGGATGGCGGCAAACAAGCCACCTTTACAGTGGAAGTAGTTGAGGAAGGAACTGAGATACCGGTTGACAAGACCTACACAGTTACCTTCAACAGTAATGGGGGCAATGGGGTATCAGCGATTACCGACGTCACAAGCGGCAGTGCAATCACAGCACCGACGCTGCCTACCAGAGAAGGATATACTTTTGCCGGATGGTACAAGGATGAAGTGTTAGAAACAGCATGGAATTTTACGACAGATGTAGTGACTAGTGATATAACACTGTATGCAAGGTGGACAGTGAAGGAGACGCCAAATCCGGAACCGACACCGACACCGACAACGGTGCCTGAAACGAAGGTTGAGGATGGGCAGGTAACAACGACGATACTCGCAAAGCCCGCGACGGATACAACCGGAAAGGCTGTAGCACCAATATCTGAGAAACAGTTGGAGGATGCAATCGCAAAGGCTGCGGCTGAGGCGGCTAAGCAGGGTACAGGGATAGAAACAACGATTAAAATCGAAGTGAATGCGGGCACTGATGCCACGACCGCAGGTGTCAGCCTGACAGTTGCAGCTTTGAAAACATTCGTAGATAGCAATGCGGATTCCTTGGTCATTTCTACACCGTTCGGAACCATGACCTTTGATAAAAAGACTGCGGAGGGCATTTTAAAGCAGTCGGCGGGAACCATTACGATGACTGCCACGAAGGTTGAAACATCAGAGTTGACGGCTGAAATCCGGAATAAGGTCGGAGACAGACCGTTTATGAGCTTTGATGTTACCGGCAGGGAAAAGGAGATCGTACATTTTGGCGGTAAAGCGGAAGTAACCATTCCTTATGTACTTAAGGCAGGCGAAAATCCAAATGCAATTGTCGCCTATACCATTAATGCGGCAGGGAAACTTGAAATAGTGACCAATTGCATATATGACCCGGCAACAGGAACACTGACTTTCAAGGTAGAAGAGGCCTCGAAGTTTGCAGTCGCATATAACAAGGCTGACTTTGCGGATGTGGCAGAGGGTGTATGGTACTATGATGCAGTAACCTTTGCGGCAGCAAGAGGAATGACCACAGGAGTGGGCAATGGAAACTTCGGCTCGACTGACAGTGTAACCAGAGCACAAGCCCTGGTCATGATTATGAGAGCCTTTGGCATCAGTCCGAACGAAAACATCGAAAACAATTTCAGCGACGCAGGGAACACCTACTACACCAGATACCTTGCGGAGGCAAAGAAAGTGGGAATCACCAGCGGCGTGGGCGGCAACAAATTCGACCCCGACAGACAGGTGACCCGGCAGGAATTGTTCGTATTGGTATACAATACGCTTAAGAACATAAATGAATTGCCGGCAGCAGGCAACGTCAAAAACCTGGAAGAATTCCAGGATGCAGGGAAGGTTGCCGATTATGCAAATCATGCAATTGAACTGTTTGTGAAAGCCGGAATTATCGCCGGGACCGATGGCAACATTCTACCGGAGGATTCGGCAAGCAGAGCGCAATTTGTGCAGATACTCTACAACATCATGACTAAATAATAATAAGCAGGTACAACGGGGCAAGTGTGAGCATGTGACTATTGCCCTGTTGCTTTAATCGATTTCGGTTGGCCAAAAATCATGGGATTTTTAGGGAGGCTTCGACATGTCGGATAATCGGATACCAGACAATGCGAACGTGCAAGAACACTCTTCTGAAGATGCAACGGAAACGAACGGCAAGATGACGCGCCGGAAGCTGCTCGCCTCCTTAGGCATAGCGGGTGCCGCTATTGCGTTTTCGGGGCCTGCCGCTTTGGGAAAAGCTGCTTCCCACGCATCGGTTACAGGAGCGGTTTATGGGGAGCCGGTATGGGAACCGGCATGCTTGGAAAGCATTGCGGACATGTTATCGATCGTGAATCCGGAGGAATGCGCTTGTGTCTATGTAAAGTCTTATTCCGCTGGAAATCATGTAGGCGGCGGTATGTTTGCGTGGAACGCGGCAAGCACTGCGACAGACAATGGCGTTACCGTTTTTTCGCCACCCGGTATCTCTACAGGAAGATGGGTGCGAGCGGAGGATGAAGTCATTACGCCATATCACGCGGGAGCGGTAGATAACACGAATGCAAGCGATGCGCTTGACCGCTTTGCAGATTTTGTGAAGACGGATAATGGCAAGACGCAAATAAGAGTTGTCGGCAACTTTACGATTAGCAGACCGCTGGATTTTGACTGTACCGGACAAGCGTCTATTCATTGGGATCTTAAATTAAAAGCCTTGAATGCTATGCGTTACATGCTCGCTTTGCGAGGTTCAAAGGTTGTCAGTTCGGGAGCGATTGAAGTTGTCGGGACGGGCACGATTGGTACGTTTAGCGCCATGACGGTTGAGTATGGCGTTGTACTGAACGGGGTGCAAAGTTCAAAGCTGCCGAAAATAAAAACAAGTCTAATGAAGTACTTCGGTATTGTCATGGATGAAAACGGCTTAATCGGCATTCCGGTTCAATCGCCCGCCTATCACAACAACACTTGCGCCGAGATTGACAGTATTTTGGCGAGGGATTGCGGTTGCAGTCAAATCGCGCCGTGGTCGAATAACAATACGTCCTATACGTACTCCAATCCTGTTCATACCGGTACGTCCGGAACGGCCAACCAACGAACAACCATTACGGTTTCCGGGCTTCCGTATGATAGTAACCTCATAACAAATCCTGTTTTTGCTGTTATTAATGGGATCACCTACAAAGTAGAAGCAACTGATTTTACAAACAAAACGGTCGCGTTATTCCCGTGGATTGAAACCGCAGAACCGACAAGCGGAGCCATTAAATTTATTTTCGGCGGCGCTTTGTTCAGTGTGGGACCAAATGCCGGACCGACGAAAGTCGGTTTGATTGACGCGATTCGATGCGGTATGGGTGTGCTTGATGCCGCTTTATACGGGGTAAATGTGACTTCCATCACGACGCAATTTTGCGGCATCGGTTCTGTTGTCGGGTATTCGGGCTCATCCGTGTCCCCGCAAACGAGCGCCTACATCGGATTTTACACAGAAGCGGTTTATCGAAACATCTTATTTATAGGGTCGGGTTCGTGCCAGATTTTGAACCGGTACGGTTCGTTGAACGGGGAGCCGTTCATCAATTGCGAGCGAATAGCACCAAACAATCGAACCGGCGATTATGGCGCGTTTGCGGATACGATCGGTTGGAAGCGCTTTTACATGCCGAATTCTCTCGATAATATGCTGGATGGCGCGTACTATAAGGGGAAAAGCAGAAACCAGGATTTGGTAGGTGCCTCTATATCGATTTCGCCAACAGGTGTCGTACCCAGGTTATACAAAAAAAATTCGTGGACGATCAACTTGCTTAATGCAGAAACGGCAAATAAATACAAGGGTGTTGACGATGCCATGATCGGTTTCATTGGAACCGGCACGAATGGCGCGCCGAGCGGGGCGTTTACGTTTAACCCGCCTTCCGGCTGGAAAGTAAATGGGACATCCAGCGCATCATTCAGCGGTTTCGGCGGGCCGGCAGTGTTTTTGTGTTATTGGGAAATCGCGGCGAAAAATATTATGGTTAGTCTGCTGTCGCAAAAAGCCGCCGCACAAAACGACAGTACGGCAGGAGACATTGCAACATTAAAAGATGACTTCAATGCTCTTCTGTTAAAACTAAGAAATGCAGGATTGATGTCATAAATTCAGATTAAACTCAACAAACCCTGTCCAGCTTCGCAGACCCGTCATCCGGCGATGACAGGTCTAGGTATGGCGGAAATAGCGCTCAGGGAAGGTCCCTTTTTTATCCAAGTATTTTTGAAGCGGCAACTAATCTGCCTTTGGCCAGTGATTAAACCCAAATAGGAAAGCCCATCAAGGTAAATTCATACCATGACGGGCTTTTCGTTTTCGGATGGCCCCTTATCACCATGTACTCCGAGTGGCTAAGAATTCACAAAAGGAAGGAGGATTCGACCGTCATGAAATCGCGCTGCCGCCGAAATACGATTTTATCGGATACGATCGTGTCGATGTACATGATCATGATCAGGTGCGTGTCCTTGCGTTTGAGTGTAAGCGTTTTCCGCAGGATGGAAGTGGGTTCATTTCAAGATGCTGCATGTTTTGTTGAATGATCATAAGCCACAAATCCAGAAAGTAATGCTGCTTCAATCGCTGATTATTCAAATTATAGTGCATCACTTGATCGGCAACCCTTAAATGATGATAGTTTTCGGATAAGCGTTTAGTTTGCTGTACTGTAATTTTGTGCTCGGGCAATAGGTTAGACAGGGACTGATTCTTGTCATTAGTGAATGTAAACGTTATTGCGTGAAAGCTTATGGGGGACAATGTGTTGCGATAAAATGCTACGTAAGGGGGACATACGACGATATCCCCGAATACGGCTTCGCCATACTCATTCCCGATCTGATACTCGAATCGACCGTCCTCAACGGCAAAGAGCACCCATGTCAAATAAGTATCTGTATCATACAAAAACTTGCCCTTCTTTCCCCAATAGGCGTGGGTTACCATTTCCGGCATCCATTCTGACACGTTCAAGCCCTCATTTACAAATTGTAATTTTGGATATGAAAATGAAATTCTATGAATTCACAGTACAATATGAAAACGTTTAATATGAAATTAAAGATATCATAGATCTTCTTGTCCACGTCGCCCACGACTTGAAGATCAAATGTACGATCGTCAGGGCTTGCACGAAATGCTTGCTCAAAGTGATTATGTAATCAACACGCTGCCTATGAGCAAAGATACGCAACATCTGATGGGAGCCGAACAATTTCAGGCCATGAAAGCATCGGCCTATTATATCAATATCGGAAGAGGCGGCACGACGGATACGAGTGCACTGATAGAAGCGATTAAAAGGAATTGCCGGTGCAGGACTTGATGTGTTCGAAAAAGAGCCATTGGAGGAAGATAGTCCTTTGTGGCAGATGGACAATGTCATCATGACCCCGCATAATTCCGGTGCAACGGTACATTATCATGAGCGGGCGATGGAGATTGTGTTTCGTAATTTGCAGGATTACGTTCAAGGAAGAACACCTTCGAGGAACCTTGTGAATCTGGAAAAGCAATATTGAAACGAGGTTGAACAACTATGCAATTGGACAAGCAGTCCGCATGTTTGAAGATGAGAGCAGGCCAGATCCCTATTCGCGGAATGTGAATCGATGCATTGCAGTGAGCGTGTAATATCCCATCAACAATGTTTCAGGCAATGGGGGACGAAGAAATATTTGGACGTGTTTGCTCCTGCTGAAAAGACTGTGCTGACTATGCTTAGTGACATGGGTGTGGATCCACAGCATTTGAAGCAGCTTGACACACGTATACTCCGGAATGAGGAGCCTTATAACGGGAGCGCCAGACCGGTTATCCTGTACTCTCCTGCATTCGGTGTTGTGAAGGACATGTACTTCTACAACATTCAACCCTTAGTAGAGAGCGGCTTTGTTGTGGTTGCGGTGGGGTCAACCTATGAATCTATCATTACTGTGTTTCCTGACGGGATCGCTGTCAAGCAATCGGAGCAAGTGGGCAGCTTGGAAAGCACGGATTTCGAAGGCTGGTACGGACTGAAGGAGACTAGAGTAAAATCTAATGTGTTTGGAGGAAGAGGGTGCGCTGCAGACACCTTTCCTCGTTGTGCGTCAGGAAAAGACAACCTTTGAACAGCTTGAAGGGGTAATGTCACCTGCTATCCTTGAACACTTCCTTGCAGGGGTTGAGCAATTGAAGCGTGTGTCAGGACGGAAGCGGCAGATTGTAAGCATAAAAAGAGCGGACCACATGACATTCTGCGATGTTCCCTTGCACTTCAACGAAGCGCAGATTGACGAGAAACATACCGTGATTAACAGTTATGTCTGCTCTAATATGGTAGAACGTTTGTGACCTTAAAGTCGAAATTTTGTTTGTTTTTGAGCATTGATTGATCGTATGATTTGTATTTGATTGATTGTGTGTGATTTGTAACAACATCAGAAGTGCTTGATTTCAATATTTGCGGCCAAGGGAGATAGAGAGCGATGGGGAAAACGAATGCTGTAGCCAAATTAGGCGTCATCGGATTGGGTGGACGCGGTAGAGGTCTGCTTGAATGTTTGCTTGGGATGGAAGATGTGGAGATTACGGCAATATGCGATCAATACGAGGAAAGGCTTGAGCTCGGACTTGAAATCGTACAGAAATCAGGACGAACTCTAGCAGACGGTTATTCGGACTACAAGAAGCTGCTCGCTCGTGAGGATCTTCAAGGCGTTATTATCGCTACCACATGGGTGACTCATGCAGAGATTGCCATTGCGGCAATGAAGGCAGGCAAGTATGCCGGTATCGAAGTGGGAGGAGCAGCATCCTTGGAAGAGTGCTGGGAGCTGGTCAGAACCTCGGAGCAGACAGGTATGCCTTGCATGCTTCTCGAGAATTGCTGCTATGGCCGTGAAGAGCTTGCCGTGCTGAACATGGTGAAGCAAGGACTACTGGGCGAATTGATTCATTGTCAATGCGGGTATGAGCATGATCTGCGCGATGAAGTAGCGTTGGGTGAGCAGAGAAAACATAACCGCTACCACAATTATTTGAACCGTAACGGTGAGTTGTATCCGATCCATGGACTCGGTCCAATCTCCAAGGTATTAGATATTAACAGAGGCAACCGATTGTTGACCTTAACGTCCATGTCATCCAAAGCTCGCGGAATCCAGCACTTGGCGACTGAGAAGTTCGGAGAGACCGATCCGCTCGCCAAGATCAACTTCGCCCAAGGCGATATCGTGACAACGATGATCAAATGCGCCGGCGGCGAAACGATTCATATTATTCACGATACGACCCTCCCGCGTCCATATTCGAGAGCGGGGAGAGTGCAAGGGACCAAGGGCATATGGATGGAGGATAACAACTCGATTCATATCGAGGGCAGAAGTCCAGAGCATCAGTGGGAGTCATTCGATGAATACCGTGAGCAATATGAGCACCCAATCTGGAAACAGTACCTGGATGAAGGTGTACGCGGCGGACATGGCGGGATGGATTACTTGGTACTCCGCGCATTTGCAGAGAGCGTCATGAACCAGACTCAGACGCCGATTGATGTGTACGATACGGCGGTATGGATGGCGATAACAGTATTGTCGGAGGAATCTGTTGCACTAGGCAGTGCGCCGGTCGCTATCCCCGACTTCACCAAAGGCAAATGGATCAGCCGTGAAGCAGGTCCTGTAAGCTACTATTCATTAGATGCGGTTCATGAAGAGCGTGAAATTGGATACTTTGCGGAGCCGAATCGTATTCCTTTATCGGGTGATCAACCAAATTGAATAAAGCTAGGGGATGACGGAGATGAGATTATTTACTTTTTGGGATGGGGACAAATATGCATTAGGAGTCAAAACGAAGCAAGGCTCCCTGCACGTCGACAGTACCGGGGAAAGTCATGGATTTGATTCTACGGATATCATGGCGATTATTAAAGAGGGAGAAGAGGCCGTGATCCGTTTGCGGCAGTGGGTCGAGAGCTTGGATAACGCGAGATGGCTAGACGAGAGCGCGCTCGAATATGGTCCTTGCGTTACCGAGCCGGGTAAGATAATAGGTGTAGGTCTGAATTATCGTAAGCACGCCGAGGAAACGAATGCCGCAATTCCGACGAGTCCGATCTTGTTCAGCAAATTCAGCAATACATTGTCGGGGCACGGTGAGCGAATCATAATCCCGTTAGAGACGGAAAAGCTCGATTACGAAGCAGAATTGGCCATAGTTATCGGCAAGCGGGCCAAGGACGTATCCAAGGAAGAGGCGCTTGGATATGTGTTTGGTTATTGTCCCGCCAATGACCTGTCAGCGCGGGATTTGCAGCTTAAAACTTCACAATGGTTATTAGGCAAGTCTTGCGATGGATTTTGCCCGCTAGGTCCTTATGTGACTACGGCGGATGAAGTTGGCGATCCGAACCAATTGGCGATCACTTCAATTGTGAATGGCGAGGTGCGTCAAAATTCGCATACGTCCGATATGATTTTTCATTGTAATGAGATTATTAGCTACATTTCTCACCATATGACCTTGGAGCCTGGGGATGTTATTTTGACAGGAACACCTGAGGGTGTTGTACTGGGGTTTCCGCCTGAGCGGCAGATCTACCTCAAAGAGGGGGACAGTGTTACAGTGGAGATTGAGAATCTCGGTGCGATAACCAACAGTTTTATTAAGGACAATAGCTTTGTTTCAATGAAAAGTCAGACATAAAGGGAAACCCCCTTTTGAATTATAGGCAATCGCTTGTCCCAGTATGGTCTTGGGCATAATCCGGAATATGATCACTAATGACAAAGATGTTCCTACATAACTTATTTGATGGAGTCTGACGCCCATCTATGATCCTGAGGAACATTTGTCTAACAATCGTTTTAACGATGGAAAATGTGATCCGCAGGGGCGGTTTTTGGGCAGGCACCAAAGACTGAATGCACGATTCGATGTCGAATAAGTTTCTTGGTATACTTCATGATCAATAGTGGACTTTTTGAACAACCTCTTATAGCCTGTTTCAATAGAATTATAGTGAGATTTCATTCGAAATCAATAAGGAGGTCCAAACCCTGTGTCAGATCAAACAACCGCAGCTGGCGAAGTAAATCCTGAAAAGCTGGATCCCAATATGAGGCTGGAGGACAACGTATTGCGTGGATTCGTGTGGCACTCGCCGGATGAAAGTCCCATACGAATTTCTGGGTTTGCATGGTACCAGCAGGACCATATGTATCGGAGAATGCCTATAGATCCCAGTGTAAATATGCCTGATGCGGTGCATCAGCTTGCCAATTGTACGGCAGGCGGCCAAATTAGCTTTCGAACGGATTCGGCTCGCCTTGCGATATCTGTTGAATTGACTGCGCCTGCGAATATGTATCATATGCCAGCTACTGGGCAATGCGGATTTGATGTGTATGTTGGAGAGCCTGGACATCAACAATTTCTTTCGACAGCGCGATTCGATCATCATCATCAGGGCTATGAAGTCATTCTCTTTCAATTGCCGAAAGGAGAAACTCGTCATGTGACATTAAACTTTCCGTTATACCAAGGGGTGGGGAAAGTCTCCGTTGGTATAGATGAGGGTGCTTCTCTATTAGCTCCAATCCCTTATGCAAGCGGCGAGAAGATTCTTTTCTATGGAACCTCAATTACTCAGGGCGGCTGCGCAAGTCGGCCGGGGATGGCTTATACCAACATTCTGAGCAGGCGGATACCGCTTGAATGTATCAATTTGGGATTCTCAGGAAATGGCAAAGGTGAACCAGAAGTTGCTCGAATCATAAGCGGAATTGCCTCTCCTGCATTGCTTGTGCTCGATTACGAAGCAAATGTGCAATCCTGCGATCAGTATTCTGAAACATTGCCGAAGTTTATTCGAATTTTCCGCGAGGCACACCCTATTGTGCCTATCTTAGTTGTATCCCAAATACAGTATGCAGCGGAAATCTGTAATTCCGAGCTGTTGGAACGAAGGCTACGAATGAATCAAATTGCTATTCAAACGGTTCGGGCGTTGACAGAGAATGGTGATTGCAATCTTCATTTCTTGGACGGAGAACATTTGTTAGGAGATGCGGATTATCATGAATGTACCGTAGACGGCGTACACCCGACCGATCTGGGCTTCTTCCGCATGGCCAATGGCTTAACCCCTGTATTGCAATCGATTCTTAAATAGTAGATGACAAGAACAACAGGATATAATCGTTAGTACCAGTGCCGAGAAATTGGCGGGTGAAGGACTATGACGGTCCAATCAGATACACTTGAAATATCAGCGCTTCATTACCGAACAGGGGAGCCGATACGAATTACAGCGGATAATGGCTTGAAGAGTGAGGGGAAGAGAATAGACGCTAAAATTACCACCGAAAACTTGGCTACAACCAAAGCGAATAGTGACGCCAAAAGAGTAATTGCCGGCTGGAATTTGGAATAAGCATGGTATTAGCCCTAAGTAGACAATAAGGGTTCTGGTGCAAGGATTTAAAAAATTTCACAGTTACACGACACACTATACTTTGTCTATGCCACTATACCAAATATCTTATTGAGCCATTCAACAGTAGAGAGGACAGACGAATTATTTTCGGCCTGCCCTTTTCTAATCATATGCATGGCCTCGATTCCTTTTAACGTCTGTTCTGCAGTCAGAAATGATTTGAAACCAAGCATCGGTTTTGTGATTTTCTTTATGAATCGATGATCTTGCTCCACAATGTTGTTTAGATACTTTGTCTGTCTAATCAAGGTTTCTTTTGGTAAGGCTTTTTCATTTATTAATTCTTGTATGGCTGGTGGATATGCCGGGTTTTTATCCAAGGTGATTACACGTGGGATTTGATTATGTGGGGAGGATAAAGCCTTTGTAAAGAAACGCTTAGCTGCCGGCATATCACGGTTTTCAGATAACATGAAATCAATCGTATTTCCATTAGAATCAACTGCCCGATATAAATACTTCCATTGACCTTTGACTTTGATGTAGGTTTCGTCCGTGCGCCACGAATCGTTTGAGGGATTCAAATAGCTGCGGATTCGTTTGTCGATTTCGGGTCCAAATTCATGGACCCATCTCATGATCGTTGTATGGGAAATCTTTAATCCTCGCTCGCCCATCATTTCGACTATATCTCGATAGCTTAAACTATATTTTAGATACCACCTCACGGTTAGTAAAATGATCGTCGATTCATATTGCTTCCATTTAAATAAATCCATTTTCGTTTCCAAAATAAGTTGCTCCATCCCATGACTTCATTATCAATTACGTTATCATGAATTAGAGCTTTGCACCACAACCAGATTGGCTGATCATCATGATTGGTATTAACGATGTATGGCGCCAATTCCACTCGCCATTCATTCATACATCTCATGTGTATATCGAAGAGTACGAAAGCACACTTCGTGAATTGGTGAAGGATGCGCTGCCAGTTACGAAGCAACTCGTGCTCATGACACCGTTCTTCATCGAAGCCAATCGCCAAGATGACATGCGAACAAAGATGGATCAATATGGAATAGTCGTGAAACGGATCGCCGAAGAAATTGATGCTTTGTTCATTGATACGCAAGCAGCGTTCGACAGCGTATTGAAGGAACTTTACTCCGCATCGCTAGCCTTGGATCGGGTCCACCCTACACAGGCAGGTCATATGGTGCTTGCTCGTGCTTTTTTGAATAAAATTGATTTCGAGTGGAGTAAGGATTAAGGATTAAGGGTTAAGGGAAGACGGCTTGGAGCCAAGCAATGATATATCCGGGTACAATGGTCACGGAGGCACGGTTTATTTTGTGGGATTACGCTGTGCGGGGTCGGGGATTTTTTTATCGACAACACGAGAAGGTTCAGTAACTATTTCCTCAGCTTCGGTCCAGACTATGACGCGAGATGGACGGTCACATTTGTCTGCGTAACTGCTCATTGATAGTGGAAGTCCTAATCATAAGGAGGAAAAAAATATGTTTTCGGGAATTGGAGCTACAGGAATTATTTTACTTGTCCTTGTTGCATTGCTGTTATTCGGACCAAACAAACTGCCGGAACTTGGCCGTGCAGTCGGTCGCACGCTGAAAGAGTTCAAAGCGGGAGCAAAGGACATGCTCGGTGATAGTGACAACTGGGATAAGGATTCGAAGCGGATTGAAGTGAAGGAAGGCGTTGAGGTAGTGGATAATAAGAAACTTCCTAGTTAATGAAACCATACTGGAAGGAGGAACTGAAGTGGTAGCCGGTAATAGCACTGCTCAAGGGAAACAGTCGAATGAGAAGCAGATTCGAGAAGACGTGGATATGTCGCTCTTCGAGCATATCGGTGAGCTTCGTAAACGATTTATCTACATATTGATCGTACTTGTGGCTGGATTGATACTCGGACTAATTGCCGTACAACCGTCTTACAATTACTTGATGAGTCTTGAGCCGGCAAACGGAATAGCCTTGCACGCCTTTTCTCTATGGGATGGAATCGGCATTTATATGAAGTTTGCCGTGGCTATCGCTTTGATACCAGCTATTCCATTCGCCGTGTATCAGCTATGGGCGTTCGTAAAGCCCGCTCTGAAGAAAAATGAGCAAAGAGCGACACTGAAATATATCCCGTTCGCTCTGATCATGTTTCTGATAGGATTAGCCTTTGCTTATTTCGTTGTATTTCCGCTTGCATTCACTTTTACTAGGCATATGACTGCGAAGTTGCATTTAGAGGAGACGTTTGGAATGGCCCAATACTTTACGTTTATGTTCAATATTATTATTCCGATCGCTCTCTTATTCGAACTTCCTCTCATAATTATGTTCCTGACAGCTATCCGTATTCTCAATCCGAATCGGCTACGCAAAATGCGCCGCATTGCCTATTTTGTGCTAATTCTGATTGGTACTCTTGTCACGCCGCCGGATTTTATCTCCGATATGCTGGTTGCTGTCCCGTTGATTGTCCTGTACGAGATAAGCATCTATATGGCTGGGATCGTCTATCGCAAACAGCTGGGGGCTCCCAGATGGGAAAGTGAATACAGTGCTTTAGCGGAAATTCCTTGATACAAGTATGCAGCAGTCTACTCTTCCTTAGGAGGCAGACTGCTTAATTCGTTCTACGACGTCGATATCGGATAAATCGAAGATAGATTTTAACAATAAAGGGTCGATTGCGTTTCTACCGTTATCTAAGTAATAATTATTCTTCAGTTCTTCATAAACTGGCTAAACGAAATAATCGAGAAGCTGTACCTGAACGATATCTACACCATACTAGGGACAGCAAGACCGGCTTGGTTGTCCAAGAAATATCCGGCACGTGCATTATGTATGAACGGATGACGTATGCACTTCGGTAAAAACTTCGATGAGATACTCCAACAAACGTTCATCCATACTTGGAAATTAGACGCTTTTACCCAGAGTTAGTAGTGGAAAAGGAGGCTACGATGTCCAATGATGAACTAGAAGAACCAAACAAGTTGGTTAATAACGAAACTTTGGCATATGTTGTTGATCGGTTTATACATGCAGGAGTAGAGCGGGAGAAAATAATTGCTTTGGTTCGTACAATGAAGGAAATGTTTGCTATAGAGTCAGAGAATGAGGCAGAAGCAGCAGTCGAAAAGTATTTGAGAACAAAAAACTAAAAACCTTTCAATGTCGGTTAAGGCCAGATTAGCAAAGAAAAGAATAGAATAGAGCTATAAACTTTTATGTGGAATGGAATGTCCAAAGCTAAAGCGTTTGTTTTTTTGTTTCAACGTAGTGTGTATTTAATTTAGCAGAAGTACTTCAAAACTTATTTGTAATTCAGGGTTTTCACCCCAAAACACCACTTCAAAACTTAATTTGTAAATCCATTTTATAAGAAAAGCCAGCAAACCCTTGTGTTTGCTGGCATCTTGCACTTCAAAACTTATTTGTCACCCAACAACAACACAACAAAATGCATGAACTAAAGCGCTATACACTTTTTCTCCGATAAGCGAAATGGTAGAAATGATCGAACTTATGGATATTTAATAGTATTCCGGAAAAAAGATATTGAATCTGCCCCATGCTTTATTGATAGTTAAGGCTGGAATGCCGACTACTCTATACTCGTTAGTTAAGAATCCATGATGAAATGTGACCCAGTATTAGATCTACTCGATGCCAACAATGCTACGCAGACGGATTATAAGAAGGTCATTGAAGCTGCGCGCAAAATCTACTTAAACCCAAGCAACCCAATGCCAGGTTCGGTTATTGATCTAAGCTTACCGTCACTGCCTTCTGAGCTAAACACAATTAGCGCGAGTGTGAACTTTGACGATGAGCTGAAAAAATCCGTCGTAACAGGTAACTATTCAGCAGACACGTTATTACGAACATTCAGGATACTTGGAAAAAAGCGGGAGGCGACAAGGTAGACGAATTCTACAACAACTGGTATAAGCAAAATAAAACGAATGCAGTCTCCATCAAAGATGTCTACGACTTGTTAGTGCAACAGCAAAAACAAGCCGGTAAATAAGGAAAACAAGCGGATCATTGTCTTATCGGCAGTGATCCGCGTTTGACTAGGTTGGAAGAAGTATAGAAAATAATATTAAATAAAACATTGCATTCTTTGTCGAAACCATGCTATATTATCACTCCGGCCGCAAGACAGGCAGGCGAGAGTAACTGAAAGTAACTCGAAAAAAAGTAGTTGCACATTAAAAGTAAACATGGTATATTACTTCTCGCTGCTTCGGTAACACGGCAGTGAACGAAAGAAATTGATCTTTGAAAACTGAACAACGAGTGAGTAAGCACAGTCGAGTAATC
>NZ_CAKMMW010000011.1:0-221730 GCF_927798215.1 Paenibacillus allorhizoplanae
ACCATGGAGTTTTATTCTTTTCAAGAATTTTATCAATATTGAGCGTTATTTAAATTACATTTCTTAATACTTAATTATTGAATTACGATAAATATTTATATACTCATTAAATTTAATATCTTTATTATAAAATCTTCTAGCCTTTTCTTGACACTTTTGAGTATAACTAGCTTTCGTTTTCTCCTTAATTACTTTAATAGCATTTAATAATTCATTTATATCTCCTCTACTTACAGAAATTCCACATTCTTCATCAACGCACTCAGCACTTCCTCCAGTATTAAAAGTAACTACTGGTAAACCACAGGCCATTGCTTCTAGGTTTGTACTTGGAAAATTATCTTCCATTGTTGGATTCACAAAAATATCCGAGGCAGAATATATCTCAGCCAGTTCTTTTGCATTATTTGTTTTTGATATACTCAAAATATTATTGGGTAAGCCTTTAATTTGTTTTTTTGAAAGTCCAACCAGAACTATTACTTCATCTAAGCTTATTTTTTTAGAAATCTCCATAAAATGTTCTAAACCTTTTCTCCTATCCCAAATACTCGCAATACCAAGAATAATAAACTTATCTTTCAAGTTATATCTTGTTCGAAAATCATTACTTACAGGTTTAAATATATCTAAATCTATCCCATTATTTATTACTGTAATTGTGTATTCACTTAAAAAAGACTTTTTTGCAGTTTCTGCAAGCCACTTCGAAGGAGTAACAACAGTTAAATTTTTAACTCCTGTAAAAATATTCTTTTTCTTTAAAAAGTTGTCTTTGGAATTATCAATGTAAAAGCTAGTAGGATATGATTTCTTCTCCGGACAGTCAAAGCATCCTGATTCCCATTTATTACAACTTACAAAATCAAAATAGGCGCAGTGTCCTGTAAAAGCCCAGCAATCATGAAGTGTCCATACCACAGGTTTATTCGCTTCTTTAAGATAATCAAATAATAATTCAACATTTATGTAATAACCATGAATATTATGTAGATGTATTATATCTGGATCCAACTCTTTTACCCAATTTATAAAATTTTCTGTTACATTCCTTGATCCAAATCCATGTTTATCTTGTATTCTTGTTAAAGCCACATGTACAAAATTATCATATCTGGTTCCAATCCTAGTAGCGGTTCCACAATTTTTAGGTAGTCCTCTACCGTATGCGATATAACTTTCATCACCTTGTTCAATTACCATTTGATGTATATCTGTTGCAATTCTACCAGTACTCCCGACTCCACAGACGGAATTAATCTGTAATACTCTCACAAGCTGTTCCTCCATACAACCCTATTCACATAATCTGTATATGACAATATTAGCCTCAATACTTTCTCCGAAACATTCGGTTTACAATAATCCTCTACAGACCTTAAAGTACCTATTTCTTGCAACTCAAGTATTGCTAAACCCTGCAAAATTCTTTCTTTTTTTAACCCCACCATCATCACAGCTGCTTCTTCCATAGCCTCCGGTCTTTCATGAGCCTGCCTAATATTTAAAGCTTTAAATCCTAGAATTGATGATTCTTCACTAATAGTTCCGCTATCACTCAGTACTGCTTTAGCTTTCATTTGAAGTTTTACATAATCATTAAACCCTAGAGGTTTCATTGTTTTTACCAATCGATTAAACTCTATACCTTTAGCTGTAATCATATTTCTAGTGCGGGGATGTGTACTTATAATTACGGGCATTTTATATTTGTCCGCGATTTCATTGATACTCTCAATTAAATCTAGAAAATTGGTTTCTGAATTAATATTTTCTTCTCTGTGTGCGGATATCACAAAGTACTTACCTTCATTAAGCTCCAGTCGTTCCAATACGTCACTTTTTGCAATATCTTCTTCTCTAGAATGAAGAACTTCAAACATTGGACTTCCAGTTTTAATTATTCTATCTGCGGGTAGTCCTTCTCTTAATAAATATGCCCTTGCAATGTCGCTATAAGTTAAGTTAATATCTGCAATATGGTCTACTATTTTTCGATTCGTTTCCTCAGGAACCCTTTGATCAAAACATCTATTACCAGCTTCCATATGGAATATTGGAATTTGTCGTCTCTTGGCTGCAATTGCACATAAACAACTATTCGTATCTCCCAAAATTAACAAAGCATCTGGCTTAACTTCATCCATGATTGGATCAATTTTCACTAGGATATTCCCGATCGTTTCAACTGCTGTTCCGGTAGCTGCATCTAGAAAATAGTCTGGCTTCCTTAAATTGAAGTCATTAAAAAACACTTCATTTAATTCATAATCATAATTCTGCCCTGTATGGACAAGCGTATGTTCAGTAGCATTGGATTCTTCTAATTTATTAATGACAGCTGATAGCCTAATAATCTCTGGTCGGGTCCCAACGACTGTCATCACCTTTAATTTATTCATTCGTTATACCTCCAAAAAATATGTATCAGGCTTTTCAGGATCGAAGAACTCGTTCGCCCACATAATAGTGACCATATCAGTATCCCCAAGATTTTCAATATTGTGTGTGTAACCAGTAGGTATATCTACTACTTCCATTTTTTCTCCACTAACAAAATATTCAATTACTTCCTCAGAGTTAATATCTCTAAAACGAATAACTCCTGTTCCACTCACTACAAGGAATTTCTCGTTCTTTGTATGATGCCAATGATTACCTTTTGTAATACCGGGTTTAGATATATTAACGGAAACTTGTCCTCTATCTGGTGTCTTAATAAACTCGGTGAAGGACCCTCTATGATCTGTATTCATTTTAAGATCATAACTAAATTTAGTTTTTGGTAAATAACTTAAATATGTACTGTACAACTTTTTAGCGAATTGGTTAGACATATCAGGTATGGAGCGTTCTTCACGACTCTCTTTAAATGTATAGATTAAACGAACGACCTCTCCTAGAGTTATAACATGAATGATTGGAACCTCACTATAATCTCCAACGGCATTTTTTTTACCTATTAATACATTAATAAGTTCATCGACTACATCATCAATATAAACTAAATTCATTACAACAGTTGGATCATTAACAGTGATTGGTAGTTCACGAGCAATGTTATAACAGAATGTTGCAATTGCACTATTATAATTAGGTCTACACCATTTTCCAAATACATTTGGAAAACGATAAACAACCACTTTTGACCCTGTTGTTTTGCTGTAATTTATAAGTAAATCTTCACTTGCTTTTTTACTAATTCCATATGGGTTATTTAATTCAGCTTGTATTGACGATGAGAGCACTACTGGGCAAGAATTATGATATTTTTTTAATGTTTCAAGTAGTTTTGATGTAAATCCATAGTTCCCATCCATAAATTCTGACTGTTCTTGTAGACGATTCACACCAGCAAGATGAAAAACAAAATCTGCTTTTTCGCAATATTCTTCTAATAAAATCGAATCAGTGTCTGAACTATATTCAAAAATATCTGTAAAGTTTCGATTTCTTAATTCTGAAACAAGGTTTTTACCAATAAATCCTTTTGAACCTGTCACTAGTATCTTCATTGTTTAATCCAACCTCTTAATTCTGTCCTCACGTATTCTAGCGTTAATAACTTATCTTTTATGGCTTCGATATTTAATCTCTCAGTGTTATGAGAGTTATACTCAACTTCAGAAGACAATTGCTCATCACCTTCTATAAAATACTTGTCGTAGTTAAGATCCCTTTTATCCGCGGGTACTTGATAGAATCCTCCCAAATCTTGGGCAACTATATGTTCCTCTCTAGTGAGTAAAGTTTCGAATAACTTTTCACCATGACGGGTACCAATAACTTTTATTTCATTCTCTGCTTCAAACAACTCTTTAATAGCTATCGCTAGATCGCCAATAGTTGAGGCAGGTGATTTTTGTACCATGATATCTCCTGCTTTTGCATTTTCAAAAGCAAAAATAACAAGTTCAACTGCTTCTTCAAGACTCATAAGAAACCTTGTCATATTAGGATCTGTTACAGTTAAGGGCTGTCCATTTTTTATTTGTTCAATAAATAGTGGAATTACAGAACCTCTTGATGCCATAACGTTTCCATATCGTGTACCACAAATTAATGTTCTATTTGGATCCACCATATTTGACTTGGCAACAAACACTTTTTCCATCATTGCTTTAGATATTCCCATGGCATTAATAGGGTAAGCTGCTTTGTCAGTAGATAGACAGATAACTTTTTTCACATTACTTTCAATTGCTCCAGTGAGAACGTTATCTGTACCCATAACATTAGTTTTTACAGCTTCTAATGGAAAGAATTCACAAGAAGGTACTTGTTTCAATGCAGCCGCATGGAATACATAATCTACACCGTGCATGGCATTTTTTACACTAGCTAAATCTCTTACATCACCTATATAAAACTTGAGTTTTTCACTCTTATAAAGTTTTCGCATGTCATCTTGCTTCTTTTCATCTCGAGAAAAGATTCGAATTTCCTTAATGTCAGTATTAAGGAAACGTTTCATTACTGCATTCCCAAAGGAACCTGTCCCCCCCGTTATCAGAAGAGTTTTATTTTTAAACATCTACTATGCCTCCAAGTTGATAAGGGTATTTTCTAGCACCAACATAAATTTTTCTTTTCTAAAGTTATTACTATAATAATTATATGAATTTTCAGCCATTTGTTCTTTTGCATCACTCATACTAAACTTTATTATTGTATCAGCCAAACCAATATAATTCTCAGCAGTACAACATAATCCACATTCAGCTTCTTTTATAACACGGCTCGTTTCACCATTAATAGCTCCAATAATTGGTTTACGAAAAGCCATATACGATTGAACTTTTCCAGGTAACGTGTATGAAATTATCTCGTTATCTTTCAAGGTAATTAACATTGCATCTGCCAATCCATAATACATTGGCATTTCACTCACAGGTCGTCTTCCATAAAAAACTATGTTTACTAACCCTAATTTTTCACTAAGTAATTTACACTCTTCTAAGTTAGATCCATCCCCCACTATGTGAAACATAATATTAGTTTGCTCACGCAATTGATTGGCTGCTTTAACAATCGTTTCTACACTCTGCATTTCGCCAATATTTCCAGCAAAAACAAAATTCAATTTTTCATTTTTAATAATACTTTTGTTTTCTGTAAATAAATCCTCGGCATATTGTGGGAGGTGATGTATTACATCTATGTTTACTGCTAGATTACTACTTAGATGTTCTTTAAACATACTAGAAGTAACAGCTATAGAATCTGCCGAGTTATAGATCCATTTAGATACCTTTGTAAACAATTTATAAATTATTGAATCATCTTTAATACCACCTGCTGCTAAACTAGCTGGCCATAGGTCAAGACAATATAGTAAAACTTTTCTATTATGCTTCTTCTTATAAATGATTGCCGGAATCCCCATCAAAACAGGAGAAAGTTGATAGACTAATAATACATCATACTTTTCTTTCATAGTTAGCGTCTTAAACGAAGAAGAAACAGCAAAGCTAATATAATTCAAGAAAAGCTTCAACTTATTACTACCACGACCAATTTCATAGCTTCGTATAACTCTCACATTGTTTATCACTTCTTCTCTTTTCTTCCCACCGCGGTAGTCATCAAGAACTTTTCCTTCTGGGTAATTGGGAAGACCAGTTAAAACAGTCACATCGTGACCTCTTTCCACCAGTGATTCACATATATCTGATATACGAAAAGGTTCTGGATAATAGTATTGGCTGACAACTAATATTTTCATAAAAAAGCCTCACAATCTATCGAAACTTTTCAATAATTCTTCGACTTTTATTTTTAATCATCCGGATAATCTAAAATAGGAGTAACATTAAAAGACCATTTATTTGCATATTTATTTAAAATATACAATCCACTACAAGATCTGCAAATAACAACTCTTTATTTTTTGTGTATATTATTCGACACTATTCCCACCCTCAACTACCCCTTTACTCTGTACAACACTTGCTATTGTCTCAAAAAAACATCTAACATCCATCATAAAGTTTAATTTTTCAACATATTCTCCATCTAACATAGCCTTATGTTCAATTGAAAGTTCATCCCTACCATTAATCTGTGCCCATCCAGTAAGTCCTGGCAATATATTATTAGCGCCAAACTTATCTCTTTCTTTGATTAAATCATACTGATTCCATAAGGCAGGTCTAGGGCCAATAATGCTCATCTGCCCTAAGAGTATATTCCATATCTGAGGAATCTCATCTAGGGATGATTTTCTTAGGAACTTCCCCATTCTAGTTATGTATTGTTCCGGCCGATCCAGAAGATGTGTAGGTGTATCTTTAGGAGTATCAATTTTCATTGTTCGGAATTTTAATATATAAAAGTAACTCTTGTTTATTCCTACTCTCTTTTGCTTAAAAAGTACTGGGCCTCTAGAATCTAATTTTATCCCTAGTATCAATAGCAAAAATACTGGTAATAAGATGATAATTCCAATAAGTGATAAAAGCACATCAATTAGTCTCTTTATTTTCAAATACATAAAAGAACTACTCCTTTATGAATAAGTTTGTAATATCAAACTTACTATCAATATCCCTCTAACCCACATTACTAAAACTCGGCACCAAATGCTTCACAGCCTCATAGACGGTTCCATGTTTATCAGTAATTACTTTCTCTAGGCGTAAGATCTTCAATGCTAATTCACTCTGACTAATCTTCAAAGGACTTCCAACGAAGATACGATCATGCGAAGTATTTCCAAGCCCTTCTTCGCTTAGAAGCAGCTCTTCATATAGCTTTTCCCCTGGACGGATGCCAGAGAATTGGATCTCCATGTCAATTCCTGGTTCGAATCCGGATAGACGAATGAGGTCGGTGGCTAGATCAACGATTTTGACCGGTTCTCCCATATCTAATACGAAGATCTCGCCGCCTTTCGCGAAAGCGCCTGCTTGAATTACTAGTTGAACAGCTTCAGGAATGGTCATGAAATAGCGCACCATTTCTGGGTGCGTGACGGTGACAGGTCCACCTAAGGCAATCTGTTCTTTGAAATGTGGGATCACACTACCGCGACTACCCAATACATTGCCAAAGCGCACGGCTACGAATTTGGTTTGACTTACGAGGTCCATACTTTGAATGATTTGTTCAGCAATCCGTTTGGTTGCTCCCATGATACTCGTAGGATTGACAGCTTTATCTGTAGAGATGAGAACAAATCTCTCCGCGTTAAATTGATGAGCACATTCTGCAACATTTCGGGTGCCGAACACGTTATTCTTAATAGCTTCTGCTGGATTGCGTTCCATGAGGGGAACGTGTTTATGAGCAGCTGCATGGAAAATAACTTTTGGCTGGAAAGTTTGAAAAACTTCCTTCATCCGTTCCAAATCCTGAACATCTGCGATGACTGGTTCTATGTGTAAAGTTGGAAAAAGCCTATGTATTTCTTTCTCGATGACATATATACTGTTCTCACCATGGCCCAGCAGAATTAGCTTTTTGGGATGAAAAGGTGCAATTTGTCTGCACAATTCGGAACCGATGGAGCCGCCGGCACCTGTGATTAGTACGACTTTACCTTGTACATAATTGGCAATGCCATCTAGATCAATGTTAATAGGATCACGGCCAAGAAGATCTTCTACTTGCACATCGCGAATCGCATTTATTGTAACTTTGCCTTCAATCAAATCATTAATTCTAGGAATGATCTTCATTTTGGCTTTGGTATGTTTGCAAATCGTAATAATTTCGGATACTTCTAGCTTGGAAACAGATGGCATTGCAATAATAACCTCGTCAATATCATTGGTTTCCACGATTCGAATAATCTCATTGCGGTCGCCTAGAACTGGGACCCCCATAATGAAGTGTTTATACTTAGATGGATCATCATCAACGAAGGCAACTGGGTATACGGGAGAATTCGAATTATATTTTAATTCTTTAGCGATTAAGATCCCACAGTCTCCTGCCCCAATGATCAATGCTTTACGTTGGTTAGATTGCTTCTTATTGTATTTATCTCTAACAACTCGCCATATAAATCGGCTTGCCCCTATAATGAGGATCATATTCTCCATAACTCGAACGTAGACAGCGAAGGGAACCCTGGGCTCATGTAACCAAATCATAATGAAATAAGACAGTGTACAGGTAGCTACGACTGCTTTGAAGATCGATATCACTTCGCCTATACTCGCATATTCCCAAACGCGTCTATACATCTTGAAATAGACTAAACAAGCTGATCCAACAACCATGGATATCGCTGAGTATTCTATCCACTGTCTCATATAGGCAGCAGGAATATGCAATTCAAACCTTAACAAATAGGCAATCATAACGCTTATCCATATCAGAACCATATCGAGCAAAACGAGTATTGTCTTTTTGCTACCTAACTTCACGGAAATCCCTCACTCGTAAATGATCTTATTGACTTTCACCATAGTAATAATAATAGTAGGCATCTTTATTTTTGCGATCCACATTGTTCAACACAACGCCAAGAATTCTTGCTCGCACATTATCTAGGTTTTGCTTTGCTTTGAGTACAGCTTCTCTCTTCGTTCGATCCGAGTTAACAACCAAGATTACGCCATCTGTACGAGAAGCAATGATCTGTGAATCGGTTACGGCAATTGCTGGTGGAGCATCGATAAGAATAACATCAAAACGCTGTTTCAACTCTTCAATTGTGCTTATCATCTTCTTAGACGCAAGGATTTCGGATGGGTTTGGTGGGATAGGTCCCGAAGTTATAATCTGCAAGTTAGGTATAAATGTATCTTGAAGTACTTCCTGAATGGTTAGTTGATTCGTCAAAAGGTTCGTAAGTCCCCAACGATTGGATACACGCAAGGTGTGGTGCATGGTTGGTTTCCTAAGATCCCCATCGATGATTAATACTTTTTTATCTGTTTGTGCATAGGCTACAGCTAAGTTAATCAGTGTGGTTGATTTTCCTTCACCCGGTCCAGCAGAGGTTACCATGATAACCCTTAATTCCTCATCGATAGATGAGAATTGGATGTTCGTACGAAGGGCTCTGTACGCTTCCGAAATGGGAGATTTGGGATTCTGATGTGTGATAATAGGTCTTTTATTGGTTGAGTTTGACATCCGAACGTCCCCCCACTCTTTGTTCATTTGCCTGTTTGCTATGATTGTTCTGTAAATCTTCTGGTCTCATCTTGGTAATCATGGCTAGGGTTGGCAGCCCTAAATATTGTTCAACTTCTTCTTCAGTCGTTAATTGATCGTTCAAGTATTCCAATAGGAAGGCAACTCCTAGCGCAATCATTAAGGACACGACGAAAGCGATAGCTACGTTTAACTTCTTATTTGGCTTCACTGGCACCGGATTCTCAATATCTTTGGCCTCATTCAGTAATGAAATATTATCGACTTTCATAATTTTAGGAATTTCATCCTGGAATACAATTGACACAGCATTGGCAATACTTGCGGCGCGTGCGTAAGATGGATCCTCTACGATCAGAGTCATAACTTGTGTATTGTTAACTGAGCTCACTTTAACTGTTTTTACGAGCTGCTCAGCAGTCATTTTCAAATGTGGGTATTCGGCAACGACTTTATCCATGATTCTTGGTGTACGAATAATTTCTTTATACGTGTCAATGAGTCTGATATTTAAATTAACTGTGTTGATGTCAACTTGAGATAGACCTACTTGATCATTTGATTTATTTACAATTAATTTAGTTGAAGCCTGATAAATGGGTTGCATAAAGAAATAGCTGATAACCCCCGTTGCTACTGTGGCCAGCACAACAATTGAAAGTATCATCCACACCCTTTTCTTAATAATCTTCAAGTAATCCTTTAAATCCAGTTCCATGCCATTCCCTCCGTCTACATGATGTCATGTCTCGCCTTGGTCGTTGGTCTCATCTTATTTTTATTAGAAAAGATAAGGAATCCCCCTCTATCTGGTAGAGATAAGGATTCCTCCTGAAATATACGGTTTCTATTTATTCAATAATCGGTAGATAACAACAGCGGCTTGAGCACGAGTAGAGTTAGCATTAGGATTAAATACATTGCCTTCCTCGCCAATAACAATGCCTTCACTTGCTGCAAGTGCAACGCCAGATTTCAATGATGCGTTAATCTCAGTCACATCTGTGAATCCTTTGAGTGCTTCGTCTACCTTAGCTGGGCTCAAAGAAATTCCTTTAAGCGCGAGCGCTCTGGATGACATGACTGCCATTTCAGCACGTGTAATATTGCCATTCGGATCAAACTTCCCTGCTTCTTTACCATTCACAATGCCATTCTTAACAGCGGAAGCCACGTAGACTTTGAACCAATCCGAATCATTCACATCCGTAAAGTTTTCAGTTGCTGTTGCACTTTCCAAGGAGAACGTTTTTACGATCATTTTCGCGAATTCTGCACGTGTTACTAGACCATTCGGTACGAAAGATTGATCAGCGCGACCTTCTAGGATTCCTTTGGATGCAGAAACTTGAATTTGTCTGCCAGCCCATGCTTTCACAGAAGCTGTGTCGCCGAATTCAACTTTATTCTCAACTACTGTATAAGTAGAGAAACCTGTACGCAGTGCATTCAGAACGCCATTTTCATAGCTGCCGCCGTAGAATTCTAATTTGCCATCTACGATTTTGGCTAGGGATAACAACTCAGTATCGAATTTGCTACCGTTAGGAACTGGAATCGTCACTTCAACTGGTTTATTGAAGTTACTGATATTCGTTCCACCAGATGTAAATTCAAATTCATATACCCCAGCTGCTACAGGCAATTGTGTTGCACTTGTTGCTACTTTGGTATCTTGATTCGTCACTTTAAGCGTTGTATCTGCACCAAACTCAGTTGGACTTACGCCTAATGTAAGACCACTCATGGAAATGGCTACAGTATCAACACCATTTGCAATAGCGGCATCCAACAAGGCTTTACCTAAAGGAATTTCTGTTGTTTTGGCAGTGATGGAACCAAAATCAAGCTTAAGTTGAATTTTCTCAACTGTTGCATTAGGATTCAATTGTTTCAATTGATCATTAAGTGCTTTCGCTTTCGCAGCAATTTCTTTCATCTTGTTTGCAAGCTCAGTTACGTTAATAGTCGGTTTAGCTGTGTCGCCTTCAACTTTAATTGACTTGCTTAGATCTAACGTCGCTAGTTCTTGAAGTGCATTTTTTACTGCTTCTTGTGCTTTTTGGAAAATTTCTTGTTTCTTTTCTTCGGAAGCTCCCACGAGTTCTTTGGCAAGATTGCCCAAGTCTAATGTTTGATCAGGATTACTTGTAGAACCACCACCACCAGTGGTATTGCTATCTTCTGTTTTCGTCAATGTCAGCGTAGGTGAGATATAAAGCAGAAGTTTGAATTTGGAATCACGTGCTTGTATTACACCGTTTCCTGAGTTAACACCGTTAAGAACAAGTTTACCAGCTTCAAATTTTACGCTATCTCCACTTTGTTTGCTCCAAACCAAAAAGGAATTCAATGGTTGGCCAAATATGCTCAGTTTGGGATCTACAATTGCTGAACTTGAATCGTTATCAGTAAATTGAAACTCATCTTTAAGTAAATATCTGATACCTGCCGATTCAATCGCTGTTCTTGCTGCAACCGCTTGTTCGCCTAAATCGGAATTATCTGCAATGAAGTCGGCAAGATTGTTTTGAACAGCATTGAGGTCACCTAAATTAAGTTCATATGCATTTAGGAAATCACTTATAAGTAGTTCTTTAGAAAGAACCTTTGTTGTAACGATATCATTCAAAGTATTTTTAATAGGCTGGGAACTTCCCCCCGTTAAGAATACACTCGCGATGCTTCCAAGTAATGCTTCTTTACTTGATTCCTCTTGTAATGCTGCGAGTGACGCCTCTTGAAAATCAATAACACTTTGTTTACTTAAGCCATCAGCTTCATCAATTAAAGGAAGGCCTTTATATTGGAACAAAAGATCAAGAGCATCACGAACATCTTGTACTTTCAACAATTCTTCAATGGCATTACTTGATTCGTCATAGAACAAATCCAAGTTATTAAACAATTCAAACACTGGGGTAACATCCACACCTGCACCAGATAATTTTGTCCAAACATTACCGAGGATTAACGCCATATCTTCATCAGAAAATGAATAATCAGCAACAAAATTCCTTACTGCCCTAGCGGCATCAATCCCTTCAGCATCCTTCCCTAACTCATCACGCAATCCATTCAGTTTATCCTGAATTGAAAGTGTATCAGCAGAAGCAACCCCTACCGTAATACCCAGTTTATTAGCTAGACCTTGCTCACTCAATGGAAGTCCAGCAATGGATGCAAACATGATGCTTGCTGCCAAAGTTGTAACCGTTAATTTCTTTTTCATCGTCATGCTAAAATTCACCTCTTTAAATTAGTTGTCTTGCATTTATTTGGATTTCCAAAACTGAAACCATTTTGGTCTCGACCAAACAGGCGATTGTGTCTCAATAGAAAGATTATGTATGATCCTGTTGGCATTGTTTTGAAAAGAACTCACAATTCCTTGCCCTAGTTCTGAACGCAAAGCTTCATAGCCTTCGGCCAGTGCAAACCCACGATGTGTCGTGTTGTGTGCGTCTGACGAAATAAAATGTGCTAAGTGATTCCTGCATAAATCAAATGACAGTGATTCAATAGACTTACCGAAGTGACCGAGCAGGGAATGAGCCGTCACTTGACTCAAGGCACCTAGTTGGACTAATTCGAGAAGCTTCGTAGGATCCTGGACAATCTCACGATTACGCTCCGGATGTGCGATAATTGGCACAATATCCAGTAGCAGCAGCTCATGCATAACTTCATCTATTCCCGCAGGTATTCGATCTGATGGGAATTCCATAAGCAAGTAGCGTGAGCCATCTAACGTGGCGGTTCGCCCAGCTTCAAGATCGTCAATTAATCCCCGATAGACACGAATCTCTTGACCTGTATGGATATGAAGAGGAATATTCCTGTTATTGAGCTCCTCTTGCAACAATTTCACTTGCTCTACAACTAAAGTTGCATCGTTCGTGAATCTACCATTTTCATGATGGGGGGTAGCAATTACGGTATGTATTCCTTGTTCCACGGCTGCCCTTGCCATGTGAACGGCTTGCTCCAGATCAGATGCCCCGTCATCTAAACCTGGTAGTATATGACTATGTATATCAATCATAGGAGACCCCAATCACGTAAACAAACGATATAATTTCGACAAAATATCAGGATTTAAACCATTTTTCTCCTAAATCTCTTACTGAAAGTGTAACATATATACGATGTGTTGCCTACCTTAAGGACTAGGAAACAAGCACCAAACGCCCGAATTTTATGGAATCTTAATCAAATATTCACCTTTGTAATAGTTCCGAATTTTATGTGCAATTTGTGCAGATTCTCTTATGAACTGCTAGAATAGACTAAAACATCCTATTTTCCCATTGTATTCGACAATCTTCTACAAATTACTTTTATTATTCGACATAGTTCTACATTGTTTAGGTGGTTGAATTTTCTGTAAACTATAGTTTACGTTTTTCCGTGGTGGTCCTAATAAAAAAACAAGCCTCTTCAAATTTTTTTCACAAAAGAGGCGTTTAACATGGATTTCATCCTGATTATTTCTTAAACTTCATCAAATCACACAGCCCTACGAAGAATACAACGATGGTTGTGAATACGATTAGTCTGAAATCCCAAGCATTCGGAAACTCATTCATTTTGGTATCTGTCGCACGGAGAATAAGAACAAAAAACAATAAAAGCAAATCGAAAAACATGCAATAAGCCATCCTTGCTGAGAGTTTATGAAGTGGGAGTTTGTCCATCATTTTGCCGAATCCAAATAAATCGTTCCACTTCCCGGATTCAGACTTCGACTTCTGGGGGGTATTGTCTTTATCCTCTTGTTTATCAGCGATCGGCTTTGGCTCGGTTGACATTCTCCTTGCCAACTCCCTGCAATGACTCGAGTGCATCCTGCCACATTAGAATGGCCCCTATGAAGCTTACACCTGCAATGAAAATCCCCCCCAACGGTGACAATAGCGATGGCTCCCAGGTCAAGATGATAGCTAGAAAGCCTACTACGATTAAAATATAAGCGCCTGTTATTTTCATTGAGTTGCTTGCCATGATCTTCTACACCTCCCCTATTATGAAGCTAAAGTAGTATATGAGAGATTAATAGATTTCGTGTTAGGCAACAATCGGCATCCCCTGCACAGTGAAAAAGACCTAAGGGGTCGTCACCCGCTCAGGTCTTTCGGTTCAAGCGTATTCGCCTATCTGTTCAATAAGCTTCCTACATACCGCAGTAATTCATTGGCACAAACCGGGCAGTATCCATGCTCGTCAATGAGCTGCTTCGTCACATCATTAATTTTCTTCAGCTGCTTCTCGTCTGGTGTTTTCGTGGAAGTCGTAATTTTCACGATGTCCTTCAGATCTGCGAATAGCTTCTTCTCAATCGCCTCACGCAGTCGCTCGTGACTGCTATAGTCGAACCTTCTGCCTTTGCGTGAGTACGAGGAGATGCGGATTAATATTTCTTCGCGGAAGGCTTTTTTCGCATTTTCCGAAATACCAATCTGCTCTTCAATGGAACGCATGAGGCGCTCATCTGGATCCATCTCCTCGCCGGTCAACGGATCCTTAATTTTGCCCCAGTTGCAATAGGCCTCAATATTATCCAAGTAGTTGTCGAAAATAGTTCTAGCCGACTCCTCGAAGGAGTAGACGAACGCTTTCTGCACTTCTTTCTTGGCAATATCGTCGTATTCCTTACGGGCAACGGAGATGAAATTCAGGAAGCGCTCCCGCTCATCCTTCGTAATCGATGGATGTTGATCCAAACCGTCTTTCAGAGCTCGCAGCACATCTAGGGCGTTAATACATTGGAGATCCTGGCGGATCAAGGCACTGGAAATTCGGTTAATAACATACCGTGGATCAATTCCGCTCATGCCTTCTTCTTGATATTCATTTTGCATTTCCTTCAGATCGGCCTCTTTGTAACCCTCGACAACTTCACCGTCGTACATACGCATTTTCTTGATCAAATCCATCCCTTGCTTCTTCGTTTCCTTCAAACGTGTAAGAATCGAGAAGATCGCGGCCACACGAAGCGCGTGAGGTGCAATATGGATGTGCGACATATCACTCTGTCCGATAAGCTTGTAGTAGATTTTTTCTTCATCTGATACACGCAAATTATAAGGGATCGGCATAACAATCATACGAGACTGCAAGGCCTCATTTTTCTTATTCGCGATAAAAGACTTATACTCCGTTTCATTCGTATGCGCAATGATCAACTCATCTGCACTGATCAAGGCGAAGCGACCTGCTTTGAAATTCCCCTCTTGCGTCAGTGAGAGTAAATTCCAGAGGAATTTCTCATCACATTTCAGCATTTCCTGGAACTCCATGATCCCCCTGTTCGCCTTATTCAGTTCGCCATCAAAACGATACGCCCGTGGATCCGACTCAGAACCAAACTCTGTAATCGTTGAAAAGTCAATGCTTCCCGTTAAGTCGGCGATATCCTGCGATTTGGGATCTGAAGGACTGAACGTACCAATCCCTACCCGGCCTTCTTCGGAGACAAAAACCCGCTCCACATGCACATCTTCAATACAACCGTTGTACTCCGTTTTCAAACGCATTTGGCACGATGGGCATAAGCTGCCTTCGATTTTCACATTCAACTCGCGCTCAATCTCTGGTCGCAGCTCCATCGGAATCAAATGAAGCGGCTCTTCGTGCATCGGACACCCTTTGATCGCATAGACTGCCCCTAAATCCGTTTTGGCAAATTGCTCTAAACCGCGTTTCAGCATGGTCACAATTGTGGATTTCCCACCGCTTACAGGACCCATTAGCAACAAAATACGTTTGCGAACATCTAATCGACGGGCAGCGGAGTGGAAATATTCTTCCACTAGCTTCTCAACGGCACGATCCAGACCGAAAATCTCTTGATTGAAAAATTTGTAGGATTTGTGGCCAACTTGATCGTTGATACCTTGCGAAGCAATCATGTCATAGACCCTAGAATGCGCAGTTCTCGCGAGTCCAGGATTACTGCGAAGCAATTCTATGTACTCCGCGAACGTACCGGTCCAGCTCAATGAATCCTTCTCCGTACGATGCTCTGAAATTCTTTTGAATATGTCCATGGGTACCTCCTTTCACTGCTGCCTTTAATGGCAATAGGTCAGCTCGTGATGGTGAATTGTGTACTACAATCCTATGCACCCAAGAAGGATAACTTGCCCGAAATTTTAAAATGTAACGGATTTCTCTCTTCCCGATTTATGAAAATGGAAATGACTAGGAATCCAAAACAATCTTCCCTATTTTCTGAAAATCTCATACTTGCAATCCGCTTCGACTTGAAATTCGATAACCGAATGATCCCTGTTCATTTGCATGTCTTCTCCTCCACAACGCACCAGAACAGCTTCACGTGTGCGCACTCTGCATAGGCCAGAGACCGTTGCATGGATAACCGCTTCTGATAATTTGCCATCGGACCATGTAAGATCAATCACATATCCATTGCGCCCTCGCAAGCCGCTCACGGCCCCCTGAGGCCACGCAGAAGGTAGAGCCGGCAGCAAGGATAACTCACCCGCATGTGACTGCAAGAGCATCTCAACGATACCAGCAGTAGCTCCAAAATTGCCGTCAATCTGGAAAGGAGGATGCGCATCAAACAGGTTGGGATACGTTGATTTCCGCAACATGTGGCTCAAATGTGCATGCGACTGTTCGCCATCCTCGAGTCTCGCAAACATATTAACGATCCACGCGCTGCTCCAGCCCGTATGCCCGCCTCCGTTTGCTAATCTCCGCTGAAGGGTTGCGGCAGCGGCAGCAGCCAATTCCGGCGTGCGGTGCGGACTTATTTGCGTTCCCGGGTGCAGAGCAAACAACTGAGAAATATGACGATGCCCCGGATCTTCCTCCGCATAGTCCTCTAACCATTCCATGATTTGGCCGTGTCTGCCGATCTGAGGCTTAGGCAGCCGCTCTAGCAGCGCAGAGAGCTGATTCCGCAGCTCCCCATCCACTTGCAGCTGATCGCTGCTCTGAATACATGCCGTGAACAACGCATGAATGATCTGCGAATCCATAGCGGGTCCCATGGTCAATGCCCCTCTGGTTCCATCTTCCAATATGTACACGTTTTCGGGTGAGACAGATGGGCCCGTCACAAGCTGCCCATTCGGTGCTTCCACCAAATAATCTACGAAAAAAGCCGCGGCTTCCTTCAAGATCGGGTAGGCTCTCCCCCGTAAAAAATCCTTATCTGCCGTAAACAGAAACTGCTCCCACAGATGTAAGCTCAGCCATGCCGCTCCCATTGGCCATATTACACAAGTCGGAAATAAGCCCTCTGGTCGTGTTTCTCCCCAAATATTCGTGTTATGATGAGCGACAAAGCCAGAACAGCCATATAGCTCCCTTGCGGTTTGCCGACCGCTTACTTGCATGCGTTCAATATGATCAAACAAAGGCTCATGACACTCGGATAGTCCGCATACCTCCGCTGGCCAATAGTTCATTTGCGTATTGATATTAATCGTGTATTTGGACTCCCAAGGCGGTGTGAAGCTGTCATTCCATATGCCCTGAAGATTGGCCGGCAAGCAGCCTGGGCGGGAGCTGGCGATCAGTAAATAACGTCCATAGTGAAAGTATAGTTCCATCAATCCAACATCCATATGCGAATGTGACTCTTGCAGCAGCTTCAATCGCTCATCCGTTGCCAAGTCATCTAACGGGTCATGCTCCGTCAGTTGCAGACTCACCCGATTGAACAACGTCTGATAATTCTGAATATGCCGGCGCTCTAGTTCTTCCGTATTAAACTGCTCTGGGGCCGCGATATGAAGCTGACAGGCAGCTAATGGATCCGACTCTCGAAAGGTACTCGCTGCTGCAATCAGCAACGTCACGGAACTAGCCCCTTCCACAGACAAGAAATCACCAATGACAGAGACAGTGCCGCCCTCAGCTTTTGCCTTCAGTACACACGCATACTCGACACCGTGCTTCCCACATTCGCCGCTCATCCAGATGCTGTCAGCTGATAACCTGCCTGATTCTCCCTCGTAGGGTCTGCGATTCAGATTCGCTGAGAAGTTCAGCTGCCCAGGTTGATCACATGCCAGTCGGATGACAATCACTTGATCGGGATAACTGGCATACATCGTTCGATGGTAGGTAACTCCGCCCACCTTATAGCTCGTACGAGCAACGGCATTTTTGATATCCAGTTCTCTGCGATACCCTTCAACTTCACCCTTTTGACCATGAAAATAAAGCCTCAGGTCTCCCAAAGGTTGATACGGATTATAATATTTGGGCGTGGAGAAAAGAGCCATTCGCGTTAATCGCGTGGCCTCCTCCACCTTCCCTTCAAAAAGCATCTCCCGAATTCCCTCCAAATGACGGGAACCATCGGGGTTAATCCCATCCTTAGGACCTCCGTACCAGATGGAATCTTCATTTAACTGAATGCGTTCCTCCTGTACGTGACCGAAGATCATCCCGCCTAACCGACCGTTCCCGATCGGAAGCGCCTCCACCCACAACTTAGCAGGCTGCAAATACCACAGTTTCTCACGATTGTTCAAGAATACGCCCCCTATCCAACATTTGGCTTATCACTCTGTTTAGGCGATGCAGGCATCACCATGATCATCTTGGTCCCCTGCTCAGCCACGCTTTCAATCCTGAGTCCATAGCTCTCCCCATAAACCATTTGAATACGGCGATGGACGTTCAGCACACCTATGCCACCCTTTTTGCCTGCTTCATCTGTTTCCGTATCCGCCAACCGATTTGCATTCAATTTCGCTTGGAGCTGCGTTAATTTGGCCTCCGTCATCCCTGAACCATTATCCTCAATACTGATCCAGAAAATCCCGTCAACAACACCTCCGTCAATGCGAACGAAGTGGTAATCTTCCAACCCGTCAGGAAAGGCATGCTGAAACACATTTTCGACTAAAGGCTGGAGGGTCAAACGAACCATGACATGAAGCAAATACTCCGGTTTTATGGCTACATCAATCTCGAAATCGCGGCCGATTCTGTGCTTCAGAACAACAATATAATACAAAACATGCTTCAATTCGTTAGCAACGGTAATCTCCTCGAGATTAGTTTGAACCGAGTAGCGCAGCATGTACGCCAATGCCTTCACAATTTCAGATATTTCTTCTGATTCTTGAATCGTGGCATAGCAAACAATGGTCTCAAGTGTGTTGTACATAAAATGAGGATTGATCTGCAGCTGCAGGGATTGATACTCCGCTTTCTGGCGCTCCATCCGAATCTCAGAGTTGCTGATTTCAACCTGAACCACGCGGTCAACGGCTTCGGATAGCCGCTTAACCATCAAATTGTAGCGCACCATCAACTCAACAATCTCATCCTTGTGAGGGGGGAGGGGAATCGTAGCCCAGTTTCCTTTCTCCGTCTCTCTCATCCCGCTTTTCAGTACTTGAATCGGCTTCGTAATCGATTTACCGAATCTGTAAGCAAGTAAAATCGCTAACACCAATGTAAATAATCCGACAATTAAAGTTGTCGAACGAATGTTCGTTAATGGCTTACGCAGTTCACGCAGCGGCATAGAGACGACAAGCTGCCAATCCGAATAATCGGACTTTCGGCTTACATACATGCGCTCATCCCCCTCACTCGTGTCGACGAACGAGGAAGTCCCTGCCTTTTCAAGCTTCTCTACAAACTCTGTCGGCACATCCAATCCGACTTTCTTCCCATCTGGGTGATAGACGTATCGACCTTTATTATCAATGATAAATAAGTACCCATATTTACCTAGATCAATCCCTTTCCATAGGGCTGACAGATCGGCCGATCGCATCTCAATGGCGAGTATGCCACTCAATTCAGGTGAGGTGAAACCACGAAAACGACGAACTAGCGTAAGCATTTGATTCTCTTGACCTTCAATAATTGTATGGTTCAAAATACTTAATTTACCGTCAGCCGATGTATTGGCAAGAAAATATTCTCGCTGCTTCCGCTTATCCTCGGCGTTGAAGGACTGCTCACCTACACCGTTATAGTAATAGACGGCATTCAGTTTATCGCTGATTAAGTAGACGGAAGCCAACTTTGGATTACGAATAAATAACGGATCGACACTCAATTCGAGAATCGTTTTTCGAGCAATATAATAGTCATATTCCTCTCGATCGGCTTTCAAATCTATAAACTCCATGACCTGTCTGTTCGTCAAAAGAGAGACAATCGATCGCTCATAGTCCTTCAAATACAGATCTGTATGATGAACCGCATTCCCGACGATTTGGTTCATTTGATTCTCAACCATCTCAGCTAACTCACCGGAAGAAGTCATATAGGAGAAGAAGCCAACACTGCTAAGCGAAAGAATGATAACGATCAAGAAATAAACGAATATTTTCTTCGTTAACCCTCTAATTTTCATTTGATACCAAGCCCAGTACGATATTCAGAGGGGGATACGCCGACAATTTTCTTAAAGGTTTTTGTAAAATGCGGGTAATCGTCGTACCCAACATCTGTTGCTACATCCACGATTCGGACATAGGGAATGGCCAACATTTCCTTCGCCTTCATCATTCTTTTATTAATCCGGTACTGAACAAAGGTCTCATGTGTGACTTTTTTAAAAAGCGAGCTGAAATACGTCGGTGTCAATCCGACCATAGCCGCAACTTGATCCAACGTGATGTCCTCCGATAACCTGCTGTCAATATAGCTTTTGGCCTCTTCCATCGGATCTTTAAAACTTCCACTTCGAACGGCTTGCAAGCCCTTGGCCATTTGAATTAAACCTTTATTAAATGTGTCTACAGCTTCCTTCACACTATCTGCCTGTAAATAGGCTTGCGCGATGGAAGGTGAGTAGTTACGGGCTTGGAAGCGCTTGACTAACAGGGTATGACAATCATCCAATAGTTCTTTAAGTCCAGCCAATGATAGTTGCACAGAGAGACAATAGTCACGCCAACGGTCGATTAAGCTGCTTAGCTCTTCCATCTGCAAAGCCCATATTTGCTGCTCCATCTGATCAATCCACTCAATATAACGGGAAGGCGGCATGTAGCCGCGTGAAGGCTCTTTAATTAACTGATTCAACATGTCATGGACATCCGCTGTCGTAACTGGTTTCAACATATAATGACGTACACCATAATTCATACTTTTTTGCGCATATTCAAAATCACTATACCCGGATATCACAACTGTTTTGATTTGCGGGAAATCTTCATGAATGATTCTGCATAGCTCTAATCCGTCCATTTTCGGCATACGAACGTCTACTAGCACAAGATCGGGCTCGCAGGCTCGAATTCGCTCCAACGCTTCCACGCCATTCTCAGCTGTCTGAATTCGCGAGAAAGCAGGTTGATACATTTCCGCCATCTTCACGATTCCTCTGCGTATGACAGGCTCATCATCTACGATCAATACATGCATGTCCAGACCTCCCTAGCATCGCTCAGAATCAATACCCAATTATGATAACTCACCGTGATCGCTTCTTCAACGGAAGGTGCTACAAACGAATTTGTGCGAAGCGCCACGTGACAGTGCTGTATGCTTGCGGTATTTCCGTCGGTCCAGTAAGTCGCCCTTCATAGGAACCATCTGCCTCTTGGGTGACTGTTGCTTTCCACAAGCCACATACACCTGTCTCATAGTCAAACGATTCCCCGTCATCGTCATATAAATTCCCTTCACCGACAGCATCACCGAAATGAATCAGCTCAAGTGGAACTTGCGTTCCTAGCGGTGGGACATGCGACAGTGCAGGCATCATAGGAATGACAGATCCATTTCTAACAAATACTGGAATCCGTTCTAAACCGCATTGAATCCGAATGATACAACCACCTTCGTATCGTTCCCCAGTCTCTAATCCATACCAGATTCCCGAGGGGAGCAGAACTTCTCGCTCAGTCTCTCCTTCGACAAGTGGAGCAACTAATAGGGCATCTCCAACCATGTATTGGTCGTCCCATTCTCTCACTTTCTTCTTGCCATAAGCGCCATCTGTCGTGTTCAAGGTTTGCTCAGCTGCTTTAGCTTCGATCGCCTCAGCTTCTGCGATTTCTGCTGGCGACATCACGAACGGCATAGCACGAAAAGGTGGAATCCCCTTCTCTCGATATGCTGCGAAAGCCGTATACAAATAAGGCAGCAGTCTCATCCGCAGCTTGATATAGTGGCGAACCGTGTCCTCAACCTCTGGGAAAGACCACGGTTTCGTACCATCCCCCCAAGCGTTGAGCATCGCAAGTGGCGAGAAGATGACCGTTTGCATCCGTCTGACCCAGTCTTCGGCATTCCTAGCTCTTCGCACTTCCGGCGTCCACAGCAACCCGCTGAAAGAGGCGTTACATACACCACGAATGAATTGCTTGTGATCGTAAAGATCGGAATACAAGACATAAGGCATGGAGGATGCCGCGGTATTCGAAGCCCTTACTAGCCCGTAGGTTCGCCGGTTTTTACTGCGGAATAGCTCTGTCGTCATCTTTTGGAACATTAACCCGTACATTTGTCTCATCTGCTCGCCGTCAAGACCCGATGGAAACTGAGCGTGTCCTGGAAACATCCAAGAGTTGTTGGTCAAATCACTGCCGTCACATTCATCCAGCTTGTAACCGGCTACCCCGATATTGACATGTTGCTCTTCATGCTGCTTCTTATAAAGCGACACAGCTTCCGGCAGCGAATAATCCGGGGCAAGCCCTCCCCATACAGAGTGACTTCCCGACAGCGGCTTCAATTCCTCATACAACTCACTCTTCGGTGATACAAAGGGATGCTCCCATAGGTTCACACGAAAGCCTTTACGATCCAGTTCCTTTACGAATTGTTCAGGTTCAGGGAATCGGCTTTTCTCCCATTCATAGCTAACTGGGTAGCTTAGGCTGTGCCAACCAGGTTCGAGTCCAATGACATCACAGGGTATATCATGCTGACGGAACTGCTCTGCTTCTTCGAGCACTTGTCCGTCCGTATACAGCGTCGGAACCCGATGCCAGAAGCCAAGTCCCCACTTCGGAGGCAGCGTGCCTCCACCGCAAAACAAATTATATCTAGCTACGACATCAGAAAGGGTTGGTCCGCCAAACAAATAAACGTTTACACCTTCCCTAGGTAGTTTGATCTCCACTCGCGATGCCACTAGTGTCGCTTTCCATCCCTTATCGGTGTTGCGATCACGAATATCCTCGCTTAGCGTTTCGTCTTGTCTCATCGTTGAGCCGCAATACATCGTAACGATTCGCGAAGTATCCACCAACACGCCATACCCGAGATCACTTATGTAGAAGGGTACTGGTGCGTGCGTCTCCCCTGTATCTTGTTTAGGATCACTGTTTACCCGCAAATAACGGTTTCTTCCGCGTTGATTCATTCGTAATAATTGAAGGCCTGTCCCATACAGCTTCTCCGTACGATTAAGCGGTATAGATAACATAAGATAATCACCAAGATCCTCGATTTCAATGTCTTCTCTTGTAAAAGGAGGATTCACTTGCGGAAGCTGCTGCAGCGCCTCTGTTTTCGGTAACACCTCCATCAAAGAGAGCGGTGTTATGCCCTGCGGATTTCCAATCATTAGGCGCCATACCCCTGGTGCTGATTGTTGCCAATTTGATGCTAGCATACTCATTTCCCCAATCCTTTATATTGTTGGAATCTCAATGGACATCGTTCTGCCGGACGCATTAGCCAGCTTCGTGTAATGAACAAGTGCTTGGGTTTTCAAATAATCCCTGCCGCTCGTTTCCGCTTCGCGTCCTTCACGGAGTGATGCCAGAAATTCAGCCAGTGTATCTGTTTCATCGACACCACTTATGTCATCAATCACTTCAACTTTGCCATCCCGAATGAGGCGAATTTCTTTATCGACGACTTCCATAGCGCCCTCCGTTCCTTCGATTCGCCAATTGCCGCTCCATGGCGTCTCCGTTCCTCTGGCCGAGATGGATGCGTTGTAGGTCGCTGTAATGCCACCTTCTAATTCAAATAAAGCATACGCATTAATAAGCGCTCCTTCTTCTTGCCAAGCACCAATTGGATTGTATAGCTTCGATTGCACTGACTTTCCTTCTCTACCTGTGAAATAGCGGATCATATCCAAGTGATGCACCCCGATGTCATCCAGAATACTAACGGTATATCTCCGCTGAACATGGTGGTATCTGTAGAACTGTATATCCATAGACGAAATACGGCCGATGACCCCTTCGTCCAAAAGCTGTTTCATTTTGCGAATATAAGGCATCCTGCGGTAATTCTCTGCAATCATAAATATGATCTTCTCCCTGTCAGCTCGAGTCACGATCTCGATGGATTCCTCATAATCAAAGGAAATCGGTTTCTCGCACAATACAGCCAACTTATGGTCAAATGCCGCATGGTTCACTGCTGTGTGCCGCATAGGTGAAGTTACATTAACTAGAAAATCAGCCTGTTCGTTCTGCAAAGCCTCTTCTAATGAGGTGTAAAAAGGGAACGGATCATCCAGCATCTTCTCTTTCATTGCTATATCAACCTCAACAACGGCTGCTAATAACCCTTGATCTCTTAGACGTTTATACCAACTGAACCCGGCTGAACCTAAACCAACCAATATCGCTTTCATGTATTAATTACCCCCTAAGTTCCATAGATTTTAATTGCCTTCATTATAGGAGATTGACCGTCCAAGAAAAACGTATAAACTTACGGCAGTATGTGTTTTTTTACGATTTCCGCATAATAAAGACATCCCTCCGCGAATTATACTGCGAAAGGGATGCCTCTATTCATAGCTCGTTATTTCGTGTCAATCATAATCGCGCCTTGCTTCTTGTTCCAACGGTCTGTCGCTTCTTTAATAATTTCGGTACCGCCTTTGGCTTTATACTCTTCGATCACTTTCGGCCAATCGGAAATCGGCTCTTTGCCATAAATCATTTTGATCATGTGATCGACGATAATTTTCGGACCTACGTCTGGCTGAGGCGCTGCAAGATCTGGGAATTTAGCGAAGCTGCTCAAATCAGGATAGAATCCAATACCAGGTAAACCTTCCTTCGAAAGAATCTCGTCAAATGCTTTCAGGGTCGTTTTTCCATCATCGTTCAGCTGCAATCTTGGTTTATTGTAGGTAGAGTCATGTACCGCCCAAAGTGTTCCGCTGCGGAACCCTTCTTCATCAATATCTTCCTTAGTTACTGGGAATTTATAGTTAATCGCACCACTGCTGTCTTTGGTATAGGTATCGCCTTCAATCCCGAAGGTAAAGAATGTTTCTGCATCCTTGGAAGTCATCATCCAATCAAACATTTTGATAATACCAGCAGCCGTATCTTGCTTCACATTTTTATTAATATAGAACGTCCGAACGACAGGTGAATAGAAGAAGTATCCGCCTTTGCCTTCCGGTCCCTTTGGAGAAGCAATGATATCCGCTTTAAAGTCTGGGTTAAGCGCTCTTAGCTTGGTTTTGGACCCTGGTAAGCCGGAAGCATTCTGCGACCAGATTCCAGCTTTCCCCGCATCTAGGCTTTTGTTGTAATCCGTAGCGGAAATAGTAGCGAATTCCTTCGGAATCAAACCTTCCTCGTACATTGTTTTATAGGCGGTTAGTGCTTTCTGTACATTTTCCGAATCGAAAAATTTAGGAACCACTTGACCATCCACAAGTTCAAATTGATCTTTATACGGCAGTACGTCGTAAGCTCCTAGAAGAACGTCCGCATACTTGAAGTTCTCCCTCATTTGATACGGACTCTCGACGCCTAGCTTCTTGAAAGCCCTTAGGACATTCAGAAACTCATCTACCGTTTTGGGAGCTTGAAGTCCCGTTTTAGCTAGCAAATCAGTACGAATGTAAGTGGCACGACGGGAAGGATTGCTCAAATATTCGGGAATGCCATAAATCTTGCCATTGTACGAGACACTCTCCCACGCTGCTTTGGGTACATTTTTCATTAAATTAGGCCCATACTGCTTCAACAGATCATCCAGCGGCATGAACACACCATTCTCAACCGAACCTGACATCGACTTACTGCCAGGACCACCGATACTGCCAACAACATCAGGAATATCATTACTTGCGAACATCACCCCGAACTTGGCATCTTCGACAACCCTAACATCCAAATCCGTATTCGTTAATTCTTCCAGCTTCAAGACCCACTTGTCCTTGTTTAAATCGGGAATTCGAGTGTGATAACCTGTGCTGACTGTCGTTGGAAAAAGTAACGAGAATTTGACCGGCGCTGCTTTTACGTTGCCTGATGGCTGTGGTGAAGCCGTGCCTGCCACTTTCCCGTCTGAGGAACACGCGGTTAGTGCGGTAGCTGCCATCATGACAGCTAGACTTAGACTGATTGTTTTTTTCATTGAAAGCCCCTTCTTTCTTCATTTACTGTAAGCGATTCCATCAATCTGTGATTATCATAACGATTACGATCCGATTTCTGAATGTATAAATTTAAGACGCTATGTGATTTTATACGATTGAAGAAAGACCGCCAAACAAAGGCGGTCTGGGTTTGAATCAGTTAATAAATTGTAGAGATTGCAGCATTCGCTTCAGAATCGTTGCTGCTTGTGCGCGTGTTGCAAGCTCTGTCGGTGCGAAGATAGTGTCCGTCAAGCCTTGAACAAGACCTGCGGTCAGTGCCTGTGCGACGGCTGCCTTCGACCATTCGCCGATCGTCGAACGGTCGGAGAAGCGATCAATCGCCGTGGTACTGGCTTGGATTTCCTTCCCTCCAACTTTCATCGCACGCATCAACATCGCCACCATCTGTTCGCGAGTGATGTTGGCATTTGGCTTAAAGGTACCATCCTCATAACCGTTAATCAACCCGGCTAGATGCGCCGTGCTAACGGCTCCAGCGAACCAGTCGCTCGACTTTACATCACGGAATGCATCTGCTTTCTTCTCTACGAGTCCAAGCGATCGAACTAACATCGCCGCAAACTCAGCGCGCGTAACTTGCGCCTCTGGTGCAAACTGCTTATCCGTGATTCCGTTAACAATCCATTTATTGGCCAGCAGCTCAACATCCGCTTTGGCCCAATGCCCTGCTAAATCTGCAAATGATTGATTAGATTGGATGACCGTGTACGTACTGTTGTGCGGCGAGTGAATCGTAACTTCAGATGATCCATTCTTCGTCGTAATAAGGGCTGGTACGAAATGAATCCCATTGTTCGCATCGATCCAGACCGCAGTTACCTTACCAGGGTCACCTGTCCAAGTCCCCAAGCTCAGCGTGCGGTTCACATATTCGCCGCCAAAATCATCCATTTCTTTCCCATTGACTGTGATTGTAAAATCAATTGGGCTCACAACGATTTGCTTCGCGTTCAACTTGTTCACTGCGGCATTGACATCGTCTCCGGTTTTACCCGAAACTTTTGAAATTACAACGCTTATGGTTGAATCCTTAGCTATATCTTTAAACAATTGGACTGGCAGCTCATACATCGCACCATGCGCTTTAATCTGAATCACCGAGTTGCTTTGCTTACTGATTGCGTTCAGGAACGCATTGCCCGGCAGTTCCACATTTACGGTGGATGCACTGTCCTTCACTTCAATCACGACAACTGGAATCGCTGAAGCCTTCTCCAATTTATCCTTATCTACAGTAACTTTCGTAACCGTCTTTCCATCCGCCGTTGTTTCTTTCGTCACTTTAGCATCTTTATCCAGATCGATGATCCCTGTAGTTCCTGAATTAGAACTTGAACTTGAACCAGTGCCAGTTCCACTACCTGTCCCTGTACTTGGCCCCGGATCCGTCGTACGCTGTGTGACTGTGATCGTTGCTTCTGCCTTCAAGAAGGTTCCTCCAACGGTTCCCAGCACTTTAAAGGTACCTGCCGACACATATTGCGAAGCCTCTATGTTGTTCCAGACGACGCCCAGCTGGCTAGTTGTATTATCGCTATAAACTGCTGTAACTACCGTTGGTAAGATAGGTGCTGTGCCAGCTGTAGTCGTTATGTTGATTGGCGAATAGCTAACAATAACGGGTAGTGGAATGTCTACGGCTGTAACTGTAATAGTAGCCAAAGCCCTATAAGTTACACCAGTGACGGTACCTTGCACACTAAAACTACCTGCTACAGCATATTGGGATGCGTCAATAGCGTCCCAGATTACGGATCGCTGTCCCGTTGTGTTATCACTGTAAACCGCTGTGACGACCGTCGGTAACACAGGGGCCACGCCCACGTTCGTTGTGATGCTAATCGGTGCAATCCCTACGATGTCCTTTGACATGTTAAGTAAGGTCGGTGCCGAAATCATAAACTTGCGTGAATACGGATCTGTTCCTTTGGATCTTACGGTCACTTTGGAGAAATCAGTCAGGTTACTCGGCAACAGATAAGTAGTGACACCTGCTGGTAAATCAGCCAGTACGGTTGTCTCATTGTACACCGTATAACCTTCGCTTAAAACATTCGCATCCCACTTCAGCATGTTACCTGAACCGCTAGCTTCAACCGTCAAATGCTGCGGAGGAAGTGGCGCATTGAACACTTGTACTTGTGTCAGACGTGGAGGTCCTGTCAGATCTGTGCCTGCATTCCCACCAGATGCGTTCTCTACCGTTACTTTGAGATATCTGGCGTGGTAGGTTTTGCCCAGGTTAATAGGGTGCGAACTATCTGCTGAATCGTTACCACCATTAGTAGTGCCTGTCTCATACGTATAACCTAGGGCTGTTTGCTTTTCCACTTGTTGAAAGGTCATATTATTAAACTCAGCAGCCGATGAATGATCTCCGATCTCATTGGATACAAACACGGTTGCGCCCTTTAACCTCGTGGATTTGGCAAACAGTCTAATCTGGCTAAAATCCATCGCCTGGCCAAGGTCGATGACAAAGCTGCCTTTGCGCTCTCCGTCGGTACCCAACCATGAATAATTGCCGATTTGGTCCAAATAGGTAACGTTCGTTACCGTCCATTTGGTTGGGTCCTGCAATACACCGTTGGTCAATTTGTTGGCGTTTCCGTATACATTCGCCGTAGCAGATTGCATTTGAATCGGATTAGCACCAATTGTCGATCCAACATTGTACGCCTTCTTATTAAGCGCCAAGTTGACAGATGACAACCCAGATGCCAGCTTGCTTATGGTAATGTCCGATAGGCCGAGCTGAACGTCATACGCAGAGTTGGTACCGTTAGCAGAGCTGCGGTATATCCCCCACTTTGGACGCAAATATTGATCAAACGCAGCTGGATACTCAGTCTCAAAGCCACCTGCTCGTTCGGGTCTTCGCCATAAGTCTTTGACACCGTCACCTGTACCTTGATTACCGAATACTTGATAGACATCGGGACTGTCAAAGGTATATACCTTACCCGTCACTTGATCAGTAATCTTAATAGTCAGCCAGCCGCTGTCCGAAATGTGAGCTTTGAGCTCAACTTTAATCCAGTGTCCATCAATTTCTTTTAATGGAATTCGCATCAGTGTCTTATCGCCGTCATAACGGTTATGATTGACAACTAAATCTCGGTTCGTTGTTCCAGAAATGGACATCGCAAGAATATAGGCGCCGTTCTCCCCGCCATTATTGCCGCCTGGTAAAGTATCAGGGGCTTGGCGATTCGTAGCCTTCAACTGGAAGACATGCCTGAAGTTTGATTGGTTCCACTGGATGCCGTCTGGAATATTCCACATCCACTCATAGGAAACCAAATCGCCTTCGTACGCGACAAAATCGTTATTTGAATCTTCGCTTGGGCGAATCTCAACTCTTTGCCGATCCGTTGTAGCTGCGCCGTCAACGATATAGCCTACACTCGGATCAAATACGCCCTTGTGTCCGTACTCGCCATCACGCGTTTTATCCAAGAACTCATTATTCAAGCCTCTGCCGTATTCAAAGATCTTGAACACATTTTTTTGCAATGTGCTATCCCAAACACTCGTGATATGATCATCAGCGGCTGTCGCCCGAGGCTGATTACCGTAGAATGCGTGATAAGCGTCTCTTATTCTTTTCGTGACACCTTCTACAGGTTCGTCGGTACCCATAGCCCCGCCTAAGACAATGTAAGGAGATACGCCTTCGATTGCGTTCATCTTGATCGTCTTATCATTTGCGCCATAACCACGGGCTATGACATCCAATGCAAATAGCGAAGGTGCACCGCTGTTGAAGTGAAACGTAAATTCATTCGTACCTAGTGGCAACTTGGCAAGGTATGGAGGTGTGAATGTAACCTTATTGCCGGCAATTGTGTAATCCGTATTTAGTAGAAGCGTACTGTCACCCTTCTTAATGCTTGTAAGCACTTTCCCACCCAGGTTAATCGTTGTCGATACAGGTGCAACCTGATCCCATGTACTGTAGGTGTCCTTAGCTGGCACTAATGCGGTTGTGTTCGCATACGGATTTTTGCCATAAATCGCTAAGGCGGATAGACCCATCATGGAATTGGTATCATTCGCACGCTTATCGCTAGGGCCAACCAACACCGTGTTTATCATGACATAACGTGCTGTAAACGGATACAGAAACGTCTTCGTATCATAGCCCCATTGTTGACCGTTATACGTTACATAGGACCACAAACCTTCGGTCTCCGTACCACCAGCTAGCGTCCAGCCGTTAGCTTTCCAATCATACTGCTGTGCCCCATTTGAAGCCGTAGCTGCACTTGACCATGATGCAGGATCATTGGTGTAATAGACCTCAAATCTTGTAGCATTACTTTGAATATTGGGGATGGTGTTAGGGATTTCAAGATAAAGTTTATCTATCGTTTTAGGCGCGCCTAAGTCAAGACTTAGTGCGAGTGAGGATGGCGAATAATCCCCTTTATAGACATTAGGGCTTGCATTCCGCCAATACCCGCTGCCGCCTGACCGCAAAGCATCTGCCCCCGGATGATCATTGGCTTCCGAGCTTACCTTCAGATTGACGCCAGCCTGCGGTGTAAAACGAGATGGATCTAGCAGGTTAACAGAGCCTGTCGGTATAACCGGAATATCTGTTGCTGAAGGTTCACCGAAAACATTGAATACATTCGCTTTGATTCCGCCCGCACTATTATCGAGTGTGACATCGGATACAAGCAATATATATTGCGCTGCAATCGGTACAGCTAACGTATGATTAGCCTTTTCGTTATTTTCTAGCTGTGTCGTTTTTCCCACGCCTGCGATTGGCTGCCATAGGGCACCATTTGCCGTCTCAAGCGGTTTACGTGTTGCATCTGAAGTCGCTGATAGGGCATTTCCCTCTTTGAGTTCATTAAATGCTGCTGCATCATTCGCGTAATAAACCTGATAATTTTTCAAAAACTTGCTATTACTCGTCCATTCGATTTGAATGTTACTCACATCTATTTTCTTTTCCAGTTGTACAGCCGCCCAGTATTGGTAGCCATCTGTTTTGGTAAGTGAGCTATTGGCCTGCCAAGCCGTCGTAGCATTATCATCAATAAAGTTGTTTTTACTGTTGCTGCTGCTAGACACAACCTTAAGCGTAGCTCCGGGAGTTACCGCCCAGTTCTTATAACTAGAAAGATTAACTTCAATAAATGGTTTAATATTGGTGGAGTTCGTAATACCTGAGCTAATAAACTCACCATAGATCGTATTAATCCCCGTATGATAAGGGTTATAGCCAGTCGAGCTCCATGTTACATTCACCTGCTCTGTTTTCCCGGTACTCAGCGTGACATCAAGCTTCGAAGGTAAAGTTAAACTGCCAAATGCCGTGCCTTGGGAAGCTGAAATCGCTGCTGGCCGTGCCCATGCAACAACATCTTTCGCTTGTGTATTGGGGTTCCAGCCGTCAGGGAAAATATAGCTGTCCTCGTCCCTTTTGATTAAGTGAACATCTGACAGATACATGGTTGCTGCTTGCCATTCATCCGCATAGGCTGCATCAGCCGGGCTGTTATACAACCCCCGGTAAAGCCCCCATTTGGAACGGTTTTGTTGACCTGCTTCAACAGGTAGATCCGTTCTTTCAAGTCTGCCTGTCGTCGGATTGCTCACTTCAGGTCGTCTTGAGGTTTCCGCTGTCATCCCGCCTTCGAACAGCACATCGCCCGACTCCAGATCGACAAGCTTACCGTATACATAACCTTTATCTGCTGTTAAGATCGTTACTTCAAAATCCAGCCAGCGATCTGCAACCTTTTCAAAAGGAATCGTGAACAATGGCTTAATGCGATCCGCATAGCTGCCATCTGGATTATTCCTGAATTCAAGCTGCCCTTTGCCTTCGCTGGAAACTAAAGTCAGAGTAGTCACCGGTTGGCCGGCAGCGTTGCCCGCTACTTCTTTCAGTTGGAAGATGTGCCAAAACCGGTGGGGATCAATAAAGTCACCAGCTTTTTTATCACCAACATCTTGTTGAAACCTTAACGTTTCCGACGGGAGCATGAGCCTCCAGTGATGGGTCATAATATCGCCGCCTACGCTATTCGCATCGATGTTGGCTGCGCTGGTATTGCTCTTAATCTCCAATCTCTGACGATCACTGCCTACAGCTCCACGGTCACCATCGTCCCGACTTACACCTTCAGGAGTCACAAAAGGTTTAAATTCGTGAAACCGCAAAATGTCCGAGTTGAGCTTAGATGTACCTGGTATGCCTGCAATGCCATACTTCGTAAGCGCATTCAAATCGTTTCGTCCGATCGTTTGCAGATACATATTGTCTCCCAACCATGATTCATTCACAGTTGAAGCCACAGGGTAATCCCCTGAACGGTCATATACCGACTCCGTCCATGGTTTCCCGCTGTAGGAGGAGGGACTGGTTGGTCCTTCGATGGAACCCGTACCGCTGCCATTGCCAATTTTGGAGGCACCCATCACATCCCAAGCGGACTCGCCTGCCTGAATATTCAACGGCAAATATTTATCATTTGGCCCCATTGGGCCACTTAAAGAGGGCATTGCCGTATCTACCGAAACCGTTAGGGTATATTTTTTGCTATTACTGCTGTTATTGATATCGGTTACTACCAGATAATACGTCGTGGTTCCACTGGTTGAAAATTGGTCCATTTTCGCATCGCCTTTGTTAATACCGCTGGAAGCAAAAGGGATCACCGTTGTTTCGTCACTTCGATACAGAACGGCGTTTGCACCGTTGGTTGTGACATTCAGCATTTGATATAGGGTGCCGTAGGGCAAGGATACGTCAATTGTTGCATCATCAAGATCAACTACTGCGTCGACTGGCTTATTCACATGTATGTCCAAAATGCCCAAGTTGTCTTCCGGCGCTGCATAAACCGTTTCTATTGGATTCATGTTAATCAACGTAAGAACAAGTGCCAATGAAAGCACTATGCTTACTGCCCTTTTAAGTACTTGTTGCTTCAACATCTTACTGAACATTCTAAAGCCTCCTTCGAGTCAGTTACACCTACTTGAAACAAGGGGTTCTCATTCGTATTGCAATCGCTTCCATTATAAATGGTAAGATCATCTCCTTCCTCTCCTGCTTGCATAAGTGTAAATCACATTCTTATTTCCATAGATGGAAAAATTTACGATTGGGGTTGTTTTATTTACGATATGAGCTGCCATCTGTTAGGTCAAAAAAAACCACCCCATTTACGCTTACGGGGTGGCCGATTTCACACGATGTTTATTACGATTTCACCGAACCCACCATCATACCTTGGATAAAATGCTTTTGTAGGAACGGGTATACACACAGGATTGGAATCGTAGCGACGACAATAACCGCCATCTTAATTCCTTCTGGAGATAGGAGCTGCAGGAGTTCCGAAGATACGTCCGACTGCCCCATCTGATCGGTAAATACAATTTCCCTCAGCCGCACTTGCAGCGGTATCCATTGACGATGATCAATATAGAAGACGGCCTCCGCATAACGGTTCCAGTGACCGACTGCATACATAATGCCCATTGTAGCCATCGCAGGCTTTGATAGCGGCAAGACAATATTCCAAAGTATACGAAACTCGCCGCAGCCGTCCATTCGTGCCGAATCCAGCAGCTCCGATGGCAGGTTCAGGAAGAATGAGCGCATCACGAATAAATTAAAAGCGCTAATCGCCATCGGAAGCATTAAAGCCCAGAGGGTATTCAACATCCCTAATTGCTTAATCAACAAATAGTTGGGTATTAACGGTGCGCTGAAAATTAAAGTAAACAGCACCAACAACAGAATCGATTTACGGTACAAATATTCAGGTCTGGACAATGGATACGCAAGCGTTGTTGTCATAAATAAATTAATAAAAGTACCAAATACCGTAATAATGACACTATTCCGGAACCCGATCCAGATGGTCGGATCCTCTAAAATAAGTTTATAGCTGCCTAATGTGAAGCCCACAGGCCAAAAGGAGACATCTCCTGCATTAATGGCCGTGTTATTGCTTAAGGACTGGGCAATAATGTGAATAAGGGGCAGCACCATGCTCAATCCTAGAACACCTAACAATACAAGGTTGAATATATTAAAAATTTTATGGCCTCTTGTCATAATCATAGCGATTCACCTCCGGTCTCCTCCCGTATCAGTACAAGCCTTCGCCTGTCATTTTTTTACTAAACATATTACTGATCATGATCAATAGAAGACCCACAACCGACTTGAACAACCCGATAGCCGTCGTGTAGCTGTATTGACGATCAACAAGCCCTGCTCGATACACAAACGTATCAATAATCTCCCCATTCTCGTTATTAAGCGGGTTAAGAAATACGAAGACGCGTTCGAAACCGAAATCGAGGAAATTACCAATTTGAAGCAAAAATAAAATAACGATGGTTGGTAAAATACTAGGAATCGTGATGGAGAACACTTGACGAATGCGACTGGCTCCATCGATTTGTGAGGCTTCGTATAGATCAGGATTAATGCCTGCAATCGCTGCCAAATAGATGATCGTTCCCCAACCGCTATCTTTCCAAACGCCAGAACTAATGAGAATGGTTCGAATGTAGCTATTTTCCCCCAAGAAATAGATAGGCTCAACGCCGAACAAGGAGAGTAAATGATTGACGATTCCCGTGGAAGGGGACAAAACCCCAACAACTATGCCTCCGACGATGACCCACGACAGGAAGTGCGGCATATACACCACCGTTTGTACAATCCGTTTATAAGCCATGATACGTACTTCATTAATGAGAAGAGCCAAGACGATTGGAATCGGGAAAGCGAAACACATATCATAAATACCGATTAATATCGTATTTTTTAAAATTTGCAGAAAATCGGTGTAAGCAAACATGCGTTGGAAATGCTCAAATCCTACCCAGTCGCTTCCTTTTATCCCTTTGAATATGTTGTAGTTTTGAAACGCGATGACCGAACCGAATAATGGGATATATTTAAAAAGTAAAAAATAAATAATTCCCGGTAATGAGATCACATAAATCGGCCAATGTTTTCGCATAAAAGCCCATTTCTGACTCTGCGATGAGAAATTATACATTGTTTGATCGGATGGCTGTATTTTGCTGGCCATGTTTTCCTCCCCTTCTTGCATGCTGCATCGATTTGACTTCTTCATCTTACTAGGGTTGTTGCAAGGTAAACATGGTGAAACTTATAGCGCACTGTGTTTTTTTATGATTAGAACTACGAGAGGGGTAGGAGCGGTGGAAACGATTACAACAGAATCAGTGGGCAACCCCGTAGCGCTTCGCTGCACTTTGGTAAAGCCAATGCTTAGCCACATAGATCGCCGTGTCATAATCAATCCAGCCTGCCTCGATCTGACCCCATAGGAATTCGCTCACAATCCGTTTAACAAGCAGAATCTTGCCGTAGCTCCACTCCATACACCTGGCATCGGATACAATGAGGGAGCTTTTGATTGCCGGCAGCGCCTCTAATCGGTACTGCATACTATCGCGATAGGTACTCGCTCGGAAGTTAAACCACCAATGCCCACCTACATGAACATTCGGAAAATTCCATGCCGCTTGCACAATATCCAAATTGTTAAGCTCGGAGGCCACCACCAGCTCGAAGGTGCAGGCATACGCCTCAAACAAGGCAGAAAGCTTCAGGATACGCGTGGGGTCATTGACCGGAGTCGCTGTTCCACACCAAGAACGTTCCACGCCGAGAAACAATTGTATAAGAAGTCCCCTTTGCTCAGCAGCGGCTCCTAATTCGTGCAGAAGCATCATTAATATCTCGTCCTTGGTGCTGCCCTGTCCGACCACAACCTTGCGGTTCGCTCTGGTTTCATAGCTCGGCAACGTGGTCATAACTCCTGGATAACCCGCTTCTTTATAGGTATCTAATAGCTGAGTCAGTTTCTCACGCACTTGTGCGAATACCCCAGCTGGATTAGGCGATGACTCGATTTCCTTGACCCAGCCCCCTAATTTACCATCAATGCGCGGGATCAGGATGGCGTTCTCATGCATGCCTTGGAAATCTACATGTTCGGGTATATTCACGACGAATCTACTCACGTTCAATCGATCTGCCACCTCTTGCGCCCACGTAACACGCCCAGCACTCTGTTTAACGGCTGCGTCAGCTTCCTTTACCGAGGCCGCGTCACAGATGACAATGCCGTATAAATCTCGGAAAATGTGCGTCATTGCCATATTCATCATCGTATTTCTTGACCCCTTGTAAGCTTCCAAGAAAGCAGCGATCCGTTCCTCCTCAGGTAGCTCCATGGCATTCGCTGGGTAACCAGCAGCCTGCAGTTCACGGAACAACCAGAAATAGTGGGCAATCTCCCAGAAGTCACTCGCACAAAGTCGATCCCCCACAAGGTGTGTGTGTGTATCCACAACGGGCAGCTGCATAATCTGCGCCTCAAAATCTTCCTTCCCCTGCTTCATCTGTCTATTCATTTCAATTCCTCCTTCTACACGCCGTATGTCCTGATGGTACATGGATTGCTCAATCTGTTACATGGGATAACTTCCACAGGGTTGTGATTTTTTATGATCGTTGAAAATAGGAACACTGCTGCTTCCTTGTACTACTCCGCAACGAGTTAGTCGATTTTATCGACTAACTTATCTCGCTTGCCCCTCAGGCGCACAAGTTAGTCGATTTTATCGACTAACTTATCTCGCTTGCCCCTCACGCGGACGAGGTAGTCGATTTTATCGACTAACTTATCTCGCATTGCCCCTCACGCGCACGAGTTAGTCGATTTTATCGACTAACTTCACATAAACTTGTTACTATCAAAGTTGAAAATATAAAAAGCACCGAGTAGACTTCAATGTCCACGCGATGCTCTTAAATTATTTACTTAGAATGTGATCGATCAGATCCAATTCTTCCTGCGTGAAATGAGGCTGTTTCAACGCTGCCACATTATCATCCAACTGACTCACTTTACTTGCACCAATTAAAGCAGAAGTAACTAGCCCTTTGCGAAGAACCCATGCTAAAGCCATCTGGGCAAGACTTTGCCCCCGCTCCTGAGCTAATGCATTCAAAAGACGGGACTTTGCAATCTTGGCCTCCGTAATATCCTCAGGTCTTAGGAACACGCTGCCCCCCGCAGCACGGGAATCGGCCGGAATGTTTTCCAAATAACGATCCGTCAGAAGCCCCCTGGCGAGCGGACTGTAAGCGATGGACCCTACGCCTTCTTTTGCCAAAATATCCTGTAGCCCCTGCTCCAACCGTCTTTCGAACATCGAATAATGCACTTGATGGATGATGAACGGAGTACCAAGACCTTTCAAAATAGCTGCAGCTTGCTCCGTTTGCTCCGCATTATAGTTGGACACGCCGACATACAGTGCTTTGCCCTGACGTACAGCCTGATCCAAGGCGCTCATCGTTTCTTCCAGAGGCGTCTCTGCATCGAAACGGTGCGAATAATAAATATCTACATAATCCATGCCTAGTCGTTTCAAGCTTTGATCAAGGCTCGCGAGCATGCTTTTGCGGGAACCACGTTCCCCATAGGGACCATCCCACATGCGGTACCCTGCTTTCGTAGCGATAATCAGCTCGTCACGATACGGCAACAAATCCTTTTTCAATATTTGCCCAAACACTTCTTCTGCTGAGCCCGTCGGTGGACCATAATTATTCGCAAGATCGAAATGTGTAATCCCCAGATCAAAGGCATGACGCGCTAGCGCTCTGCTGTTCTCGAAATGATCGACGCCACCAAAATTGTGCCACAATCCAAACGAAATCGGCGGCAGCTTTAGGCCGCTCTTTCCGCTTCGATTGTACGGCATGTCTGCATATCTTCCTTCATTTGCTGCATAGTTCATCGCATCGTTGACCCCCTAAATTAAAACTACCGTGTTTCTAAACTTTATTTAATGGAGATGGTTGCAAGCCCTGACGCCGGAATCGCAAGCTTATGCATACCTGATCGCAATTCAACAGACTGTTCCTCCGTGATTTCACCACAGCAATTGCGAATGGTCACCTGCGCTATCCCGATTTCACCTGAAACCTCTAGATAGAGTCCGTCCTGTCTTCTGCCGTTCACAACGATCCACTGAGACACCGGCACGGCTGCATCGATAGGTACGACTTGCTCATGATAAGCGACGACAATCCCTCGATCCTCATGAACCGCACGGACTAGCGGATATAACAATTCCGGATTCATTGGCGCAATAGTACCGTCCAGTAGCAGTGTTCGATGCACTTTCCAGAAATCAAGCCAGTAGGTTAGCATTTTCAAATGATCGGAAGGCAGCTTATCCAAAAGAACGGATACCTGCGGCACCGAGAACAAACAGTTTATTAACTGCAAGGCAGCGCTTTCAACAGGTTCCTCTGGATGCCACATGATCATATCGGCATGAGCCGCTGTATTTCCACAAATCAGCCTAAGATCCAGTGTTCGCACGCGATTCTGGATGCTGTCGTTCGGACAATCGGAAGCGCGGAACATGTTGCCGTATTTGCGCATCGCAGGACCGATGTACATTTGACGGAACTCGATCATAATTGCAGGGTTCAATTCTCTCAATCTACCAATGGAGTCCGTCAGTAGACGGTCAACAGCAGCAGGTATCGACTCATAATCCTTACCTTCCACTGTGGAAGGCAGCTGCAACTCAGGCGAATAGAACGTATCAATGAAATCAAGCTTAAAGCCGTCCAAGCCCCATTCCTTGACCGCTTTTTCATACGTATTGATGATATATTCCCGGACATCTGGATATCTCGGATCCAGCACAGCCGCCCCGTGTCCTTCATTAAATCGAAGGATTTTATTATTGAACCGATTCCATGCTTGACTGTATTTGCCGATAAAAGGAACCGAGTACCAGAGTATAAATTTCATGCCTAATGCATGAACCGCATCCACATGCCGCTTCATATCGGGGAATTTGCCCTCATAAGTCTCCCAATCTCCGCAGTAGGCGTACCCTCTGCGGTTATCTGCGGTCTGCCAGCCATCATCCACGATGACGGCTTCCATCCCCAGCTTTTTAGCGATACGGCACTGTTCTTCAATATGGGAGTCCTTGACATTCTGGTGCATGCTATACCAAGTCGAATACATTGGTTCCTTAGCAGCCTCTGGAACGAACGCCGGACGATAGTCCGGCATCTCGCTCCACCACGCTTGAACGCCTTCAAGGCTTTCATAGTAAGGAACATCTCTCGTATCTATGAGAAGCTTCGCTTCATACGATTGGAAAGGAGCCGTCGTCTCTGTAAACAATTGGACGCAGCAATGAAAATCAGCCGTTTCCTCACTGATGCCACCCGAATAGTGTACCGTGTTAAGGGCATCCGAATAAGCAAAAGTCATCCTATTGCGACCCCTGCTATTAAATAAAGCATAGACAGGAGCCGACGCAGCAGCATTGGAGCGCAACGTGCGCATCCAGTCGGCCTTAAAGCTCTTATTCCGATCCTGGGCCGGATGCCAGCTTGCTTGAATATCACAGGCGGGATGTGACCAACGAAGGGTGAAGACGGGAGGCGTTGCCGCCTCCTCTGATTCCAATCGCAGTGTAATAACATTGACGCCATCCTGCAGCTTAGTCGTTTGCAACGTGACGGTAAACCCATGATCCTCACTAGATAAATTGAAAGAATGGGTATCCGTGCTTATGATTTTGTTCACACGACATCCTCCTGCTGTTGATTCTTATGCCGATTCGGGCCTGCATGACACCACACAGTAACAATTGGATCGTCTTCGCTGGAATTGAGATGATGATCCTCACCTGGCTCAACAATCACGATATCTCCGGTAGTTACCGGAATAAACTCCCCATTCAACTCCATCGTTCCTGTTCCTTGCAAAATCAGGAAAGCTTCACAATCACCGTGAACATGATAGTCTCTTCCTTCAGGACCATCATTCGTATGGCTGCGTTCGCCCCGTTTCGCGAAAGACAGACCGCCTGACGATAAATAAGCACCTGGTAATACATCCTGCAAAATATGACCGTTCCTCTTATCCTGCAAATCACTGAAACGCAGCTTTTTCATCTTGTTATTCCTCCATTTTCAACCGGTAAAGGCGGCTTCGATAGTCGCCCTTCCAAATCGGCAAATTAAGACCTACGTGCATGAGTTCATCTCCACCAAATATTTCCACAGACTCATTTGGATCTCCCGCTTCATTTAGCAAATAATTATTTTCTGGTGCAAGACCCTTCAATCGCATTTTCCTGAGAGGTGCATTGGGCTCTGACAGCACTTGAAAAAAGGCAACCAAAGCTTCCTTCTTATCCTCGGAAACGAACATCCATGCCGCACTAGCTTGTTCAAAAGGGTTGATTAGTCGATAAAATTCGCCAAACTGGATCAGTGGCCGCAATTGTTTGTATAGCTCAATTTGCCCCTTCACGGCTTCCTTGTCCGCTTCTGTGAAAGTGGTCAAATCGAGCTCGTAACCGAAGTTACCCGACATCGCCACATGCCCACGCATATCAAGCGGCGTCGTCCGATGCACTTGATGGTTAGGGACAGCAGATACATGAGCGCCCATCGAACTGATTGGATACACGATACTTGTGCCATACTGAATTTTCAGCCGTTCAACGGCGTCCGTATTATCGCTCGTCCATGTCTGCGGCATATAGTAGAGCATCCCTGGATCGAACCGCCCGCCACCGCCGGAACAGCTTTCGAACAAAACACTCGGAAATGCCGAAGTTATCCGCTCCAACACTTCGTAAAGCCCGAGCATATAACGATGTGCCGTTTCACGTTGCCGCTCTGGCTGAAGCTGGGCCGAACCGATTTCCGTCATATTGCGGTTCATATCCCATTTCACATACGTGATGGGACTGCTCGCAAGTATGTCGGTGATGACCTTCACGATGTAATCTCTGACATCTTGACGCGAAAAGTCCAGGATCAACTGCTGCCTTGCTTCTGTCCTTCGCCGGCCTGGCACATGCAGACACCAGTCGGGATGTGCCAGGTACAGTTCACTGTCTGGGGAAACCATTTCCGGCTCAAACCATAGACCGAACTCTAGCCCTTGCTGTTGCACACGGCTTACCAATTCCGGCATGCCCTGTGGGAGCTTGTTTCGATCGACGAACCAATCGCCGAGTGAGCTTTTATCATTGTCACGCTTGCCGAACCAACCATCGTCTAGTACAAGAAGCTCCAAACCGAGCTCCTTGCCCACTCGTGCAAGCTCTTCAATTTTATTCGCGTTGAAATTAAAATACGTGGCTTCCCAGTTGTTGATCAGAATCGGCCTGTGACGATCACGGAATTGTCCACGGCATAACCGAGTGCGGTACAACTTATGATAGGTGCGCGACATCTCGCCGAGACCTTCGGCAGAATAAACGAGAACCGCTTCGGGCGTTTGGAAGGCTTCCCCAGGCTCCAAGAGCCACGAGAAATCAAATGAGTTGATGCCCATCACGACACGCGTCGTACCATAAGGGTCTACTTCGGCTTGAGCAACAAAGTTCCCGCTGTAAACGAGGCTGAATCCGTAAACTTCTCCGTGATCTTCATCCGCTTGCTTTGAGAGCAGCGCCATGAAGGGGTTCAGCGAGTGACTGCTAGCCCCGCGTCGGCTTTCAATCACAGAACCACCTGTGGCAAGAGGACGTCTTTCGATATGACGCTCGCGCGCCCATGTGCCAGATAAATGGAGCATATCGAAATCGCTGTGGGAAATATCGATACCGAAGCTCAATGCTCTCAGCAGCTTGATCGACTGATTACTCTCATTTATAAACCGAACTGACCGAGTAATGGCATCTACATCCCGAAATACGGTGTACGTGAGAATAACTTTTAAACCGATGATCGGATCTGCCAATATAATATCGATGCTCTCCGCTTCACTCTCATCCTCCGTATAGGTCGATGGAAGTCCCTCTAGCCGTGCTTTTCCTGCGTAAATCCGGTGGGACTCATAGATGAGTTCACTGACCGTCGTGCCGTCTTCCATTTGAACCTGATAGGCCGGAACTCGAAAATCACTCCCTCCATATCCCGGAAATTCCTGTGGCAATGTATCCAAAGAAAGTGTCAAATCATCCGGATCCGTGGATGGAGAGAACGAGCAGCGACGTCTCCTAACGAGCAACCCTCCCGGATTGCTTCCACGTACTCGGCGCCCCCAATGAACATGAGCTATATATTTGGAATTGATCAGTTGCATGATATAGCTCGATGACTTCCCTTGAAGATGGAAAGTTTGCGAATTCGAATCGTACACAATCCCCATTTTGACGTGTCCCCTTTGTGCGTATTAAATCTTGAGATGCTTCCAAGCCCCGCGTTTAAACCTCAAATAAATGAGATTAGATCTAAGAAATTGATCACTTGCCACCGCAGTCCATAATCCGATCATGCCCCAATGGAAGACGTACACGAACAAGTAGCTCAGTACCACCCTAATTCCCCATACGCCAATGAACGTCGAATATAATGGATAACGGGTATCGCCTGCCCCTCGCAACGCACCTCCAAGAACAAATTGCGATATTTGTGATACTTGAATAAAACCTACAATTCGAAGAGCCCAGGCCCCTTCACGAATAATCGTCTCGTCATTTGTATACAGCCTAAGGATATGCGGTGCGAACAAAATAAAAAGCGCCCCCATAAAGCCAGCCACCATCATGCCGTACTTTCGGACCTGCCACACGTATCGTTCGGCAAGATCGGGTTTGCTTACTCCTAGGGTTTGCCCAACTAATGTTGAAGCTGCTATCGCGAATGCAGCACCTGGCATAAACGAGATGCCAATGATGCTCGTTACAATTTGCGATGCCGCGATGGCAACAGTCCCCAATCCCGCACAAATTTTCACAAACGTCATAATCCCTAATCGCATGATCAACTGCTCTAGACTACTTGGTATGCCAATCCTCAACATTCGGCTGACCATGACTTGATCCAAACGGCTGATTTCTGACCATCCGATACGAACTGTAAACCTCCCGCTGAACATGACAACGATAAAGCAAATCATGGCTCCGAACTGAACCACCAACGTAGCAATTGCCGCACCCGTAATGCCCATTTGCGGAAAATCCAGATGACCATAAATCAACAAGAACCCGAGGGTCACATTCATGCAGCCTGCCAGCACATTGATTATCATCGGTGTTCGGGTGTCGCCCGAGCCTCGCAGAATAGCAGATAAAGCAGATGAAATCGAGGAAAAACCGATTGAGAAAAACATGATTTTCGCATATGTTAGTCCAACCTGAACGACCTCATCACTAGCGCCCATCAGTTGAAGCAGACTCTCCGCAAAGGTGACGCCAATCGAAACAATAAGGACAGATAGGACAGTACCTAGCATAAGCGATTGCCCAGCAGCTAAATTCGCGTCGCCCATCTTCCCCGCTCCAGTGGAACGAGCAACGATAACGGTTGTACCCGAATTCAACGCTGCAAATAGTACGGTCAATAAGGAATAGGGTTGGCTTGTTAAGCCAACTGCTGCCACGGCAACGGCTCCGAGATGTCCGACTAGAATCATCATTACCATTTGGGTTGCATTCATGAGCAGCATTTCCATCAAAGATGGCCCTGCCAATTTAAAAATCATCCGGCGAACAGCTTTATCATCCTGCGGATTTATAGAGGCGGATTCGCTGGATATCGCTGCATCTGCACTCATGGCCGACCTGCCACTAGATGTTCCATCCAGGTAAGTACGCTTTTGTATTGTGCAGCATCTGATCGAATAATACTTCCGCATCGTGAATATCAATCGTCACTAACGGATCGTTGATAAAAGCTTTAAATGCCAAATCCTTGTCCTTTTGAAGAGCAGCCTTCAGAATAAGCTCTTGATTCATCGTATGCTGCAGGACCAGATTATTAACTTCCATAGGAAGCTCACCCGCATAGACCGGACGCAAGCTATTCGCAGCGAACAAAGCATTCGTTTCAACAACTGCTCCCAGTGGAATACCCTTCATTTGGCCAACGTTAGGAACGTTAATATTGGTTACAAATTGCTCAAGTCCAATCAAACCTTTTAACTGCCTAACTTCCTCTTCACCTGATGTCTTAAGCGGTAGTTTCTCCTCGCCACTTAGCAGCTTCCCGTAAAAAAGCTCGGTTGCAGCATGCTTCTCGACACGACTCTGGACCGTCGTTAAGCCAAACTTCCAGGATCGCACCGTTTCAGGATCTTTCAAATACCAAGGAGGCATGAATTCCGCCAAATGGCGGTCACCTGCTGCTGCAATTACTCCATAGCGCCGAAACAGATCAAACTTCACTCGGTTCGCTGCCGTATAGGTGTTCGTAACCCAAGCATCTTTGTTATGTTCAATTCCAGATTCATAATATTTATCAACAAACTTCCGATACATCGGAAGTAGATCCATATTGTGATACGTCGCTTGATCGATCCAAGTAAAATGGTTAATACCCAGCACATTCACTTTCACTTGATCACGGTGTACACCTTCAATTCCTTCCATATCACGAAGCATGCGTATCAATAACCCTTGCACGCCGAAAATTTCATGGCAACAGCCAATGGCTTTGATTTTAGGAAACACTTCATATAGCGTTCGCGTACAGAGCGTCATTGGATTCGTGTAATTAAACACCCAAGCATCCGGAGAATATCGCTCGATTGCTTGGGCAATTTCCACATACATCGGGATGGTGCGAAGCGCTCTGAGCAGTCCCCCTGGTCCCGTTGTATCCCCAACGGCTTGGTAAATACCGTATTGTTCCGGCGCATGGACATCGGATTCCATTTCCTCGAAGGTACCTGGAAGAATCGAGATAAACACAAAGTCGCATCCATTCAGCGCTTCTTGAAGCGTCGGATACGCCTTGTATGTCCACTTGGATTTCGTCTCTGGATAATCAGAAACCGAATTCCCCAGTTTTTCATTATTTTTGGCTTTCCCATAGTCAAGATCATACAAACGAATCGTACCCGATAATTGACCATCCAGCGCTAAATCGGCGATCAGATTTTTAGCCCAATACATCGAGCCGCCGCCAATATAAGCGATTTGGATATCGCTGACTTTCTCATTAGCAAATTTCATGTTGCCCCTCCTCCTTCGTGTAGAACCGCCTAGCATTAGCTACCAGTATAGAAAACAATTCCACATTACGGGATGGCAAAAATTAAGTGGGGTTGTGATTTTTTACACTTTTCACGGAAGCATACTGAAAAACGCCAGCCCTCACTAGAGGACTGACGTTTATATGAAAGCGACAATATCGGTACGTTCGAAGGGAACAAGGATGCGCTCTCGCGGCAAAATATAGGGAATGAACAGCGTAAGGGAACTACAGTGCCTTATTTTGCCGAAAAACACCAAAAATTACGAAATTCGAACCAATAGTGTACCTTCGTTCATCTCCTCAACCCATTGACCCCGTGCTTACAGCAGCCGCTGCAAGCGCAAGATCGTAAACCGGTTGCGCACGAACAGCGCATCCTGCAGCGACGCCTCCACCAGCGCCGGCTCCACGCCCAGCTGGTCCGGCGCTACCGGCCCCTGCACCGCCGCGAGCCACGCAGCAAGCTGCTCAGGCGGCGGAACCGCCCGGGCGATGCTGAGCACATCGCCCCAATGCATTGCGATGCGCGCTTGCAGCGCAGCCGCATCCCCACCCATCGCCGTCGCGTTCTCGGCGATGATGGCCTCGGCCATGGCCCCGTAGGCCGCCCGGATGCGTTCCGCATCCGTCTGCGCACTCGGGGCCTGCCCTGCCGCTAGGCGCGCAGCGGCCTCGTCGGCCGTGAGCCCAAGCAGCGCCTGATAGCGCTGCGCCATGAGCACGGTCGCGACGCCGACCTTCGCGCCGTGCAGCAGCGCCCGGCGGCGCTGCTGCAGAAGCACCATCTCCCAATAATGGGAGAGATGGTGCTCAGCCCCGGAGGCCGGCCGGGAATGGCCGACCAAGAGCATGGAAAGGCCGGATAGGATCAGGCCTTCCATCAATCGACGCATGCCCAGCTCGCTGCGCTGCGCAATCTCTTCCAGATGCGTGGTGCACAGCTCCACCGCCTCCAGTGTCAAGCGAGCACTCAGCTCGCAGTAGTGCTCGTCCAGCAGCACGCGGCCGAGGGCCCAGTCCGCGAGCGAGGTATGCTTGCCGAGCATGTCGCCGACGCCAGCTGCAATCATCGCTTGCGGCGCTGCAGCAAGCAGCCCCAAGTCAGCGAAGATCGCCTCCGGCGCTGAGCAAGGAATCGTCATCTTGAAGCCACGGACGATGAGCGGAGCGCCAACAGAGGCAAACCCGTCAACTGATGGGGCTGTCGGAACGGAAAGGAATGGCCGATTCGTACGATGACTTACGAAACGCACAATGTCATGGAGCGTGCCTGAACCCACGGCGATCAAAGCCTTTGACGTCAGTGACGTGTCTAACATCAACTGAACGATAGCTTCCTCGTCCGCTGCTACTTCACCCATCTCATTCTCGCGAATGACACAAGTCCCAACCTTCACCTGACCGTCTTCCAACAGGGAGCGCAGCTTGTTACCAGCCACAGCATACGTATTCGCATCCGCAACTAGCGTTATTTCTTCATAACCCGCTTCCCTCACATAATCCACAACAGTTGCTAAAGCATCTCGTTCTATGACAATACGGCGAATCGGAATCTCATGCTTTTGCCCGCAGGCGCACGCAAACCTTTTACCCAACCACTCATTTAATAATTCACTCATAATTCTCATCTCCTAACCTGTACGTACAAGTTATTCTTCCTCCTATTCTAGCCTAAGCTATGCTATAATGAAAGCCATTCTAATAGACTTTTCGCACGAAAAGAGGAGAAAGAAACCCTCATGCCGATCCAGACCGAAACCGAGCTGTATGCACCGATTAAACACTTCTTCGAGCAGCGTGGCTATACCGTCCGTGGAGAAGTTAAGCACTGTGATTTAGTCGCAATTCGAGGCGATGAGCCCCCAGTTATAGTTGAATTAAAAAAAAGCTTTAATATCCCGCTCCTCGTCCAAGGGATTGAACGGTTGCGGCTAACGCAAGACGTCTATGTAGCCTTCGAGCTGCCAAACAAAGGAAAAGCCCCCCACCGCTTACAATGGGAGGATATTCGTCGACTTTGTCGCATGCTTGGACTTGGTGTATTGACTGTCCAATTCTACAAACGCAAACAGCCCACAGTCGATCTCGTCTGTGAGCCTACTCCTTATACATTACGCCCCAATAAGAGGGCTTCCGGCAAGCTAATGACGGAGTTCCATGAGCGCAGCGGCGACTATAATGTTGGCGGCAGTTCTCAGCAGAAACTTATGACCGCATACAGAGAGAAATCGTTACACTGCGCCTATTTGATGCAGCAGCACGGTCCACTCAGCCCACGCAAGCTGCGCGAGATGACCAGCAATATGAACGTGAGCTCACTTCTTCAGCAAAACTACTATCGTTGGTTCGTCCGACAAAGCCGAGGCATCTATCATCTCACCCCCGGAGGCGAGAAAGCTTTAGTAGATTACGCGCACGTAGTTACAGCTTTCCCAAATTTCAGCCTAAATTAGTCGGTTTTATCGACTAGCTCGACTGCCAATACCCTTCCCCATCTTCATCCTAAGACCGAATCACAACCCGATGAACACTCGCCTCTTCATTCATTCTTAACAACGCCTTGTTGATCCAGATGGCCGCCTGCGAGCCTTCCCCCATTGCGATCGTCACTTGCTCCGCATGAACGCCGACATCGCCAGCCGCCCAGACGAAAGGAACACTCGTCATTTTACTCCGAGGATCGGTCATTACATGCCGATTCTCCATGCGTTCCGCACCAAGCTGACGAGCCAGATCGGATTTCACTTCATTCCCACCAAAAGCAATAAAACCTCGTTCTGCTTCAAGACGGCTGCCATCTCGAAGCACCACTCCCTTGAACTGCCCCGGCGAATCGGCAATAATCTCTGCAAGATCTTCCGTCAAATAGGTAATGCCTTTCTTCTTCATTTCGACCAGGTACTCACTTTTCACGGCCCGATTTTGGTGATTCACATACGTCATTTGCTCGGTTCGATGACGGAGCTTAATCGCCATCGCTGCCCCTGCATCACCAGAACCCATCACTAGCGTATTTCGATCCTTGATCTCATATCCGTCGCAATCGGGGCACACGTATACCGTTAACCCCAAGCATTCTTTCAGGTTCGGGAGTTCAGGCATCCGATCCATTAAACCTGTTGCCAGCAGAAGCGTTCTCGCTTCATAGCCTCGGCCACTTTTTCCCCATAGCTCGAAGCCGTCACCGATTCTTCCTTTAGCGACAGCTTGCACAATTTCATCTTGGACAAAAGCAACCCCTAATCGCTCTGCTTGCAGCCTGCCTACACGTCGCAGCTCTTCCCCCGATACCCCATCTGGCCAACCAAGAATATTATGATAGCTCTTGCATAGGGTCGAACGGCCGTAACCTGCGTCAACGACAAGTACCTTATGCTCATATCTACCTAATTGAATCGCCGCTTGAAGCCCTGCAATGCCTCCTCCGACGATCAGAATATCTACTTTTTCCATCTGCACAATGCCCCTCTTCTCCAATTCACTACCATCTAGGATAACCGAATAGAGGGACTCTAATCCTTATTGTGGTTGTCCACTTTTGATCACGAAGCATTCCAAGAAGCGTATTCGACATCGAATATTGAATTCAGCCGGAACTTCCGGTGCTCACGTAGCTTCCACTAAGCTCCGCTCCTCATTTCCTATCTTCTTTCAATCTTCTCGGTGCTGAAAACTGGACTTGTTGAACTCTCACTTACATCCCTACCGATTCTTAATCGACCAGATCAAACCAAATTGCGTCAAAGCAGCTAACAACAGGATCCACGGAATTAATCCGCCATCCAAATCGCTCCCAAAGGTAATGAGAACGAGAATCGAAATAACACGCCCCACATTTAAGAAAAATTCACGCACAACCACGCTTTCTACCTTTAATTCCCCCTTAAGAGGAAGTCTCGCAATAAGGCTGTAATAGAACCCTGTCATGGTGTTCCCTTGAAGCGGTGCAAAGATGGAGTACAGAATCATAAAGCCAACCACGGACCACACATTTAAACTTCCTATAATACAAGAGACCCCAACGAGATAACCCACTGTCGAAATGGTCAAATACATCCGTGCCCTGCCCGCGTTCGCGTACTTCGATATAAAGATCCCCATGACAATACTTAAACTCGAATAAAGGACACCGAGATAACCGACCAAATCTTCCCGCGGCAGTACTTTGAATAAGAGAATGTTAGGTAGAAACAACATCGTACCCTGCAGCAAGCCCATACCAAAGAAGCCAAGCAGCGCATTCGACCACTCTTGCTTTTTCTTCATGATTAGCCCCGTATATTTCAAATAATACACACGGTGATGTCCGATTGACGCTTTGATTTTCAAAGAGATTAACGTTGCCAACAGAAACATGACGAATGCAATGGAGAAGACGATGGTGTATCCGCTTAACCCTTCTTTCAATCGAATAATGAAACCAGCAAGTGCTGGCCCTGCAAGCGTAGCCGCTGTGAAGAACATCATATTGAAAGCGAGATAGCGAATCCGATTCTGCTCCGTCGACACATCATACATCAACGTTAAATAGCCAACCCAGTAGAATGCGCCAGCTAATCCATTAAATATGGCAAAAAGCACATAATAATCGACCAGTCGCTCCCCCGCAATACTCACACTTAAATAGAAGAGACCGATCAGTACAATACCCAGCCGGTACGCTACCATACGATCCTTCTTCTTAATCATATAACCGCCAATGGCGAACCCAATCGGTGTTAAGATGTACACGATGATGTTGTAGGTTCCATTCACGACAACACTATGCGTTAACCGCCATAAGTATAGATTGAGAAACACCCCTGACATGGAAGCACCGAATTGAAAAATGGAATGAATAAGTAAAGAAATGACGGCTTCTCGTGATAGTCTTTTTTCAAGTGGAAGCGTATTCCCTCTGCTGTGCAGCCAAGCTCTGATATTAAGATTCATGGTAAACCCCCAGTCCTCTTCATTGTAACAGCCATTACCACATCTGTTAAACAGCAAAAAGCCCCAGCATTCACGCTGAGGCTTGATGTACGTCTAGATTCGGGTTACTTCTTCAGGCTATCCCATGTTTTCTGGAATTCTTCCAACATTTGATCCTTCGTATACTTCTTAGCCACATAACCTTGCATGATATCGCCGAATTTCTTACTGGATGCTTCTCCACCAGGGAATTTGAACCAGTTCCAGCTCAATGTTTTACCAGCTTTGCTGTAAGCGATGATGTCTGCCGCTAATGGTCCAAGTACTTTTTCGTCAGCAGGAATGGATTTGAAAGCAGGGATAAACTTGAATTCATCTGTGATATATTTCTTACCGATATCGGAGCTAACCATCCAGTTCAAGAATTTCTTAGCTTCGTCTTTAACTGCAGAGTTTTTGTTGACTACCCAGTTATTCGGTACACCTACGAACAATTTGTCGTTCGCAGTTGCATCATCACTGATCGGCATTGGCAAGAAGCCAATTTTGATGTCTGGGTTTGTTTTCGTAATTTGAACTTGTGTCCAGTTACCTTGTTGCGTCATAGCCGCTTTACCCGTTGCGAAATCCGTTACTTGTGTATTGTAGTCGGTTTGCAGAGGGTTTTTGTTGCCATATTGCAATTGCAGGTCGAATAATTTCGCCCATTGGTTGAACACTTCATTACCAGTAATTTTCGCTGTACCTTTGTTCAAGCCATCGATGAACGCATTCGGATCCTTTTGATAAGCAAATGGAAGGTTCACGAAATGGTTTCCTAGTACCCACCACTCGGCATAGCCTGTCTCAAAAGGAGTGATGCCCGCATCTTTCAGCTTTTTAGCCGCTGCTTCTAATTGAGAGAACGTTTTTGGAAGCTCTGTGATGCCTGCTTTAGCAAACAAATCTTTATTGTATTGGAAGCCATAACCTTCAAGGTTAAGTGGTTGACCGTATAGTTTTCCACCTTTGGTCATTGGCTCTTTCGCAACGTCTACAAGATCTTTAACCCAAGGTTGATCGGATAGATCTTCCAAGTTATCGATCCATTTATCTAGATCTGTGAAACCACCGTTGTTGAAGATATCCGGTTTGTCTCCTGCATTAAACTTCGCAAGAAGCGCCGCGCCGTAGTCAGCTCCACCGCCGACTGTATCGACTTGAATTTTGACATTCGGGTTCAACTTCTGGTATTCTTGCACCATTTTACCCAGCTGATCTGCGATCTCAACTTTAAATTGGAAGATTTTAATGGTAACTGGCTTGCCGCTTGCAGCAGGCGTTGTTGTTGCTGTTGATGCACCCGTAGTTGGAGCAGGACTTGCTGTCTCGTCTTTTTTCCCGCAACCAGCTGCTAGTACGGATAAGGATAATACTGCTGCCACTGAAACCATTGTTAATTTTTTCATGTAGGTAATGCCTCCCTTTAACTTGTAACTTCATGTGAACTCGCTTACTTGTTCTTGCCTTGCTTCCTTACATGATTCATTGTAAACACTTACATCCTGGCTTAACACCGAGTATATTGAACATAAAGGTGGAATATCTTGAACTTATTTGCAATTCTGTCATCCTTTTACTGAACCCGCTGTAATCCCTTCTACAATGTGCTTCTGTAAGAACAAGAAGAAAATTACGATTGGCAGTACGCTTAATGTTAATCCAGCAAGCGCTAAATCCCATTGTTTCGTATATTGTCCAAAGAACGAGAAGGTAGCAAGCGGAATGGTCCGCAGCTCCGGATTTCCAAGTACGAGAGAAGGAAGTAGATAGTCATTCCAAATCCATAAGCTGTTTAAGATGATGATGGTAATCGACATTGGCTTAAGCAGTGGAAATACAATTTTCCAAAACACGCCATATGCTGAGCTGCCATCTACTTTGGCTGACTCTTCAATTTCCAATGGAATGGATTTGATAAAGCCATGATACAAGAACACATTTAAGGAAACGCCGAATCCATAATAACATGCAACCAATCCCAGCTTACTATCCATAAAGCCAACTTGGCTTGCTACGCGAACAAGCGGGATCATGATCGACTGGAACGGAATCACCATGGCAGCAACGAAAGCTAAGAAAACAAGATTATTGAATTTACTTGCTCTTCTCACCATGCGGTATGCCGCCATTGAGGAGATGATTACGAGTCCTACATTACTCAAAACCGTAATGAACAAAGAGTTGAAGAACGCCTTCGGGAACTTCATGATGCTCCACACTTTGGTGTAGTTATCTAGATAGAGTGAGCTTGGCAGCTTCGCCGTATTCGCCGCTAATTCAGGAAACGTTTTTAAGGAATTCGCGATGACGAAGTAGAACGGAATCAAGAACAGTAAGGCAATTAGTATGCCAAGAACTTCAAGAGCAAATAATCGGCCTGTATATTTTTTGACGGAAGCCATTAGACCTCAACCTCCTTGCGCTTGGTGTACATCACTTGGATGGTTGAAATGATGGCAACCACGATGAAGAATACGAGAGCTTTGGCCGTACCTAAACCATACCGATTATTACGGAAAGCCTCTTGATAAATATTGATGGAAACCGACTCTGTGGAATTGAATGGCCCGCCTTTGGTTAAAGAGAAGTTCAAGTCAAAGATTTTGAAAGACCACGAAATCGTCAAGAACAAGCACACGGTGACCGCTGGCATGATGAGGGGCACGATGATGCTCCGCAGTACTTGCAAGCGGGATGCGCCATCGATATATGCTGCTTCCAGCATATCCTTCGGAACATTCGACAAGGCAGCTATGTAAATAATCATGAGATATCCAGCGCCCTGCCACACACTAACGATAACGATTGCCCAGAAAGCTGTCGGTGAATCACCTAACCACGGCAGTTCGAAGAAACCGATATGCGTGAGATTTCCAAGAGTTGCAAACCCTTTTACAAAGATAAACTGCCAGATAAAACCGAGCAATAAACCACCAATTACGTTGGGCATAAAAAAGATTGTGCGCAACACATTCCTTGTTTTCAGCGATTGCGTGAGCAATAACGCTAATAAGAAGCCTACAAGGTTGGTTAGAATCACGTTCGTCACGGTCAAGCGTGATGTAAAGTTAAAAGCATTGCGATAATCCTTATCATGGAATAGGATTTGCTTGAAATTCTCAAGTCCATTGAAAGTTACTTTGGTTGTTACGCCATTCCATTCGGTAAACGAGTAATAGATGCTCATCAGAAATGGAATCAAGACCACGATGCCAAAAAAGACTAACGCAGGTCCGATAAATACCCATTGCTGAAGCCATCCGGAAAGCATTCTTTTTGTTTTCACTGGGAAGTCCCCCTTACCATTCTGCTACTGTACTCCAAGTATAGAGTGCCGCAGTACCCCAAAACACAGACGATGGTGACGCATTAGGTGGAATTTGTTGACCTCTCCTGCTACAATGTAGGGGAAAATCCCAATACAGAAACCGAGCTGATGAAGCGTGATACGACACAGTATTCGTAATAAATTGATCTTATTTCTGCTGATTGCCACTCTTGTGCCCTTCCTCACCTCACTTGGCGTCTCCTATTTCTTCACCAAACAGAAAGTGACTGAAGATACGCTGACCAACAATTCCGCCCTACTCTCACAAGGTAAAACGAATCTCGTGAACTATCTAGATGGGGTGGTTCAGGCCTCCTCCACTATTTACACAGGTAGGAATATTGCTGAGCTAGGCCAATTTTATGAGATCATTCAAACGCAGCCCGAGATTAACTATCAGAGCGATAAAGTGATCAAAAGCGGTCTACAGGTCATGTCACATTCGGTTAAAGAAATCAAACAAATTTACCTGTATGCCTCCGTTAGCAACAGTTCTTTCCTTACCCACAATGACATTCAAGTAAGCATGGCTGGTAAATACGAGGGACTGCAGCCGTTCCCTGCGGGCAAGCTTGTGTATTTCGAAATCAAGCATCAGAACAATTTGTATGGCATGTCACTCTCTGCATATTCTAACCCAACGCCAGTTATTTCTATGCACCGCAACATCATGTACTCACCTAGTAATCAATCTATTGGTGAGCTAATTATTGATTTGAATTTGGATCTCGTTTCAGATATTTCACAAGGCCTATTCACTCATGATCAAGAGGAACTCTACATTTTAGATGAAACGGGGCGTATCGTATTCGGTCCAGATCCAAGCAAATGGGGACTTCAATTAGATGGTAATTGGGGTGATGAAGCCGTGCACAGTACCCTTGACAAAGGCAGCTATGAATGGTCGAAAGGTGCTTTTGCAGGGATTAATATGTATGAGAAAATGCGTACAGACTATTTGAACTGGACGATTGTAAAGCGTCTTCCGTATGAGCAGCTCACCAAGAACGCTCGCCAATTGACTTTCATTAACGCCCTCATCCTTTCTTTTTCGATGTTGATTGTCATGGCTGGCACGGTGTATATTAGCATCCGTTTTACGGCTCCTATTAAACAATTGATTCGTTACATTACACGCATTCAAACGGGACAAGCTGGACTAGGTGATCATCAGAGCGACATTGAGTTGACCAGAACCGATGAGATGGGGATCCTCGCGAACCGCTTCCACGGCCTTATGCAGGATTTGAATCAAATGGTTATGCGTGAATATCGACTAGAACTAGCGAATAAATCGAATCAGTTGATGGCGCTGCAGGCGCAAATTAATCCGCATTTTCTGAATAATGCCTTGCAATCGATCGGAACATTGGCTTTGCAGCATGAAGCACCTAAGATCTACACCCTCATTAATTCGTTAGCTAAAATGATGCATTACAGCATGAACACGAATGAATCTGTCGTTCCTCTTCGCAAAGAAATTGATCATATTAAAGCGTATTTGGAGCTGCAGAAGCAGCGTTTTGAACACCAATTTGATATTGTTTATGCGATTGAAGAAGGAACTGGGACCATTTCTATTCCTAAAATGATTCTTCAACCGCTTGTCGAAAATTATTTCAAGCATGGTTTTAAACCTAGCCATTCGCAAGACGTCGGTCTGTTACACATCGAATCGGAGAAGCTGACTACCCCTGAGGGAGACTACTTGAAGCTTACCGTGGCGGATAATGGTATTGGGATGACGGAACAACGAATTCTTGAAGTCCGTAGTCGACTGAAAGCACCATCCGTTGCCGATGATTCCTATATAGGTTTACGCAACGTCCTGACTCGCATCCAGCTCTATTTCAATGATGATGCAACTTTGGAGATTGACCATGTCCATCCCCACGGCGTGCGGATTGTCATCCATATTCCGATGAAAAAGGGAGTTACCTGATATGAAAGTACTACTCGTAGATGATGAGAAGCACGTGCGCGATGCCATCCGATTACTTGTGAATTGGAAGCAATATGGGATCGATACCATACTAGAAGCGTCCGATGGGGAAGCTGCGACTGCCTTGGTTAGCAGTGAACATCCAGAGATTATTATGACCGACATGATGATGCCCATCATGAACGGCGTTAAGCTCCTAGAATGGCTGCATCGCCATGCGCCTGACGCCAAGACCATCGTCATTAGCGGGCATGACGATTTCTCTTTATTGCGGCACACGGTGAAGTATGGTGGGACCGATTATATTTTGAAACCGATTGATCCGGATCAGTTGAACGAAGCTTTGGATAAAGCGATTCAAACTTGGCTCAAGGATGAGGAGCAGCGGCATGCCAATCGTGAGCTGAATATCGAAGTTAACCAATTTAAACCTATTTACTGGGATAAGCTGCTTTCCGCGTTAATTACCGAGCCTGGCACCTACGAACCAGTGGCTGACCAGCTGGAGCGCGAGCTTCACTTATCCAGAAGCGTTGCAACCTGTCGTGTTGCGATTCTCTCTTTAGATACCATGGAAGCTAGTATTAAAAATAAATTCAGTCAAAATATCGATCTTCTCCTCTTCTCTCTGATTAATATTTGCAATGAATTTCTTGTTCCGCATAAGCGTGGCTACGCCTTCCGCCACTTGCATAATTCGAATGAAATTGTGCTCTTCTTATGGTCGGCGCCATCCATGGCAGAAGAACTGTTGGCAACGATTAATGACGGCATTCGCACCGCCTTGCATGCCCGTGTAGATTTCGGGATTGGAAGTAGCCACAACTTCCCTAGTCAATTGAAGCTATCCTATCAAGAGGCGCGAGACGCTTTGCGGCAGCGTAACCTAACAACCAAAGAAACGTGGATTCATACCAACTGGCTCCCGAGCAAGGGATCCCAGCAAACGTTGACTTTCCATCAATTTGAGGAGCAAATTCATCTAGCTCTGCGCAGTGGAAATGTCGAGCAGATTCAGGATATTGTTCAGATCTGGATTGACGCCATCAAGAGTAGTGATGTCATTACGCCTGCTCAGCTTGAGCATTGGTGGGGAGAATATCGGGTGATGATGCGCCGCTGGATCCAGCAATTAATACCGGATAGCCGTGAGGAAGACATACAGCCGCTGCTTCTTGAGGATAACGCAGCCTCGATTATTACGCTTGACGAGAAAGGTATTCTGTCTCTTTCCCTCTGGCAGCAAGAGCTGACACGCAGCCTCATTCAAGTATCCAAGCTCCATTTGGAGAGCCAACATAAAGATAACAATGTGATTTTCGAAATCGCTAGCTTTCTAGAAAAGCATTATCATGAAGATATTTCGCTTGCGGATATAGCCAGCCGTTTCTATCTTAGCCGCGAATACATCTCCCGCAAATTCAAACAGGAGTTTAGCGTCAATCTTTCTGATTACCTAGGACAAATTCGGATGAGTAAGGCCAAGGTGCTGCTCTGCAATCCGAATCTTCGCATTTCCCAAGTTGCTGAGATGGTTGGTTATCAGGATGAGAAGTATTTCAGCAAAGTTTTCAAAAAAATGTCGGGCATGACCCCGGGTGAATATCGAAAAACAGCGAATTCTATCTAAAGTTCCGAGAAAATAATGGAATATGCTATACTAGTAGTAAGAGGTGATTTTCATGAGTATGCCCATTGAGAGCGCAACGGCGAATTCTTTTCCCCGCACGTCGAAAGCAACCCGGGTCAAGAAGAAAACGTATGTCTTCCTATTCATGGGTTGGGTCATGCTGATCGCAGTCGGAGTAACAGCTACGATGATGTACACTGAACATCTGAGGCAACAAATATCGACCGATATCGCACAGCAAACCCAGCAGCAATTACAAGTTGTTCAGCAAGATTATCAGAAGCAAGTCTCTGAGTTGAAGGATAGTGTTTCTACCGATATGAAGACTTTGCAAGCCAAGGTAGATTCATTGAATGAATTACTGGCATTCACCAAGGATAGCGCTAACAGCAAGACCGATAATAGTAATCAACTTTATACTCAGCTCGCAGACGTCAAGAAGAAGCTAGATGAACTGACCAAAAATCTGGATGTGTTGAAATAATGACAGTGAATTCGATTCAGCAAATCAATCGTGTTATGTTGCTGGCCTGCGCACCTTTTCTAGGTATGCTGATTTGGCTGCTCTTCGTCTCCCTTCATATTTCCATCCCAGTGAAATCGCCAGTTGTTTCGACACCGATCAATCTTGCACAAGAAACGGCCAGTTTAAACAGCCTGTTAACACAGGCGAACAATGACGCCGTCCAAACGAAAACGATTATTCAGCAGTATTTCCAACTGTACGAGAAGAGCACGGCAGAAGTGACCGCTATGCTCCAAAGCGCAGCTTCCCAAATCGCTAAACCCGGACTTATCTATGACGCACGGATTACAGCTAAGCTTGGCAGTCCGATCCGCCAGGCCACATCTGGCAATATCGATATTCAGCTATTCGCTTTGAATGAAAAACATTATTCAGGTTATGCTCTTAAAGTGAACCTCAAAAGCGATAAAGCGATCAAGCTCGTATTGGGTAATGATAAGCTCGGCTCCAGTGAAACGACATTAGCCGCAGCTTCGCGCTACGGCGCCGTTGTTGGCATTAACGCTGGCGGCTTCGCGGATGATAACCGCGGAAAACGCTATCCGCTCGACACGACGGTGATGAACGGGAAATATGTGAACGGCTTCTTCCCCACCAACAATGACACAGCCTTCATCGGCTTGAACAAAGATCGCAAGCTGATCGGCGGCAAGTTCAGCTCGCAGTCGGAGCTCGATAAGCTGAACCCACTGATGGGTTCGACCTTCGTCCCTGTGCTGATGAAAAATGGCAGCAAGACATCCATTCCGTATCAATGGCAAAGCTCACCAGCAAGAGCAGCGCGAACCGTGATGGCCAACTATAAGCATGACCAGCTCTTATTCCTTGTCACAGATGGCTACGATGAGAGCGGCAATTCAGGCGCTACGCTTGCTGAGCTGCAGGATAAAATGCAGCAACTAGGCGTGGTGGATGCTTATAACTTAGATGGCGGCGGCTCGACCACGCTTGTCTGGGGTGGCAGCGTGATCAATCGCCCGTCGGATGGCAGGCTCCGACCGCTTGCTACGAACTTCTTGTTTTTCAAATGACCCAAATTATTCACACAATATTCGTTTCTTTTTTGGGGATGGTTGGGTATAATAAGCTTTAACTATGTGCAAAAATGTTCTTTAACCCTATAGGAGGTGCAGCAATGTTCGGTTTATCCACAACATTTTGGCTCGTTAATTCCGTTTTCCTATTATTTATCGTCGCTATGTTGACGGCTTCCTATAACGAGGACAAAACAAAAGGCCTTTAAGACAAGAAAAAAAGCATCGTCTTCTCCAGTTGGGGAAGCGATGCTTTTTCTTTTTTTAACTACTAGGCTCTCGCCTTAAGCAGGTTCATTTCAGTTACGCAAACGCCGCAGATATAACGTTCTTTGAATTCACTGACATTTTCCATGCTTCCGCAGAACACACATTTCGGACGATATCTCTCGAGAATGATATGGTCACCCTGTACAAGAATTTCTACAGGATCTCCCTCGTTCATTTGGTATCGCTTTCGTAACGATTTAGGTAATACGATTCGTCCCAATTGATCGACTTTACGTACGACTCCAGCTGGCTTCATCATAGGACTTCACCTCTCTTTTCCCAGACGTTTTCTACACTTCCGGCAATTTCACATCGACCAACATTTCCATATCGAGCTTACCGATACTATTCGCCGTCAATCATGAAATTCCTTCTGCTAAAGCCCCAAAAACTTTCTTTTCTTGCCAGAAATGTCGGTTGAGCGACAAAAAATATAGGTCATGAGTCTCCCTACTCAAGACCTACAAATCCTGTTTGGCGTAATCCCTCATATAAAATAATAGCCGCAGAGTTGGAAAGATTTAATGATCTTACCGCGTCGGACATTGGTAACCGGATTAAGGTGTCCGGATGCTGACGCAGCAGCTCCTCTGGCAGCCCTTTGGTCTCTTTACCAAACACGAAGAAATCGCCATCTTGGAAGGCAAAATCAGAATAACGTTTGCTAGCCTTCGTCGACGCAAAGAAGAATCTATGCCCCTCATACGCTGCCATAACTTCATCGAAAGAATCGTGGTAGTGAATCTTCACCGAATGCCAGTAATCTAAGCCAGCTCGCTTCAGGGTCTTATCATCGGTGTCAAAACCAAGGGGTCTCACCAAATGAAGATGAGCACCTGTTGCCGCACATGTGCGAGAAATATTGCCTGTGTTCGCAGGAATCTCGGGTTCTACTAATACAATATGAAAAGCCATCTTTATTCATTCACCTCATTCTCTATCCTATTATAACCTGTGTCCGATTGCAATTTAACACTGGGTTAACTTTATCTTAATATCGCGATGATAGTGGTACGTCATACTAGAGTTATCCTTCATTAAAAGGAGCCTTGCTAACAATGAAAAAAAAGATATTAATTGTTGATGACGAACCTTCCATCTCCATGCTCATTGAATTCAACCTGAAGCTTGCCGGTTTCGAGGTACATTGCGTATTCGACGGAGAAGCTGTCTTCGGTGCCATTCAATCATTCCGCCCCGACCTCATTGTCCTTGATCTTATGCTGCCCAAAATGGACGGCTTACAGGTATGCCGCAAGCTGAGAAGTCAGAATAACCTCGTACCCATTATTATGTTGACGGCCATGCAAGACCTTACGGATAAAATAGCTGGTCTGGACAATGGTGCGGATGATTACATGACGAAGCCTTTCTCACCGCTCGAGCTCGTCTCCCGCATTCAAGCGATTCATCGTCGCATCCAGACCCTGCCTTCTACGACGGAAGAAGCACCGATTGCCATCGGCCAAATCTCTGTCAAAGCCGAGCAACGCGAAGTGACGATGAATGGTGCACCGATCGAACTGACACCAAAAGAATTCGAACTGCTTCTTTTCCTCTGCAAGCATCGTGGGAAAGTGTTAAGCCGACAACAACTGCTTCACGGCGTGTGGGACTATCACTTCCTTGGGGATACGCGTATCGTTGACGTCCATATCTCTCATCTCCGTGATAAGATTGAGCAAAATGCCCGTCACCCTGAATATATCATGACCATCCGCAACGTCGGTTATAAATTGACGGAACCTGTTATTAAGGAGTCTTACGCTTAAGTTAGGACTCCAACAAGCAGAACATAAAAAAGCCTCATCCACATAGCAACTTGGATGAGGCTTCTTTCTATTGACCTTTCAATTCTGCAGCGGCTTGTTCTGCTTGCTTATGCTCCAATGATTCGGTCAAGCGCTCTTTGCTCATGAGAACCGCTGCTACAACAGCCAAAGCTGTTGGAATCAATGCCCACATGAATGTATATGAAATCGAGGATGATAAGCCTGCTGTAATTTTATCAAGTACAGGTGTAGGGATTTGAGCACGCATTTCAGGTGCCAGAAGTACCCTAGGGTCACTAAACGCTGGATTGTCAGCCATGTTGCCTTGCCCGCTTCCAGCAAAAATCTCCTTGAGCTTCGCTGTGAAATCATTCCGTTGAATGATTCCGAATAGTGTAATCCCTAAAGTCATACCTAAGGAACGAACGAAAGAGACTGTTGCATTCACAGAACCACGCTGCGACGGATCAAAGTGATGAATCGCCGCATTGGAAAGTACGGAGAAACTCGCACCGATCCCAACACCAACGACGATCATGCACATTGTCACATACAAGCGGCTTGTATCCGGTTCAAGCTGTGTCAACATGTACATACCTGCTGCTAGAATGACAACAAAGACCATCATAATGTTCCGGTATGGCATCTTATTCATTAAGAAACCGCCGCCTACCGCTGAGAATACAGAGCCTACCATCATCGGCAAGAGTACGAGCCCTGAATTGGTCGCTGTTCCGCCAAGTACACCTTGAATATAAATCGGAATATACACAGATGCCGTGATAAAGCCCATCCCGCTCAATAATCCAAGCGCATTACTCGTCGTAAACAAACGGTTCTTAAACATCGGGAATGAAATGATCGGTTCGATTACTTTTCTTTCAATGATGATAAAGCAAATCGTTAGCACAGTGAAAGCTGCAAACAATCCGATAATTAAGCTGGAATCCCATGCATATTTATTTCCACCAAGCTCAAGGGCAAACATCATGCTGACAACGGCACCAACCAGCGTAACGGCACCCCACCAGTCGATCTTCTGTTTCGTATGAATCGGTGATTCTTTGTAGTAGATCGCAATAAAAATAAGGGCCAAAATACCAAGAGGAATATTGACATAGAATACCCAATGCCAGTTAATATAATCGGTAATATAAGCGCCAAGCAACGGTCCGAAAATACTGGACAAACCGAATACCGCACCGAACAAACCGCCTAACTTCCCGCGTTGTTCGACAGGTACCGTATCAAACATGATCGTGAACGCAATTGGAATCAGCGCTCCGCCACCAATACCTTGGAGTGCTCGGTAGATACTAAGTTGTACAATGCTTTCTGCGGTACCACACAAGATGGAAGCTGCCAAGAAGACAATTAATCCAAAAATGAAAAACCGTTTGCGCCCGAACATATCGGACAACTTCCCAAAAATCGGCATACCTGCCATTTCAGCAACCATATAGGCCGATGTTACCCAAACAAACTTATCCAGACCACCAAGATCTCCTACAATGGTTCCCATCGCGGTGGCAACAATTGTATTATCCATTGACGCCATTAACATGGCCAAGAGTAGACCTGCTAGGACGAAGCCTACTTTATTATTTGAACTCGTCATTCGTACACATTCCTTTACGATTTGTTTTCGCCTTACACCCTGAATTTACAAACATATTACAACTTGCGTGTCTCTTTCACAATGGCACCCTTCTTCTTCTCTAAGTGTACCTTATATTCTACTAGATCGACTTCACAACCAGGACCGAGGACAACTTGGTTGCCTCGCACAACTTTCGCTCTCGTGTGCTCCACGTAGATATCATCCCCTTCAATAACCGATACCGTTACCTTGGCATGCGGTGAGGGTCTGAAGAACAAGCTAAACGGATGAAGCAAACTCGCTTTGCGAATTCTAATTTTCTCTCCGCCAATCTCTTTCGCCGTTGAATCTTGGAAAAGTCTAATGTTGATCTCTCCTGCGTTCAGTAGTCCCCCAACATCAAACATTCCCTTTAGATTAAACACATCGACTTCGCAATCCCCTCCTGCAGCGATATGCCCTTTAAGTGCAATCATGGTGCCTTGCATATGACCTTTCACTTCAATCGTCCCTGAACCAGTAAGTGATCCAATTTCTGCATCACCACTGATACTCACCGTCCCCGAATTTTTCATTGTATCGCTTCGAACATTTCCCGTCAATGAAAAAGTCCCCACAATGCCCGCTTCGCCTGCCTGCAAATTACCTTCCATCTCTAATGTTCCGATACATTTCAGAAGCCGGCATTTCGTATCGCCTTCAATGATGCCTTCTCCCACAATTTTCATTCGATCATACAGGCCCCCTGCCGCGGTAGAGCTGCCCGTAATCTTCAAATTACTAATTAGCGAACGTTTGTTTGTATCTATACCCATTGTACCTCAAACCCTCCTCTCTTTGCTACACTTTTTCACTGCGTTTCACCTTAGATTGCTTATCTTGCTCGAGCTTTGCCGTATATTCGATGAGTCCAATCTCACAACCAGGTCCAATTGTAATATCCGCTCCTCTTACGACATCAGCCGTTGTATATTCCAAGTAAATATGGTCGCCTTCGACGGTTTGAACCGTCAAATGATTACCAATCCCCAGAGGCAGAATCTTCAACCAACTTGCCAAGCCAATGCCTCGCTGCTTACGTATTTGGATTCGTTCTCCGCCGATCTCTGAAATTTTACTATGCCCATGCAAGGTAACAAGGATCGTATCGGCATTAAGCGTGCCCACCTGCAGCTTACCATTGGCATTAAACTTCTCCGCCTCACAGTTGCCTGTTATTATTGAAGCGCCATTAATTTCAAGGCTCTCGCCCGCATAATTGCCCTCAATCTTGACTTTGCCATGAATTCGGGTACGCTTGGCCTTCAGACTCCCCTGAATCGTTAGCGTTCCATGCAATTCTGCCATTTCAGATGTAACACTGCCATTCACTTCTGCACGCCCATTTAGCGTAAAATCGGAGCATATAACGTCCCCTTCCAGACGTCCAATGCCGTCGATTTTAACTGTACGGAAGCTCCCGCCATTAGATGATCCTATTCCGGAAATCATCAATTTACGCTTCAATTCTGCTGTGTGCATAGTGTCACCTCCTCACGTTGTTGTTATTTTCAGCTTCAGTTCTTCAATCTTCTTCGCCACCTGCACGCGGAGCACAACCTTCACGCCTTGCTCGAAGAATAATTCACTGCCTGTCGTAACCAGTAGACATAAAGTTAAGCCCATCTTACGTATATAAATCAGATCACAAGGCTTACCTTCGAACTTGGCATATTGCTCTTTCATCGTTAGAAGTAAGTATTTCCCTTCATCGAGGCTCATTTCACCGGATTGTAAGCAAGCCTCTAATAGGAACAGAAATAACGTATCTTCAAAGCTGTATACCGCAGTTGCTCCCAAAAATGGAGATGCATAATCTATTGTTTGCTGAGAAACAATGTTTCGTTTAATTAGCTCTACTTTGTCTATTTTCATGTCATTTGGCAGGCTTGAAAACACATCCGCTAATTCATCCAGCGATAAATCATCTTTCATATTTACAATTTTATCGATACGCGCCAACATCTGCCCCTTCGGAAAGAACGTTTCCTGCCCGGTAAACGCTGATTTTCGTATAAACCATTCCTCAGGAACTAAATTTTTGCGTTTCCAGCGGTAAAGTTGCCCATAAGATATGCCTGTTAGCTCGAGTAGCTCTTTCTTCGAGATCAAATCTTCATCCAATGTACATCCCTCCTTTGCCATTTCAATGTAACATAACAATGTTACGCAGTAAATCAGCCTTGAGACTGAACTAAGCTCAAACAAAAAAACCACCCAGTCGTCACAGGTGGTTTTTCTTTCATCTATATTACTTAAAATACAAAGTCATCGTCCGTCAAAGCCTCAACGTGAATCGTGCGCACATAACCATTGCCTTTTTTGGAGAAAAAGTCATGCTGCTTCGTCTTCGTACTCAGTCCGTTCAATACAATCGGGTTGATATCCTCTTCCGGGAACATTGGTTCAACGCCTAGGTTCATAAACGCCTTGTTCGCGTTGTAGCGAAGGAATGCTTTCACTTCGTCTGCCAGTCCCAGCGGTCCGTACAGACTATCCGTGTAGCCTTCTTCATTCGCATGTAGCTCTTTCAATAACGCACACAACGTCGCGTACGCCTCTTCCTGCTCGGCAGGGCTTAGCTCCGCGTAGACTTCTTGTGCCAGCACACCTATGTACAACCCATGGATGCTCTCATCGCGTAGAATCAAGTCAATGATCTCGCCGCTGCTCGTCATTTTACCTTGGCCAGCCAAGTACAACGGATAATAGAAACCGCTATAGAACAAATAGCTTTCTAGCAGAACTGATGAAGCCATCGCTAGATACAGCTCTTTGGTCGTATTAATATTCTCATAGTAATGTGAAATCTTATTCGCTTTAAACTGCAAGTGTGGATTCCGCTCCACCCATTGAAACAGCTCGTTAATCTCTTCTGTCGTAGACAGCGTTGTAAAAATCGAACTGTAAGACTTCGCATGGATCTGCTCCATCATCCCCATGAAGCTAAGCACTGCTTTGCGCTGCAGCCCATCCACATGCTCAAGGATCTTCGGCATCCCGACGCCGCCCTGCATGGTATCCAGCAACGTCAGACCGCCAAGCACTTTCATATATAGCTCACGCTCAACGTTGCTGAGTGTAATCCAAGACATTTTATCATCAGACAATGGAATTTCTTCATCTGTCCAAAATTGCATAATATTTTGATTCCAGAACGTAATTGTAAAATCATCATCAGGCCGGTTCCAATTCACCGCTTTTTTGACGATTGGTTTATTGATCGTTGGTGCACTTGTCATGAATGGTAGTCCCCTTCCTACTTATACTGAGCAGCTTACACATTCCTCAACGGATAGCTGGTTGGTTCTTGTGTAGTAGAGCGATTTAAGTCCTTTGTGTGCCGCATACAGGTATAATCTAGCAAGTTGTCTTGTTGAAACATCACTGTTTACGTGTAAAATAGTCGAGATCCCTTGATCCACATGCGTTTGAATCTCCGAGATAAGGTCAAGAATCTTGAATTGATCCATTTGATAAGCGGATTTATAGTAGAAGAAATTGTCACGTGCCATGAATGGCATCGGATAATACGTTGTCGAATTCGCATACGTACGTGTCTCAATCGGTTCAACAATTGGCATAACGCTGGATGTTGAATTTTGGATATACGAGATGCTTTGCGTCGGCGCTACTGCCAAACGGTACGCATGGTAAAGACCGTGTTTCTGAACATCAGCTTGCAACGCTCTCCAATCGTCTGGTGACGGAATCGGCATGCCTTCGAATAATGCTTTCACTTTATCCGAGAGTGGACGGTAATCTATTTCTGTGTAACGGGTAAAATAGTTCCCATTTGCATATTCCGATAGCTCAAAGCCTTCGAAGGTTTGCCCGGATTCTTTGGCAATCTCCATACTTTTTTCGATGGAATAGAAATTCATCGCTGCGAAGAAGGTGCGAACGAAATCCTTTGCTTCAGCACTCTCGTAAGCAATTTTGTTTTTGGACAAATAGCCGTGCAAATTCATAACGCCAAGACCGACAGAATGCAGCTCACGATTCGCTTTGGCAACACCCGGCGCATTGTGGATCGTCGTCATATCACTCACCGAAGTTAGGGCAATCATGCCTTCGTGCACGGTTTCGCGCAGCTTTTTACGATCCATCACATTGGCAATATTCATCGAAGCTAGATTACAGCTGATATCGCGAAGAATGGTGTCTTCTTGACCGTAATCATTGATTTCGGACGTTTCCTGCAGTTGGAAAATCTCTGTACAAAGATTGGACATTTTTATCGTCCCAATCCCCTTCAGGGCATGATCCTTATTCGCATTCGTACGATTCATCATATATGGGTAACCGGATTCCAGTTGAGTAGTCGCAATTTTGGTCAGCATATCACGTGCATTCATGATGACTTTCTTCTTTACTTTCGGGTTCGCTAAGAGTTCATCATACATCTCATCCATGTCCAGATCATCCATATGCTTGCCATAGGCTTGCAGAACCGTGTAAGGAGCGAAAATATGTAGAGGCTTGTTCTCCTCAGCCAACTTATAAAACTTATTAGGTACAATAAGTCCAATCGAAAGAGTTTTCAAACGGGATTTCTCATCCGCATTAATTTTCTTACTATCTAGGAACTCCATAACGTCCCAGCCGAAAATGTTGTAATACGCCGCGCCTGAGCCCTTGCGTTGACCCATTTGATCCGCATAGGAGAACGCATCCTCCATTAGCTTAAGAACAGGAATAATTCCTTTCGCCGCGCCTTCAACACCTTTAATCGTTTCACCGCGCCCACGAAGCTTCGATAGGTTCACGGCAACACCGCCGCCAATTTTGGACAACTGCATACAAGTTGCTAATACATAGTTGATGGAGTTCAAGGAATCATCCATTTCTAACAAGAAGCACGATACTAATTCGCCACGACGGCTCTTGCCTGCGTTCAAGAACGTAGGTGTCGCTGGCTGCAAGCGCTGCTCCATCATGGATAGGGCCAGCACGCGTGCTGTCTCTGCGTTTCCGCGACCCAAGTACAGGGCTACGATCGCTACGCGATCAGGGAAATGCTCGAGGTATAACGTCTTATCGTCACTGCGTAAAGCGTAATCTGTATAAAATTTCGAAGCTGCCATATACGATGCGAACTCGAATTGATTGTCATGTGCCACTTGATACACGCTGTTAACTTCATCTTCGGTGTATTTGTCATAAACGTTCTCGTAGAAGTTATTGTCGATCATATAACGAACCTTCGAAGAGGTATCGGGGAATGTGAGGCTTCGGCTGTGGACTTCTTCTATGAACACCTTAACAGCTTCTTTATCCTTCTCTAATTGAAAAAAACCATCCGTACCACGTTGCATTAATTCATTATTAAGTTCAATGTGCCGCAATTGCTTGTACCCCCTGAACAAATCGTTCTACATCATTTTTCGTGCCGGATAATTCAAATTTGGTTAATACGGGAACATCATAAAGTGCTGAGATCGTATCTGCGCTTTTGGCGAAGCCGTCTCCCCAGTTGCGATTACCGCTTGCTGCAACGCCTTGAAGACGAGAGGAATTACTTTCTAGGAAAGAAGCTACCTTGGGAGGAATTTGTCCAAAACCAGTTGTATACGTCACGAGTACGAATGGCTCGTCCATTGTCATCGCTTCCTCAATTTGTACCGCGGGCATCTGGAGCTTCGCAATAAAACGGCGAACATTTCCAGTCTTCGAATCGTAAGCAATCAACATATAGCTTCCGTCTCCTATCATTCTCAATTCTCTCTATCTTGTGTCTTCGCTTGCGGGTAACCTATATGTAGTAAAGATACCAATTCTATCGTCTGTCATTCGCGAGTTCATCTACCCATTAATCGACAGAATCTGCATTTGTTTCACGACTCCGTAAACGGTCAAAAAAGCTTGAAACCTGCGGTTTCACTTGATTTCCGGCTCGATTTGGGCCTTCTACTAGCAATCTCGCAATGCGCTTTTTATCACGACATCTAGTTGATAGATTCAAATTTATATCAATATATTGTGTTTGTCAACGAGCAAAACGACCTATTTACAATTCCAAAACACGTAATCCTAGACGGGGCGTGGCTCGATGGGTTTAGAAAAAATATTTTCATTTTTTACTTGATTTTTTCGGATATGTCGAAATGACTAGGACATTCCTCCTCTACTAGATCTAGTCCAAACTCATCTTCTAATTACCGCTTTTAAACCTGCTCAGTGACCCTCTACAGGCTTTTAAACCCCTCGGTCGAAACTACATGCCTCAGCACAAAAAAAGCTATTCACGCGCACACGAGGGTGCCATGAATAGCTTAATTCATTTTCCTAGCTGTTGCGTTGTTGGAAATCTGTCATGAAATCAGCGAGTGCTTTACATGATGCGTAAGGAACTGCGTTATACGTGGAAGCACGTAAACCACCGACACTGCGATGACCTTTCAATCCAACGAACCCTTGCTGCTCGGTTTCTTTAATGAACTTCTTCTCCAGCTCTTCATCTTGCAAGCGGAATGTAATATTCATCGCAGAACGGCTTCCTAGATCTACCGGTCCACGGTAGAAGCCATTGCTGCTATCAATTGCGCTATAAATAAGGCCTGATTTTTCTACATTATTCTTCTGAATAACCGTCAATCCGCCTTGCTCTTCAATCCATTTCAACACCAGATTCACCATATAAATGGAGTATGCTGGCGGTGTGTTATACAAGGAATTGTTTTTGCTATGCGTTTCATAACGCATCATCGTTGGGATTGTTTTTGGCAGATCAACGAGTAGATCGTCTTTAATAATCGCAACGGTCACACCAGATGGTCCAAGGTTCTTCTGTGCTCCCGCATAGATCATGCTGAATTTCGAAACGTCGACTGGGCGGCTCAAGATATCACTGGACATATCACCGATCAGAGGAATGTTGCCTGTTTCCGGAAAGCTTTGGAATTGCGCACCTTCAATCGTCTCATTGGACGTGATGTGCAGGTAAGCTGAATTCGGATCTAAGTTAATGTCACTCAATGCAGGAATTTTCATAAATTTCTGTTCTTTCGAACTAGCCGCAAGCGAAACTTCTCCGAATAGTGCTGCTTCTTGCACAGCCTTCTCGGCCCAAGCGCCTGTCAGCACATAGCTGCCAACCTTGCCTGCCTTCAAGAAATTCATAGGGATCATGGAGAACTGAGAGCTCGCTCCACCTGTCAAAAAGAGAATTTGGTACCCATCTGGAATACCAAAAATACGCTTCAATAACGCTTGTGTTTCATTGTGCACTTGCTCATATTCCGAACTACGGTGAGAAATTTCCATAATGGACATGCCAATGCCTTTAAAATCAACAAACTCTTCTTGTGCTCTCTGAAGTACTTCGAGAGGTAAAGCCGCAGGCCCTGCGTTAAAGTTATAGGCCCTGTTTCCCATGAGTGACCACACCTTTGCGTTTTGTATTATGGCTATGATAGCAATATTCTGTGCAAGCATCAAGTAAAACCTCAAACAAGCTATACGAGACTTGTCAGAATTCCTCGATAAATCGCTACCATATCTTCCAGCTTCATTCGCACAAGTCCACTAGAAGACGGACACACATAATCAATTACACCTTCTACCATCGGCTGCGGTTGACTGCCCCAGGAGATGCCTCTTCGGCCGCTATACTGCTCATAGACACCCTTCCCCACGAAGCAAACAACCTTGGGTCGGTAGGTCTCAATTTTCGCTTTCAGAATGCGTCTGCCCTCACGATACTCGTCTGCCGTAATTTCTGCTGCTGTCAAAGAAGGGCGTGCCACGATATTCGTGAAGCCATAACCGATTTCAAGCAGATCACCATCCTCTTGCGGCTTGTAAAGCCTTGGCGTTAATCCCGCCTGCAACAAAATGCGATAGAATCGATTACTCGGATTCGCATAATGATGCCCGGTTTCCCCTGATCGAATACTCGGATTATAGCCAACGAAGAGAATTTGCAAACCCTCCGCCATATGATCTGAAATTGCCGCTAGTTCCAACCGTGCACCTCCTGCGAGTTATATAAACTTTAAATTTTCATACGTTTTACCTAGTACTGTTGCTGTGTCTCCATTTAACCACGAGTCAATTAGCGTACTATATACAGAACGGAAATCAACTTCATATTTCAAATCTCCATTATCTAAGTTACTCAAGCTTGGATAGGCGCCGTATAGACCGCCCTTCACCTTGCCGCCAATGACAAACATCGGTGCCGCTGTTCCGTGGTCGGTTCCACCGCTGCCGTTCTCTTTAACACGACGTCCAAACTCGGAGAACACCATGACAGCGACGCGATCCTGCAGCCCCTGTGCCTGCAAATCCTGATAGAACGCAGTTAACCCTTCATCGACCTGCGTCAACATTTGTGCATGCTGTAGCTTCTCATCCGCATGATCGTCGAATCCACCTACTTCTACATTAAAGAGCCGCGTCCCTGACTTTCCAGCCAGCAGCTTTGTTACAAGCTGTAAGTCCCTCGAAAAATTCGTATTGGGATACTCAATTTTCTTCGTATACGTGGCAGCAAGCGATTGGATCGCCTCAACACTCTTATAGGCTTCCGATCCACGAGCAGAAATGACCCGCAATTGGTTGGGCGGATTCGATGCTCCATACATATCCAAGAACGCTTTGGTTATTCTATTCTTGTCCATCAACGCTGTCTTAGGATCGAATACATGATAGGACTCCAGGGATTGAATCACTGGAAAGCTTGATTGATCAGAGGCGAAGGCTTTGCTGCCTGATCCGCCAATTTGAATCACTTTGAGAGGATTGGGATTCTTCTGTAACGAAGCTTCCGCATACCGTGCCAACCAACCGCTGCGACTCATTTTCGCAGGCTCTGCGGTTTGCCAAATTTCCATAGAGCGAAAGTGTGAATGATTAGGCTCCGGATATCCAACTCCTTGTATAATAGCCATTTTTCCTAATTTATACAACGCTGCTAATCCTGTAAGACTAGGATGTAGGCCCACGTGAGAATCGAGCGCTAGTACTTCCTTCTGTTCATAAGCAAGCGTAGGCCGTGAATCATAATAGAGGCCCTGTCCGTAGGGAATCAATGTATTGATCCCGTCATTGCCGCCGCTTAACTGCACAACAACCAACACTGGGTCTTCTACGCTAGGTTCGGAGCTCCCGGTCCATAGTGATTTACCTGTTTCCGTGAAAAGTGCACCGCCAAGCCCGAGGGTTGCGAATAACGCCGTTCCTTTGATCAGAAAATCTCTTCTCGTTAATTTCACACGTTTCCCCCCTATTTCATCTGAGCTTCAGGACTAATCAAAACAAGCTGTAGGAGACCTCGTAAGCCGGTTAGTTTTTGTTTTGTTTGGGTTGTATGTACAATGGTGTCATCTGCGTAAGCACGCAAGCTCGCCTGTGTTTGTTCGGATAAGTCCGAGATGCCCATGAGCTCTGCATAGAGCTTTGCCCACTCCATAGGTGACTCCACTTGATTCGGTTTGAACGCTGACGTGTTCAGCTGTTGTCCGTTCATTTGCTTCGCGATTCCCTCAGCGAACTGGTACCTTGCTAACAAACAGTTCGTTGTGAGCCAAGAGGCGCCACCTCTCCAGCCTGCAACATCGGGAGGGACGAATAGTTCCTGCCCCATCTTTCGCATCGCTTGGGCATGCCCCTTGGCGACGGAGAGCTCGCAGCATTTCAGGATACCCGCTACATAATCTGCTGGTGTTTTAATTAGCGACATCCGATTGGTTTCCGCGTAGAACTCATCGGAAAGGAATAGTGCCTGAAGCACTTCCCCCACCGTATTCTTCTGTGTAAGTAATCCAGCTATGGTCTGAATCCAACGATCGGACGGTGTGTCTGATGCAAAATAGTTCAACAACTTCGTCGCTAGAAACGTTGGCAATGCTTGTTGATGAAATAAGATATCAATCACATCGTCTGCATCTAATTTGCCGCTTTCCCCGAGCAATGTCTTGGCATCGTTATCGTGCTGTTTGGCATTGTAGTTGACCTTATGATCATTTTTATTGTACGTCCAGCCTGTAAAAGCCCGCGCAGATTCCTTCACATCCATTTCGGTGTAGTGTCCGATGCCAAGTGTGAATAGCTCCATCACCTCACGGGCGTAATTCTCATTCGGCTTCCCCTTCTTATTCTGATTCACATCCAGCCAAATCATCATGGCAGGGTCTTTGCCGATTTCGATGAGCAGCTCTTTGAAATTCCCCAATGCATATTGACGGAACAGTTCATTTTGCTTCACCATGAGCGACGCATCTTTCACTTTATAGTTCGCCGTCGCGAAATGTCCATGCCAAAACAACGTCATCTTCTCGATGAGCGGCGTAGGTGAGTTCACCATCCGATAAAGCCAGTACATCTGTTGATCTACTAGCAAGAGCGGATCCAAAGCTTTCTTCCCGTCCGCATGAAACTGGTCAAAGGAGGCTAGCTTCGGAGCCTTGTCGATCAATGCTTCACCCGTTACTAAGCGCCGAACTGTTTCTTCCCGTCCAAGCGCCAAGCAAGTTGCAACTTCTTCCTTCGCCACACCAAATCCCGCACGCAGTAAAAGATGAACAACTTCCTTGCTGGTCCACTGGACTCCCATGATCTCCCCACCGTTCATTTTTTCCATACTGTACCATATAAATATGTCAAAAGTATGTAGAAATACAAATAACCAAGTCTAGTGACTTGGTTACCTGAATTTGTATTCACATGGGTGCGAAACGTTATAATTTCGCTGCTCCCACGAGCTGCTCAGCTAGCTGTAGGAAGGATCCTACAACACGTCGCACTCGCTTATCGACATCTGGATGAATGTCTTCGAAGAGGGCGTCTTCGCGGAAGCTCTTGCGTTGATCGCCACCAATCGAAATCCACTCCGGACTGTTAATCCCATGTAGATTGCGGACGGTCGTCTGCATCTGTGTCAGCGAGCTGACAGCTACCGCTCCGCCTGAGGAGCTGACGGATAGCACAGCTTTGTTATGGAAATGATCCTGTCCAACATGATCCAGCGCATTTTTGAGCACACCGGACATTCCACTATGATACTCAGGCGTTGCCAAGACAATGGCATCGGCGGACAACATTGCCTGTTTAAACGCTCCAAGTGCTTGATGATCCTTTCCATCATCTTCAGGTGTATAGAAAGGTAACGGCGTCTTGTATAAATCTATTAGTGTTACTTCATGTTGATCTTGTGTTGCCAAATGCTGAATATATGTGGCAAGTCTTGTACTCGTAGCAGCTCCATGATTGCTTCCTGCAACAATCGCAATTTTCATCGTTAATTCATCCTTCCTTTAAAAAGAAAACTGCTCCTCCATAGCGTCCTATGAAGGGGCAGTTCCTATTATCATATCGTATAAGTGCTAAAGATTAGCAATCGAAGTAAAGGTTGTACTCGTGTGGGTGAATACGGATTGCAACTTGTTTTGCTTCGCCACGTTTCAAGTCGATGTAGTTATCGATGAAATCTTGTGTGAATACGCCGCCTTCAAGCAAGAAGTCGGAATCAGCTGCAAGAGCATCCAAAGCTTCGTCTAATGTACCAGGAACGCTGCGGATCTCAGCTTTCTCAGCATCTGACATTTCATAGATGTTAGTATCGAAAGGACCGTATCCAAGAGCACGCGGATCGATTTTCTTTTTGATACCGTCAAGACCAGCCATCAACATTGCTGCGAAAGCAAGGTATGGGTTAGCTGTGCTGTCTGGTGTACGGAACTCAATACGACAACCCTTAGGTGTCACAGCTGCGATTGGAATACGAACTGCTGCGGAACGGTTACCTTTGGAGAATACAAGGTTTACCGGAGCTTCGTAACCAGGAACTAGACGTTTGAAGGAGTTTGTACTTGGGTTCGTGATCGCGATCAACGCTGGTGCGTGATACAGGATACCACCGATGTAGTTGATAGCCATTTCGGAAAGGTTAGCATATGAGCCTTTTTCATAGAACAAAGGGTTACCTTCGTTGAAAATGGACATATGAACGTGCATTCCGCTACCGTTGTCACCAAATAGTGGTTTCGGCATGAATGTAGCTACTTTACCGTATTCTCTCGCTGTGTTAGCAACGATGTACTTGTATTTAAGCAGGTTGTCTGCTGTTTTAGTCAATGTGTCAAAACGGAAGTTGATTTCAGCTTGACCAGCTGTTGCCACTTCATGGTGATGACGCTCAATGCGAAGACCTGCGTCAGCAAGCTTATTACACATTTCAGAACGGATATCTTGTTGGGAATCGATTGGAGCTACTGGAACGTAACCGCCTTTAACTGGAACTTTATATGCAAGGTTACCGCCTTCTTCTTTACGGCCTGTGTTCCAACCAGCTTCTTCGGAATCAACTTCGAAGTAGGATTTGTTCATACCGTTCTCGAAACGAACATCATCAAAGATGAAGAATTCGGATTCAGGAGCGAAGTATGCAGTTGTACCTACGCCAGTTGTTTGCAAATATTCTTCAGCCTTTTGAGCGATGCTACGTGGATCACGGTCATAACGATCGCCTTCAGGTGTATGGATGTTGCTCATAATTACTAGTGTTGGGTGTGCTGTGAAAGGATCCACATAAGCAGTTTCCGTATCTGGCATCATTACCATGTCAGATTGTTCAATACCACGGAATCCTGGGATGGATGAACCGTCAAAAGCTACGCCATTTACGAATGTTTCTTCATCTACTTCTGTAGAAGGCAAAGAGATATGCTGCGCTTTACCGGAAAGACCAACGAAACGAAAATCTACCCACTCAATATTTTTTTCCTTGATAAGGTTCAACACGTTTTGAACTGACATTTAAAAAACCCTCCCATTTCCGTACATTCAACGTACTTTGCATGATTAATGTTCAACTTTTGCTTGTTTTCTTTCACATATTATATAGCGATTCCTCTAACACAGTCAATACTTATGTCAGGTATTTTTTAAAGGAGTGTAAGCTATTCTTACACTTACACACAATTTTCACCATGTATACAAAAATAGGAAAAAGGTTTCTCCATTTCTGAAGAACCCCCCCTATGAAAACCGTATATTACGCCAAAATGGCTTCTTTCTTCGTATCAAACTTCTTACCAAGTAATGGAGCAAGCTTCTCAAGATCAGATAGCAAGTGGGCAAATTGATCTGGGAACAACGATTGTACGCCGTCTCCTGTCATTGAATTGTCCGGATCTGTATGCATTTCGATGATTAATCCGTCCGCTCCTGCTGCAACAGATGCTTTCGTCATTGGAACTACCAACTCTCTGCGTCCTGTTCCATGACTTGGATCTGAGATAACCGGCAAGTGACTCAACGATTTAAGTACTGGGATTGCTGATAAATCTAACGTATTTCGTGTGTAGGTTTCGAATGTACGGATTCCGCGCTCACAAAGCATAACGTTCGGATTACCGCCAGCAAGAATGTACTCAGCAGCATTCAAGAATTCATCATACGTCGAGCTGAATCCACGTTTAAGTAAAACTGGCGTTTGAATCGTTCCTAATTTGCGAAGTAGATCAAAGTTTTGCATATTACGCGTACCTACTTGCAGAATGTCCGCGTATTCCGCACAAACATCAACGTACTCCGGTGTCATGACTTCTGTAATCGTAAGTAGACCATGTTTCTTACCCGCTTCAGCCATCATGATCAGACCTTCCACACCAACACCTTGGAAGCTGTATGGACCTGTTCTTGGTTTAAAAGCACCGCCGCGGAGTACCTGCCCGCCAGCTGCTTTCACTAAGCGAGCAATCTCATCGATCTGCTCTGGCGTTTCAACTGCGCAAGGGCCACCCATGACGACAAGTTGTTCACCGCCGATTTCAACGCCTTTAATAGAAATAACCGTATCAGCAGGATGGAAATCACGACTAGCCAGCTTGTAAGACTTCGAGATTTTCACAACTTGCTCAACGCCAGACATTTGGCGAAGCTGTTCCGCTAATTTCGGATCCGCTTGACCAATGATCCCAATTACTGTACGATCCTCACCTTTGGAAACATGCGCTTGAACCCCTTGCTTCTCGATAAATTGCACAATTTCCTGAATACGCTCATCCGAAGTTTTGTTTGATGTAATTGCGATCATGTGATCCACGCTCCTATTTCATTTATTATGGGATAATTGATTATCAGTTCACTGACACACTTCAACGCTTGTTCGCTTCTACGCTTTTATGCTTTTAACCACTAAAGTAAATATACAACGCTTGACGAGAATTCGTCAAGCGCTAATTTATTACCTATTCTTTTGATTCACCAGGAGCTAACTGATCTTTACGTATTCTACGTTTTTCTTTACGGCGATTCGTGTGGTACTTGAGCAGAAGCACGACTGGGAAATAAGCAATAATACCAAGGAAAAGACCAACGACCATCCCACCGACAATTAAATCCAAACCGCTACGAATAATATTAGAGAGGAGATGCGGTAGATGGTGGATCAGATAGATCTTAAAATGCTTCGGCACTAAATATTCCCCAACCTGCTTATTAAGAATGGAAAAAGGTATATAGATGACTTTACCGAACACAAAGCCAATTAAAGCCGCAGGCAAGTTCGCTCTCAGTAGGTAAACCAATGGAAAGATAAGAACAAACGCAAACCCTGCAGTCGGTAATGTAAACATCTCAACGAATAGACCAATCGAAAAGCCTCTTGCTACCATGGAAGGACCGCCCTTGGCACGTAAAAGAAGTAAATATTTGAATTTGAACCAACGTTTAGTACTTTTCCAATCGTAGCGAGCTTTCATCATTTTCACCTTCTGAGTACTTTGCATGCTAGTTTCAATCCCGTCGAGTGGAATAAGCAGGAATTACACGTTACTTGCTGCTTTGGATTTAACAGTGGGAATTAGTTTCTTCATATTAATAGTACGTTTTATTTCCCAACTGGTTTCATCTTTCGCATCGTAATTTTCTAAATAGGTAATGACCTCTTTGGTGATCGGTGTGGGCGTGGAAGCCCCAGATGTTACGCCTACTTTACGTACATTCGCCAACCATTCTCTGTTTAATTCAGAAACGTCTGAGATACGGTAAGCCATTACACCAGCGATCTCTTGTGAAACCTGAGCCAGGCGGTTCGAATTGTTGCTTTTCGGATCCCCAACGACAATGACCAGATCCACTTCTTTTGCCTGCTCCGCGACGGCTTCTTGACGAACCTGCGTTGCCAAGCAAATTTCATTATGAATTTCAGCTTTTGGGAAAAGCGTTAATAACCGATTCATAATATGTTTAATATCCCACTGACTCATCGTGGTTTGATTCGTAATGATGATTCGATTCGACTTCAGGTTAAGGAGCTCAGCCTCTTCCAGCTTCTCAATCAAATGTACATGATCTGGTGCTACGCCAATAGCTCCTTCTGGCTCTGGATGTCCTTTTTTCCCGATATAAATAATGTCATAACCGTCTGCTACTTTTTCACGAATTAAATCATGCGTCTTCGTTACATCTGGACATGTTGCGTCTACAACAGTAAGTCCTTTGTCACGCGCCAAACGTCTTACCTCAGGAGAAACCCCGTGTGCAGTGAAAATAACAGTCCCTGTCTCCACTTGCTGCAAAATCTCAAGGCGATTCTCGCCATCCAGCGTGATGACTCCTTCCTCTTTGAAGAAATCGGTCACATGCGCATTATGAACAATCATGCCTAAGATATATATAGGTCTGGGAAGATTTAAATTTTTAGCAGTTTGCATAGCGAGTGCCATAGCATCAACAACCCCATAACAGTAACCTCTGGGGGATATTCGAACAACTTCCATCTGTTCCACCTACCTAAACCATTGTATTTCTTCTAATTATATCTGATTATATGGCATGAGGGAAGTTTGCTGGCAGCCAGATTAAAAAGGTACTTCCTTCGTCCTTCCGAGTGGTGACTTCAACAGACCCGTCATGTTCATCAATGATCCATTTGGCAATAGATAAACCAAGCCCCGTACCCGTCGTAACCCCTCTGGACAAATCCGCGCGATAGAACCGATCGAAAATATGAGGAATATCTTCTTTATCCATCCCTATGCCAGTATCTGAGATCCGTACGCCAATAAAGCTGTTTCTACGTATCGCCTCAATGGTTACTGAACCCATAGGTGTATATTTAAAAGCATTTTCAATAAAGATGAACAACAATTGCTGCAGGTAATCTCGGTTTCCTTGAACCATGGCATCTTCGAGAGCATCAAGATTCCCCACTTGCCATTCAGCCGTATGCTCGAGCAGCTGTGCTCTCCTTACGACTTCGTGAACTAGCGGCTTGAACTCAATCGAATGTTTCTCCATAAGAACACCCGCATCAGCCCTCGCAAGGGCGAGTAAATCATTGACTAATCTGCTCATTCGTTGCGCTTCCCCGGCAATATCGTGCATAGCTTCCAAGGACATTTGAACCTGATCTGGCGTAGCTAATTCTTTGGTACCCGATGTTTGCTTCCACATTTTCTCCAACAAATCCACATTGCCACGAATCGTTGTTAGTGGAGTTCTAAGCTCATGTGAAGCATCCGATACAAATCGTCGTTGTGCGCGGTAGGCCTCATCTAATTCCACATACGTAATTTGAATACGGGCAAGCATGCCATTGATTGTATTCGTCAGTCGGCCTATTTCATCTAGAGGTCCATCGTAGTGAATCCGCTTCTCAAGATCGTCTCCGCTTTCGATTTGATTCGCAGCATCTATTACTCGCTCAATTGGTTTTAATGCCTTACGTGCCAAGAACCAACCTAAGGAGGCAGCGACGATAATCGTTAAAATAGCCCAAATGATAAGCGTATAACGCAGCATGACAGCCGTTCTCTCGTAACTGCCGATCGGCACAGCTGATTGCAGAATGCCAATGAGATGTGCTTTATTATCTGTTAGGCCTAGATGGTAGATCAGAAAATCCTGATTAAGAATTTTCGTCTTCTCAAAATAACCAATCTCATCTTCAAGTTTATCTACTTGGCGTTGCAGTTTATCGATTGTCGATTGGCCAATAGGGAGCGTCTGATCATAATATTGTAAATTCTGTGATCGGTTAAAGCTCTTTAGCGCGATATTATATAATTGTAAAAAAGTATTGGTGGAATAGAAATCTCTGCTTTCTAATTCAAGATCAACAACTAGCCCTTTCTGAGAAAGAGCAATGCTTTTCTGAATACGAGTGGAGCTGTTAACGGCCTCCCTTTTCACATCTTGACGAATTTGATCATAAAGGAAATAGTTCAAGAAGAAATAGAGAACAATGCCAAAAAGCAGCATCGTGATAGCCAATATGCCTGAATACCATAGCGTAAGCCGCAGGCGAAGCGACATCTTAATTTTCCCCTCTCAATACATAGCCTGCTCCTCGGACCGTTTGAATCAAACGTTTATGGCCAAATTCTTCTGTTTTCTGGCGTAACAAAGCTATGTAAACCTCTAAGACATTGGACTCACCGCTGTAATCGTAACCCCAAATCTTCTCCATGATAATATCCCTCGACAGCACTCGCTTCGGATTCTGCATAAAGAGATGCAATAAATCGAACTCTTTCGTCGTTAATTCAATCAGCTTCTCGCCACGGAAAACCTCCCGTGTATCTAAATCCAGTACAGCATCTTCAAAGCTGAGCCGATTGTTCATCTGTTCAGGTCGTTCCGTTCTTCGACGTAGTAATACTCGCACTCTCGCAAGCAGCTCTTCCAAAGCAAAGGGCTTGACCAAATAATCATCAGCACCCAAATCCAAACCTTTGACACGATCACTAATATCGTCCTTAGCAGTCAGCATGAGAATCGGCACTTCGCTGCCGCTTTCGCGAATCCGCCGAACAACTTCCCAGCCATCGATGTGCGGCATCATGACGTCCAAAATAATAAGCTGCGGTTCTGTCACCAACATTTGCTTAAGACCTTCTAAACCGTTAGCTGCTGTCGTAACTGAATAGCCTTCAAATGCCAGTCCACGTCTCAGCATAGATGTGATTTTCTCATCATCATCAATAACCATAATATTCTCTCTCATTGGTCCGCCCCCATTCTATCTTCTATTGTAGCAAAATTACCGCCTAGCAAAAAGAAGCAGAGCCTGCAAGCTTGAGGCCGCGGACTCTACTTCCCTTCAATTATGTGCTAGGAGCTTACTGAGCTGGCGTCTCAGCAAGTGTATTTTTGTCTCCTACCGTAACTGGGACTTCTGTACGCTTGCCATCACGAATAATGCCCAGCGTTACTTTGTCGCCTACTTTCGTTCCTTGAACCTTCGTAATCAACTCTTGTGAGTTCTTGATTTTGGTGCCATTCAAATCAACGATCACATCGTATTGACGCAAGCCTGCTGTGAATGCTGGGCTCTTACGTTGAACACTGCCAACCAAAGCGCCATCTGTGTTAGGAAGCTTCAATTCACTCACCCAATCTTGACCGATATCTTGCAGACCAACACCAAGGTAAGGAACAGGCTCTTTCGGAATCGTAACATTATTCTTCAAGTTATCTAGTACAGAAGAAATTGTGCTAGTCGGAATCGCAAAACCAATCCCTTGCGCTTGTGAACTTACCGCTGTGTTGATCCCAATAACTTCACCGTTAAGGTTCAAGAGAGGACCACCTGAGTTACCAGGGTTAATGGAAGCATCTGTTTGTAGCAAATGTTTATACTCACGTGTCCCTTTCTCATCAGGGATACTAATTGGACGTTCTTTCGCACTAAGTACACCAACGGTTACTGTGTGATCGAATCCGTAAGGGTTACCAATCGCAACAACCCAATCACCTACGTTTACGTCATCCGCTTTACCAAGAGGAAGGATCGGGAAATCTTTCTCGCCCTCAATTTTGAGTACAGCCAAATCTAAATCATAGCTATTACCCAGCAATTTCGCTTTAAAAGGCTTATCATAGCCTTCTACGGTGATTTGAATTTCATCCGCACCGTCAACCACATGCTCATTTGTCAGGATATATCCTGTCTTTTCGAAAATAAAGCCCGTTCCCATACCAGCAGGTTGCAACTGTCCGCTTCCCGTGTCATTTTGACCACTCTTAGGTGTCGTTTGACCACCACCATTATCGCCAAAGAACTGACGGAAGAATGGATCATCGAACAGTGAGTTTCCACCGTTGCTGCGACTAGTTGTTTTCGGCTTAACAAGTGATTCAACCTTTACAATGGCAGGACCTGCATTTTGAGCGATCGCGGCAATATTACCCGGGCGAACAACATCAAGAGCAGCATTCTTCACTTCACCGCCATTACTATTCGAGCTGCTTGCTACGGTTGTCGCTGAACTTGAACCAGAAGCTAACGGTTGATTACCTGAAAACAAGTTCGTTTTGTCCGCTGTAAACATCAACGCACCGACAACGAGCGCTCCTGCCATGAATGCTGCAAAGACACTTTTTACGGAAGAACGCTTCTTCGCATTAGGATCCCATGCCGCTGGACCTTGAGGTGTATTCTCCGAACCAAAGCTGAAAGGACGCAGCGTCTTAGGCGGTGTTACTTCTACATTCGAAGTACCTTCCGAACTTGTAGAAGACGTTGTTAAGGATTGACCTTCACTTTCTTCATTAAAAGCAGATTTGTAAGGCCCATAGGAGTAATAGTAGGAAGGTCTTTCTTTGTTAGGCTCTTGCCCATCATTCGCTCGAGACTGCTCTTGAGCAGTATTCTCGTTATTATCATTATTCTGCGGCTTGAAAAAGTCGCTGTAGTCTTTTTTATTCTCATCCATGGGTCTTACCTCCATAATTAAAGTTATAAGTGCATGTTCATCTGAAGGATCTTGTTGTTCTCTATGTGTCTATCATGCACTCACAACCTTAAACGAATATTAAAAATCAATAAAATGGAGGTAAAAATAGGACATAAATTAATGAATCCATGCTTTTTCAACTGATTTTAATACGTTTGCAGCTTCTTTTACCCATTTATCCTCAATCCCCGCATCGGAATCCAGCGGTGTTTGGAACTGATCAATCAAAGCTCCGGCTGTCTCCACGTCAGCTTCAGGATCTAATCCTTCATTATAGACATGTTTCAGAACAAAAGGAGTACCGACCTCAACGACGGCATCCGTCGCCTCCACATCGCCTTCAATTCTGCCCGTGACGACTTGAACGGGAATTCGCAACCAAACTTTATTCGCCTCATCCAGCGAACGATCGAAGTAGCCATGGTCATAATCCCAACCGCCACCTAAGTTAAAATCAAATTGTTCTAGCTGGGCGCGCACCTTATCAAATGTTTCCTGTACCTGCTCCAGTGAGGAAGTTAGTGGTTTCATAGCGACTCTACACTCCTTAAGCGCTCATATTATTTTACTTACGCATAGAATGTGCCAAATTGACGTTTTTATGTGCGATAGTCCCTCAATTTGTTCGTGCTGTTAAACCCATCCTTTTCGATGCGCGAATATCGCTAATTGTGTCCGATCGTCAAGCTCACACTTCATCAACAAGTTACTAACGTGTGTTTTAACTGTTTTGATACTAATAAAAAGCTCTTCGGAAATATCCTTATTACTCTTTCCTTCGGCAATTAAGAGGAGTACTTCACGTTCCCGCGCGGTTAGCCCCTCTTGTTCCGGTAATTCACTCCTCTGTCTAATACCTCTAGTCAAGGCTTGCGACACTTCAGCATTCATGACTGGCATGCCGCGGTAGGCACTCTGAATCGCATGAATCAACTGATCGGAAGAAACCGTCTTCAACATATAGCTGATAGCCCCGGATTCAACAGCTTCCAGCACCTTGGCTTCCTCCAGAAAGGAGGTCAGCATAATTACTTTTATCTGTGGAAACTCATCACAAATGAGCTTCGTCGCACCAATCCCATCCAACACGGGCATCGTTAAATCCATTAAAATAACATCAGGCAGTGATGTAAGGCTGTCTTCCTTCAACTGATCAAAAGCAGATTGACCATTTGACGCTTCCCCCACTACTTCTAAACCAGGCTCCAATGAAATGTAAGTACGAAGACCCACTCGTACCATATCATGATCGTCAACAATCATAACTTTAATGTTCGGATTCATTCTTGTTTTCCCCCTGAATGCCCTGAAAATCGCGGAATACGAACGCGTACGCGAGTTCCTGAGCCTAATTTGCTATCAATCTCCACTTCTCCGCCCAGCTTTTGTGCTCGTTCTCTCATGGTTGACAGGCCGTGGGAAGCAGAAGGAATATCTCTTCGTTCAAAACCTTGTCCATCGTCCTGCAATTGCAGCACATATTGATGCTCTCTTTCGTAGATTGCCAATCGAACCTGTTTGGCCGAGGCATGTTTAATGACATTCGCAAGTCCTTCTTGGATAATGAGGAAAAACTGATGTTCAATCGCCTCCGAAATAATTTCAGGCAGTGAAACATCAAGCTGACCTTGAAGTTCATGGGTCCGGCAATATTCCGGGAACCATTTCTCCAAGGCTTCTTGTAAGCTCATATCTTTTAATTCGATCGGTCTTAGTTGTGAAATGAGGCCACGCATCTGCTTCTGAGCATGATGGGACATCTCAATGAGCTGGTTCATTAGCGCAGGTGCAGCCGCTGGGTTTCTTTCTAATATTTTGGGAAGTGAGGAAGCCGACATATGAATCGCGAATAGCTCTTGGCTCACTGTATCATGGAGATCTCTCGCAAGCCTGCGTCTTTCTTCCATCACAGCGCTCTCTGTCAGCTCCTGATCCCGAATCGCTTCGGCTTCCCCTAACTTTTGCATCAGCTGCACGCGTTCTTCAATCGAAGTTGCCATGCTGTTAAAAGCGTCATACAAGTATAAAAAAGGCTCTACTGGCTCCATATCAATTCGAACAGAGAAATTCCCTTTAGACAATTCCAGCATCGCGACGTGAAGCTCGTCTACCTTGCGCTGCCATCTTCTAGTTGCAATGAAACCTACGGACAAGCTCACTACAAGAATCGCGAAAGCGAACCACAAACGGAACTCCCAAGAACTCAGTTCCTTCTCGTAATATTCAAGTACGATATAAATACCTGAAACCGTTATTACGCTCGAGATTAGAAAGTAATTCAGCAGCTGCCACTTCATATTGAACATTCGCAATTTGTACATGCTCCATCCTTAACCTATCTTTTTAATGGTAATATCGCCAATAAACATACTTGTTGTTACGACAATTTTATGTTCCGCTTCTTCATAATGTGAGGTTTGCGTTCTGATGTTGCGCAGGAAACCACTTTCACGCCGATCAAGAACCTTCATATCTCCAATAAAGGAGCTTGCCATGACACGAACCTCAACATCCATATCGTTCGGGATGAAAATCTTCACATCGCCAATAAAAGCAGTAACATGAATCGTTGTTTCACCACGTGGAATTGAAGCACGCGTAAGATCGATAACCGAATCACCAATAAAGTGAGAGATCTGAATAGGCTTTAATTCCCAAGCCTCTTGGCCGAGGTGAACATCGCCAATAAAACCATGACGGTGTAAAACATTACCTGAATCGAAATTACGAACGAAGCCATCATACTTTTGTTGTTGCTGTTGAGGGTCCGTCCATTCACCGTGTTCCTCGTCCTTTGGATACGTGCCATGGATATCCTTCAATACTTCCTTTTCTTCAGCAGTAAGGCCCTGTTTCATGCTACCCGTTGAAGTATGATCCATGTGTTCTTTCGAATTGCTGGAAAGATCACCTGACGCGTTCCAATTTCCCGACTCCCATTGTTTCTTATAGTGGGAATGTCGTGCTCGATTCGCTTCTCGACGAGCTTGTCTTTCTTCATCTTTCGCTTTCTTAATGGAGGGCCACTCCGGCGATTCTTTCTTGCCCGGTTTAAAAATCACATTTAAACCAAAAAGTATTAAAGCAACCGGCGCAAGAAATTTAAACATTTCTCCAATAGATAGGTCGGTTACATTTAGATTTTTCAAGAGAAATATGGTTCCTACGCCGCACATCATCAAGCTGCCTATGGATCCACCCCAATGATACTTTCTCTGTGAGACAAAGCCAATGAGCCCATAAAAAATCAGAATCGCAGGCCAATACGTAGACACTAAATAACCGATATCAATTTGAATAATTCCTAATTGATTTAGTAAAAAGAGTGTTCCCGCGGAAACGAGTACTAGCCCCCAAATCATTCTTTGAAACATATGCGGATTCATACGTTCTTCCTCCATTTGTGTAAAGCGTTGTTAAGATAACTCTAGTTTATAAGATACAAGGTGGAATGAAAAGAGACGTTAGATTGAAGGCGATCTCCGCCTCAAGACCGATATTTCAAAAGTCCTTATAAAGAAACCTAACATGGATGTCGTATAAGACGAACATTTCACTATAGATGTTATGTATTCTTACGTATTCCGTTGACATGCTTATCATCAGAAACGTATAATTGGGCTGAGAACGCAAGTATTATAAGGAGAGATTACAGGAATGGATCAAATCCAACAACTTACTTCTGGCCTGGACACAATTTGGGTCGTATTGACTGCTGCCATGATTTTATTAATGGAAGGCGGCTTCGCCTTACTAGAAGCAGGGTTTGTCAGACAAAAGAATGCCGTAAGTATTATCATGAAAGTATTTGTCGATATCTCATTCGGTGCGCTTATTTTTTACTTCTTTGGATTTGCACTTATGTACGGTAAAGACATCGGAGGCATTCTAGGTACAACTGGCTTCTTTATGGGCGGAGATTTATCACACATCGCGTTGACAATCTCACATGATACCTATTGGTTATTCCAATGCGCTTTTGTTATCGCCGTCATTTCAATTGTATCCGGAGCTGTAGCAGAACGCATCAATTTTCGCGCTTATATTCTTTACACGATAGCCATGACCGGATTAATCTATCCCATTGCTGGCCATTGGGTTTGGGGTGTTGGCGGTTGGCTCGGCAAGCTGGGCATGGTTGATTTCGCTGGATCAGCTGTCATCCACGGACTTGGCGGTTTCTCCGCACTCGCCGCAGCCATAATTATTGGTCCGCGAATTGGTAAATTCTCTGCCGATGGTAAAGCTAACATTGTCCCCCCTTCTAATTTGCCACTAGCCTCTGTAGGCGCATTTATCTTGTGGTTCGGTTGGTTTGGTTTTAACTCTGGGAGTACGTTAAGCGCTACCAATACATCGATCGGGCACATCGCGGTTACCACGATGCTATCCGCCGCAGCCGGTTGTGCGGCCTGCATTCTGTTTACTATGATGCGTTATCGCAAAGCGGACCCGCCCATGGTGATTAATGGTGCACTCGCCGGGCTCGTCGGAATAACTGCAGGTTGCGCATTCGTCAGTGATGCAGCAGCGATCTGTATTGGTGCGATCTGCGGGATTGCCATGGTCTACGCAACGGAAATGCTGGAAGCTAGACAGATTGATGACCCCGTTGGCGCTTTCCCCGTACATGGGATCAGCGGAAGTATAGGCACTCTCGCTGTTGGCTTATGTGCGAAGCCGGACGCGATCCGCGAAGGAACAGCTGGATTATTCTACGGCGGAGGCTTCCACCTCCTAGGTGTTCAAGCACTTGGTCTTGTCACTGTCTGTGCATGGGGTTTCTTCATCACTTGGGTTTTCTTAAAGCTCATTAAGCTTATCGTTCCTTTACGCGTGAGTCGCGACGAAGAGTTGATTGGCCTAGATGTTGGCTCGCATGGGGTTCCAGCATATAGCCAAGAAGAAGGATTCTTGGACCTACAACACTTGAAGAATAACCAATAATAATAAAGAAGAGGACACCGCACACGCAGTGTCCTCTTCTTTATTTTACGATGAGAATATGTCTTCAAATTCCTCTGGGAACGTTATATCGTCGCCAGGCTTAGAATCATTCATTATTTGTCTAGCTTGCTCGATTTCGGCACGGAGCTTTCTTACCTGCTCCATAGGTTTCTTCACATAATGAATATATTCAACAGCAAGATGATGATCAGGCTTCTTACCAGATAACATGCGTCGAAAAGATGACATCGTTTGATAAGCCCGTTCTTCTTTCATTCTCTTCACTTCATATCGCTCAACAACCTGCTCAATTTCCCGAGCTTGCTGCTCTTTCCGCGTAATAAAAGCCTCCAAGAAGGGAAGTACCTCCGCAGCTTTCCTTGTTGTTCTTAAGGGCATACCATCCGATCGTATTGCTTGCAGCATGTTCCATCACCTATCTCTCCGTGTCAAGATTTATAACAGTAATCTTATTTTACACTAAAAAGAGTGGTTTGAGAACTATTAATTTAACACTAAATCAATTCCGACGACACCAATAGGCGTTCCCATGTCATCTATAACGGATTTCGACAACGTAATGCATGGTTTTTTCGTAATAGCTGACACGTACTCATCCGAAATGAAGAGCTCACCTGCCATTGCACGCTTCCACCATTCTCTCCCCTTTGCATTCACTAGCCCTGCTTCTGGCTGAGAGTAGATGAAAGTTCCATCTCCGCGATTCGACCATATCGCTTCTATCCCTGCTGTTTTCTTCAAAATCCCATGTAAATGCGAGGCATGCTTATCTTCGACCAACGATTTGATGTCAGGTACGCGAACAAGAGCATTCAATAGTTGCTTCATTTCTTCAATGTTGACATGAATAGTTCCCTGCTTGTTCTTCATGCCAACAGCTTGTATGGCCGTGATCAGCTCAGCGGAAGAACGATCTAAATTCTGATTAATATGCTGCAATCTCGAAACCTCGTGCCGCTGCTTCTTCATTTGATCCAGCGTATGCTCAACGCTCGACATTGTCTCATTCATCAAATCCACGACTTCCCCTAGGGAAGTCCTTGTCCCAGTAACCAGAGAGGATTGGTGTTTCGTTGAACTCGTGGTACTTGCCACTAGGCTATTCACATGTAGGATCAAAGAAAAGATCGTATCGATCTTGCCTTTCATCACTTTCATCTCATCAATCCCATGTGTCACTGAAGCTTTCTCTTCTGCCACAGCAGCGACAACTTGTGCTACGCCACTTTCAATATCAGCAAGAAGCTCAGAAGACTTCTGGACCGCTTCATGACTTTGCGCCGCTAGCTTCTTAATCTCTTGCGCTACCACGGAGAAACCTCTTCCATGTTCACCGGCTCTAGCCGCTTCAATTGATGCATTCAAGGCAAGTAATGACGTTTGGGCAACGACCTCAGTAATAAACGTATTGATCTCTTCAATTTTCGACGTATGCTCGGTCAAATCTTGAATTTTCTTCTGCATCGTATCATTATTCACGTGTAAATCGTTCATTACTTCATCCGTTGCATTCAGGGAGCGACAGACGTCCACTACGGTATCTTTGGTTTGTTCACTTTCACGATGCATATGTAACGACGAATCTAGGATCTGATCGGCAGCTGCAGCCACTTGCTGTATCGCAGCAAAAGCTTCTTGGAGCTGTCCTGCGGCATGCTGGCTTCGCCCCTTCAATTCCTCTTCTCCTTGGATGGAAGCATCCGCAATTTGAAGGAGATGTCCGATAGAGCGATTGACTTCTTCTACTGCCGCTGCAAGTCGATCCGCAACAACCTGAGATTCTTGTATAAACGTACGGAACTGCTCTTCGTGATGGAGCCCCCCTAGTTCTTGCTCTTTACCAGATGCTCTTGAACTCAGTAATGCACCTACACCCATTAAGATAAAAACAGCGACACTAACTACGGCAACCCATTTCGAAGCAGAAAATAAAGCGAATACATTTACAAGCATACCAATAAGTACAAAACCGTAGAACCAAGCTCTCTGCTTTGAATCCGTCCACATGTGCAACCGGAACTCCTCCCAAAAGGAACAAAATGTTAGTTTTTGTTACATTATATCGAATATAGAAGGGCTTGAAAAGAAATAAAAACGGAGCCCCTCTCGGGTCTCCGTCTTTTCAACAACGCTATTTGTTATTTATTTTGGTTTTGTGTGTTGTTTTGTTGCTGCTTATTAGGTACCGCTACTTCAGTAGCAAATTCAGCGTCTTGCGCTGCTTTCTTGTTGTTCTTGTTCTTTGCCATGTCAATCACCTCCTGTATGAGTATCTTTTCCCAAACAGGATTTTTTATGAATTTCTTTTTAACAAAATCGAGTCTTACAGCGCTTTGGCTGGAGCAAGTATTTCATCCTTAAGCTGCTTCCAAATAACCTCTGTGACTTTGCCATTCCCTTTTTTCACCACGAAGACTTTGACCGTCTTTTTACCCCATTCTTTGTATACCTGGTCCTTCGTATTGAAATACAGATCAATTTTCTTCCCTTTAATCGCACTTCCTGTATCTGCAACAACCCCGTAACCGTAACCCGGAATAAACAGTACGGTACCTAACGGGAACACTTTAGTATCTGCTGCGATCGTCGATAATGCCTTATCATCACGCATGACTCTAATCCCAGAATACGTAATTCCATAAGTAGGATGGTCGGGAGTCTTTCCTGTTGATTCTTTACCCGCAGAATACCCGGTCGCTGTCACTTCAACTACCGTATATTTGGATAAATCAGAATCCAAGTTGGGAATAAAGCGGTAACTCGCTTGTTGTTGATGTTCCTGTGCAACAGGGCGTGCAACCGGCATGACCGCACCTGCTTGATTGTCCCGCTGATCTCGTATATGGGTATCGGTATTTGCCGTCCTATAGTTCCCTTGATAGCTAGCCTCTTCTCCGAAAAGCACGACCATAACGGTAAGCACCATCCATGCCAAAATCCACTTGGATTGCTTCGAAGTATCGGTTATTTTCATCGTTTTAAGCCTCCCCCTACTAATGTAGGCTTTCCATTTCCTTTCATCACTAAACCTCCAGATATAGACTCACTGTTTAACATGTCCTTCTTTTACCCACTTATTCACATCTTTAAACCACTTATTCACATCGCAAAGGATTTTTGATAACGCAAAAAAGCAGAGAAGTGACTAGCACTTCTCTGCTTCTAATGGAACAAATAGGAGTTACAGTTTGTTTTTGATTTCTTCTTGAATCATACTGATAACTTGATCAATCGGCTGTGTACCTAGATCGCCTTGACCCCGTTTACGGATAGACAAGCTGTCATTCTTCACTTCGTTTTCACCAACAACGAGCATGAAAGGAATTTTCTCCAGCTGGGCTTCCCTGATTTTGTAGCCTAACTTCTCATTCCGATTATCCGCTTCAACACGAATACCAGCTTCTCTTAGGCGATCTGTCACTTGGTTGGAGAATTCTTCGAATGCAGGCGATACAGGAATAACTTTCGCTTGGGTTGGCATTAACCATGTTGGCAACGCGCCAGCGAAATTCTCCAGCAAGAAGGCTGTCATACGCTCCATTGTGGAAATGATTCCTCTATGGATCACGACTGGACGGTGTTTCTGACCATCTTCACCTGTGTACTCAAGCTGGAAGCGTTCAGGCAATAGGAAGTCGATTTGCGCAGTTGAAAGCGTTTCTTCCTTCTTCAACGCTGTCTTGATTTGAACATCTAATTTAGGACCATAGAATGCTGCTTCACCTTCTGCTTCAAAGAAAGGCAAACCAAGCTCTTCCACAACCTCACGCAGCATGCGTTGGGAAGTTTCCCACATTTCATCATCCTGGAAGTATTTCTCTGTATCCTTCGGATCACGATAGGAAAGACGGAAACGGTAGTCCGTGATTCCAAAGTCCGCATACACTTGACGGATCAATGTAACAACGCGGGAGAACTCTTCTTTAATTTGATCCAAACGGCAGAAGATGTGGGCGTCATTCAATGTCATTGCACGAACGCGGTGCAAACCAGTCAAAGCGCCTGACATTTCATACCGGTGCATCGTGCCTAGCTCAGCAATCCGAACAGGAAGATCACGGTAACTACGCATGTCACTCTTATATACCATCATATGGTGCGGACAGTTCATTGGACGAAGGACAAGCTCTTCATTGTCCATGACCATTTTCGGGAACATATCTTCACTGTAGTGATCCCAGTGCCCGGAAGTTTTGTACAATTCAACATTCGCAAGTACAGGCGTGTACACATGTTGGTAGCCTAGACGCTCTTCCAAATCAACGATATAGCGCTCCATTGTGCGTCTTAGCTTAGCACCATTTGGCAGCCAAAGCGGTAGTCCTTGACCAACTTCACGTGAGAATGCGAACATTTTGAGCTCACGGCCTAGTTTACGGTGGTCACGCTTCTTCGCCTCTTCAAGCAAGTGCAAATGCTCATCCAGTTGCGCTTTCTTAGGGAACGCAGTCCCGTAGATGCGTTGCAGCATTTTATTTTTTGCATCTCCACGCCAGTAAGCACCAGCAACACTCAACAATTTGAACGCTTTAATGCGTCCTGTTGACGGCAAATGCGGTCCGCGGCAGAGGTCAAAGAATTCCCCTTGGTCATAGATCGTAAGAACGGAATCTTCCGGTAGATCACGAATCAATTCTAGCTTGAACGGATCTTCCATTTCTGTAAAAATACGAATCGCTTCCTCACGGGAAACAACGCGGCGCGTAATCGCCAAATTTTCGTTTGAGATACGCTCCATTTCCTTCTCGATTTTGATCAAATCTTCAGGATTCAATGGTGTTTCCAAATCGATATCATAATAGAAGCCGTCCTCAATTACAGGACCGATTCCTAGCTTAACTGCTTTATTGCCATAAATACGCTTGATCGCTTGCGCCATCAAATGCGCTGTGCTATGACGGTACATTTCTAGTCCTGCTTCGCTATCCAATGTTAAGATTTCAACATCAGCATCATGATTCAAAGCGAAGGATAAATCTACGGATTTCCCGTTTACTTTACCACCCACTGCATTTTTCTTCAGACCGGATGAAATGGACTCGGCCACTTGCTCAATCGTCGTCCCCACTGCATACTCTCTCACTGCGCCATCTGGTAATTTTACTTGAACAACCATCTTCCCTGCCTCCTAATTGTGTAAGTGAATAGTGAATTGAACGCAAAAAAGCACACTTCATCCCGTAAAGGGACGAGTGCGCTCAGCTCGTGGTTCCACCCTAGTTCGATTCGCTCTAACCTGAAATTGAGAGACTTTTAGCTCCGCTAAAAGATTCCTATATTAGGTAAGTCGAATCCTCATCAGCATTCGTTAACGGGAATGATTCCGGTACTGTATAGTATCGCACCTGCAAGTCAGGGCGAATTCCACAATACGGCTACAAAGGGGTAAACAATCCGATTCGCTGAAGGAGATTGCAGCCTGGTCTCCTCTCTCTGAGCAGTTCATACAGAAAGTTCTTGTCTTTGATACTAACGCCTTCGTTCACTATTATAAATGGCGAGAGGGGCAAGGTCAAGGGGATAGTTGATCCTGCTTTTTGGCATCTCCGAGATAAAGGTCACACGTGCGGCAATAACTGCACACCGATGTGCGGTCTTCGAAGATTTGCCCTATCGTCTTGATAATCGTTAATTCGGGATCACGTGTATGAATGTAAATGTTAGCCGGTGAGACGGTGATCAGTGTGCTTACGATCATATCCTCGAAATTGATGTCCTTCTCCAACATCTCCATTCGAAAGCTGGCATCGAATTCATTCGCATCAATGGGTTCCATCCGATCATTCAGAATGACGAATTCGTGGCCGCCTTTGTGAATGAGATGCGCTGCGGGTATCTTAGCCTCTTGAATGTAGACGAAATATTGTAGAAGCGAAATAAATTCCTGATACTGGCGGTCCATCATAAACTCATCAATCGCATATTCCGCAATTTCCCTTAGTTCTTCCCTATACTCCTGAATACGGAATTTGAGGAAGCCATCTAAGCTAATCTGCGGATTCTCCTCGAGCAATGCGTTTATCTGATCCTTCAGCAGTTGAATACGACGAAGTCGACTGGGGGAGCTATTCATCAGCGGCAACCCTTCCAGCTCACTCTCTTGGATCAAGGATTGCTTACAGTAACCTTCGATGGCCTCGATGTCTGACTGCTTTTCATATTTAAAATCCTTGGTGATCAAGTTACGTAAAATGCTGGATTCCTTGTCCGCTACAATGTGGCTCGCCAACACTTCAGCTAGGCAAGCTCGTACTTCAGTCTCATGAATATGTGGATCGTGGATCACACTTCCTGCTTCCGCTTCCACATAAATAAAAGCACGTGTTTCACACCAAGTGTAGGTAGCCGTTAACCCATTTTGGGCGATATGTAAATGCTGCAGCGCTTGCTTCACCTGTGCGCTCAGCGAACGTACATAGGATTCCTCGACATTGATTAGGGCAATTGCAAACAGTTCCATGTGCTCACTCCTTCCATCTATGCATCCTCCTCTTAAGAGTATATGGTCGATGCGAGGGAGATATACAACGAACAATTTGCCATTTGAGGAAGGGGATACATGCAAAAAAGGAGCAGCACATGGCTGCCCCTCTCAAAAGTAAGGGTGGCGTTTTACAGTTGTTCTAACAGAATTTTCACCAGTAAGAAAGGGAGAGCACCGATGGAGATGAAAGCAAAAAGGAATCCTTGTACAAAGCTTTTAAGCAATTTCACAAAAATCACTCCGATCTTCAATCTCGAATTTGTGGTGTTCCCCCCATTGTACTCTTATTGACCAGCGGTTACCTGAAGCTTAGATTAATTTCCGCTTAAAAAACGCTTATCCCCACAAATCCCTCAAGGGGATTTGATAGCAGATAAGCGTTATCGTTCAACTTTTAGTTCTGCATCACAAAATCACGATCAATCTTCACATTCTCGTCGTCAAACACACGCAGAATCTGATACTTCGTGTTCCGCTGCGCAGGGATTTTGCCTGCTTGACGGATAATGTCTAGCGTCGAGCTAACATTTACCTTGTGCGTCGTCCCCGCCGCGGATACAACGTTCTCTTCAATCATGGTGCTGCCGAAGTCGTTACAGCCATAGCTCAGCGTCTGCTTACCAACCTCAGGTCCCATTGTGACCCATGAGGATTGGAAGTTCGGTACGTTATCCAGCATGATGCGGCTGATCGCCAACGTTTTCAAGTACTCTTCAGGCGTAACTTTCTCCGCCTTCATATTCGTGTTGTCTGGTTGGAACGTCCACGGTATGAATGCCAGGAAGCCCGGTGTGTTCAGCTTCTGCAGCAGCACATCGTCTTGCGCATCGCGGATACGCAGCATATGCAGCGCACGCTCTTCCATGGATTCGCCGAAGCCGATAACCATCGTACCCGTCGTGTGCATGCCGAGCTTATGAGCCGTTTGCATGACATCCATCCAATCGCGCCATGAGCCCTTCAATTTGGAAATCTTGCGACGCGTGCGGTCATCTAGGATTTCTGCTCCGCCGCCTGGCAACGAATCAAGGCCCGCTTCATGCAATTGACGAACGATTTCTTCAAGCGATAGACCGCCGGAAACGTCTTTCATTTTCATAATTTCAGCGGGTGAAAAGGAGTGCATCGTGATATCGAAGCGCTTCTTAATTTCTTTTAAAATATTCGTATAATAGCTGAATGGCAGATTCGGATTCGTCCCGCCTTGCATAAGAATCTCAGTTCCATCAACATCCAAAGTCTCTTGAATCTTCTGGAAGATCGTTTCATCCGGCAGTACATACCCTTCCGCGGAGCCTGGTGGACGGTAGAAAGCACAGAATCGGCAATACACATCACAGATGTTTGTGTAGTTGATATTCCGCCCAATCACGAAAGTCGTGATCGGATCTGGGTGCCATTTTTTCATAATCTGATTAGCGGTGTCGCCAATTTTCTCTATTTGATCGGATTCGAAAAGCGTAATACATTCTTCTACATCAATTCGTCCGCCTGTTTGTGCTTTATTTAAAATGCGATCGATCGGTTTCATTGCAACTCACTCCTTTGCTTTCTGAAGGCTCGTATCCATTAATCGTACCATACTCATGCCAAAAAAGCAGCACAGGGCTGCTTTTTCCAGACGTTATTCCTTTGTAAATATGAATAATTTCTGAATACCGTAACGATTAACCGCGCAAAGCTTGTTCCAAATCTTCAATAATATCTTCGATATCTTCCAGCCCTACCGAATATCTCACGAGACCGTCCGTAATGCCGCGCAATAAGCGAACTTCCTTCGGCATAGCAGCATGCGACATCATGGCCGGATAAGACAAGATACTCTCTACAGCACCCAAGCTCACAGCTACGAGTGGGATTTTAACTTTACTTAGCAACTTCTTCGCTTTCTCACCAGAGCCAACATCAAATGAGACGACAGCTCCATAACCAAGTGATTGCTTCTCGTGAATTTCTCTACCTGGGTGATTAGGCAGACCTGGGTAGTAAACCACGTCGATATCCGGCTGCTCGGTCAGCCATTGTGCTAATCTGCGAGCGCCTTTCTCGGACATTTCCATACGTGCTTGCAATGTCTTCATACCGCGAATGAGCAGCCATGAATCTTGAATGCCGAGCACGTTCCCCATGCCATTTTGAATTTGCTTCATTCGACGACCGAGGCTGTCATTCGCTACAACAGCTAGTCCCGCTAACACATCACTGTGACCGCCAAGGAATTTCGTTGCACTATGCAGTACGATGTCAATGCCTAGCTCAATGGGACGTTGATGATAAGGTGTCATGAACGTATTATCCAACATCGTAAGCAGGTCATGCTCTTTCGCAAAAGCAGCAATCTCACCAATATCCGTAATACGAAGTGTTGGATTTGAAGGCGTCTCGATGAAAACGGCTCTCGTATTGGAACGTAGAGCTGCTCTCACTTCTGCAATGTTCGTCATATCTACAAACGTAGATTCCACGCCCATACGGTTCATAATCGTAGTCAGCAAACGATAAGTACCGCCGTACACGTCTTCCGTACAAATGACATGATCTCCTTGCGACAACAACATCAAAGCAGAGGAGATTGCCGCCATCCCAGAGGCGAAAGCAAACCCCCGCGTACCGCCTTCTAGCAATGCGATGTAATCCTCTAACGCTTGACGCGTTGGGTTACCAGACCGTGTATAGTCGTATTCTTGGCTCGCTTCCAAATCAGCCTGATGAAAGGTTGAAGCCTGATACAGAGGCACGCTGGATGCCCCTGTCGCCTCATCAATTTCAGCGCCAAAATGGATCAGTCTTGTAGCAAATTTGCCATGTGCTTTACGTTTCTCTTTGTCTGAAGAAGAATGGCTCATGATTGTGGTGCTCCTTCCAACTCGGCTTGCGCTGAATCAAGGGCATTCGACAAATCCGCGATTAAATCATCAATATGTTCGATCCCAACAGAGAAGCGAAGCAGACGGTCATCAACACCTATTTGTTGTCTAATTTCAAGCGGAATGTCCGCATGAGTTTGTACAGCTGGATAAGTCATCAAGGATTCAACCCCGCCTAAGCTTTCTGCGAATGCAATGAGCTTAATATGACGAAGAATCGGTTCAATTAATCGTGCATCCCTCACCTTGAAGGAGAATATCCCTGTGTTGCCGCTGGATTGTTTATTTTGAATCGCAAAGCCAGGGTGTGATTCAAGCGCTGGATAGTATACGTCTGAAATCAACTCGTGCTCAAGCAAGAAATTCGCAATCGCTGTAGCATTCTGCTCATGACGCTCCATACGCAACGCGAGGGTTTTCATTCCTCTCATCAGAAGCCAGCTGTCTTGCGGTCCAAGCACAGCACCGATGGAGTTATGGAGAATAGCCATTTGCTCCGAAAGCTCTTTCCCTTTTGTAACAATCAGACCCGCTAGTACGTCATTATGCCCGCCCAAATATTTCGTTGCACTATGGATAACGATATCGGCCCCAAGCTCAATAGGACGTTGTAGATACGGCGTAAGCAGCGTGTTATCGACGATGGAGACGATGCCCTTTTTACGGGCCCATGTACATACAAGCTCAAGATCAGTGATCATCATCAATGGGTTTGTTGGTGTTTCAATAACAAGCCCCTTCGTATTGGACTGATAAGCACCTTCTAAAGCATCCAAATCATTCGTATCTACATAAGTAGCCGTTACACCGAAACGGGACATGATTCTTTCCAATAGGCGATACGTACCTCCATATAAATCCAAGGAAACAATCAAATGATCACCTTGGCTGAAATAGGCGAAAATCGTTTGCAATGCCGCCATGCCTGAGGAACATGCAAAGCCTGCATCTCCGGACTCGAGCTGAGCAATAGCGTCTTCTAGTACTTTACGCGTTGGACTTTTCGTACGCGCATAATCAAATCCAGTGCTCTGTCCCAGCTTAGGGTGGCGAAACGCAGTAGATTGATAAATAGGAAAGCTAACAGCACCTGTAACAGGTTCTTCAATTGAGCCAATTTGAGCAAGACGACTTTCGATTTTCAACAAGGGAATTTCCTCCTCAGGGGTATGTGTTCGATTTTACAATTGCGAGCTTGCCAAGCTTTCATTTATGTTTACCGTCAACTCAAAAGGTGTTTCTTGATATACATAATAGTTCAGCCAGTTCGAGAACAGCAAATTCGCATGGGCTCTCCAAGTATTGTAAGGTAGTCTACTCGGATCGTTATTCGGGTAATAATTGTTCGGGATATCAATCGGCAGCCCTTTGGCCACATCGCGGTCATACTCCCATTTCAAGGAACAAGCATCATATTCCGAATGTCCTGTTACGAAAATATGCTTACCATCGCGTGTTGCGACGATATACACACCAGACTCCTCGGACTCTGATAAAATTTCTAAATCCGGACATCGCTCAATATCTTCACGATTAATATCTGTGTGTCGTGATTGCGGAACATTGAATACTTCATCAAAGCCGCGCAACAACTTCGTGTTCGGAACACTTACCGTATGTGGGAATACACCAAATGTCTTCTTCTCTAGCCCATATTTGCGTACGCCGAAATGATGGTATAAGCCTGCTTGAGCAGCCCAACAAATATGCAGGGTGGAAGTCACATTCCGCTTGCTCCATTCAAGAATTTGCGTCAGCTCTTCCCAGTAATTCACATCTTCGAATTCCATTTGTTCTACGGGCGCACCCGTAATAATCATACCATCCAGCTTATCGTCTTTGATATCATCAAAAGTTTTGTAAAACATATCTAAATGTTCGAGGGACGTATTTTTGGAAGTGTGCGTTTTCGGATGTAATAACACGAACTCCACTTGCAGTGGCGTGTTCCCGATCAAGCGCAACAGCTGCGTCTCCGTCGTTTCTTTGGTCGGCATTAAGTTAAGCAGGGCAATGCGAAGTGGACGTATATCCTGATGATACGCGACGGATTCATCCATGGTGAAGATGTTCTCTTGGTTTAAAATTTCTTTGGCAGGCAGGTTGTCAGGAATCTTGATCGGCATCCTGTTCACTCCTCTTCTTTAATTTAGGTTTAGTTGAAAAATCTATGAGAAATGCAAAAATGACCTTCCCTGGAATCAGAGAAAGGCCATGAAAAATCAAAGTCAATGTCCTTCTCTTATCTCCCAGATTCGCTGAAAACAGCGTTTCCGCAAGAATTAGCACCGTGCTCCCCTTTTTACAAAGGTTTGTCGGTTGCCGGGTGTCATAGGGCTAGTCCCTCCACCTACTCTTGATAAGAAAACGTAACGTATGCGATTAGCATTATCATACTATAAAATAAACGAAAGTCAAGATGGTTAGACCTGTACATGTCAGTGATCCTAAAAAAATAGTAGTTGTAGCCAAGCAATCATTAAAATGATACAATTTGTATTGTGGCAAGCTGTTTAAGTTTAGGTACTTAAGGTTATTACTAAGGATTAGCTTTTACAGATGATGTTTCTAAACGAATAAGAATTTTTGAAGAAATGAGGGCTATAATGTCAACCCAAACATCGGATAATTTCTCTGCATTCGCCTCCTTACATCGTTATTTTGCCTTTATTGAAACCGACAAACCTACACTTGAGCAAGCCCAAATCGCTGTCTCACAACTTCACCTCGTTTATGGGGCTGAGAGTGAAGATGATCTGATGAAGCGCGGCGGACCTGAGATCATTCAAATGTACACAGACGTCAAAAATAAGATTTTAAATGCCGCCAAGTAAGTTTTGGCGGTTTATTTTTTTGGCACAGACTTAGCCTATTCTCCATAAGCTAACTTAACGACAATTCCCCTTATTTCATCAAACTTTTTGGCTTGAAACAGGATATATGAACGGGTATACTAGACAAGTATTCGACACGGACGGAAAAGGAGGGCATACGCTTGGACGGAGAACCGAGGAGTAGTACCTGCAAGGCGAACGATCAATTTCAAAGTGTAGGAATGAAGTCGGTTAATCCATCATCCAGGGCATTGCTCTTCTAGATGTACTAACCGGCTGATTCCATTCAAAGGGGTGGGCAGATGAAAACACGGTTGGTTCAAAATGGTATTTTTACGTTAGTTGATGATGTTACTGCTGCGCTGACACCTCCAAGCCAAGGCTTTTACTGGATTGATGCGGGGATCGAGGACTTGGAATTACTTCAGCCTCTTTTCCATTTGCATGATTTGGCCGTAGAAGATTGCCTTAGTGAGGAAGAACAGCGTCCAAAGATTGAATTTTATGATTCTCATTATTTCATTGTTATTAATAGCATTCGTTTCGATGATGAAGAAATTTTCTTACGCGCACTTAATCTATTTCTAAGCAAACATGTGATCATTACTGTAACACGACAAAAAATTAATGAACTTCGCGCACTTAAGCCCTTCCTTTGGGAGGAAGAAGTGAACAGTGCCGATCGTTTCTTATATCATTTGGTTGATCTCGTCGTCGATAACTATGTGGCGGTCGGTGATCGAATCGAAGCGAAGATTGAAAAGCTGGAAGAAGATATTCTGATGGCGACGAAGAAGTCGCATTTGAATGAGATTATTGGTCTTCGTTCTGAAATTTTATGGTTGAAAAAGGTGCTCGTGCCGCAACGTGACGTCATTGGGACGCTCGGTAAAAAAGAGCTCAGATTGATCGATCATCAGCTCCAAAAGTACTTCGGCGACATTTATGAGAATGCCGTCAAAATCGTCGATACATTCGATACGCTGCGCGATCTTATGGGGAACTTACGAGAAGCTTATCAATCCAGCCTCGCGAACCGCGCCAATGATATCATGCGTGTGTTTACCGCGTTGACAACGATCTTCATGCCCTTGACCTTCATTACCGGTGTTTTCGGGATGAATTTCGATAATATTCTCGGACTGCATCTAACCCCTCATGGGGATGAAATTGTGCTAGCCTTTATGGGCGTCCTCGGCATTGCCATGTATGTGCTGTTCCGCAAGAAAGAATGGCTGTGATCAACTCAGATCGATGTAGAAATAAAGGGTGACTTCTAGCAGAAACGTAGAAATACTGCCGAGAAGTCACCCTTTTTGGCATTCAACTATGATAGCTTGATTCTAACAAATTTACGTTTCCCTACTTGCAGAATATCGCCATCCACCGGCGTAATTTGCGCATGAATATCAGTCAGCTTCTGTTCGTTGATTTTCACAGCTCCTTGTTCCACGCTTCGCCTAGCTTCCCCATTCGATGATTGCAACGATAAACTGACTAACAACTTGATAATGGACAAGCTTCCTGCTTCCAGATGGCTGCTGTCTAGGTTTACTTCCTCAATGTCATCTGGCAAAGTCCGCTTTTGAAAAACAGTAATAAAATGCTGCTCCGCCTCCTCAGCCGCTTCCACACTGTGGTACATCTCAACATACAATTTCGCCAGCCTAAGCTTGGCATCTCTCGGATGGATCGTACCCGCTTCGAGCCCTTGGCGCAGCTCTTCGATTTCCTCATTCGACAAGGCTGTCGTTAACTCGAAATATTTGAGCATGAGCGTATCTGGTATGGACATGGTTTTACCGAAAATGTCATTCGGCTGCTCATCGATACCGATGTAGTTACGCAGGCTTTTGCTCATCTTCTGAACGCCATCCAGTCCCTCGAGCAACGGCATCAGGATCGCCACCTGACCCTCTTTGATCTCATATGCCCCTTGTAGGGTACGCCCCATCAAGATATTAAAAGTCTGATCGGTTCCACCGAGCTCAATATCACTTTCTAAAGAAACCGAGTCGTAGCCTTGCATAAGTGGGTAGAAAAATTCCTGCACATGTATCGGCTGATTCGCCGCATACCGCTTGGCAAAGTCATCTCTCTCTAACATACGAGCAACCGTCACTTTACCAGCAAGTCTTAGCACATCGTCAAAGCGCAGTTCACCTAACCAAGTGGAGTTATAGTAGAAGGATGTTCTGTTTAAATCCAACACCTTGGCTAGCTGGGCCTGGTACGTTTGCGCGTTATGCTTTACGTCTTCCTCCGAAAGCTGTTTACGTGTCTCGGATTTCCCTGTCGGATCGCCGATACGTCCCGTGAAATCACCGATAATAAGCTGTACCTCATGCCCCAAATCTTGGAATTGACGAAGCTTGTGCAGAACGACCGTATGTCCGATGTGGATATCCGGTGCAGATGGATCTAATCCTAGCTTTACTTTCAACGGTGTCTCTGTCACTACCGCCTTCATAATCTTCATCTTCAGCGCTTCTTCCGGCACGATTTCCGCTGCGCCGCGTTTGAGGATTCGCAATTGATACTCAACTTGTTGCTGCTGCTCCACACTAAGCTTATCCCAAGACAACATACGATCCCTCCATTCGATTGGTTTATAAAAGAAAACAAAAAAGACAACCTCAACGTCCACAAAGGGACGAGAGATTGTCTCGCGGTACCACCCTAATTAAAGAGATTGGTTGCACGCCTACTGGCATGCCACTTCTCTTTCACTTAGAAAATTAACGACAAATAGTTTGCCGGGTGTAAGCTACTAATGCTCGGAAGAGCACGTTCCCTCCACCAACTCAGAACTGTAATTCGGACAATATGCTTGCATCGGTTTGCACCTTCCACCGACTCTCTGCAGCAGCGGCATTTCTCCTACTTCGGGCTTCGCCCATGTTCGTCATCGCTTTGACGGATATTAGATTATTGACCATTTAATCATATCCCGCATCCCTTTGTCAATGCACATTAACTAGCTGCTTGGATCGCATTTCTTTCCTTCTCTCTGCGAAAACGTAACCGAAGCAGACGCAGCCACTCATAAGCACGGTCGAGCTCTTTCCCCTTCAGTTCTTCCGTCCCGATGAGACTCTTGAGAACAGGCTTTAAATAGCGATCACCTTCAGATTCATATGCATTCCACGCTTTAATTTGCTCCTCCTCTGATATCGAAGATAGTTCAGCTTCCACGAGAGGATCCATATCGTAGCCTTCACGGTCCAAATCTTCCACCCACAACAGCAATTCTCTCCGCGGCATCGTCAGATTCGCCTGAAGATCGGCCAAGCTCCCGCCTCCAGATACGATTTCTAACAGCTTGCGTTTGCTGACTTCACGATCAAGTTCGATTCGCAGCTTCTGCTCCTTCTGAGCAAGGAGCCAACCCTCGAACTTCATCGTATCCACATAGTTGGCAACCCAATCCAATGGAAAGCCGTTCGTGCGTGTGCACTCGCCTATCCGTCCAAGCAATTGATCGGCGTACTGTGCTGTTTTCTGCTCGCCAAACCCGGGAATCTGCTGAAGCTCTTCCTTGGATTGCGGCAGGAACACTGAAATCATCCGTAGGACACGGTTCGTTGCGAGAATGTATGGCGCCTTCTTCTCACGAGCAGCCTGCTCACGACGCCATGCACGCAGTGACTCGAACACCTCTTCATTCGGATTCTCCTCACAGTAATACGTTAGCATTTGTGTCATTTTCGCTTTACCTGATAGTCCTTGCGTAAGATCTAATTCCGTGTGTACCAACGGCCGGAAGCCGCTTCTGATTTTCTCACGTAAGCCTTGACGGAATGCAAATAGCATCTCATCCCAGCTTATGCCTTGGAACCATTCATCCTGCGTAAGCTTACCCGTCAAGTCAGGTTCACTCCAATACACACTCCAAATCCCTTGTTCTTCGACAATCGAAACCTGCGCGGAAATCACTTGCTGATCCCCTGAATTCTTCTCTAACGTGTTAAGAAATACAATGTTCATCCCTTTCCATGCCTCCAGACGTTAATATGAAATAGTGTGAGAAAAACGAAAAAGCACCTCTTCCGCCCGTAGGCAGAAAAGGTGCTTCCCATTTCCAATATCCAAATCATACCATGTTTGTCAGTTAGGCGCAAGAACCGTTTTGCCCCCAGACTCTTATCGGTTATAATAGACCCATACTAGAAAGAGAATGGAGGGCCCTCATGTCTGATTATGACTTTTTATACGATCATCAAGAAGAAACAACAACGCGTTTTGTCTGTTTCGTTGGCAATGCTTTACACCGTTTTGACCTCGCTATCATGACCACAACCCGTTATTATGGCAAGAAGCTGGTTATCGATTTGCAATCGGGCCGCAGTGCTGTCATTGGACCGGACGATTTGAACGAAGAAGGCTACCTCGAGCATGTGTTTAAGATTAACGAAGAACAAGCTCAAGAGCTTACCGAATTTTTATCTCAAATTATCGGTTCCATACATTTTACGGATATTTAAGGGATTGTCGGGGGACACTGGAAAAAGCAAAACCTGAAAAGGAGGCTTATCCATGCGTAAGAAGTCACATAATACTCATATTGTAGAGGGGTTAGGCTTCCTCTCAGAAGATCGCCGTGTTTATACCGACCTGGAGACGGTGGAGTCCCAGCGAAACGACATGATTCCAGAAGAATTTCCTGAAGGCCCCTACGGCACTAGCATGCTGTCTGAGTCACTTGGAAAGAGCACCCCTTGGCGGGAGGATCAACGCCCTACCAACCGTTTTGCTTATGAGAATCGTGAGCTGCACGAAGGTATTTCAAGGGACTATCCTGGAGCAGATGATGCTTTGGGAGAGTCTACCGAGGGCTTGTCCTAGGAAAATGAGAAACGCCACGAACACCCATTAGAGGGATGTTCGTGGCGTTTTTTATGTTCAAAGGTTATTTGCCAAGCAATTCCAAGTGTCTGCCAATATGATGACGAAGACCTTCAGCAAAGGTATCTTCTTGATCAGCCAATGTTTGGAAGAACTCGTCTGCAAATGTGCGGCTTCCGTCTTCATTTTTCGCTTGAAGAAGCAAACCATACGTGATGTGCAGCAATTGACGTGCATTATTTTCTTCCATGTAATCAGGCAATTGAGCATCTGATACATCACTAAGTGGAACAATTGCGTTGATATCTGTTGTCACGTGGTAGTAAGCTGTCGCTTCCACAAAGTGGTCAAGCGCAAATTGGTGCATACGACGATACAGCGTAGGGTTCACTTTCGCTACAACACGTACCGCTTCGAGCCAATTTGTACCCGCTGTTTTTATGTGGAACAGGCCATTCGTGTATTGCCCGATCAATGGGAACACACTGAATTTATCACTGCCGGAATGGATGCTTAGCTTATATTCAAAATGAACAGCAATCGCAGCATGACTAGCTAGCTCACGCTCAAATTGCGCGATATCTCCGATGTAGTCGATCCCTTTTTGGAACTCACCGCAGAAGCGTGGCGCCATGCTGAAAATCGTAACACCACGGTCACGAAGCTCATTCGCTACCAAATAGTGTGCCTCAGGGGAAGTTGGCGTCGCTGTTTCATCAATGGAAATTTCGAAATCAACCGCACGATCAAGTGTAACGATATACTTACGATAGATCGCTTCCATGAAATTAATAGCTGCATCATAGATCAGCACATCTTTCTTCAAAGCTTCAGCTGTATAGGCAAGAGTAGCTCCTGGTACATTTGGTGCTGTTTGCAGGTAGCGCTCTTCATAGCGGCTGCGCAGGCTAGCAGGCAGTAGCTCATATTTTGCTGCGATTTCTGCTTCGCTCATGGATTCAATCGTGTTGTCGATATTCTCGGAGCAATCTAGCGTCAACATCGTAAAACCAAGACGCAACGCGTACTCGATGTCCTCTTCTTTTTTCAAGTGGTCGCCATCAGCGCCGTATCCGTCTGTATAGCCCTCTTGCAGAACGGCATAAGCCGCTGCATCCAATACATCCTCATAGGTGCGACCAGTCAAAGCAAGCTCACGAATACTTTGTTGCGCCAATACAGGACGAATATCTTTGCCGCGGATCGTTTGGATATGACCAGGACTTGCGATACCAAGTCGATCGCCTAAACCCATTGTTGCTACTTGCGTTCCGAACGCTTGTGGCGCTGTGTATGGCAAAAATTGATTGATAATCAAGCGATTTTCATGTGTAAGTGGGGCTACTTTCTCGCCATCTACGATTTCACCTTGCAGTTGGTCGAACAATTCGCCAGATCCTACGACGATTAAACGTTTTCCCTCTGTTGTGCGTACCATAAGCAATGTTGTATCTCCCACTTGGGTAAGTGAAGATGTATAAACTTTAATAACCTCGGATGAGAAGTCGTTTACTTTTCCTGCGCGTACTGCTTCTATAAGTGCGTTCATGTTCAATTTCCTCCTATTTGTGCAAGCGTTTGCTATTTCATCTATACATCCATTTTATCGCAAGTAAGGAGCGTTTTCTCTTCATCTATTCCTATTTTCCGCAAAAACTGTTCATATTTTTCACTGAAATTTATGATATACTTCAGTTACCTCATTTCCAAACAAGGAGCAGCGCCTATGTCACGTACCGTCACCTTCGGCAATGAAGATGAAGGCCCTTTCTACATCCAGCATATTCATCGCTCTGGATCTTTTGAGAGGACCCAGCACATGCATGATATGTATGAACTCTACTATTTATACGAAGGAGAACGCATGTATTTCATTCGTGATCGTTCCTATCTCATTCTTCCAGGAGATTTGGTACTCATCAATCGACGTGAACTTCATGCCACCTCCGACTCAGATAAACTCGGTCATGCGAGAGTCGTCATTAATTTTAGCGACAGCATTTTGGAAAATACGAAAGAAACGGCACCTTTCTTACTGGATGCCTTCACGCATGATACGCCTGTATTACGGCTCGATCTACCCACTCGGCGTCTTGTTGAAGACATGCTAGGTAAATTAATCCATGAAGCTAAGGAGCCTGCGATGGGGCAATCTTTTGCCATGACACACTTTTTAATCGAGTTGTTATTATTCACGGCACGTTTTGTTCGCATACATCCGGTCACTTCACCCGAACACGTCTCTCCTCTCCACCGTAAAATATCCACTATCGTGCGATTCATCAACACCCATTTCGCTGAACCGATGCGACTCGAGGAGCTTGCCGAACGATTCGAAATCAGCTCCGCCTATTTAAGCCGGATGTTTAAGGAAATCACCGGATTTTCGCTGGTTGAATATGTGAATCTCGTTCGTGTACAAGAAGCACAAAGACTGCTAGCTACAACGAGGTTGAAAGTCATCGTGATCGCTGAGCAAGTCGGCTTCGGTTCCCTCGTGCAATTCGGACGTGTGTTCCGTCAAATGACGAAAATGACACCGCTGCGTTATCGGCAGTCGGCTGTTTTGCAATAGGTAGGTAGAACGAAACCGTGCTGCTTGGCTCGTTTCGAGACAATCTAAAAAGCCCGCACAATGCGGGCTTCACTTCCAAACTAATCCAACCGTATAATACGGATCATTATACTTTTATAATCACCGCGCAGACTTACAGCAACACCAAGGTTCATAAGTGTTGAGCCCTGGCGGACGAAGGGTTCTCCTTCATCTATATTCACCTCATAGGAGGCATGAGACACTAGGCCCTGTAGAAGCAAATGCCGAACTTCAGAGCCAAAATGCTGCGATTGCAAGAACGTAAAAACAACGTTCTCGCTACGATCCTTGCTGTTATACTGATAAGCCGCTACATTTGAATCTCGCAATGATGACAGCCGATACATATCACCATTGAGAATAACCGGCCTGATCTCCTTATATAGCTCCACATAACTCTTCGCTTTCTCCAATTCTTCTGTCGACCATTTGCTGATGTTCGCCCCAATGCCCAAACCGCCCATCATCGCGCTATGGAATCGATAGGATAGAGGAAGGCTTCTGCCGTTAAAACCGTGTGGTGATTCCGTCACCCAACACATCATGACAGAAGGACTGTAGGCATAGGAGAACCCCTCCTGAATCGCTAACCGGTCACGCGCATCGGTGTTATCACTAATCCATGCTTGATCCGCATAGCGCAAAATGCCAAGATCGATTCTCGCGCCGCCGCCCGCGCACGTCTCAAACTCCACATGGGGGAATCGCTCCCTCAGCTCGGCCCAAATGGCGTACAAATGATCGACATGTTTGATCCACATGGAGGCACCAACATCCTGCCCCGAGGCAACCGTACCGGGCTCTGTCACGGTTCGATTCATATCCCATTTGATAAATCGGATATCATACTTCGTAAGCAAAGTCGTCATGAAGCCTAGGATGAATTGCTTCACTTCGGGAAGTCCCACATTCAACAACAATTGATTGCGCAGCTGTGTACCTTCCCGCGTCGGAAATTGATACACCCATTCCGGATGCGCTCGGTACAAGTCGCTGTCCGGGTTGACCGATTCTGGCTCTACCCATAGCCCGAATTCCATCCCAAGTCCTTTTACGTGATCGATCAGCTCCTCCAGGCCATTTGGGAACTTCTCCGCATTGACATACCAGTCTCCTAAGCCCGCTCGGTCGCTATGGCGCTCGCCAAACCAGCCGTCGTCAACAACGAAACGTTCCACGCCTAGACGAGCTGCCTGCTGGGCCAGCTCCTTTTGCCCTTCTACAGTTACGGCGAATTCCGTCGCCTCCCAAGAATTGTACAGCACTTTGCGCAGCTCATTTGTCGGCAGCACGTAATCCCTTTGGTACTTGTGCAGGTTGCGGCTCATCTGACCAAATCCACCAGAGGTAAATCCGCCGACGAATACAGGTGAAGCATACACTTCACCAGGTGCGAGCACAAAGGCGCTGTCAAAATCATTCACGCCGCCTACAATTCGCACATGCCCGAATGTTGATTTCTCCGCAACGATTTTCCAGTTGCCGCTCCAACCAAGTGCCCCAAACCACACACTTCCCGAGGTTTCGTCGGCTTTTCCATTGTCGATAGCGAACCATGGATTAGCATGAGGCCCCGTAAAGCCTCTGCGTGATTCCAGCACCTTTTTCCCTTCGGACAAGACTGTCGATCTTAATTGATATTCCCCTGCCCAGCGACCTGTCACATGCGTCATTCTGTAATCAGGTAGAGCCTGCACCGTCCAGACTGCCGCCATGACCTGCTCAATGCGAACGGACTCTGTCTGCGAATTACGCACGTGCACAAAGCGCTCAATAAGATCGTATTCTGGGATCGCTTTATAATGAACTTCGATATCTAATGGATAGTAACGATCCACCATCCGCAGTACGATTTCATTTTCGCCCACAACTCGATATCCTTCATATCTCAGCTTCAAGTCACGTACACCGTCTGCAAATGAAACTTTCAGTGCTGGTTCAGCATAATTACAGCCACCCCAGCCCCCATACTCCTCCGTTTCCCGATCGATTTCTGCATCGAATGAGCTGTGCAGCCTGCTTTTCAATAAGTACCCACAATCCGCTGCTTCAACGTGTGCGCCCCAATATAAGTGCTGAATGATGCCTTTCTCATTAATCCCGAACACATAGGAAGATTTATCAGTGCGAATTTCGAAGATGTTCGCTTGTTCCAAAACCGTTACAGACACCTATACCGTCCCCCTTATGTCTTCATGAATCTATCCCTTGATCGCGCCAGCGGCAATCCCTTTGATGATGAATCTCTGCATGAACAAGAAAAAGATGATGATCGGAATCATGCCCATAACCGCATAAGCGAAAGCAAGATTCAAGTCACTGCTGTATTGACCGAAAAAGAAGTACTGCTGCAGGGGAATCGTGCGGTAGTTTTTGTCCTGCAGGTAGAGCAGTGGAAGTAAGAAGTCATTCCAAATGTACAACGCATTCAGGACGAGTACCGTAGCCGTTACCGGCTTGAGCAAAGGCATCACAACTCGGATAAAAATACCCGGTGTCGAACAGCCATCAATCCTAGCAGCTTCTTCAATTTCACGTGAAATACCTTTCACGAAACCTGTATAAAACAATACACCCATCTGCACGCCGAAACCGCCATAGATCAGCGCTAGTCCCCAATGTGAATTCACGAGATGGAATGCTTTGCCGATCTGGTACAACGGCAGCATGATCACTTGAAAAGGGACCATCATACCCGATAGAAATAGGATAAAAATAAAGTTGTAAAATGGCTTACTTCTGCGCGCAATGGCATATCCAGCCAATGCAGAAGCGAAGATAATCAAAGCAACCGAGATGCCGGTTACAATCAAGCTGTTTATAAATGCTGCGGGATACTTGGACGTACTCCAAGCGTGCGTGTAATTAACAAAATTCAAGCTCGTCGGCAGCGAATAGAAGGAATCGAAGGTTTGCTTCGCTGTTTTGAGTGACATCAGTAAGGCAACATACATCGGAAACACAAACAGAATAGCCAGAATAGCAACCGCAACAAACGTGCTGTATCGTGTGATTTTCATTACATCTCCACTTCCCGTCTTCTGAAAATGGATAATTGCACAATCGTCACGATGACCAGGATGACGAAGAAAATCATCGATAACGCCATGCCGTAGCCTGCTTTAAAGGAGTTAAAGGCTGTTTTATAAATGAAGGTTGTAATAACCTCCGTAGCGAACCCTGGTCCTCCCTGCGTGGTTACCCAAACGAGATCAAACACTTTGAGCGAGCCCGTCAACACGAGCAGCAGATTAATTGTAATCGACGGCGCAAGCAGTGGTAATGTCACATGCCAAAACGCTCGGCCTGCTCCTGCTCCATCCATTTTGGCACTCTCTACAAGCTCGCTCGGAATGCCCTGTAACCCAGCGATATAGATAATCATGGGTGCACCTACGCCCTGCCACAGGGCAACAAGAATCAATCCGAATAGAGCATGATCGGGATTGCCAAGCGGACTTGTCACATCCAGACCGAATATGGTCAGCAGCTTGGGAAAGCCAGTGCTGAAATTATATTTCCAAATAAATCCAGATAATACAATAGAGAGAATACTCGGCAGGAAGAAAATCGTCCGAAACACGTTCTTAAACTTCAAATAAGAATCCAGAAGCAACGCCAGTAGAAGAGATAGCCCATTCACAAGCACCATTAGAATAAATGCATATTTAAACGTATTTCCAAGCGCGGCCCATACGTCCGAGTCTTGAAAAGCATGCACGTAGTTTTCCCACCCAATATACGTCAGCTTGCGTGATACACCATCCCAATTTGTGAAAGAATATCGCGTTCCTATCACAAATGGAATGAGGACAGCTAACGTAAATAACAGAATACCCGGAACAAGGAACAGAACATACCAGAACTCACCACGGATCATTCGCTTCATATTTCCCATAGGTTAAATTCCCTTTCTGATGAATAACGGCATAGGCAGTAGCCTATGCCGTTATAACGCTTTCGTTATTTATGGTTTTTGGCAACCCAGTCATCGAGATCCTTAATGATTTGATCAGGTGTTGCTTTCTTGAAAAACACCTTTTGAACATATTGTGTAAATTGTGAGTTCCAATCAATGGTCGTGGTAATAAAGGATTGAGAATCATAGGTTAACCCTTTATCGAAATATGGCTTAAGATCATTGACCGCGGGCGCGATGTCTGTTGAGGCGCCTTTGACAAAGCTGAGCGAGTTAATATTTTTCACCCAAGCATCTCCGCCCTCTTTGCTGGCCATGAAGGCAAGGAATTTCAACGCTGCCTCTTTATTCGCTGATTTGCTGTTCACGGCAAGAGAAGCATCAGGGTTGAATTCAAGCTTATTCAAGCTCTCGTCGTTGCTGAACGGATACGGGAAGTAGCCCATGCCTGTTTTGTACAATTCCGGATTCTTCTTCTGAATATCCGCTAAAGGCCAAGTTCCCATGTACATCATTCCGACATCGCCTTTGGAGAAGAGGTCTACGACGCCATTGTAATCGACGCCAAGCTGATCCTTGTTACCGAGGTCAAACAAGTCTTGTGCATGGGCGATAACCGTTTTGGACGCAGGGTTGTCAGCAAATTTCGCTGTGCCCTTTTCTATTTTGGTGAAAAAGTCCGCCTGTTTCTCTACCAGTGTTGTATTACTTGGCAGGTCTCGGCTCAACCACATGCCTAACGTCCAATTATCTTTCCAGCCAAGGGCGAAAGGAGTTTTGCCCGCTTCCTTTATTTTTTTGGCCGCAGCAATCATCGCATCGTACGTCCTAGGAACCTGGAGGCCGAGATCGCTGAATATTTTTTTGTTATAGAAAACGGCAATCGGGGTAGCGTTAACTGGCATAATATAGTTTTTACCGTCGGTTGCTTGCGCTTTCAATACGCTAGGATCGAAGTTGGACATGAAATCCTTACCCGTCAAATCCTCAAGGTAACCGCCATCATGGAGCAGCTTCGTATTACTGCCCGCATTTAATGTAAATACATCCACGATGTCGCCGCTGGCCATTTTCGTTTTTAATAGCGTGTAGTAATCATCATATTTAACAGGCTGTACTTCGACCTTGATGTTAGGGTTTTGCTTTTCGAACTGCTCGACGATTTTGGCTACACCGTCCGTAACATCACTTTTGAAATGCATAAACGAAATCGTTACAGGCTTCTCTACTTTTGCCGTTGCGGTCGCAGTAGCAGCTGGCTTAGTCTCGCTGCTTGCAGCTGGCGCTGCCGTGCTTGCTGTATTGCTGTTGCTGCCGCACGCTGACAATAATAGAGACACCATCATTGCCGAAACACTTACACTTGCAAACTTGTTCATATCTGTTACCCCTCTTCCTCGTTTTCGGTTAGAACAGTGCACGCTCGTTCTGAATCCTATCTTACGCTCTGAAAGAAGGAATCGTAATAAAATAAATTGTCGTTCTGATGTTTAAAATTTTGGTAGTTTAGTCTTAGCCGCATACTTTTCTCGGTATTCCGAAGGCGTTTGTCCCGTGAACTTTTTGAACACTTGGCTGAAGTATCGTTGATTTTCATAACCCACAAGCTCGGATATTTCGCTAATTTTATACTCGGACATGTGCAGCAGCTCGCATGATTTTTCCATCCGTTTACGCGTCACATACTCAATAAAGTTCTCAGAAGTCACGGATTTAAACTGCTTGCTTAAGTAACTTGGGTCGAGATGAAAGCGTGTGGCAATGTCGATCAGACTGATGTCTTCAAAATAGTGCGCATCCAAATAGGCAGCAATCTCGTGCATGGAATGAACAGATGGGGTCGTCCCCTTGCTCGCATGATACTCCTCAGTAGCCTCGGAGAACTGTTCGATGAAGAGGCTGAACTGACTGTGATCCACGATGCCTGCAAGTGAACGTGCATCAAATAGCTGCGGATAAACAATCACCATGTCTGACATCTCAGCGGCGGCCATTTCTGTTAACTTCTTCAGCGCCCGCTGCCCCTCACGGATGGTCAGTCCACTCATTTTATCCGCTTTATGCAGCAAATTCCGCAGCAGCTCGCGACTCTCTCCCCCATTCCCTGCCGCAAATGCTTGCTGCAAGGTCTTCAGTTCAAACACCGTTAACAACTCCCACGCAGCAGGAGCCGCTCCTGGGAGTTGTTCCGGGGCGTTTAACGAAAAATGGGTCGCATGCAGCGCGTTATTTCTCAAGTGATCATTGGCCATGTCATAAGCCTCTGGCAGCTGTTCAAATTTAGTGTACACACGGCTTAAACCAGCTACCACGTCAAGCTGCAGCATCTGTTTTATCACATTATGGAAAGACGTTAGTAAGTGTCGGATATGCGTCTCATTATAGGGGAACTCTGGTGCGTATAGACAAAGACTCATCCTATCGTCCGACTTATAGATAAGCGGTGCAACATCCTGTCCGTCAAAGGAGAGCACCTCAGCCAAAATATTTTCGATACTATACATTAACAAATCTGCATTCCCATGGAATTTCTTGATGGAGATGTCATGAAAGTTCCGGAACATACAGACAGCTAGCCGAAAGCTGCCTCTAGCGCTAGAGATTGCAAGTTCTTCCGCTTGCGTTTGGATATCTATGACATTCGTGATACGGCGGCTCGTCACATGTTGGAAGAACACTTCTCTCCGGAGCTGCCACATGTCTTGGGTGAATTTCTTTTGCTGCTGCAGTGTCAAATGGTTGTGGCTTGCCTCCATTGCCTTCACTAACGCACTTTTCAAATCTAACAGGGAAATCGGCTTCAGCACGTACTCACAAGCCTGATAAGTCACTGCCGCTTTCATATATTCAAATTGCGAGTAGCCGCTAATGACAATCACCTTGATCTCCGCATAATTGGTATACAAGGCTTCTAAAAACTGTTGACCGTTCATGACCGGCATGTTCATGTCCGTCACAATAATATGAGGCTTGCTAATACGTATAAGCTCCAACGCTTCTTCGCCATGTCGCGCTTCGGCAATAACCTCCACGTCCAAAGCTAGCTCACTAATCATTTTGCAAACGGACTTCCTTCCCAATGACTCGTCATCCACGACCATTACTTTGTACAAAGCTGTCACCCCCATTATAATTGTACGGAATTCGTATGCGAATCGCCGTTCCGATGCCTAACTCACTCTCCACCTCAAGGCCAAATGGCGATCCATAAACGAGTTTTAATCGTTCATGCACATTTTTGAGCCCGATGGATACTCCGTAGAAAACGTCGGACGATTTGTTCTCGAACGATGATCGCAGCGCACCCAACTTATCGCTTTCGATGCCTGGTCCGTTATCCTGCACCGTCAGCACAATGGCATCCGATTCACGCAGCACGCTCACGTAGATCCGCAGCGACTGCCCCTCATCCCGCTTGCTGAACGCATGCACAATAACATTCTCAATAATCGGCTGCATGACGAATCGTATAATCGCGCAGTCCATCAGATCAGTGGCGACGTCGAACTCAATCTCCAGCGTCTCCTCAAAGCGGAGCTGCTGGATGTACAAGTAGTTATTCACGTGCGCAAGCTCCTGACCAATCGTCGAGGCGACATTGCCTTCATAGAAGCTGTACCGAAACATGTCGCCTAACGCACGGCACATCTCGTGAATTTCATAATCCCCGATCAGTACAGCTTTGCCACCGATCGTCTGCAGCGTATTGTAAAGAAAATGCGGATTAATCTGCATTTGCAGCGCTAGAATTTGTGCTTCTTTATTGCGAAGCTGCATTTCGTATTTGGATTCAATCAACTCGCGAATTTTATCTGTCATGAAGTTAAAATTGCCCGTCAGCTCCGAGATATCATCACGATAATTGGCATTCTGCGGCAGACTGACATGGAAATTGCCTTTACGAACCGTTTTCATCGCTTTTCCGAGCAGCTTGATGGGTCGGGTGATGTAATGCTGTGCAAGAATCGAGAGCAGTGAAATGCTCAGCATCACGAAAATAAACGCCCCAATCGTCGTAAGCAAAATGTTCCTGCGGTTCTGTTCCAATTCAGGGTTCGGATACACAATGGAAAGCGAAATATTGCCATAATTGAGTCGGGAGGTAGCGACAAATAAATCCTTCTTCTTCAAAAATTGAATGTTCTTAGGATCATTTTGCGAGTTGATCTCCGGCTTTTCATATTTCGGTATGATATCCGCATATTTACCATTTGTCTGATAAAAGGGCTCGCCGCTGGCGTTCTGCAAGACGATGACGTTCGGCGAATGATTGGTCGCTTCAATCATTTTCGATAATTCCTTGCTCTGGATGTAAAAAACAAGTGTACCGAACTTCGTTCTATAGAACGGATCATAAATAGGAATCGAATAAACAAAGAAGTCCTGTTGTAATGTGACATCCTTATAGGTAAACATAAGCGCCTGCTGAAATGGCAAATCGAGCATCTCCTTGTAATGAGGAATGCTCTGATCCATTTTGACGGACTCGTAGCTAGCCGCTCTAGACCATGAATCTTCCAGCTTATTTTCTTTGCCGAAGATCATGATCTTAATAATGTCTTTGTTTTTATTCTGTATCAGCAAATCATAGTTCTTAATCGATTCCCTGAGCAAAATGATATCGGCATCATTATAATTAGCCCCATGCTCCATGAGATTCAAGATGCGTTCGAAACCATATATTTGCAGGGCAGACGAAGAAATATTACTGAAATATTGATCTAAATACCCCGCTAAATACTCGGCATTCTGATCCGAACTTCGGAACATCGAATTTTCCAAAGAACGCGTACTCGACTTATAAAAAATCATCGAGAGTACAAGCATGGGGATCAAGGAGATCAGGACACTGCTCCAAACAATTTTCGTACGGATGCTCCTATTAATAAATAGCCACCTGATCATGCTATCCCAACTTCCCCTGTTGTTCAAATTAAAATTGGATCGATTATACCACATTGTAACATCTATCCTGCTGCTTACAAATTCAACTTTTTGTAGTCTTGATGTTCAAATTTTTGGTTCACGCATAACGCTAAACAGGTACCCACCGTCTAAACACTTGTTCAAAGTGTCCAACAATGAGTACCTGTTTTTTTAAAATCTCCTATTACTTTTTGTTTTTGTCCAAGATCGCTGTTGCATCTTTACGGAAAGAGACTGCCGCTTCTTGAACCGTTATTTTCTTGTACATTATTTTCTCAGCTGTATCTTTTAGCAGCTTCTCGATTTCTATGGAACCAACTGGGTTCGGAGGATCCATTGGCGCACTGTTTTTCTCAGCCCAAGCGACATAGTCAAATACTTTGATTTCATTCGGGCTTAACAGCGGCTTCAAAGATTCTTTCACTTTGGATGCTACTGGTACTCCACGCTCACCTTTAATGATTTTATTCGCTTCAATATCATTGATCCAGAAATCAATAAATTTAGCAGCTTCCTCTTGTACTTTGGAACTGCTTGATATAGACCAGTACATACTTGGTTTCAAGAATAACCCTTTGTTTGCATCAGGACCTGGCATTGGCTGCAGGACAAGCTCACGTTTCGAAGCTGTAGCTAGACCAATAAATTGATTAGACCAACCATTGGAGGAAATGGAATTACCCAATGTCAACTCGTCATCCTCTGGTGTGCCTTTCTTTTGTGCAGCCTTATCAAGCGCCAGCACGCTTCCAGCGTCATAATATTTCTGAGAGCGAGTGAAATAATCAACAAATAGCTTATCGTCGGTATAACCCAGGGCTGTACCTTCTGCGTTATACATTTTTTGACCAAGTGTACGCAAGTAATATGGGAAGAAAACGTCATCTCGGAAGCCGCCAGTGATTTTGCCCGCAGCTTTCGCTTTTGCAGTAATCGCATCCATATCATTCCATGTCCAGTTCTTTTCAGGAGGTGTAATATTTGCTTTTTTCAACATCTCGAAGTCCATGATGCTGGTCAAAGCATTAACCCCTATGTTCATAGCTACGAGCTTCCCGCCTACTTGACCACCTGATACAGCATTTGGACTAACGTCATCCACGTTAAGAATTTTGCTTTTCGTAAAAGTCGTCAAATCCGCCAATTGGTTTCTTCCACCGTATTGTGTCAAATAAGAGATGTCCATCTGTATAATATCTGGCAGTTGATTCGCAGCAGCTTGAGGAGCAAGCTTCTTCCAATAATCATCGAAAGCTGCATATTCAGCTTCAATTTTCACGTTCGGATGTGCTTTCTCATACATTTCAATAACTTTCAGCGTATAATCGTGACGCGCTTGACCGCCCCACCAGGCCATGCGAAGCTTTACTGGGTCCTTACTTGCACTTACTGTTGCACTAGGAGTCGTTGTTGTCGTTGGCGCTGTTGTAGCTCCTCCACTTTGGTTACTAGAAGTACCCGAAGAACAAGCGGTTGCTGTGAAAATCATGGATAATGACATTAATGTGACTACTGCCTTTTTCATGGTTTTTCTCCCCTTTGTACATATGTTTCGGTATTCGTAATCGCTTACATTTCTATTATCTGCTAAAAATTAACATTAGGTAATCAAAAAAACCGTCATCTTTGTTCAATTTTCAGTTTCTGCTACGCGTTGCAAAGTAAAAAAGACAGCACCTGAGTACAGGCACTGTCCCTATTTGATGAATTATCCGATCAATCTTATTAATCCTTTATACGCAATTTCATCGAATTTGCTAATGACTTTCTCCCGATCCATCGCCCACGCGCAATCTTCAAGTGCACAAGCGACCGGCGCATCCAAGCGAATCGTTGCCAGATCAAGCGAAAGATGCAGCATATCCAGCTCTGCTTCGATCTTAGCCCTTACACCTTTCGGAAGTGAAGCTAAGTTCTCGAGGATACCAGCAATGTTCACATATTCGTTGAGCAATTTGGTTGCCGTTTTCTCCCCAATTCCTTTGACCCCTGGATAATTGTCTGCGGTATCACCCGTTAACCCCTTCAGATCAATGATTTGAGCAGGAGTTAGGCTTTTCTCCTCCATGAGCGTTTCTAGCGTGTACACCATGTAGTTGGATTGCCCTTTTTTCATAATAATAACTTCGGTATTCTCATCTACGAGCTGGAGCATATCATGATCCCCAGTTAAGATCTGGACTTTCGTGTGAGGGCTGTAGAAACGAGCCAAGGTGCCGATACAATCATCTGCTTCATAACCTGGGACGCCGACATTCGGAATATTGAAGCTGGCTGTCACTTCTTTGACCAAATCAAATTGTGGGATCAACTCTTCGGGAGCAGGCCCGCGGTTCGCTTTGTACGCTTCAAATTTCTCTGTTCGGAAAGTCTTGCTTCCCATATCCCAACAACACACGATGTGAGTCGGTTTGAATGTGCCGATCGCATCAAGCAAGTATTTGAGAAATCCGTATACACCGTTGATCGGCACGCCGTGATCGGTTCTCATGATATAACCACTTGATGATGTTGCATAATAACCGCGGAATAATAAGGCCATGCCGTCTACGAGCAGCACAGATTCAGATGAATTTTGTGACATTGATAATAGCTCCCATTCCTGTGAAAATATGAATTCATTAGAAGTAGTATAGCACGCCATACAGGTTCCCGACACGCAAAAACCCGCCATCAGCAAAAGTTACCAAGGACGGGTTAGCGTGTGCTATGTAATTAGCGGCTTGTATGCCATTTAATTTCCTGAATGAATTCCGTTACGGATTCCTTCAAACGCGAGGTGATTTCATCATCGAGAATGGCTTGACCTTGTTCTCCCCATGTCACTTGTTTATCCAGCACATACACGCCTTGTAAAATATTCTGTGCACCTAGGACAGACAACACCGGTTTGAGTGCATAATCGATCGCAAGCAAGTGCGCATAGGTCCCTCCAACCGCTAAAGGAAGTACGATTTTACGCTCGAGTCCTTTTTGCGGCAGCAGATCCAAGAAGGCTTTCAACACGCCTGTGTAAGAAGCTTTGTAGACGGGCGTAGCTACGAAAACAGCATCTGCTTCAGCCACACGCTTACTCGCATCCACAATGGCTTCACTGTCGAACTTCGCATATAACAGATCCTCAGCAGGCAGGTCGCGAACCTTGATCCAATCTACTTCAATACCTGCTTGCAGGAGCTCGCTCTTAGCAACTTCAATTACTCCATGTAATCGGGAGGTTGGGGTTGGACTTCCAGAAATAATTACTACTTTAGCCATTTGATTCACGCTCCATTAGCAATTTTGTGGGTAAAAAAAGAGACTCTGCCTCCATGTTTTCGTGTACATAGTGGGAGTCTCCTGCTGTTCGGTCGACTTATTTTAATTCATAGTATTTCACTTGGAATTATATTACCATGGCTTCTAAGTGACGTCAATCCATCTGCTTAAAAGAAATTCCAGCCTGGCAACCATCGTAAAAAGAAGGAGTATTTCGCCGGTATAATCATCCCCGATAGAATCGGATAGAACAGTGCGAATAGCACGAAGACAGCGGCTAAGTAGCCATAGACCCATCTTCTTCGCTGCAGTGGCCCTTGCTCCAAATAGTCCTTGATGTAATAGGTCAAGATCAGTACCAAGAACGGTACCATTGCAAAATAGTGATAAATAAACGTTAGTCGCGGTACCAACATCCACGGCAGGTACTGTGAGCAGTAAGCAATGAGCAGCATGCGCAGCAATTTATCCTTGCGTTTGAATGCGAGATAGAAGGACATCAGCACGGCAATAAAACCTGGCCACCACACCAACGGATTACCGAAGGAAACGATGCTCGAAAGCATGCCCTGCGGCATCAGCTTCGCTTGATAATACCAGATCGGGCGTATCATCATCGGCCACTCCCACCATGGTGAGGAGAACGGATGCGTAGCGACGAGATCTTTGTGATATTTGTACATATGTACCTGATAGGTCACAACATCCTTCAACTGATGTCCAGGACCAGGTACCATCATGAATGGGATATAGGATAGTGTGTAGACGCCTAACGGCACAATAACAAACATGAGTACGCACCACAGGATAGTAAGCAGTGTGTTTCTTACGAAAGTCTTTTGTACACGTAGGAGCTTCGTAGATTCTTCTACAGAGAGAAGATCTTCATAAACGCCCTCGCTCTCCTCAGAATCGTCACGACTATTCTCCCGCAATACGCGCTTGGCAAATTGGTACTCTCTGTATCTCTCCCATAACGAGATGAATAATAGGACGGCCAAGCCGGCACCACCGTAGATGACAATCCATTTGGAAGCAGCGCCGATCCCGAAGAACAAACCTGAAAGTCCCAGTGGGATTAGCGTCGTCCACAGCTTTTCACGGAAGAAGCTCAACGTTGTATACCGATACATGAAATAGAACATCAGCATGATGAAAAACACACCGTATACATCAATCGTGGAAATTCTCGTTTGGGCAAAATGCATGAAATCAAAGCTAAGTAAAAAAGCAGCAATAAGGGCATATTCGGAACGGCCAAACATCCGCTTCGCGAACACATACATAATTGGAATCATGCCTACTCCGAATAGCGTACCGATAATACGCCAGCCGAATGGATTTAAACCGAACACGTAAATACCGATGGAAATGAATATTTTGCCCAGCGGCGGATGTGTGCTTTCATAAGGCTCGATCTTGTGAAGATGCTCATACGCTGTTCTTGCATGATAAATCTCATCGAAATACGTGCCATTCATGTAGGTAGGTGTATAGGGGACGACACTTGGCTCATCAAATAAATGAGATGTTTTCCCATTATCGGCGGCGTCAACATCTACTTCATTCAGACTAGCGATCGGTAATGGCGTCGTTCCCCCATCTCCGAAAATCCCAACTTCATGAAGATGCAGCTTCGCATTCTCTTGTGTATCAATCACAATTTTTACATAGCGAGCTTCTTTATTCGCCTCTACGGTATGCCAGGTGAACACCTTCGTGTGGTCGGATTTAACCGCCATGGCATCCTGCCACTGTTCACCATCCATCGAAAACCAATAGGAGTAAGCACCTTCCCCAACGCCAGCAAAACTATTAATACGTGTAATCTGATGCGTGCTGCCGAGATCAGCAATGACCGTCTCTCCTCCACGTGTTGGCTGCCAGAACGTTGTGGGATCCTTATGTCCGCCGAGATGGAATACCGCAATGATCGCATAAACCACCATAAGAACGCCTAAATATAGGGCATCTTTACGCGAGAAAAAGCGTCCGCGCTTCCCTCTTTCTATATGATCCTCTCCCTTATGGAACAGTGCCTTCCAGAGTGAGGTTTCTCTGAGATTCGTTGCTTTCTCTTCCAGGTCATCTTCCATTGGAAGCGCTTCGACCTTGTTGTCAACTAGAGGCATAGTCTCCTCCACAGTTTCATCCTGATCTGATTTCACGAAAAGCCTCCATCCCAATATACAAGCATAGACAAACATCATAACATTGATCCCCGAAACCGTCAGCATCAAAGGATTATATAGCGGAATGTGATAGTCCTGATGAAAGCTCCGCAGGAGTACATCACCAATATTGATAAAATGCGTAATACTAAAGCCGATAAACAACAATAAGATTCGGCGATCCTTTAAGTATATGAAGCTCGTTAATGCTAACAAAAGGCCATAGTGCAAGTAGCGCTCATGCATTTTGGTCATACACATAAACATAGCCGTGATAAATAAGAACGATATGTATAAGACGGCACCGCGCTTATTTTTACCTAGCCAATAAAGTAGACAGACATATACGATGGACAGAATCATTAAGACGACACCAATCCATTTATAAGGCAAATGCCAGAAACCACTGTTGATGTCCACGAAGTTCCCGCCAAGAAGTGCGAACAGATTAAACGCGTTGAGTGATGCATAGGGATAAGAAGCTAACGTACCCGAATACAATTCAATCATCCAGCCATAGCCTCTCCCCATTGCAAAAGGGAGTGAAAGAACAGCCATTGTGGCTATGCCTGTCAACACGCTAAGCAGCCAAACCATCAACTTACGTGCCCGTATTACATCTATCAATAGGAAAATACCGAACAGCAGTGCTTGAGGTTTAAGTAACAGAGCAAGTGCAATAAAGAACGCAGCTTGCGGCAGTTTGCCTTTCATCTGCATTAATAATGTAGCTACAATAAACAGCATAAAAAAAGAATCTACCTGTCCCCATACCGCGGAATTCGCCCAAATGGCTGGGTTGAAGGCAAATAGGGCAGCAATCCAGAGCGCCTGCTTCCAGGTACGTGCTCCCTCATGTTTACTCATCGCTAGGCGAAATAACAGATAAACAGTCCCAAGATCTGCAAGGATTGCTGGAAGCTTAAGGATAAGTAAAGAGCTGCCGCTTTCCCAAGGAATAGACAGCTTATGATGTACAAAGCCCACAACGTATAGGACATACATGTAGCCAGGGGGATAATCTAAAAAATAATCTTTGGCATTCGTATATAAGTCCCTTAATCCTACCGTATAAGCGCGATCTGCCCACGCCATGAACGTTCGCACGTCCGTATCATAGCCTACCCATGTGGGGGCCAAAACCAGTCTAAGTATGAGGGCAAGCAGAAGCATGAATCCTAAAAGTAAAAATGTATAGGGAGCTACTCCCCGTTGCTTGAACCAGCTGACCATGCGACATCTCCTTAGCTTTGAACTATCCTCATTATACCTGTCCACACTCTTGCAGAAAAGGAAAAAAGCACCGACGGTTAGTCAGTGCTTGGGTTCAATCTTTTCGATGCGCTCACAAATGTCATGCAACCAATCATAATCCCCTGTCAGTGAGGCACAGAGTGATAAATTTTCTAGTTTTAATCGATTCCATACATAAGTCGCGTTCGCTTCCATGCATAGCATTAATTCCTCTTGCTCACCTCGAGTTAGCTCTCGGGCTCTGCGTAGTGTCCATAATTCCGCCATACGTTGATGAACGGCTAACATCATTCTTAGCCCCCTGCCGGGTGGAGTCGCTTTCATTAACTAGTATAGACAAAGTTAAGAGACTCGAAACAGTCCTACTCTCTTTTAACGTCATTGCTTTTTATGTGAAAAAGGAAGAAAGCAAGAGAGCTCGTCCACTCTCTTGCTCCTTCTTACTCTCAATTGGGTATGATCATTAAGGAATATGAACAACAGCAATTTTATCAATTGGGAAATAGAATACAGTACCAGCACCATTAGCAATAACAACATTACCATTTTGGATACCTAGAAATCTACCTTGATGATTTGGTGTAGTGCCAGCATGAATCGTAATAACCGTACCAAGTCCAACATGAGCCAAAGTAGCATATACGGAGCAACTCATTGTGTTTTCCTCCCTTCAAGCTTTATATGATATCGTATGCTAGTTCTTTATTTTTGATATAGACAAATGATTACTAGGATTCGTATTTTTTGAGATAAGTAATCTAGCGTAGGGTGTACGAAATAGAAAGAACCCCTTCAATCTCAATTCTTATTGAGATCGAAAGGGTTCTTGGGTTTTCTAGCTATGCAGAGGATACTTCTTCGGAATCACTAGCAGAATCCGTACCTTCTAGGAAGAATTGCACGAGCTTCGCATGTTTTTTTAATGACTTCTCGTGAATGAGGTTGATTTTCCCATTATCCAACGAGCCAAAAACATAGATTAACTCTTCATTGTCATGTGACCAATCGAAGCCCTCTAGTAATTGTAAGGACTGCGTCCACTCATCGTTGTATTCGCCATTAGGGAATAAGAAACGATTCGCATACAGGGCAATACTTTCTTGAATCACACGGTTCGCGGACGTATATTGTGCCAAGCCTGGCTGTTCAGGCATCATTGGTAGAATCGTATTGAAGAATTGATGCAAGATTTCAACATACGTCGATGGATCATGTCGAATTTTACGTTGGAGCTCATAAGAAGGCTGCATTCTACCTGAGAACAGCATCGTCGCCGTTGCATACAACCAGCTGAAGCATGTAAAGTTACGGTTAAAAGAGGTCAAGTTACTGCGTCTCTCCACACCCGCTGCCTTCAGATACACATTGTGATCCACGACCTGCTGAATAACCAGATTAAGCGGATCAATAGAGTCAAAGGAATGGCCGAGTTCTTTACTAACCAACTGCACTTTGGAGTTGATGTCTCCAAATAACTGCTGCTCTTCTTCTTCCGTTAAGCCGATATAAATTTGCACAGCTAGCTGAGTTTCCATCAAGTCCAAACGTCTACCCTCAAGTTGATTAATCGTGCCTTCTGTTTCCTCAACCTCTTGCTTAATCTCCGCATCGTCACTAAACTTCCGTTGCTTAATCTTCAGCAGAGCCAGCTTCTTCTCGTAGCGTCGTACTTCTTTCTGCATCTGATCGTTCACATAGCCAAGTGCTAGAATCCGATGCTGCCCATCAAGAATGGATAACTTCGAGCCGTGTCGCAAGAGGAATTCCTTGGCTCCCTTGGAGAGCTGGTTCACTTCGCGAAGCGATAAGGTTACAGGGCCGAAGAACACATGGTCCAATTCGCGTTCTTGCAAATAAGTCGAAATCTTCCTGCGCTGCATATTACTCAGCTTCCGTTGAACCATGGGATCGATCATCGTATAGTTCAGCAGGTCCTGAACGCGCAAAGCCACAGTCGCGAGACCGAACTTTTCGCAGAAAGGATGGATAGTCATTTTCAGGCGTAATCCTTCCATTAGCTCACGTCCTCCTTATTCGCAAAACTAGCTTTATAGTCTTCTGCATCACTGATTAGGAATGCATTCTGATCCTGATAAAAGCTCTTAATGTGGTTGTAAGCTTTCATGATACGTGTACGTCTTGGTAGACGATCCTTCTCTTCACCAGCATAAATACTGTTCCAGTTGACATGTGGCAATATTTTCAAAGCATGCTCAAGTGCATAGCGATTAAAGCTGCCTGTTTTCGTCGCTTCTTCATGCATGAAGAGGGCTAATGCAATTTGGATATTCTCAGACCACACGATTTCACCCTTGGTCGGTGATGGCAAATGTGTCAATAATCCGTTAAAGTAACCGCCTGCTAGCGAAATAAGCTCCTGTAAATCTTTATCCGCATACTGATAGTTGTTATTACGAGCAGCAGATTTCATTCGCCCTTCAAACAATCCCACTAGAATTTCAATCAACAAATGGTAGGAGAATAAATACTCCGGCGATTTGCCACGCTCTGAGAACATATCGACAGTTAGCTTCTGCATCGCAGGCGCTTTCGCTGCTAACTCTGTAGCTGCCACATGATAGAACCGGCGTTGATCACGAAGAACAGCCAAGTTGCCTCCAAGCTTACGAGGAAGCTTATTAATATCGGAGAATAATTGACGTTCCTGACGCGCATTAATGTCTAGATAGGTCATTGTTGAGATTGGGAACGCATATAAACGACGCAGCTTTTCCGTAATCTCATCCATTTTGTCATATTCACGACGATCTTTCGCTCGTGCCATCTGACTTTGCAATGTTTCCATAATCCGTTGGAAAGCTGCCAAGCGATGCTGACCGTCAACGACATATAATTTCTCAATTGGCTGTAAGCGAAGGGCTTGGTGATCCTCATCGTAATGTCCTGCGCCTCTTGCTGAGAAAATGATGCCAGGGAAATAGATCGGCTGGCGATCTTCCAAATATAAATTCACATAGTCAATTAACTTTGAGAGGTTCCGCGGAATAATCGCACGTTGTACTTCTAAATCCACCTCAAAAATAGAAAATAGTTTGCTAATAGGTAATGTAGCAGCGATTGTCGCTTGACCGAACGTCTGTCCTAAAATTCCGGGAATCTCTACGTACGATGACGGCTTCTGTTCAGCTAACAGCTCCGATAGTGAAGAAATGGCATCCATATACTTACCCCTTTCAACGTATAAATTTTCTCAATCTTATACCTAAATATGTCTCTCATTCTCCTATTTTTACCAAAATCTCTAACTTTCATTCTAAGGACCGAAGCCAATCTCCTATTCGCCTTGCTGCCTCAAGTAATCGAGCTTCTTCTTGCACTAAAGCAATACGGACAAATCCTTCTCCTTCAGCGCCAAATGCATCGCCAGGAATAACAACAACACCTGTCTGAAACAACATTTCCCGGGAAATTTGTCGAGACGTCCACCCCTTAGGGATTGGAGCCCAAATAAACATCGTTGCTTTTGGAGGTGAAATGATCCAACCCGCATCATTTAATGCCGAAATAAATGAATTTCGTCTTTTCTCATACATACTTGAGACAGAATGATCGCTTTCCATATCTTCTTCTAATGCTGCAATACCTGCTGCTTGTATAGCCCCAAATACCCCGTAATCAATATTCGATTTCAGCGTCTTCAGTGCCTTAACTGCATCTGCATGACCGGTTAGAAATGCGATGCGACAACCTGCCATATTGAAGCTTTTCGATAAAGAATGGAATTCAATAGCAACCTCCTTAGCACCTTCAATCTCCAAAATGCTCATGGGCTTATAACCGTCAAAAGCCATTTCGGAATAGGCAAGATCATGTACTATAAGCAAATCGTGCTTCTTCGCATATGAAATCAAATACTCGAAGAAAGCACGATCTGCAACAGCAGACAACGGATTGCTTGGATAGTTTAGCAAGATGAATTTCGCCTTAGCAGCCACGTCATCTGGGATGTCCTCTAGTTGGGGTAAAAAATGATTCGCTGCACGCAGCGGTAGTAAATAGGGTTCAACCCCTGCCAAGACAAGGCTTGCCGAATATATAGGATAACCTGGATCAGGGACAATGGCCATATCCCCAGGATCACAGAGAGAAAGCGCTAAGTGAGCAAGCCCATCTTGTGAGCCCATTAAGGTTAAGATCTCTGTTTCAGCATCGAGTTGAACATCAAATCGATAGTCATACCATTTGGCTACCGCTTCGCGAAAGGCCAAACTTCCTTCGGATGTTGGGTAACCGTAATATGCAGGATTACGAACCGCCTCTGCCATTGCTTCCAAAATGCGATCTGAGGGAGGCAGGTCAGGACTTCCTATACCTAAATCTATGACGTCTACCCCTTGGTTCATAACCTCTCTCTTCCATTCAGCTACTTCCGAAAAAATAGCCGAGCCTAGCTGCTGTAGCCGTCTGGATCCTTTAAATGTCATAGATAGCTTCCTCATTATGTGAAATGTGATGTTAGGAAATGATACCGACCTGATGAACGAGTCTTATCATATAGAGCAAAAATAAGATTAATACCAAATAAGAGATCCCAAACTTCCAGCGTGTCTTAACGGGTACGTCATAATAGCTTTCTTGCATCCCTAGTGGGGAGTATTCTACTTGAACCTGGAGGCCAAGGTGCAAGCCATCCTCTTTATTCATGCGTTCTGCTTTTACTAATTGCACTCGCTTAACAATCGCCTGCACAGGCAAATATGCGTGCCCTTCGAATCCAATCGCATGCCATGACATAATCAAAGTTTGTCGGCCAGCGCCCGGCCCTTGCAGTTCCGAATAGGTGATATAGTCCAAATCACGCGTATGGCTCTCACCTGGGATCATATAACCTTGCTGCAGCAAATGATTAGCTGGAAATTCGAATCGTGTAGCGACAGTTACGCGTTCTTCTTTATGGCGATACCGCACATATTTCTTGTATAAATCCCATGCAAACATCGCCCAGATGATCAAGAAAATAATCTTACTCGAAAAATAACTATCGATATAGATAATGATGATGAGCCCGCCAACTAAGCCAACCAACCATAACCAGCGTGTTACGGCTGTTGAGATTCGTCCGCCGTCCAAGGGATGTATTGGCAGCAAGTTGATCAGATTCAGATAAAAAGCAGCGTAGGCAACGGAAACGATCACTGCTGAATCAAAATAAACACCTACACCAAAAGCGGCAACGCCTCCAAGAGTCCCCAGAACAGGACCTCCTATACCTATAAAGGCTTCCGTTGCTGCATCAGTTGGATTCTTTTTCATCGTGATCAACGCACCGAGGAATGGGATAAAGACTGGCGCCGAGACGGGTAACCCCTTGATCTTCGCTGCAAGCACATGACCTAACTCATGGATGAGGATCATAAGTACCAGACCAATCGCAAACGGCAATGGCGCCAAGTAAGCGTAAGCCCAGATCGTGATAAACATTGAGATGACAGCGCCGCCAATTTTCCCAAACTTCAAAGCGGCAAGCAGCAGCTTGCCTTGTGATAAGAGGACAGCAATAAATCCGCCAATGGCTAGTGGTGACTTCTTGCGTGTTGGTTTCTGGTCGTCTCCCACGTCTCTATCACCCTTTCGCCCAAACATCCTCAAACACATCTTCTTTGAAGCCTACGGTCACTTTATGTCCATCCGTTACAATAGGTCGCTTAATTAATCGCCCATTCGAGGCTAGCAAATCAAGCATTTGTTCTTGTGACATACCTGGCAGTTTGTCTTTCAAATTCATCTCTTTGTAGACATCCCCTGATGTATTAAAAAACTTCTTAATCTCAAAACCACTGAGCTGAAGCAAATCCGCTAGTTCCTTCGCAGAAGGCGGCGTTTCAAATAAAGCGACCTGATCTGTAATCTCAATTTCATGTGCTTTCAGCCACTTTACAGTACTCCTGCACGTCCCACATTTATCGTAACCATACACTTTAACTCCCACGTTGTAATAACTCCTTTATGCCGTATGATGATCAAATAGAACTACTTAAAATTTTGGGCTAATTGCCAAGGAAAGTCAAGTAATTGCAAAGAAAAACCATCCAGAAATTGGCATGGTTCTCGATTTTTTACCTTTTATCGGCTAACCACTGCTCTAGATCGGATAAATCAGCAGGTAATGGCGCATTAAATTCGGTCCATTCCCTTGTACCTGGGTGCACAAAGCCTAGTTTAAATGCATGCAGCGCCTGACGATGTAGCCGTTCGGTGGCTTCAAGTTCAGCTGCTTCTTCTTCGTATTGTTCTAGTAGGTACATCTTATCCCCCAACAGCGGATGGCCCAGATGGCGCATATGCACACGAATTTGATGCGTACGTCCCGTTTCCAGCCAAATCCGAACGAGCGCAGCTTTCTCGAATTGTTTTACGACCTCATAATGCGTTACAGCAGCATAACCATCTGGGCGAACGATGCGTACATGAGGCTGCTCGGGATCACGATCAATCGGCTCATTGATTGTCCCTGAAGGTGAAGCTACCGTGCCCCAAACAAAGGCGAGGTACTCTTTTTTCACGAGATGTTGAATCATTTGCTCGGAAATCTGCTGATGGACATACGGTGTTTTAGCAATGGCTAGGACACCCGAAGTTTCTTGATCCAATCGATGCACCGGGCGGAAACGACACGTAATCCCTGCTTGCTGCCAATGGAAAACAACGCCATTCGCAATTGTATTCACGTAATGACCATGCGTTGGATGGACAATGATACCCGCATCTTTAGCTAAGATGAGCAGATGCTCATCTTCATGTAGAATATGCAGCGGAAGTTCTTGAGGCAGAATATCCTCGGATTGTTCTTCTTCCATCCGAATTTCTACACGGTCGCCAGCCTTCACTTTGATATTGATGTACTGCCTTTCCCCGTTAACCGTAATCCCTTGCTCGGTAAGTTTGATGCGGGATAACAATTTTCGTGAGACCATCAATCTTTTTTGGAGCACTGTTTTGAGGATGAAACCTTCTTCCTCTGGCGGGACAAGGTATACTAATGGTTCATAGTAGCTCATGATTTACGTTTAAACACCTCAGCACTGCGTATATATTCCACATCTGCAATCCCCTCACGGAAGTTCGCTGTGCGAGCAATCGTGAAGAAAAAGTCCGACAACCGGTTCAAATATCGGCGCACCTCGGGATTGATCTCCTGTGTGCGGGCTAGTGTTACGACAAGCCGTTCGGCTCTACGGCAAACTGTACGACAAACATGTAACGTTGATGACACAGTCCCGCCTCCAGGCAAAATAAAGCGAGTGATATCTGGCGTCTCAGCATCATATTTATCAATCCAAGCTTCTAATGCATCTACCATATCTGCCGTTACTTTATAAGGACGTAAATCCTGCTTTAGCAGTGCAAGATCTGAACCGCAATCAAACAGCTCATGCTGCACTTGCAGCAAATCTGGCAATAAATCGGGGTATTTCTGTGGATCCATGAAGCTCATCGCTTGACCTAGAAAGCTATTCAGCTCATCCGTCGTTCCATAGGCCTCGACACGATCATCATCTTTGTCCACACGACCACCAATCACACCAGTTTGACCAGCATCTCCCGTACGCGTATATATTTTCATCTTAGAACCCCTCCCGTTTCGTAGGATGTGTTACATCCATCATCTCATAAACTCGCTTCATATCCAAGTGAGCTCGTACATGGTCAGCCAATCGATCGAACGCAGCTTCCCGGCGCTCCTTATAACGTAGTCCTTCTAAGATTGGGGATAAACCCTTATGTAATCGAATCTGGTTCAACCAAGCTCTGCGGAAGTCATCATTGTGCAAAATACCATGGATATAGGTTCCCCACACACGGCCATCTAGCGAGACGGCTCCGTCAGGATGCAGGGAAGTTGCAAGAGGTTCCTCTAAATCCGTGCTTAATTGAGGAGCTATTTGAAAAGGAGGTACGATTTCTTGCGCATATTGCGTCCTACCCATGTGAATTTCATAGCCGTTGATCACAAAATTCGATGCGAAAAGCGTGCTGACACCTTGTACCCTTACCGTTCGTTTATCCGGTGTGAACACCGTTTCTGTCGGAAGCAGCCCTAAGCCTTCAAGCCTAGCATGCTCCGATTCGTACCTGCCAGGATCCGAGAGTGTGACACCCAGCATTTGATAACCTGCACAAATACCAACGATCCAACCTTTGTCCTCATGAGCAAAAGAAACTAATCGCGCAGCCAGACCTGACTCCTTCAGATAGCGCAAGTCTTCCATCGTATTCTTACTTCCTGGAAGTATGACGACGTCCGGCTCTCCCCATTCAGCTAAGGAATCAATATATCTGAAATGAATGTCGGATTCTTCTTGCAGCGGATCAAAATCTGTGAAGTTCGAAAGACGAGGCAAACGAATGACTGCAACGTCCAACTGATCTGATTTTTTTCCTTGTTGGTTCGTAGACCTTCTGCTTAGCGTACGTTTGGAATCGAGTGATGCTGAGTCCTCGTCCTCAATACCAAGCTGCTGCAAATAAGGAATAACGCCGAGCACTGGCTTCCCTGTGCGCTCTTCCAGCCAATCCAAACCAGGCTTCAGCAAGCTGACATCCCCGCGAAATTTATTAATAATAAAACCTTTCACCCGGTCTCGTTCCTCTGGGGTCAAGATTTCAAGTGTACCCACAATCGAAGCAAAAACCCCACCACGATCAATATCAGCAACCAGCAGTACCGGTGAATCTGCCCAACCGGCTAGACGCATATTGACGATGTCACGATCTTTCAAATTGACTTCCGCCGGACTTCCTGCTCCTTCTAGAACGACAATGTCATGTTCGCTGCGCAAGCGTTCTAAAGCATCTTTCACGATCGCTTCCGCTTTTGGCAAATAGGACTCTCTATACGCCCTTGCATCCAAATCTGCATAAGGCTTCCCATGAACAACAACTTGAGCTACCATGTCTTGCTTTGGTTTGAGCAGAATCGGGTTCATATCTGTCGTAGCGACAATTCGGCAAGCATCTGCTTGTACACCTTGCGCCCTGCCTATTTCTTTGCCATCGAATGTGATGTAAGAGTTGAGGGACATATTTTGCGATTTAAAAGGCGCTGTCTGCCAGCCATCCTGCACGAAAATACGGCATAAGGCCGCCGTAAGAATACTTTTGCCAACATCAGAAGCTGTGCCTTGAATCATGAGAACTGCTGACTTTGATTCACGCATGGCCTGTACCTCCACTCCTTGTTAAATCATTCATCATCCTGCTTAAGGCTTGTAGTAAACGCTCATTATCCTCACGAAGACGAATGGCTACGCGACAATAACGTTCATTCAACCCTTCGAATAACGAAGCATCCCGAATCAGAATCCCTTGGCGACCCATAACCTGTTGAGCCTGTTTTATGCTAATCCCACTCGACACAGAAAATGAGAACAACAAGAAATTCACATCACTTGGCACTACTTCCAAGCCGATATGGCGCATCTGCTCGATAAGCCAAGGCTTCTCAACGCCCAGCCACTCCCTTGTGGACTGTTCGAACGCTTCATCTCCTAGCACCGCAACCCCCATCTGCTGCGCGAGATAATTCACACTCCATTGTACCTGCTGCTGTCGCAATTGCTGGATAAGATCAGGGTGAGCTACCATATAACCTAAACGAATGCCTGGGATTGAATAAAATTTCGTCATTGAACGAATCACAATCAGGTCTTGGCTTGTTGAGGCAAGTTTCAGCAGCGAATGTTCAGACTCCTGTGGAACAAAATCCATAAAAGCCTCATCGAGCACAAGCTTGCGCCCACTCTGAAGCAGATTGCTTAGTACGCTGCGAGGAATTAGTTTACCAGTCGGATTATTGGGATGCCCGAGGAAAAACAAGTCAACTATTGGCAGCGCTGCTTCGACATCCTGCCATTGGAGTTCGAATTGATGCTCAGGGAGTAAGGGGATATTCGTTAGCCTGCCACCCGTTTTGTGAACCGCTTCCTCATACTCGCTAAAAGATGGCCTAGCAAGCCCCGTCATGCTTGGATTCACTACACGGATGATCAAATCGATCAGCTCTGCGGCACCGTTTCCAACCAAAATACTCTCCGGATCTATCTCATATTTCTGAGCTAGCTTTCGGCGAAGCTCACGTACCGCAGGATCTGGATATTTGACGATATCGCGCCAGCTCGCTGATAGAATCTCCTTGACCACCTCAGGAGGCCCAAGAGGGTTCATATTCGAACTGTAATCCAGAAACTGTTCTTTAGGCAGATTAAAAGCTTCCTCCGCTGTCCACAGATCACCTCCATGTCCATAACGCTCTAACATAATGGTCACTCCTTTCACGAAAAGATGACAGATCCTGTTCTACATGTTAACGATGATGATGACGGCTAACAACAGTACGCTCTCCAGTAGTTCATTTAAAGCGCCATACGTATCTCCTGTAAGTCCGCCAAGCTTGCTGCTGATATAAGCTGCAATTCCGCTTCCAACTAACGTGGTGATGGCCATAAAGCTTAGAACGATACTCCAGTTCGGTAACGAAATTGTGTTGTTATTGTAAAAGCATAGCGTAGTCGTTAATAGGGCTACTAAAAGAGATACCATGACATGTTTGCTGTTAACGCCATGAAACAGACTGCCTAACCCCGAATTCGGCCTTGCGTAAGGCCACATTCGAATGGCTGCAACCATGAACCAACGACTCCATATCGGCACGATGGCCAATAGGAGAAGCATATTACCTGGTTCACCTGCTTGTTTGGCATCCAGTAGGGTATAGAGTAAGGAAAATTTTAGTAATAGATGCAGGACGCACACAATAACGCCCATTGCACCCACGCGGCTATCCTTCATAATCTCAAGCATTTGATCACGAGGACGGTGACTGAGAATCCCATCTGCCGTATCCATTAAGCCATCCAGATGCAGTCCGCCTGTGAGAATGACCCAAAACGTTAGGAGCAGGATGGATGCTGGCATGGTTGGCAGCACGTGGGAAAGCCCAGTTCCTGCCAACAGGAGAAGCAGTCCGATTACGAAGCCAACAAGCGGGTAAAACATGGAGCTGCGCTGGAACACGCGCTCAGTATAATCAATCTGCATGGGAATCGGCAGGCGCGTTAGGAATTGAAAGGCGGCTACACAGGCTCGCAGCCAGTCCATTAAAAAATGAGTACGACGCATAGGAGTCCTCCCATCACTACAAAACTGACGCCGTAGAGCATGCTCACGGCGTTCACGATATCCCGCTGCGTTCGCGGACGCAGCGGCCAGCCCAAGCGCGCGCGCTCACTCGCCGCGCCACCATAGACGTTCAGCCCGCCGAGCTCGATCCCGAGTGCCCCGGCTACCGCCGACTCCGGGATCCCGCTGTTCGGGCTGGGGTGTAGATGCGCGAAGCGGCGAATCGCCGCCGCCGCGCGCGGAGCTGAGAGGCCCGGCTTCGCCAGGGCCACGAGGATCAGCAGGACCCCGGTGAGCCGCGCCGGGATCCAGTTCAGGGCGTCGTCCCAGCGGGCCGACGCGGTGCCGAAATGACGGTATCTGTCATTTCGGTAGCCGACCATCGAATCCAGCGTATTCGATGCACGGTATAACATCGCCAGCGGCGCACCGCCGATGAGCGCATAGAACAAGGGCGCGATGACCGCGTCCACGATGTTCTCTGCGACCGTCTCCACGACGGCTCGCGTGAGCTCCTCCTCGTGGAGCGCATCGGTATCCCGGCCAACGATGTAGCCGGTGTACTTGCGAGCATCCGCGAGATTGCCTTCGCGCAGCGGATTGTAGACCAGATACGCGGCATCCTTTAAGCCTTTGATCGCCACCGTCGTGGAGATGAGCCAGGTTGACACCGCATACCCTAGCCACGGATGAATATCATTTGCGAAATGTACCAGCACAAGTACCACAATAAAACTCAATGTAATTGTGGACAGCATGAGTAGGAAGCCCTTCAAGCGCAGCCACTTTGGATGGATACCTTCTATGGGGCTCGTAATACTTTCTCTCGGATGCAGTCTTTCTTCTACCCAGCGGATCCAGCGTCCAATAAGTATGACGGGATGCGTAGGCCACTTTGGATCACCAATCAACCAATCTATTGCTATTGCAGCAGCCGTCATCCAGACGATTTCCTGCCATGTATATATCCACATAAGGGCTTCACCATTCCGCACTTACTTCTCTATTAGTCTAAAATGTAAGCTCTACTTTTTATTTCGATCGGGATACCGACGGTAACCAGAAAAACCTGCTGACAGACTTCAGCAACACGCTGATTCATCCGTCCAGCCAAATCTCTGAATTGACGGCCAAGCGGGTATTCCGGCACAATACCATCGCCTACTTCATTCGTAACTAAAATAAGTTGTCCACTGTAGGAGGACACGGCATCCACGAGCTCGTCAATTTGATTGGATACGAGTTGAACTGCATGGCTCTCCAGCTCGTAGTAGAGCAGCCAGTTCGTCAGCCATAGCGTCAGGCAGTCTACTAACACCACAGCACCTTCGCCGCTCTCCTGAAGCTGCGTGAGACAGTCTCGCAGCGCATACGGCTCCTCCCTGGTTTCCCAAGGGAATCCCGAGTGAAGCCTCTGCAGCTGGTGCAGACCCACCCGCTCCCTCATTTCCTCATCGTAGATGTGGGAGGTCGCTATGTAAATCCCCTGCTTGCAGCGATGCATAGCCAGCTTCTCCGCGAAGGAGCTCTTGCCGCTGCGCGCGCCGCCCGTTACCAGAACCGCCATCGTGTTCGCCTCCTTCTCTCTGCTTGTTACTCCCTCGAAACGCCTGCGCTTTCGAAGGTCGCCATTTCTTTCATGATCTTGCCTGCGGCATCGATCAAGTTGAACACAAGCACTGCGCCTGTGCCTTCGCCCAGTCGCATATCCATCTGCAGCATCGCTGCGAGGCCAATCGACTCGAGCACCTTCGCATGTCCCTGCTCTTGCGATAAGTGCGAGGCGAGCATGTAGGACGCGCTTAGCGGAGCTAAACGGCTCGCCACGAGCGCTGCGGTCGACGAGATGAAGCCGTCGACGACAACCGGGCAGCGATGCTTCGCTGCGCCCAAGATCACCCCAACAAGACCAGCGATCTCCAGTCCGCCGACCTTACTCAACACCTCGAGTGCATAATCACCGCTTGAACCTTCTTCTGCACTTGCTTTTGCACTTGCACTTGTACTTGTACTTGCACTTGTACTTGCACTTGCCCCACGCCCAAGCAGCCCATTCACGCCCAGCGCCGTATTCACAACCGACTGCTTGTGCAGCCAAGTCGCATCATCGATGCCGGTTCCACGACCTACAGCAATACTAGTGTCTAATCCCGTCAACGCACACAAGATTGCTGCGCTAGCCGTTGTATTACCAATCCCCATTTCACCCGTAGCGAAAAGTCGGTACCCTTTTGCCACCAAATCGTCCACAATTTCACTGCCAGCTACTATCGCTTGGGTCGTCTCCTCCAAGGTAAGAGCCGCTTCCTTCGCCATGTTGCGCGTGCCTTTTCTAACTTTGCGAGAGACAAGATTCGGATGCTCCAAATCTGCATTAACCCCCATATCCACACAAACCACATCAGCTCCGGCATGTCTAGCAAGAACATTAACAGCAGCCCCGCCATATAGAAAATTGAGCACCATTTGTGGTGTCACTGCCGCTGGGAAAGCACTGATGCCTTCCTCACAAACACCATGATCACCAGCCATGACAATAACCGCTTTTTTCTCAAAAGTCGGCATCACTTCACCTGTAATCCCAGCGACTTGGCGTGCGATGTCCTCAAGCTTTCCCAAGCTTCCTTGCGGCTTCGTTAATTGATTCAAATGGTCATTGGCTTGAACAGCCACCTCTTGATGGATCGGTTCAATCGCGTTAATCAAGTTATGTAAATGGTTCATTATCATCTTCCTCCGGACTCTCATTATTTCCCAGGTTGTAATAATATCTGAGGTACCTCACTAATAGGATGTTTAAGAACAATTGGCTCTGTTCCGTATACTTCAGCTATTAGTGTACTTGTAATAATTTCTGCAGGCGTTCCAATGGCCGTTACTCGCCCCTCATGTACGATCATCAATCTCGTGCAATACTGCGCTGCCAAATTCAAATCATGCAGAACAGCTATAACCGTTAGTTCCGACTCCTGCTGCCAAGAACGAATATAATCCATCATCTGTATTTGATATCCGATATCTAGAAAAGTAGTTGGCTCATCGAGCATGAGCAAGCTTGGCTGCTGGGCCATCACCTTGGCCAATGCAACGCGCTGCCGCTCCCCGCCACTCAGGCGTTCAATCGTGCGGTCTACAAGCCCTTCCAACTCAAGCTTTATGATAATAGCATCAATGAGTCCATCCGATTCAGTCTTATCTTCTCCTAGCCAATTCTGGAACGGGTAGCGTCCCATCTCCACGACTTCACGAACTGTGAAGCCAACTGGGGGCAACGCATCTTGCTGAAGTACAGCGAGCCATTTGGCCAATTCTTTGCGCGAATACGATGATACCTTTTTTCCTTTTAAAAGCACATTACCATGCATGACCGGATCCATGCCGGATAGGAGTCGCAGTAACGTAGATTTGCCGCTGCCATTAGGACCAATAATCCCAAAAAACTCCCCATGCCCGACCTCAAAGCTCATATTATCTAGCACTTGTTGTTCTCGAAAGCTCTGAAAGAGCCCCTCCACTTGAATCATCGTGATCAACCTCTTAACGTTTTCTTATCTTTATGGAGCAGATAGGCAAAAAAAGGTGCACCCAGAAACGCCGTAACTACCCCAAGCGGGATTTCCGTAGGACTAAGCAGTGTTCTAGCCAAGGTGTCTGCCCATAAGACATAGATCCCACCAACAATCGCGGATAACGGAATGATCAAACGATAATCCGGACCAACCAACATTCGTACCAGGTGCGGTACGATCAGCCCAACAAACCCGATTACCCCAGCCACAGAAACGGCAGCCGCCGTGATCAACGTGGAAGCGATTAGTACAATCAGTTTCGTACGTTCAACATGAACACCGAGATGTGCAGCTTGACGCTCTCCTAATGCCAGCAGGTTTAATGATCTTGCATAGCTTAACAGAATAACAACGCCTATTATGAGATACGGTGAAATCATATACGTATATGACCATCCGCGCATCGCTAGACTCCCCATGAGCCAGAAAATAATTTCATTAATCGTTTGATTTGAAATCGAAACCAAGAACGACACAAACGCCCCTAGAAAGGCTTGCATCACAACGCCCGACAAAATCAGCGTTTCCATCTTTAGCTTCCCTTCAATCATAGCTAGCTTCAAGACCAAGAACAAGGAAATAAGCCCCGTCGCGAAAGCCACAATGGGGATCGACCATTGCCCGAACCAGGCGAATTGCAGCCCGAAATAAATAAGAACAGCAGCCCCGACAGAAGCCCCAGAAGATACGCCCAGCGAGTAAGGATCAGCAAGCGGATTACGCAGAACCCCTTGAAAACCAGCACCAGCTACGGAAAGCACAGCTCCAACAAGAATGCCCAGTAACATACGAGGGATTCTTACTTTATTAATGATTTGTTCCGAAGATTGCGGCCAGTTCACCTCGATATGACTTCCTATCCAAGGCAGATGCTCCGCTAGAATTCCCACGATATGTGAAAGAGGAAGCTGAGCCGACCCGATGGATAAACTCACCACAATAGAAAGAAGAAGGAGTATAATGCATACTCCTCCTCCAAGCATCAATTTTCTTTTCATTATTTCACCAATTCAGGATAGATTCCTTTCGCCATTTCCAGTAGCCCATCCGTCAGTCTCGGACCTGGGCGACTTACAGAGTTCTGGTCGAGTCCTACCACACGTTTATTCTTCACGGCGTCAATCGCATCCCACCCACCGCGCGTACGAATAATTTCTTCCAATGGCTTCTTGCTCTTGAAATCGACAATCCCATTTGCGAACAAGATGACGTTTGGATTTTGCTGAATGATCTTCTCTTCACTGATCTCATACCAGCCTGCTTTATCGCCGGCTACGTTAATTCCACCTGCGATTTTGATTAACTCATCCATGAACTCACCGCTTCCTACGGTCCAGCCTGGAGCAAATTCCATGTATACTTTTTTCTTATTCTCTTGCTTCACATCTTTCACGGCATCGACAACCTTCTGACGGTCTGCTTTCATTTTGGCGACAACTTTCTCTGCTTGCTCTTGATGGTCCGTAATAAGTCCGAACGTTTGAATATTGTTCATCGCATCATCTACCGTTTTGGGATCTACTTTAAAGACGTTAATGTTCATCGCACGTAGATCCTCAACTGATTTAGCAGTCATGGAAACACCAGAGAAAACAATACTCGCATTCGAAGCAATGACTGCTTCCATGTTTGGTTTCGTAATGCTGCCTAGCTTCGGCTTCGATTTTGCTGCTTCCGGATAATCGTCAAAATCCGATACACCGACAATATTCGCCTCTAGTCCAATCGCAAACAGCGATTCTGTCTCTGATGGCGAGACCGACGCGATTCGCTCTGGTGCTTTGTCGAATGTAAACTCTTTGCCTGTCGCATCTTTTACTTTCAAAGGATATGTCGTTTTCTTTGCTGCAGCAGGTGCTGCCGTCGATGTCGTAGTTGGCGCCTTCGTCCCTACACCACCTAGTTTCGATGGATCCGTAATTTCTGTTTCCTTCTTCGCACATGCCGCTAACGAGATCGCGGTCGCAACCGCTAATGTAAGAATAAGACCCCTTTTGAAATTGCTCTGTTTCATCACTTAAACCCTCTTTTCCTTATTTTCAATTCATAGTCAAAATTAAAAAAGTCCCCTTGTTCACTAGGAACGAAGGAGACGATAAATCGCGGTATATGACAACGAACTTACGTGCGCTGCTTCCTGATTTAACGCGACCCTTTTCCTCGAAGGATGTTGTATCGGCACCATAGGCAGGTATCCTGACTCTCCAGACTTTCACAAGTCTGAATTACAGTGGCGGGACCGTGCCGGATTTGAACCGGCTTCCCCTAACTAGTAATGTTCCATTTGGAATATGACCAGTACCTACAGTTGCAAATTATACATTGAAACTATTTGTCGATTATAAATGTTCTCTTATTTTTGCGCAATAATTTGGATGACTTTCAATGCCTCGTCCATTTTCGGAGCATTCTGTGGAATGAACGCATATAACCCTTTACCTTCAAAACCTTGCTCTTTCATCCATTTGTTTCCAGTAAGCGGAATGCCGTACAGATGCTTCTCCGCTGCCTTACCTTCTTCTTTGATCTCGATAACCCCATCTGGATAATCCTTAGGGTTGATGATGTTATCCAACGAAACGAATCCCGCTTGGTTGCTCAAGCCTTTGAACTGCTCTTCTCCCAAAATGAAGATCCCGTTACCACCAGCAGCTAGCTCCACAATCATTTTTTCCAATGAAAAAATAGGTGATGTATTCAGCTTCACAGTAGGAATTTCACCTACCTTGGATTTCAAAGATACTTCCAACTTCTCCGCCGCTTCACTTGGAAACCCGTTAGGTCCCATCATAAACACTGATACATCTGCCTTCGGTCCACCACAAGCTGTAAGCATTAACATCATTCCTAGCATGACAACGAACAACCATTTTGCTTTCATGTGTATGTAATTCCCTCCGTCAAGTACTCTCTCTTTATCGATAATCGCCAGAAAAGTCGGTTTTCACCGACTTTTCTTTCCAGATGTCATATATTCATTTATTTTTTGATCCAGCATCGTACTTAATTCAACAACCGCATCAGATGTCATTTCTCGACCTTCCATGACCATCTGTTCCATTTTACGTCTCAAGGTATTGATCTCTTCTTCAAGTATAGCTAGGGAATTTTGCTTCTTGGCATTTCTGGTCAGCCAACGCTGTCCGAACTCTTGCTCGCGAATTTGAAATTGCTTCTGAAAGTTAGTAAGCTGATATTCCATAAAAGCCATGCTCATCCCTCCTTACTCTTAGAATACCAGTTTTCGTCTCCTATGAACATATGAATTTATAAAGAATATTATAATTTCCTCAAGAAATTACCGATTCTCTCTAATGCTTCATTCAGTTGGGAAACACTATAGGCATAAGAGCATCGTAGAAAACCTTCTCCACCTAAACCAAATACATCACCAGGTACTGCAGCTACCTTAGACTCATATAAAAGCCGTTGCGCGAATTCGTCTGAGGTTAATCCTGTTGCCACAATGCTTGGGAACGCATAGAATGCGCCCTGTGGTTCATGACATTCAAGCCCTACTTCACGGAAGCCTTTGACAACTAATCGTCTCCGTTGGTTATAGGATTCAATCATCCGGTCTTTCTCTTCCAATCCATTCGTCAACGCTTCATGAGCGGCTACTTGCCCCATGACAGGTGCACACATGACCGTATATTGGTGAATCTTGGTCATTGCCGAGATTAGCTCTCTGTGACCGCAAGCATACCCCATCCGCCAGCCAGTCATTGCGAAAGCCTTGGAGAATCCGCTAACGAGAATCGTCCGATCCTGCATCCCCGGAACTGCTGCGAAGCTCACGTGCTTCTGCCCGTACGTCAATTCCGCATAAATTTCATCAGAAATGACAATCAGATCATGTTCTTCAACAACTTTCGCAATCGGCAACCAGTCTTCATACGTCATAATGCCGCCAGTTGGATTACTAGGATAGCATAGAATTAATATTTTGGATTTTGGCGTAATCGCATCGCGAAGAGCCTTTTCCGTCAATTTAAACTGATCCTTTGCAAATGTTTCGATACCCACTGGCACACCGCCACTAATAGCCGTGATTGGCGAGTATGAAATATAACAAGGCTCAGGAATCAGAATCTCATCCCCAGGTGTAATAAGTGAACGCAGCGCTAGATCAATAGCTTCACTGCCCCCTACCGTAACAAGCACCTCGTTCGAAGGCTCATATTTCACTTTAAAGGAGGTATACAAATAGTTCGCAATCGCTTCGCGGAGCTCAGGAATACCGGAGTTTGGCGTATACTTCGTTCTGCCGCGCTCCAAGGAATGTACAGCTGCTTCACGAACGTGCCAAGGTGTGGAGAAGTCAGGTTCGCCAACACCTAGTGAGATGATGTCCTCTTTACTATTGCTTACAAGATCAAAAAACTTCCGAATCCCAGAAGGCTTCATTTCACGTACCGCAGGAGCGAGGTAGTCCTTCATTGATTTTATGCTAGTTTGAATCGTAGTCTCATCCTTGATCATAGCGCTACCTCTCCCTTACGGCGAAACAAGCATTCGGTGATCATCTTCTTGATCTTCGAAAATAATGCCGTCTTGTTTGTATTTTTTCAAAATAAAATTCGTTTTCGTAGAAAGCACACGGTCGATTGGCGACAACTTGTTGGAAACGAATGAAGCCACCTGTTTGAGCGAGCTCCCCTCAATCTCAACGAGCAAATCATACGCGCCTGACATGAGATAAACCGATTTGACTTCCGGATATAAATAGATCCGTTCCGCAATCGCATCAAACCCGCGCCCGCGCTCCGGCGTAATTTGTACTTCAATTAGGGCGGTAACCTTTTCGTCATCTACTTTGCTCCAGTTCACGACTGTCGCGTATTTGACAATGACCTTATCCGCTTCCATCTCGCTTATCGCTCGCGCAACTTCGGCCTCCGCCGTTCCTAACATGGTGGCGATCAGATCCGCGCTCCTGCGGGCGTCTTCCTTTAGTAAATCGAGAATTTTAAGCTTCAAAGTATCCATGGTTAAACCTACCTTTCTGAGATATGTTTCATTCATCCATTCATCTTACAATGAATTGCTGTCCTAATTCAATTACTGATCGCGGAAGAAAGGCAGAATATTTATATATATTCGAAAATTCCGCTAGGATTGGCAAAATAAAAAGCCACTGGATAACCATCCGAGTGGCTCAATGCTCCCAATTCACCTCGTACAAGGGTTAAAAGAGATCCATACTTAAATATCGCTCGCCTGTATCTGGTGCAATACAAAGCACTCGCTTTCCTGCCCCGAGCTTTCTTGCAACCTGCATCCCCGTCCATACTGAGGCTCCAGCCGAAGGACCAACAAGGATGCCTTCCTTACTCGCCAAATCCCTCATCGTTTGGATGGCATCCTCATCTGCCACTTGCACAATCTCATCATAAACGCTAGTGTTCAAAATTGCCGGAACAAAACCCGGACTTGTCCCCACGAGCTTATGTGGCCCAGGGCTTCCACCAGAAAGTACTGGTGACCCCTTCGGCTCCACTACATAAATCTGGATATTCGGCAAATGCTCCCGAAGCACTTCACCAGTCCCCGTAATCGTACCTCCAGTTCCTGAGGTAGCAACAAATGCATCCAGCTTGCCCTCCATTTGCTGCAAAATTTCAGGTGCAGTCGTTATGCGATGAATACTCGGATTCGCTGGATTCTCAAACTGTTGTGGGATAAAGCTGCCCGGGATTTGATCCCGTAACTCCACAGCTTTCGCAATGGCACCTGGCATCCGCAAAGCGGCTGGTGTTAGGACGACTTCGGCACCATAGGCTTTCAGGATATTAATACGTTCCTTGCTCATATTGTCCGGCATAATCAAGATGGCCTTATAGCCCTTGGCCGCCGCGTTCATCGCGAGTCCGATCCCCGTATTTCCGCTAGTAGGCTCAATAATTGTCGCACCTGGCTGAAGTTGTCCTGACTTCTCTGCCTGATCAATGAGATTCCATGCTGCCCGATCCTTCACGCTTCCGCTCGGATTGAAATACTCCAATTTCACATACAACTCAGCAGCTTCCGGTTCCAATAAGCGATTTACGCGCACCGCGGGGGTATCTCCGATCAGCTCTGTGATGCTATTCACCATTTTTGGCGGCATTGGTGCCCCCTCCTCATCCCTTACTCATGCTACTCACATTTTCATGCGGAAACCTAGCCGCTGTCAAGACTTGGCTGCAGGTAACTGGTTTCGTATGAATACCCAAGAGAAGAATGTTGAGCTTCCGATGACGAGTAACAGCACATTGATGATAAGCGGCTCTTTACTCCAAGAAATAACACATATAAATAAAAGTACGCCGCATACGCGCCCTACATTCAGCGATAACTCACGCAGAACAATATACTCTTCTCGTTGTTTGGCACTTTCATCATCCGATCCAATTAAGTCAAACACAACGGACACCATTGGAATGGAGTACATGGGGAAAAAAAGTGCAGAACCGATCCCGAATATCAGCAATGTGCTGAATGACATTTTCCAGAAAAATGGCAAGATCACAAGAACAACCATCACCGAGCCAATGAACATACTCTTTTTACGAAAAGAAGGTCGTATGAAGCGTCCTGCTGCCCAGAAGCTAACTAACGCGACGGATGAAGTAATTAGAGCGAAATTACCTAGACTAGCTTCACTTGAAGTCGATATGTACACAAGCAATCCAATCATAAATCCAAATACGCCCTCACGCACACCTTGAAAAAGTAAAGCCAGACTTACTCGCTTCCAAGGTGTTTGAGGTTGCCTAAGGATTCGCAGAGGCAAGAGCCATTCATAGGTGCCACTCAATTTCCTCTTCTTCAGAAAAAAACTGACCACAACACCTAATAGAAATATCCCTAACGAGATGGAAAAGATAAGACGATATCCCGCTCCATCCCCTAACGTAACGATGAGTAAACCTGAAATCCAGGGAGCGATAATCCCTGCACAAGCACCCAATAAGCCAACCCAACCATTGAATCGATCTCGATTATCGGGATCTGTCACTTCAAAGTAAACTACGTTGAAGGCAATCCAGAACAAGCCTACAGAGATCCCTTGGACCATGCCTAACCAAACGAAATAGTGGACACTGCTAGTCCCCATCCAGAGCACCAGCATGTAAAAACACGCTGATATAGATACACCAATACGTAAGCAATTCATTTTATTGTGTTCTTTTACCCACTTTCCAGCTAACCAAAAGGTAATAGCCATCGTCAAATGGGTCGTTAAGGTGAACCAGCCGATTAACGTAAAGTCATTTTTGGCTTTCCACAAATAAACACCGACGAATGTACCCGATAAGGCATTGGCTCCGCCGAATAGTGCATGAACAACGAGCAAAAGGATCGCTTGAGCATCCAGTTTACCTTTACTTTTCACACTCGTTTGATTCGTTTGATTCGTTTGCATACTCCTCCTCCTAATTGAGACCGATTATAGGCTTTTGTTAACCTTCCCCTTTGGAGTGAAATTATGAGGCGAATGCACGCAAAAAAACCGAATCCACGAGGACTCGGTTTCATTTCCAACGATCTTATTCTGATTTGATGCGTTCAACCATCAGTAATCGGTCCGTGTCTGAAAGCACTTTCTCAACTCGGAAACAAGATGGACACACATAAACATCCGTCGTGAAAGGGCCTGTTAAGAACGCACTCCCTAATGTTTTTGGAATCGTGGGGGTGAAGGAAGCTCCGCTTGTCACTTCAGTTCCAGCTAGGAGCAAGAATTCATGACAACTTGAGCACTCAGGTGCTTCTTCCTGCTCATCCGTTAATTGTTGGACCTTCTCGCCATACTTATCAAGCGGCTCATCGGAATCATCCCAAGCCAATGATAAATCCTCATCGGATTCGGCATATTCTTGCTCATTGAAACGAAGCTTCTGCCCTGTTTGCTTAACCTTCAAATCAATGCTGCGATAATCATTCAATTCATTAAAACAGTGTGGACACTCATCCTCTGGTCCAATTTCGGGATCCCAAACGATTTCGGTTTGGCACCACGGACATACAACTTCTTCATTGCTACTCATTGCGAAATCCTCCAGCTAATTGCGTCTAGGCATATTTCCATACATAATAAACCCCTGCCGCTACAAACACAAGCGCGATAGCAAACAAGGTTCCCCACAGGTATTTCATTGCTCAAGCCTCCAAGACTATGTATGATACTAAGTTACACATGCTCCAACCACATAGGATAAGGAGACAGACAACGTTAAGGATAAGAAACCTACCGCACGATTATCCTTCCTAATTTCCTCATCAATTTTGAAATAAGGCGTTAGGAACTCAAAGATAAAATATGCAACCAACAACAGCACGAAGCCATATCCGGCCCAAACGAGAGAGTGAATCATGGTGTCATTGTTTAAAATAGCGAAACGGAACAAGTTGCAAATCCCGAAAATTTTCCCACCCGTAGCCATGGCGACCGATAGATTTCCTTTTTTAATTTCAGCCCAATCATCATACTTCGTGACCATTTCGAAGATGGTAAGGAAAACAACAAGCGCGACCACTGCTACAGCAAAAAAAGCAAGCGTTGCTAAATACGGATTACTTAACAAGACATCCACCTCTTCGTTCATATCATCTCCTGCCTTCCTTTACACAAGTAGAGAGATTTAACGAAATCCCTTATTCCCTATATATGGTAGTAGAGACTGAGTATGACTCAGTCTCTCGCAGGTACAACTAGTATAACATTAGGATTGTTTTTTTTCAGCAAGCTTAGCTTTCATTGCTGCCAATTCATCGTTGATTTCGCTGCTGCTTGAGCCTAAACCGTCAAGCTCATCGTCCAAGCTGCGGTTTTTGGCACGAATTTCTCCGCTTGCTTGTGCTTCAGCTTCCATTTGCAACACTTTTTCGCTCATGCGATCGAAGCCTTTAGCAGCATTGTCTGTACCAAACCCAGACATTGCTTGGTTGATTTGTTTTTGTGCTTTTGCTGTTTCAGCGCGAGCAATTAACAAATCCTTTTTGTTTTTCATTTTGTTAAACTCATCTTTCATCTCAGTCAATTGAGCACGAAGTTGATCGGCATTTGTTTTGGCTAGATCGTATTGACGTTTCAATTCATCATAACGGCCTTGGTGCTCTTTCTTATCTTCCAGTGCGCGGCGGGCTAAATCTTCATTCCCTGCTTCCAGGGCTTTCATAGCCTGCTCTGTACGTTTTGTAACCATCTCTTCGGACTCTTCAAATTGCAGTTTAAATTTCTTTTCGATAGCAATTTGTTTCGCAACTGCCGTTTCTGCTTCCAAAATATCTTCTTCCATATCGCGTAAAAACTGATTTAACATTTTGACAGGATCTTCTGCCTTATCCAATAAATCATTAATTGAAGCCATTGTCATATCACGAAGTCTTTTGAAAATTCCCATCTAAAATTCCTCCTAAGGTTTAATACTCTTTTATATCTATTTCATACGCATCACCGAAGAATGAGTTTCAAAAAGGATCAAAAATTTATAAGTTATTTCAACTCGACAACCGTAACACCAGCTCCACCTTCATTATAATTACCCATCCGATAGCTTTTCACGTGTCGATGTCGACGCAAATATTCTTGCATCCCCGTTCTAAGGACTCCAGTGCCTTTACCATGAATCAAATACACTTGGCCAAAATTACTCAAGAAGGACTCATCTAAGAAGCGGTCTGCCTCAATCAAAGCTTCCTCCATATTCATACCGCGCATATCTAATTCCATTTTGACATTATCATCGCGGGTTCGCTTGAGAGTCGTGGCTACTTTCTGCGGTTGCTTCGACTGTGGCGCATTGCCAGTTTTCTCAAGGTTGGATAACTGAACCTTCATTTTCATAATACCCAATTGAACATTAGCTTCGGTTGTTCCCACAAGCTCAACAACGTGTCCTTTTTGTCCTAATGAAATGACTCTGACTTCATCCCCTGCTTCAATACGTTCAGGACGCTTCTTCAATGCACGCACTTGCTTGCTGCGCAGTTCAGGTGTCGCTTGATCCAGACGTCGCTTCGCCTCAACTAGCTTGTGGTCCTTGACCCCACCGGCTTCTTCCAGTGCCATGCGACGCAGGTCCGCAATGACCTCGTCGGCTTCGCGGCGAGCTTTGACAACAGCTTCGCGTGCATCGCGCTCCGCTTTTTCGAGCAGCTTATCACGTTGCTCATCGAATTTGAGCTGCTGAGCCTCCAACGATTTGCGCATGGCTTCAGCTTCTTTACGCAGCTCTTCCGCCGCATAACGTTCAGATTCTGCGATCAGGCGATTTTCCTCGAGGGACGCAATCATCGACTCTACGCGCTGATCTTCCTCTCCTACCTGCGTGCGCGCATGTTCAATAATGCGACGAGACAATCCAAGCCGCTCAGCAATTGCAAAAGCATTACTTCGCCCAGGAACACCGACTAATAAGCGATATGTCGGACTAAGCGTTTGAATATCAAACTCCATGCTAGCGTTAATCGTACCTTGTTTCTGATAAGCATACGCCTTCAATTCCGAGTAATGCGTTGTTGCAATAATGCGGCAGCCAATTTGATGAATATAGTCCAAAATTGATATCGCCAGTGCGGATCCTTCAGCAGGATCAGTACCTGCACCTAATTCATCTAGCAATACTAAGCTTTTCGGTGTCATATCGCGCAAAATGCTAATGATATTCGTCATATGACTCGAAAACGTACTTAAGTTTTGCTCAATACTCTGTTCATCGCCAATATCCGCATAGATGGCATCAAATACGCAGAGCTGCGTCCCTTCTTCGGCGGGTACAAACAGTCCAGACATCGCCATCAGACTCAGAAGTCCAACCGTTTTAAGAGAAACCGTCTTACCGCCTGTATTTGGGCCAGTGACGATAATTTGTGAGTAATCGTTGCCCAACTCCAGATCGAGTGGCACAACGGCATCCGCCGCGATCAACGGGTGTCTTCCTCTTTTAATCTTAATAAAGCCTCTATCATTCAATCTTGGCATTGTAGCCTTTAACTCTCTAGCTAGACCTGCTTTGGCAAAAGTAAAATCAAGCTCTGCTAACTGATCCACATCCAAAACAAGCACTTCCACTTGTTCAGCAACTAGCTCAGTCAATGCCCGCAGAATTTTCTCGATTTCAGCCTCTTCTTTAAATTTGAGTTCACGAATTTTATTATTTAATTGCACGATAGCATCTGGTTCGATATATAGTGTCGCACCCGAAGCTGACTGATCATGAATCATTCCGCCAAAGCTGGAACGATACTCTGATTTCACAGGAATAACGAATCGGTCATTCCGAATCGTAATGAGCACATCCTGCAGCATCTTCTGGACAGAGGAATTACGAATCATTTGTTCCAATCTTTCGCGCACTCTTCCTTCACCTGTGCGAAGCTCACTTCGAACTCGCCCTAATTCAGGGCTAGCTCCATCAACAACTACTGCATTTTCGTCGATGCAGCTATTGATTTTATCTTCTAGTTGTTTATTTTCTGTCAACAACTCCACTTGCGCCTTTAACATTGGGATCGCATATTCCTCATGAGCAGCAAGCACAAATCGCTTCAATCTACGCGATCCAAACATCGTAGTTGAGATTTCCAACAGCTCTGTCGGATTCAGCATGCCACCAATTCTAGCTCTATGCAGAGGCGCCCGAATATCTCGGATGCCTCCGAAAGGTGCATTCCCTTTTAACCTCTCTACATTTACCGCCTCATCAGTAGCTTGTAAGCGAAGCTTAACGAGTTCGAAATCTCCTTTAGGTTCCAGCTTCTCCGCTGTCTCTTTACCTAATGATGTCGAAGCATGATGAGCTACTTTATGTAAAATCTTCTGATATTCTAATGTTTTTATTATTTTCGGATTCAATGTTCCAACCTCTTTTCTCTACCCTATATTATAAACCAAATAGATCCTGATTAGCTACGGAGACAATGATTATATGGAAGATAATGCCCGCCATAATTATTACAAAGTTGGTTACACTAAGTTGTGCATCTAATCCTCTGCCAAAAGGAATTGCAAATCCTCACAATCAAAGCTTTCTGTTCAAAAAATCGCTTCTTGTCAATGGTCACATTCCATGACAGAAAGAAGGAGGTTCACGACATGCATCTTCTTGGACATCTGGTAAGGTTTATTGTTTCAGCTTTGGTTTTAATGTTTGTAAGCTGGTTAGTTCCAGGGTTCTCAGTCGGCGGATTCTGGAGTGCATTTTTCTTGGCACTCGTTATCGCAATCGCGGCTTGGATCATTGAAGGAATCTTCGGCAAGCAAATCACCCCATTTGGCAGAGGACTCGTAGGTTTTATTGTGAGCGCATTAGTTATTTGGGCCGCTCAATTTATTGTGACCAATGTGTCTACGAGCATGATAGGTGCCATTTTAGCTGCTTTAGTCATTGGGATCATCGACCTATTCATTCCAGTGAAAACCCCGTTCGAACAGGGGATCACAGGAAGAGAAGATCGTCGATAAACTTATCAGTTTCCATAACTGATAGCTAAAGTAAAGCCAAAAAAAAGATCGGCCTGCAGCGTTTTCACTCGCCGGGCCGATCTTTTCTTTGTGGTTTCACCAGTTTGTCACTGTAATTTGGAAAAAGGTCGTGTACAATAATGAGGTTATCATTATGTATACGGAGGGGTACCCATGAAAAAACTTACAATTCTTATGATGGGACTAGCAGTACTTATTGCCATCACAGCATGCGGAAACAAAGACTCCAAAACAGCAACAGAAGCTACAACAACACCAGCTACAACTACGGCAGCCACAGCTTCCCCAGCCGCTACTTCGAAAGCTGCTGCAGGTGGACAAGAAGTTGTATTAAAAGCTACAAATTTTCAATTTGATAAAACCGAATATCGTATCAAAAAAGGCGAGTCGGTCACAATCACACTAGACAATTCTCAAGGTATTCACGGAGCATCGATTAAAGAGTTTAGCATTAACCTCAACAATGGAAATAAATCCGTTACCTTTACACCAGATAAAACAGGATCATTCCCTATCACTTGCTCTATCATGTGCGGATCTGGCCATGCGAATATGAAAACGACACTTATCGTTGAATAATTACAATTACCACTTCATGCTCAATTAAACCTTTTCACGACTTCTGTGATCAGGTTTTTTCTTTATTTTCAGACTTGAACATATCTAAAAAGATGCGGATGCCAACTTAGCAGTCCGATAGTTCACTCTAAGCAAATTTGCAAAAGCTGGGATCGAATATAAGTCAATTGGTCTTGAATCAATATTTTCATGCCTCATTACTTATCCCTATCGCATTATAGGGTATCTCCGCACAAAACAAATAGAAACTACCGCTTTTTTTTCAAAAGGCAGTAGTTTCTATAGGGAGATTCCTTGTTTCCACAGGTCATGGAGTTTCCCCGCAACCTGCGGGAGCTCGTTTATTAAATACGGAGCTATAGATGAGTTTGCTAGCAGCTTCTGGGGGCCATCTGATGGAATGATAGTCATCACATTTACAGCAATTACAATGATGAGCAGTGCTTCTGCTAACCCCAGTAATGCGCCGCTCCAACGGTTAATGGTACTTAGCCCTGGAGTTTTGGCAAGAACATTCAAGGCTCTGCCAATGACCATAAGTGCAAGTTTAACACCAAAAAATAGGAGCGCAAAGGCAATGGCATTTAGAATATAAATATCTAAATTGAGTCCTTTTACGATGAATTCATATTTTTGGTAGTTCTGATAGGTTGGTAATGAAATTGCACTCTTGAGTAACGGAGCAAGATCCTTGTAAAAATAAAAGGCAACTAGATAAGCAAGGATCATACCCGAAATAGAAACGATTTGTGAAATAAATCCTCTAAAGTAGCCAATCAGCAATCCTAAGGCAATGACCGACATTAAGACGTAATCAAGCAGGTTCACTGTCACTTAGGGCTACCCAATTGGACTATCAGCTTCTACAAGCTCAATCCATTCGTTGTATTCGATTTGAAGTTTAGCATATTCTTCACGTAATTTTCGGTATTCCTCTTTGACTGCATGAAGTTCTTCTTGTTGAGCTTCGTCGTTCATACTCAGCTGTAGGAGCTCTTCCTTTTCCTGCTGAGCTTGAGCCCAAATAAGTTCTTTCTGCTCTTCAAATTCTTGAGCTCGTGTATCTCGTTCTATCTGCATTTGTGCAAGTAATTCCTCAATTTTCCCTTGATAATGCTGAATGATCGTTGCCTTCTGCTCCTCAAGCTGTTGTTGGAACGATGCTTGTTGTTTCTGATAGTGACCTTCTAGATTACCCTTTGCCTCTTCAAACCGTTGAGCTTTAGCCTCTTCTTCTTCCTGATATAACAAAGCAAGCGAGTCGATATCCTCTTTATGAGCGCTTGCTGCTACTTCTAACTCAGCTTGGTGTTTCTGTTTAATCACATGAATCTCAGCATGGTGGCCACGGACGATGGCTGCTATTTCATTATGATTTTTCGTATTGTTCGAGGTTAATTCATCTCGGTGTTGCTTAGAGAGCGATTCCAATTCATTGTGATGCTTTTCTGAAATTGAGCTTAACTCAGATTGGTGCAGTTCCGAAATTGCTTGCAGTTCATTTTGGTGGTTCTCAGAAATAGCACTCAATTCATTTTGGTGTTGATTTGTGAGAGAAGCAATCTCATTTTGATGATTTTCAGTTAAAGAATTAATCTCATTTTGATGATTTTCTATCAGAGAAGCAATTTCGAAATGGTGCTCATCAATTTGATTGGCTAATTCACTTTGGAGTTTATCCGTAATTACTGTTAACTCCGTTTGGTATTCTTCTGAAATTGTTTCAATTTCATTGAGATGACTATCTGAAATAGCTACTAATTCTGCTTGATGCTTTTCTGACATGAGTGCGATTGCCGCTTGCTGTTCTTCAGTTAAGATCGCGGTTGCAACTTGATGCTCCTCAACCAAAAGTGCTATTGCAGCTTGATGCCCGTCTGTAAGTGTCCCAATAGCGGATTGATGCTCTTGTCTCAAAGACACTAATTGAGATTCATGCTCCCTAGCCATGGAAGCTTGTACTTCCTGGTGTTGCAAGGTTATAGATTTGATTTGTGCTTGGTACTGCTTATGGATGACATCGATATCAGAACCGCTTTGCTTGGATAGTAATGCCAACGCATCTTGGTGCTGAAGTTCTGCGTTTTCTTTATCTTGCAGATGTAACTGGATAAGTGATTGTTTTTCTTCTTGCAGCTGTTGGTGCAAACTTTCATTTTCTTTGCGATGTGCTTCCGCGATGGCATCCAACTCAACTTTATGCTGTTCAGTTAACTTTAGAAGCTGTTGCGATTTATGTTGCTGCGCTTGCTCAAGCTGCTTTTTACTTTGTTGATGCTGTTGTTTTTCTTGATCGAGCTGCAGCTTGCTTTGTTGATGCTGTTGTTTTTCTTGGTCAAGTTGCTGTTTGACTTGTAAGCCTTGGCGTTTCTCCTGGTCAAGCTGTTGCTTGAGCTGCTCTATTTGTTTATTTGCTTGCTCTTGTTGTTGTTTCACTTGATCATTCTGTTGTTTGGCTTGTTCGATCTGTTGTTTCGTTTGATCAATCTGTTGTTTGGCTTGAACCTGCTGTTGCTTCGCTTGTTCAAGTTGTTGCTTGACCTGCTCTAACTGTTGATTACTAAGTTCAAACTTCTGTTTCATTTGCAGCATTTGCTGATTCGATTGTTCTTGTTCTTGTCTTACTTTTATCATTTCTTGCTTATATTGTTTTTCTAGTTCTGGGATTTGTTGCAGCTTCCCGTTTTGCTCCGCAAGTAAAGCTTGGTTCTTGTCATCCTCTTGCTTTAATTCGTGATACCGTGTTGTGAGCTTCTCGTAGGCGATTTTCGTCGCTTCCTGCTCTTTCTGAACTTTACTAAGCTCTTCCAAAATTTCATTCATTCGGAAGCACTCATCAGCCATGTTTACTGCGGCTAAAACAGCGATCCGCTGCGAATCCAAACGGGGGTACCCTTTGGCAATCCGGAACATTTGGTCATTCACATATTCTGCAACGGCCTTCATATGGTTGGTGCTTGTATCGGCTTTGAGCTTGTATTGGTGTCCATATATATCAACAGTAATTCTTGTTTTATCTTCAGTAGTCAAATTAAAATCCTCCCTTAAGATGAAAGGCTGGTCCTATCGAGAATAATTTCGATAAGACCAGCCTATATTCCTGCAACCTAGAAGGAAAGTTACACTATTTTCTTAACTCTGCCTCAAATTGTTGTTCAAGTATTGCCACAACTTTGGCGTGGAGTTCAGTTACTTCTTCATCAAGCAAAGTTCTGTCTGCATGACGGTACACAAGTGCGATTGCTACGCTTTTACGATTAGCCCCAAGACGCTCACCCGTATAGATATCAAATACCTGAATGGACTCCAACAATTCCCCTGCAACCTCGGAAATCGCTTGCTCCATAAGTCCAACTGGGACGCTTGTATTCACCACTACTGCAATATCACGCCCGATAGACGGATAACGAGGTAACAGCTTATAAACAATCTCCTCGCCAGCAGCTTCCAAGATAGGCGCTAGTTCAACTTCAAGCACATACGTATCGTCCAGATCACGCTGTTGTTGTGCAGTCGGATGTAGTTGGCCAATACGACCAATGACTTTTGGACCTTCAGCAGAAGCCAGCGAGATTTCAGCTGTACGACCTGGGTGGAAGCCTTCTGGTGCTGCTGACGTATATGTTAGTCCCTTAATTCCAAGGTACCCGATTAAACGATCAAAAATCCCTTTGATGTCGTAGAAATCAACAGCCTCTGCCTTCTGAGCCCAGTGAGCTTGGCGACGTTTACCTGTCAATACGATCGATAGTAACAGCTTTTCTTGCGGTAGAGCCGTAAGCGCTGCTTCGTCAGTAATGAATGCTTTGCCAATTTCAAAAATAGCGACATCATCCATCGTACGATTGCGATTATAGCTAACAACATCAAGCAAATGTGGTACTAAGCTAGTGCGTAGCTGACTGCGGTCTTCACTCATCGGCATCGCGAGTGGAATTGGCTTCGCAGCCGGGTATAGACCAGGAATAGCATCTACTTGCGCTTGTGGATTCACCTCAGCATTTGCGACGCCGTGTGACCGCGGGTTGGTGAAGGAATAAGTAATCACTTCATTCAATCCACTTTGCGTCAAGATATTGCGTGTAATCCGGCGGATGGATTGCTCTTTGGACAGTGACCCTGGCGTCGTAACACCGGTCATCAAGGTTGTCGGGATGTTATCATAGCCGAAAAGACGTGCCACTTCTTCAATCAAATCGACATCACGCGTAATGTCTCCGCGGCGGCTCGGCACATGTACGAGCAGCTTGCCTTCGCCAGCTTGCTCGAATGTGAAGTGCAAGCGCGAAAGGATTTGCCCCATCTCGGTCAAGGAAAGCGCTGTGCCGAGATAGTTGTTCACGCGATCAGCTGCGAGCTCGATGCTGACCGACTTGTGCGTTCCGCTAGCGGCTTCTACGATGCCGTCAGCGACTTTACCACCTGCGTACTGCGCAATCAGCGCAGCCGCTCGGTTCAACGCCGGAATCACCGATTCCGGGTTCACTTCTTTCTCGAAGCGAAGGCTCGCTTCCGAGCGAAGACCTAGCTGGCGCGATGTGCGGCGCACAGAGCTGCCAGCGAACTTCGCGGATTCAAGAAGGATCCGCGAAGTTCCCTCAGTCACTTCGGAGTTGGCTCCGCCCATAACTCCAGCAATCGCCACAGGCTTGGTGCCGTCCGTCACGAGCAGCATGTGCGGTTCCAGGGTACGTTCCACATCATCAAGTGTAACGAGCTTCTCGCCAGCTTCAGCGAGTCGTACGTCGATGTGTCCGTTGTTCAGCTGCTCCGCGTCAAACGCGTGAAGCGGCTGGCCGTACTCTAACATCACAAAGTTGGTGATGTCGACGATGTTGTTGATGGGGCGGATGCCCGCAGCCATCAAGCGATTCTGAATCCATAGCGGTGAAGTGCCCACGCGCACGCCTTCGATCAGGCGAGCTGCGTAGTGCGTGCACTGCTCCGTCGCTGTGATCTTCACGCTGATGCGGTCCGCAGCCTTCACGCCGGCAGCTCCTGCCGCTTGCAGCGCAGCTTCCGCATCAGGCAGCTTAACTTCGCGGCCAAGAATTGCCGCGATCTCGTAAGCCGCTCCGAGCATGCTCAAGCAATCGGAGCGGTTCGGCGTCAAGTCAAGCTCCATGACTTTATCGCTAATCGCCAATACATCTAGAATCGATTGACCAATTTCCGTATCCTCCGGCAATACCAAGATACCTTCTTGGATTTCCTTCGGAAGCAATTTATCGTTCAATCCAAGCTCTTTTGCAGAGCAGATCATCCCTTGGGATTCAACGCCGCGCAGCTTAGCGCGTTTAATTTCCAGCCCGCCTGGTAGGACAGCACCGATCATTGCGACAGGAACTTTTTGTCCGGCATCAATATTTTTCGCGCCGCAAACGATTTGTAAGTCTTCGCCTTGCCCGGCATCAATCACACAAACGCTTAGTTTGTCTGCATCTGGATGCTTCTCACGGGATTTTACAAATCCAACAACAACGTTGGAAACACCTTTATTGCGATCCTCGACGATATCCACTTCGATACCGCTGCGGGTTAATTTTTCAGCTAATTCCTCGGCTGTGAAGCCTGTTACATCTACGTATTCTGATAACCATTGATATGAAACGTTCATGCTTATACCCTCCTTTTCCTATTGCTTACACATGTAAAAATTGCTTTAAGAAACGCAAATCATTCGTATAGAAATGGCGAATATCTTCGATGCCATATTTCAACATAGCGATACGCTCAACACCCATACCGAATGCGAAGCCTGTGTATTCCTTCGGATCATAGCCACCCATTTCTAGAACTCGCGGATGAACCATGCCCGCTCCGAGAATTTCCAACCAACCTGTTTGTTTACACGTACGGCAGCCTTCACCACCGCACATGGCACAGCTCACATCGACTTCAACACTCGGCTCTGTGAACGGGAAGAAACTTGGACGCATGCGAATTTTAGTCGTTGGGCCATACATTTCTTGTACAAACTGAAGCAATGTCCCTTTGAGATCACTCATCCGCACGTTGCGGTCAATGACCAGACCTTCAATTTGTTGAAACATGTGAGAGTGAGTCGCGTCGTCGTCATCGCGGCGGTATACTTTGCCCGGACAGATGATTTTGATCGGAACTTCCCCTTTGCGCTTCTCCATTGTTCTTACTTGAACAGGGGATGTTTGCGTGCGCATCAAAATTTCTTCCGTAATATAGAACGAATCCTGCATATCACGAGCCGGATGATCCTTAGGCAGGTTCAAAGCTTCGAAGTTGTAATAGTCTTGCTCAACCTCTGGACCCTCTGCAACGGTATAGCCCATCCCAATGAAAATATCTTCAATTTCTTGAATAACTTTGCTTAGAGGATGTACAGCACCTTGCTGGGAAGGACGTCCCGGTAACGTAACGTCGATCATTTCGGAACGAAGTCTGTTTTCAGTTTCTTCCTTCGTGTACGCTGCTTGTTTCTCTTCAATTACAGCTTCAATTGCTGCGCGTACATCATTCGCCACTTGGCCGATGACCGGTCTTTCCTCAGCACTTAACGCACCCATGCCGCGAAGAACCTCGGTTAATGGTCCTTTTTTGCCCAAATATTTTACTCTTAAATCGTTCAGTTCCTGCTGACTTGCAACAAAGCTTAACTCCTGCAGCGCTTCCTGCTTCAAAGCCTCTAACCGCTCTTTCATCGAAATCCCTCCTGATTTAGGCCTCTGAATCGCCCTTTATGAAAACACAAAAAGACTTTCCGCTCCCTCGCAAGGGACGAAAAGCCGTGGTACCACCCTAATTAGATTCGTCTATGTCCAGTTGACAAATAAACGAGTCTCACTTCATTCCAGATAACGGACGATGTGTCCGGTTCCCCCTATTGAGAAGCTGCTTAGCGCTTCTGTTCAAAGGACTGCTCGGGAGCGAACTTCCACAGCCTGATTCTCGGGGCCAGCTCTCAATCATCGGCTTTCCCTCCCTGTCAAGAAGCACTGCGTACTCTTCTCCGTCAAAGCATTTCCACGTATATGTACCAGTTATTATATGCAAGATACAAAGGATATGCAAGTCATCGCTCCTTGGTTTTCTGAAATTTTCAGAAATATCCTATTGACTTCAATCATCGACAGGTTTATATTTTATTTAAACAGTTTAAATATTATTAGATTTAATTATTATATTGTTTAATTATTAGACAATTCTAACAATTCACAAGGAGGTCATAACTTGGAAGATGAATTGACTGACTATACCAATCGCTTCCGGACAGCATTTGAGACGGCGCATCGCAGATTAGCTCACGTAGTAATTGCTGAAATAGACTCAGAGCTAACACCACGGCATTTATTTATGTTAGCGATGATCTCAAAGGAACAATCACCGAAACAATCTCAGCTTGCAGAGAAGCTAGGTGTAAAGCCAAGTGCAATAACCGTCATGATTGATCGACTTGTCCAAAGTGGTCATGTTATACGTAAGCATCATGAGACTGATCGCCGTATTGTACTCGTTGAAAATACGCCTAAGGGAAATGAAATTCTCGCTGAAGCCACCGAAATTCAGAAGAAAGTAATTGCTCGCGGATTATCGCAGCTTCCCCCGGATGAACTTCATATTTTCGTAAATGCATTCGAAAAATTTACTTCATTTTATTAATTTCATTACATCAAAGGAGTGATACAGATGGAAAATATTCAAAAAGCAGCGCCTAAGGATGTCTCCGAAGCAGCTGCACCCGAGCTCAAAAATAGGGGACTCCTCCTCACCGGCTTGATCATTGCCATGCTGTTCGGAGCTTTGGACGGTACGATCGTAGGAACAGCAATGCCGCGTATCGTCGGTGAATTCGGCGGACTCGGGCTGATGACTTGGTTAACGACAGCATACATGCTAACTTCCACGGTTATCGTACCCATCGCTGGTAAACTGGCTGATTTAATGGGCCGCCGCGTCATCTATGTAACAGGACTCATCATCTTCATCGTTGCTTCAGCGCTCTGCGGAATGTCTCAGAACATGACGGAACTTATCTTGTTCCGCGGTCTGCAAGGTCTTGGCGGTGGTATCATGATGCCAATGGCTATGATTATTATCGGGGATTTATTCACAGGTAAACAGCGTGCCAAATGGCAAGGTGTTTTTGGAGCAATCTTTGGTTTATCTTCCGTTATCGGGCCGCAAGTTGGTGGCTGGATCGTAGATGCTTGGGACTGGCGTTGGGTGTTTTACATCAACCTGCCTGTTGGTGTTCTAGCTGTTATTCTGATCTCTATTGCCTTACCGAAGCATAAATCCGTAGGGAAAGTTAAATTCGATATCCCAGGTATTGTCACCATGATTGTCGGTGTGGTTAGTTTACTTCTTGCGCTTACGTTTGGCGGTAGTGAGTATGCTTGGGGCTCTTGGCAGATTATTGGTCTGTTCGTACTAGCTGTCGTGTCCTTAGTTGCCTTCGTATTCATTGAAAGCAAAGCACAAGAGCCAATCCTTCCTGTGCGTTTGTTCAAAAATAGAACCTTCTCCACCATTAACGGCGTAGGCTTCCTAATGGCGGTTGGTATGTTTGGTGCTATTATGTTCGTTCCTCTGTTCATGCAAGGGATTGTCGGAATTAGCGCGTCCGCTTCTGGTACCGTTATGACACCACTCATGATTACAATGATTGCTGCCAGTGTTGTTTCAGGCCAATTGATTGATAAGATTGGTGTTCGAAGACAAATGCTCATCGGTATGATTGTCATGGCTGTTGGCTTTATTTTCCTTAGCACAATGGGTATTTCTACGACGAAGTTGATCGCTTCTAGTTACATGGTTCTACTTGGTTTAGGAATGGGGCTTGTCATGCCAATTCTGACCCTCGCTTTACAAGAAAGCTTCCCAAAATCGGAGCTTGGTGTGGTAACGTCTTCCAGCCAATTTTTCCGTCAAATCGGCGGTACCTTTGGGATGACGATTCTCGGCGCTATTATGAATCATAAATCAACGATTTTACTTGAACAAAATCTAGAGCCAGTAGTGAAGCAGTTCCCCGCGGAAGTAGGGAGTCCATTAATTGAAATGATCCATAAGAACCCTCAGTCGCTCTACTCCTCCCTATTAAGTCCTGAGGCGTTGGCCAAATTGCCAAAAGAATTAGTGGATAAGTTGCCAATCATTAAAGATGCACTTGTTTCCTCGCTTCATCAAGTGTTTATCTACGGTCTGGTATTCGTGCTACTCGGCGCGATCCTTACGCTATTCGTTGGGAACATTAAGCTTTCCGACCGTAAATCGAAGAAAAAAGAAGACGGTGAAGATGATAACCAAGTTTCCCCTCATCTTGCTCACTAAAAAAAGCTCCCTTCCTCTACTTGAGGTTGGGAGCTTCTTCATGTTAATCAATGGTCCCCATTTGACTGAGAGGGAAAATGCGAAATACGGCTTTGCCGATAATATCTTTTTCAGCTACAAAAGGTGTTGCCGGCCACAAATGAGAATCATAGCTGTCGTTACGATTATCGCCTAAGAAGAAGTATTTCCCTTCGGGCACAGTCACTTGATGAAAAGTATATATCATAGGCGCTTGGATATAGGGCTCGTCTACTTTAGCTCCGTTCCTATATAAAGCTCCATCTTTGACTTCAATCGTATCACCAGGCAATCCAATCAAACGCTTCACATAGCGATCCTCATTCCCCTCGATTGGGGGCCAAAACACAACGATATCGCCGAATTCGAAGTCGGTTAAAGGCTTCATTTTCTCAACAATCAGCTCATCTTGTAATTGAATAGTAGGCAGCATCGAACCGGTTGGAACTGTCATTGCTTGCGCAACATAGGTATTAACGACAAGCGCGATAATAATTGCAAACGCTATAGTAGGCCCCCATTCTTTCAATAGGCCTAGCACATATTTTTTGAACAATAGAAACAACATCCTTTCTCCTTAAATTACTCTTATTTACACAGTAACCCATTTATGAAAAGCTTACATTAAACTGAGATAAACTCTTATCGAAGTCATTCGAGGATGAGCGACCGCGTTTGAAAGGTTGTTTATATCGCCAATTAGCAAGATGTTTTCGGGAACCGAAAACTATACGATCTAATGTGGAAAAATAAAATGTTGTTGTATAATGAATTTGATACCTTAAATAAGGAGAGTGCATAACATGAAATATCGTAGACTTGGCAAAACAGATCTGAAAGTTTCCATCGTTGGTGTTGGTACTTGGCAATTCGGCGGTGAGTGGGGATTAACCTATACACAAGCAGAAGCGGACGCGATTTTGGATCAAGCTGCAGAGCTTGGTATCAACTTAATTGATACGGCAGAATGCTATGGTGATCACCTTTCCGAGTCATTTATCGGTAATTATTTATCCCGCCGCGACCGCGATAAGTGGGTTGTAGCGACAAAATTCGGGCATCATTTCCATGACTTGTTCACACGAACTGATGAGTTTAGTGCCGAAGCCGTCATTAAGCAGCTTGACGCATCTCTTCAAGCTTTACATACCGATTACATTGACTTATACCAATTCCATTCCGGACCTGATGCCTTATTCGATAATGATGATCTATGGACGACCCTTGATAAACAAGTACAAGCTGGCAAAATCCGCCACCTAGGCACGTCGATCGGCAGCAATGCCAATATTCATCAGACTGCTGCATCCACAAAGGTGAATTCCAAAGCGATTCAAGTTGTCTACAACCGTCTGGATCGCGCGCCGGAAGATCAGGTTTTCCAATCTTGTATCGATCAAGACCTCGGTGTACTCGCACGTGTACCATTAGCCAGTGGCTATCTAAGCGGTAAATATAAACCAGGCGCCGTATTTAGTAACACGGACGTTCGGCATCGCCACGATGCTGACAGCGTGAGACAGAAGCTAGAGGAAGTTCAACGTATTCAGCAAAACGAAGTGCCAGAAGGCATGGATATGGCCAAGTGGGCACTGGCTTGGTGCTTGAAGCATGACGCGGTTACATCCGTTATTCCAGGCTGCAAAAACCCAGAACAAGTCATTGCGAATGCAGCAGCAACAGAGCTGATTAGTGACAATCATCCGCAAGCTTGGAAAGCCTAAAGAAGAGGAAGGACTGACTTCGCCATGCCTCACCAACAGCACGATGAAACCTGGAAGAAGCTTCATAGCCACATCGACGAATGGGTTACGGTTAGCAAAACGCATACGTCAGAAGGTCATGTCGCTTCCTATATTCCTGAGCTAGCTAACGCTTCTGGGGATATTCTCGGTTTATGCATCATAGATATCGAAGGGCAAACAATCCTATCCGGTGATTCTAACTTTCGCTTCACCTTGCAAAGCATTTCCAAAGTTTTTTCACTCATTCTTGCACTCATGGATAATGGCGAAGACGTTGTATTCTCCAAAGTTGGAATGGAGCCGACTGGCGATGACTTCAACTCGATGTTGAAGCTCGAGCTTATCGAGCCAGGCATCCCATTCAATCCGCTTATTAATGCCGGAGCGATTGCGATCTCTTCGCTAATCGCGGGGAATAGTACGGATGAACAGGTCGAACGTATCCTGCATTTCTTCAGGGATATTGCAGATAACCCTTCGCTCTCCATTAATCAAAATGTGTTCAAATCTGAGTCAGATACCGCTCACCGCAATCGTTCTTTAGCTTATTTCCTCAAGGATAACGGTGTCTTGGACAAGGAAGTTGACGATGTCCTCCGTGTGTACTTCAGCCACTGCTCCATCGAGGTGAATTGCACGGATCTAGCCAGAATGGCGCTTGTTCTCGCTCATAACGGCGTAGATCCGATCCGCAAGCAACGTCTTATCCCGCGGCGCTTCGTGCAAATTGCTAAGACCTTCATGTTTACCTGTGGGATGTACAATGCCTCTGGTGAATTTGCCATGAATGTCGGGCTGCCTGCAAAGAGCGGTGTGTCCGGCAGCATCCTGACGATGGTGCCGGGACAATACGGCATTGGCATCGTTGGACCCGCACTGAACCGTAAAGGCAACAGCACGGCAGGAGTGCATCTGCTTGGCATTCTGTCGCAGGAGTTCGATTGGAGCATGTTTTAACCCGGCTTCCTCCATGCGTACAAAAAAGAACCTTCCCATCCGACTATCGTTAAGTCTTGGGGAAGGTTCTTTCTTATGTGTATACCCTTATTGCATCGATTGCTTGATACGTTGGAGGGCTTCTATCAATTCATCCACTTCGTGCTCATTTAGTCGAATCGTCACATAGTTCGGTGAAATGCCGCCGTCATTAACTTCAATTAGAGCGGAATCATCTTTGTCATCGAGTTTAACGGAGAGATGGTCTTTATCTAGGATTTGAACCCAAGCCATGGTTATCCTCCTCGCATCGTCAATCTACCTTTTCAAAATTAGTACACAATGAAGTCTTTGGTATACACCGTCTCATTATCTTCCGTATCCATGACGCGCATTTCTAATTCCCAATTGCCTCTAAAAGGTAGGTAAGGCCCTTCCGATTTGTAACTAAATTTAGCAAAACCGTAGGACTCCTCTTCCTTATTATCTGTATAGATCGTTAATGGGATAGAAATCGGTGCAATCTCTTTATCGTCCTTATAATGCAAAATCAAGAGAACCTGCTTAGGTTGACCTGACTTTTCAGGCAGCCATACTTTGGCGACGAAGCTGTTATTGCCTGGAATTTTAGGCGTAATATCGACCGAAACATGGACCTTCTCTCCCATCTGATGCCACTGAAGCGGCTCATTAGCAGGGATGGGTGCCATATAGGTAAGCAGTCCGACAAGCACAACAATGATGACCATTAGTGATAGATCTAGCTTGACCCAAACGATCGATTGATTGACTTGCTTTTTGCGTAGGAAGAGCCGAATCACGAACCCCAGCACGGCGACAAGCACCACTACGCCTACCTTCACAAGCAGGAGAATTCCCCACGTTGTGTACGTTAAGTAACGCAGATTGGGTAAGAATAGCAATACTGAAAGGATCCCTGAAACGGTTAATACGAGGATCGAGATCAGTGCGAATTTGGAAAACTTCTGCATATAACTACCTAGCCCCGTTTTGTTATGGCGCCATTTTACATACAGGAGAATTAATCCGCCAACCCAACAAGCTGCGGCTACGAGATGAATAAAATCGAGCCCAATCGTCGCCCACAAAGGTGAGAAGGAGGCTGCGTGGCCACTGAAGCTTTTGACTGCCAGAAGAGCCAATGCCCAACTCACATCCAACCATGCTGCCCTGCCCAGTATTACAAAGCCTATGAACGATAAGACAAGAAGCAGTACCCAAGAAATCCCGATATTGGTCGCGCTTAGCAGCTGCCATATTTCATCCACACCGCCTCCGCCCAACAGATCCTCGATATGCGTGAAAATGAGCAACAATAGGGCAACAACATGTCCGCGTTGCAGATTGAGCGACCAAGCAGAGAGCGATTTCTGAGCTTCTTCGCCTTGGGTTTTCACCAATCGTAACCAGAATGCCCAACCCGTCAAGGCCAACAGCATCAGAAACCATAAGCCGCGGGAAGCGTATTGCAGCAACCCCTTGGTTGTTAGCGGCCCTGCGCTGTGATCGTGCCCCGTATGAGCGGATGGTACATCAAGTAGATCCTCCTGAGGCGGATTCCCAACCGTGATCGGATAACTTCCACCCACAGGATGACCATCTGCTGAGATGACATGATAACTAATCAAATACACGCCTTCTGCCAACTTCGGCACATCCAGCTTGATCCCCATTTGATCCTTATTCATTACCGCTTTGCGATTCGTTATCTCAGCTCCGCTATGATCATAAACTTTAATATAAAAGAGTCCGCTGTCTAATTGTTCATTGAACGTGACGGACACCACTGCTGGCGAGCTTTCAAGCTTTGCTCCCGCTTCTGGTGTCGCTTCAACTAATGAAGCATGCGCAGAGACGGATTGGGGCACAAAGACAGCACTCATAAGCATGATCGCTAACACAGCAATCAAGCCCATCGGCAATCGTAGAAACCACATTTTTCTTCGTTGTTGTAATAATCCCATCATCAGTAACCCCTAATCCGCTATCGGTCTACGGCCAGCAAACCCATCTTGCTCTCCGTGATAATAACGAATCTGATCCTCTCCTTGCTTCCAACACAGCAACACTTCTTGTCCATTCATGACAGCCGGGAAATCAACAAGTCCTGTATCGATATCCTTCAGCTCAATTCCTGTTTTTTGAAAGCTTTGAATGAGTCCACGCGCTTCAATTTGAAGAAATTCCAACGCGGCTTCCATGACGAAAAAGGGATCCTTTTCCGTGCTAGGCTTCTCAGCATATTCATTCTTTTTATGACGTAACTCCATATATTTATCCTCAAATTCACGCTTCAAGGCTTGCATCTTCTTCAATTCCTGATCAACAAACGGCAATAAATGATTAGCTTCTTCCAAAGAAAACCATCTCTTCTCCGACATAACGCACCTCCATATCCTTTATTTTAGCAAAAAAACAGACGAACTACGAATTCCACTACTCCGTCTCCGCCTTATCATGAACGTGATGATGCCCATGATGATGACTGTGTCCGTGACTTTGACTATGCTCGTCCACATGTGTAACAGACAGCTCCGCGTAGGCAACACCTTTTAACACTTGTATACGTTGCTGCAGCTCTCGAAGCTTCTGCACTTCACCACGAACAACGAGAATTTCCAAGCATTGCTGATGGTTTAAATGGATATGCATCGTTGAAATAATGGCATGATGGTAGTCATGCTGAAGATCCATTAGCGTGATCGGCAAATCACGGCTATCGTGGTCATATACCATAACAATGGTGCCCGCGACCATTTCTGTTGGCTGCATACTGCTTGAGGTCAAAAGCGCCTTGCGCGCCAGATCACGAATCGCTTCCGAGCGATTATCATACCCTTGTAAAGCAATCAACCGGTCGAATTGCTCGATTAGAGATTGCGGCATCGAAATTCCAAAACGTACCAGATTGTCTTTATCCGACATTGATCTTGCTCCTTCATATGTATCTTCATCTATCATCCTACTGTATCAGAAAGTGCTGGAGTCGCAAACCTCCTTCAAAGGAAATTGAACCCTAGATAACGTTCATGTGACGAAAATGCAAAAAAGGAGAGGACATAGCCCCTCCTTTCTTAATCAAGTTTCATTAACTGTTTGACACGATTCTCCAGCTCCACGAGTGAGAATGGCTTCGTCATATAATCATCGGCTCCCATTAGCAGACCTTTCGCCACATCCGCTTCCTTCTTCTTACCAGAAAGCATCAGTACCTTCAGATCCTTGGATCGCGCATTCGTATCCGTCTTGAGCTTCTCTAAGATCGTAAAACCATCAAGTCCAGGCAAGATACCATCCAAAATACAAGCATCGAAGACATGATCACTCAATAGCTGCCATGCGGCTTCACCATCAGAAACCTGCGTAATCACAATTGGCAAGTGCTCCAATTGCGAAATCAGAATCGCTCTGAGAATCGGATCATCGTCAACGATCAAGAGCTTTTTCTTCTGCAGCTGGGCATTCGCATGGGCAACCAGCTTCGTGAATTGTGCACCCTCATCTTCTAGATCAGCCAGAACAATGCGATTCTTGCCTTGCTGCTTCGCTTGATACATCGCATCGTCTGCTTTCGCTACCCACTCTGCAATTGTGATCCCTGCCTGCCATTCCGCTACTCCAGCTGAGAACGTAATCGAGAACGTTTGACCCTCATTCTGTGCTACTGGCTTCACACGAACTTTATCCAAAACGTCTTGCATGATAGACCTAGCTTGATCGACCGTCGTATTCGGAAGTGCGATTACAAACTCTTCACCACCAAACCGTGCCAATAAATCTGTCGAACGCAGATTGACTTGCATCAAATGAGCCAAGCCTTGGAGCACCAAATCCCCTACGTGATGTCCATACGTATCATTGACGTTTTTGAAACTGTCAATATCGATAAACACGAGTGAAATTGGCGCTGGATAGCGCTCGATACGCTGCAACTCTAATCCAATCTGCAGATCAAAATAACGGCGATTAAACACACCTGTCAGCGGGTCTCTGAAGGCCAACTGTTCGAAATTCCGGGTCCGCTTGAGGAGTCCGTAGATGCGCGCCGCCAATTCTTCATACTGAAATGGCTTCGTCACATAATCATCCGCCCCTAAATGGAAACAACGAACTTTATCGCTGATATCGTCACGACCAGATAGCACGATAAGCGGCAGCCATTTCAGAGTAGGATCTTCTTTGAGAAAGTCAAATAGCTCATAGCCTGACTGCGGGTACATCATAAGATCTAGCGTAACCAGATCGTACGTATGCTCACGCAGTAATCTTTTCGCTGACTCCACATCAGCAGCTTCATCAACGACACAATCATCAAGTTGCAGTCGTCTAGTCAAATAAGATCGTAGCGCATCGTCATCATCAACGAGCAAAATACGACTTTTGAGCGCTCGAAGCATGGAGCCTGTAACAGGATCCGTTTCCTCATCCATCTGAATTTCCGTTAAACCGATATCCAATTCCATTTTCAACTCAAGTAATAATTCAACCGTTCGTTCAATGCTTTCATGTACAGGGCTCGTCGAAAGAAGCAACTCATTGTTTTGCTTCTCAATGGCTAAAGTCCATTCCCATTTCCGCACCATGTCTTCTGCTAATTTACCAATTCTCAAATAACCAAAGACTGGCGCACTACCTTTGAGTGTATGTGCAATCCGATAGCATTGTTGCAAATCCTCAAGGATTGGCTTCATCTGAACCGCTGTCAGCAAGGACTGCAACTGCTGCAGTTGCTTATCATATTCACGAATAAACAGCTTTCTTCCTTGTTTAAGGATTCTTGCATCACGATCGGATTCAGAAGCTGAATCTTTGGCTCTCTCTATATTTCTGTGGCTCATAGCAGACAATCACCCTTTATAAGCTTAATCTAACTGATCCTAGCGAATCTATATCCAACCTAGCGTTGCAAGAGCTGCCCGATGGTATCTAATAATTGAAGTGGACTGAAAGGCTTTACAATGTATGTGGTAACACCCGCTGCCTTCGCTTTCTCTTTATCCTTCTCCAGCGCTTTGGCTGTCAGCAAAATCACCGGCAAGTCCTTGTTCACATTATCACTTTGTCTCAACCAGGAGCACACCTCTACGCCCGTACGCTCCGGCATCATGTAATCCAGAATAATTAAATCGTAGGCTTCCTTGCTGAGCTGCTCAATCGCTTGTTGACCATCCTCAACCTCGGTGATGACGTATCCCTCATCCGATAACGTCTCCGTCAGTAGAAAGCGAAGTGCCAATTCATCATCGGCTAGCAAAATTTTGTAAGCTGACATGTTCTCTCTCCTCGAGTCCATAAATTAGTACTAATTATAGCATCATATCTGAGGCCAAGATAGGAAAATGTCGGAAAAACTCGAATAAGGTCACGCCTACTTATTGTGCAGGTGATATTTCCAAGAGGAGCCGTGAATAGCAGGAAGTCCACGCGGATTTGGATAACAATACACCCAACCTTCCTTCTCCAAAATGGCGTCTTTTACCCAAATCCGCTCGTATTCATTGTCCGCATGGCCTGGACCATAATACGTTTCCAAAATGTCCATAGCAGCCAATCCTTCTTCAGTTACTTCAATCCATTCCCCTTCAACATTATCTTCATCGTTTGTAAGTACTAACGCAGGATAAGGCCCTACATCATATAAACGTCCATAGATCGTGCCAGGTTGCACTTCCAGTAAATACGGTGAGACAACATGATGATTGCTTTCCCCCACCAGTAACGTGCCATATACAAATACAGATATCATCTCGCTGTTCCTCCAATACATTTACATCCTCCGTATGAATAATTTCGGCATGTAAACTAGGATTTCCTACAAAAAAAAAGCAGCATCACGATGGATGCTGCTGCTATGCCTGATTGGCTGTTAATTCACGTGTTTTGACGATAATTTTGCGGATGCTGTCTTCGGACAAATGAAACACCTTGATCAGCTCCAACACCGTTGAACCCGTTTGATACAAACGGAAAATCTCACGATTTCTCCGCTCAATGATGATGCGAGTGCCGTTATTTTCTCCCCAGCCAGCACGTTTCTGCTCTTTTTTAGGGATATAGACGATTTCGCCTTGGATATATTCTTGTAATTGTTTTAATAGGTTAGGGGGAAGAACATCTTTCCCGTTCTTGTAACTCATGGATGAAAACCTCCTCAAATTGTGCAAAGCTTAACTTTGACTGATTTGCAGAGAGTATCTTCATCGCCCCTTAACCTCCTACCATTCTCAAAAATGGAATAAAAAAAACACGATCATAATCGTGCCTGTCGGTTGTATATGCAATTATACAATTCAGGTGAACGGTTATTCCACGAATGATATTCAGTTAGGAGACGAGTACCTCTGCGGCGGCCGCAACATTCATCGCTACTGTCATTGTCATTGTGTTCATTTATAAAGCACTCCCTTCACCGTAGTTTATTGTTGTGTTCACTTCGTGTTCACATTTCTCATTATATGTAAAAAGCTTCTCGCTGTCTACTCGTATGTTAAAGTTATGCGAGGGCCTAGGGCCCCCGCTTGGAACAGTGATCTCTGCTTACGCAGAGACCACCTCTGTTTGCGTTGTAATCACCTTGATCACTCCTTTCCGAAGGCATTGAAGCCGGCCGGCTACATACCTATTAACTCATATTGCGGAGCTGGTCTCAAGTGAAAGAATGGTTATAGGGATTCTTTCCTTATGAGTGGGGAATCTCCCCCTTTAATCTCAGGTGAGGGGCGGAGTGAGAACCCTGTGTCAACTGAATGAGCACCATGTATTATAGTCTGGAATGCGATTCTCCTCATCAGACGTCGAAAGTGGCGGCCTCCGATAACAAACTAGTCTGAAATGACGCGATTCCTTCATGGGACGTCGATTATTGAAGGCTCAGCAGTCAAGCAGCATCAAACTCACTCTGAGCCGTCGAAAGTGGCAGTCTCCGATAACAAACTAGTCTGAAATGATGCGATTCCTTCATGAGACGTCGATTACTGAAGGCTCAGCAGTCAAGCAGCATCAAACTCACTCAGAGTCGTCGAAAGTGGCAGTCTCAGCACAAGTAATTAGTACTGGCTGGTAGCGAAGTTTGAATTACCGGAGTTATGTATCGACTTGATGGGAATGTTGCTTGGTGAGTTACTCGTGATGAGGGGGAGAGCATGAGGGATATAAAAAGACCTAGCGAATTCGCTAGGTCCCCAGCGGCATCACTGCGATGCCGCCTCGCTCTAACAGCGCGCGGATATCGCGCGCGAACTCCACGGCGTGCACCCCATCGCCGTGGATACAGATCGTGTCCGCACGCATGCTCAGGTCCTCCCCCGTAAGGGAGAGGACCTTGCCTTCGCGGACAAGCCGCTCCACCTGCGCCGCAGCCTCGGCGGCGCTCTCAAGCAGCGCCCCCGCCTGATCGCGGGGCGTCAAAGAGCCGTCCCGCTGGTAGCTGCGGTCCGCGAAAGCCTCGCTCGCGGTCCGCAGCCCCGCAGCGGTGCCCGCCCGCAGCAGCTCGCTGCCAGGCGGGCCATACAGCGTCAGCTCCGTGCTGACGCTGGCCGTTGCAGCCGCAATCGCGGCGGCTATCTCATTGCGCTTCGCAGCCATGTGGTAGAGCGCGCCATGCGGCTTGACGTGCTGCAGGCGTCCGCCTTCGGCGTGGACGAACGCCTGCAGCGCCCCGAGCTGATACAATGTCAGCTCGTAAGCCTCTGCCGGCGTAATCGCGATCTCGCGCCGGCCGAAGCCCTGCAGATCGGGGAGGCCCGGATGGGCCCCGATCGCAACGCCCTTGCGCAGGCACAGCTGAACTGTGCTGCGCATGGTTGCGGGGTCGCCTGCGTGGAATCCGCAGGCGATGTTGGCGGAGCTGACGTAGTCGAGGAGCTCTGCGTCGCGGCCGAGGCGATATGCGCCGAAGCCTTCGCCCAAGTCACAATTCAAGTCAATGCGCAGCATGACGATTCCACTCCCCATTTAGATGAATGACACTCTGTTTCATTATTCACTCATCTTTTACTCATTTCTTTCTTTACTCATTTCTTTCTTTACTCATTTCAATCTTCTCTACACCTACTCAACCCACTACAAAGTGCATCGGAGTGTGGGAGTGGAGAGCGCGTGAGGCAGATTTCATGGGAGTCATTCAGATAATTGAAGATCATTTGAGTAAATTTACGAAATAACTGTATTTTCTCCATCTAATCAAGGAAGCATTTGGGCAAATTCACGAGCTACCTGTATATTCTCCAGTTAATTTTAACCATTTCCTTCCCATTGGATGATTTAAGGGAAATTAACTGGAGTCTTTCCATTTAAATGCCAGAAACATTACAAAGCACCGAAAATAACTGGAGTTTTTCCAGTTAAGTTGCTAAGGGGGAGGCAGGTAGGGCTCGTCAGGCTCATAGGGTTCTTAAAGTTAGTCGGGTACGTCAAGTTAGTCAGCTTCTTAGGGTTCGCAGGGTTCCTCGGCGATGGATTCGTAATGTTCACAAACCCCTTAACCAAGATTTAACCCCCGCCCCCATCACCTTAAGATCCATCGCCTGAAGCAACAATTGCTCCTGTGCTTCAAGATGCGTAACCTCCTGAAAGCGAAGCTGTCCACCTGGCTTCACCTGCGCCACCAGCGGCAGATCTGCCGTGATTACGTGACCGATGCGGGGGTATCCACCTGTTGTTTGACAATCAGCCATCAAGAGAATGGGTTGTCCACTTGAGGGAACCTGGATCGTGCCTGCAACGACAGCCTCAGAGATCATTTCGTAGGATAAGCCAGACTCAAGCTCAAGCTTAGGTTCACTCGATAACCGATACCCCATTCGATCCGATTGTGAGGTTACAAGAAAGCTTTGAGAAAGCAATCTTGACCAGCTGTTAAGTGTAAATGTGGAGGCCTCCTTCCCCTTCACGATCCGTATTATCGGATTGTCGTGATAGTCAGGACGAATCATTGAACTCACAAACTTGCTGCCTCGTTCAACCTCGTTCACAACCTCTAAAGCCAGCCCATCCTTCTCTACTTCCAATACATCCCCAGCACGAATTGTCCTTCCTTCATATCCACCAATCGCCGCTCGCTGATAGGTGCTGCGACTTCCGAGTACGTAATCCGCCTTGAACCCACCATACACAGCTAGATACGCTCTACACCCATGGGCTGCATATTGGAGGTGCAGCTCATTGCCTGAATAAAGTATAAATGGCTGCCATAAGGGTGCTGCCCTACCATCCACTACTGCCCCCATGTCTGCTCCACAAATGGCCAGCAGCATATCACTCTGTGCAATTAGAATTGGCCCCTGAAGTGTCATTTCCAAGGTAGCTGCTTCTGGACCATTACCAACCAACAGATTGGCTGCCCGGTGTGCAAACCGATCCATCGGTCCAGACACAATGACACCATGTTTGCGAAAACCATAGCGACCCTCATCCTGAATGGTGGACACTAGGCCAGGTTTAATGACCTCAAAGCTCATGAATCGCATTCCCTTCCTCTAACGCATGAAACTGCTCAGATGTGATCGCCACAAATTTCACTTGATCACCAACCTTGAGTAAAGATGGGGGAACATTGTCCGGACGAAACATACGAATTGGCGTTCGACCGATAAGCTGCCAGCCTCCAGGTGTTTCAAAAGGATAAATACCCGTCTGAGCCCCGCCAATACCGACAGAACCGGCTGGAATTTGTGTGCGCGGCACTGATTTACGCGGTGTAGCAAGCCTTTCATCCATCCCGCCCAAATAAGGAAAACCAGGTGCGAAACCAATCATATAAACGGGATACACACAAGAAGTATGCCAAGACACAATTTCTTCCGTACTCACCTGATGATATTCCGCTACATCTGCCAGATCAGGTCCAAATGCAGCCTCATAACAGACTGGAATTTCTCTGATAGCTCCTAACTTCCCGACTAACCCTTCACTATCTTCCTGCATATACGCTTCTAATAACTGCTCAATGCTTTGCAAGACATCGTCATATGGAAGCCATTCTGCTGTCCCATTGGTTCGCCCACTTTTTAACACAACGTCAGAAGAATAGTTATAGATGCGGAATGCATCATAATAAATTGTAATGGTTGTATAAGCGGCGACTAACTCAATGAAGCCATCTCGCCAGTTATTTTCTAAATAATTCACTACTTGCCTGACCTTATGTAGATTCGTTAACGAAATGTCTGCACCTATGCGAATCACAATCGCTGAGTCTCCAAGCGGATGGCATTCGTAGGCAAGTTTGGTCATGCGAAATGCTGCTTTTTCAACCAATTAGCGCAAACATCAGGCCAAACATACGCTTCTGGATGATCGGCTGCGATTCCAATGCCGTGTCGTCCTGATTCGAAGACATGCAGGTCGAAAGGAATGTTATTACGGCTAAGCGCGCTGGCAAAAAGTAAACTATTTTCAACCGAAACCGCTGCATCATCCGCTGTGTGCCATAAGAAGGTTGGCGGCGTATCTGTCGTTACTTGAAGTTCATTGCTTAAATTATTAACTAATTCTTCACTAGCGTCTGCGCCTATCAAATTAATTCGTGAACCTTGGTGCGCGTTTACACCAAATGAAATAACCGGATAACACAGCACCATCAGATTCGGACGGGAGCTGTGGTGTTCAATTGGATCCGCGGAGGTCTGATCGCCCGCATCGTAGTGCGTTCCCGCTGTTGCGGCCAAATGCCCGCCTGCCGAAAAACCAAGAATGCCAATGCGGTTAGCATCGACTCCCCATGACTCGGCATGATGTCTCACAGTTCGAATGGCCCGCTGCGCATCTTGCAAGGGAACAGGATGTTTATATGGTGCTACGCGATAGTTTAACACGTAAGCGGATATGCCTAGTCCATTCAGCCATTTGGCAATAGGCTCACCTTCATGAGGGGCACGTCTGCCGTAACCACCGCCTGGACATACAATAACTGCTGCACGCAAGCCGTCTCCCTCTGCTGGATATAAGGTTAAGCTTGGGCAACCTTGGTTTTCCTCACCTTGACTGTTTTGTGTAGCTCCTGGCCATAATTCAATCGTTGTCCCTGTGTTCAATGTGAAACCCCCTCATGTGATTAACGTACTAAGTTAATAATAGCCAATCCTTATCCAGTAGAAAAGCATCTATTTCAACTTTGAAGGAGCGATTCGACATGATTGTAGTTACAACAGAAAACATTGCAGGTTATGAGGTTACAGAAGTTTTGGGAAGTACCTTTGGCGTCGTTGTGCGGGCCCGAGGAATTGGCGGGGATATTATGGCGTCTCTGAAAGGATTAATCGGCGGAGAAGTCACGCAATATACGCAAATGGTGGAGGACGGCCGCAGGCAAGCCATGGACCGACTCGTCAAGAATGCCGCTGCCATGGGCGGAGATGCGATTGTCATGATGCGGTTCGACAGCGGGGACATTGGTCAAAATATGAGCGAAATCGTCGCGTATGGCACTGCCGTTCGGACGCGAAGGCTATGAGCGGGGAATTATCTATTTTGCTCGTATACGGCTTGTGGGTTATAGGCTTCCTTATACTACTTCTTCTAGGTTATCTCGTTTACGACAAACGCTACAAAACAGATGGGGCTGCGACACCGCAATCCCCTCCAAACGGCTTTCTTTTTACACCTGAAGTTTTCATAGATCCCAAAGACGGATTCACCTATCGGGTTTACTACAATCCTCGAACGGGAGATCGTGCTTATATTCGTGAAAAGTAACTTGTTCAGAAAGAAAAAGCCTGGCAAAAGCCGAGGATCTTACGATTCTCTTGCTCTTGTCAGGCTTTTTACATACACGTCGAACTATTTCCAAATCACTTTCCAGTTATGATTTACGCTCGCCTCGATAGTCCCTCGTTCCATAATGTAGCCTGCCAGAAGCTCTGCTACATCTGTTGGAATATCTTTCACAACCGGCTTATTCTGAAACATGGCGTAGTTGCCCCCGCCTGCAGCGCGGTAATTGTTCATGACCACATCGAAAGAAGCATCTAGCCCAATCGGCTCCCCTTCAAAATCCAGCTGAACAACCCGATTGCCGACTGGTCGAGAAACGTTTAACGTGTAAGAGATTCCCTCCCACATATCGTAATTGTAATGGGCAGGCTTCGGTTCCATGAAGGACTTGCTTACTTGCAGCTCTCCATTTTCCGCTAATTCAAAATACTCCGCAGACTGCTCCAAGGCATCCTTAATATCTTGACCTGAGATTCGAATGACCTTGAGCGTGTTCGGATAGATATAGTTGGAAACGATATCCCGCATGGTAATATCTGATGGAAATCCAGGTGAAACGTTATCGAATAACGCCGTGTTTGAAATCTGGGCACCTGACAGCTCCATCTGGACCTTGTTTATAAACTCAATCAGCGCATTGTCCTCAGTACGAATCTGCATAGGATCTTTCACGAGCATGTCCCCCGTAAGCTTCCCGATGGGTTGATCCAACCATAGCTGTGTCTTCGCCTCGTAAGTACTTAGCTGCGTGAGCAGCACCTCGTCTGGCTCCACATTCGCAACTGATAGAAGCTCCGATTGCTTGGAAGCGATGCGCCACTTCCCTTCTACCTGCTCTAGCACGATGTCCACCTTCCCAAGTGTGACGCCAGCTGTACCAGGTTGAACGATGGTTACTCCGTTAATTTGGGCCCCAGCAATGCTTCGATGCTGATGACCTGTGAGTAGAACGTCTATCCCTTCTACTTCCATACACAGTTGGTACCCTTGATTCTCGCCTGTCAGCGGTTCCGTAGGCTCACCAGTTGCGATATCTCTTTCAAATCCACCATGGTAGGACACCACAACGACATCTACCTGTTCCTGCTCTTTGAGAAATTGTATCCACGTACGAGCTGCTGCAATAGGATCTTCAAACCGTAAGCCCACAATATGCTTCGGGTCTTCCCAATTCGGAATGTACGGCGTTGTTAATCCAAGAATCCCTATACGTACACCATCCGCAAATTGCTTTATCAGATATGGTTTACCAAAGAAAGGTTCTCCCGTCTCCTCATTCACAATATTGGCACACAACCAAGGGAAATTAGATTCTCGAACTGCCTTCTGGAGTACGTCCATGCCATAATTGAATTCATGATTCCCGAGTACCGCACCATCATATTTCAAATAGTTCAGTCCTAGCACCATAGGATTCATAGGTTCATTATCCAAGCGTGCGTGGTGATAGGCGAGAGGCGTTCCTTGAATCAGGTCCCCGTTATCTAACACTATGACATGCGCTTCCTTGGCGCGTTTCTGTGTGATTAAAGTGGCGATTTTCGACAATCCCACATCATTGGGATGATTATTTGCATAATGAATGGGAAACATATTCCCATGGAGGTCGCTCGTTTCTAAAATCGTAATATGACTTGTTCGTGCTTGTCCAATCTGCGTCAAGCGATTCACTCCAGTTCATAATTATTGTAAAGTTTTACATATCAATTGTCAGTTTAACAAATACTTCACACTATCTTCCATATCTCTTATGATAATGTTATAGTACAACATAGATAAAAAGTAAATATTTAAACGGAGGTCAAAAAAAACATGAAAAAATTAACAGTACTAAGTTTATCCATGGTCGTAGCTGCAGGTGCACTTGTTGGTTGCGCAAAAAAAGACGAAACTCCAGCTGCTTCATCAACTGCTAAAGCGACTGCAGCAGCAACAGCAGCGGCAACGGCTACTCCAGCAGCAGCTGCAGGTTTCATTCCTAAAGAACTTAGAGTACAATTCGTACCTTCCCAAAATGCAGAGACACTTGAAGCAAAAGCTAAACCGCTTGAAAAATTGCTTGGAGATAAATTAGGAATTCCAGTTAAGGTTTCCGTTTCCACAGATTACAACGTTGTTATCGAAGCTATGTCTTCCAAACAAGTCGATGTTGGTTTCTTGCCACCAAGTAACTATGTTGTTGCTCACGATAACCGTAAAGCTGCTGATCTTCTTGTACAAGCACAACGTTTTGGCGTTGATGATGCAACAGGTCAACCAACGAAAGAACTTGTCGATTTCTACAAATCCGAAATTCTTGTTAAAGCCGATTCACCAATTAAATCCGTTGCTGATTTGAAAGGTAAGAAAATGGGCTGGCAAGGTGTTACTTCAGCAGCTGGTTATGTATACCCAGGTCTTGTATTGAAGCAAGCTGGTGTGGATCCAGTGAAAGATGTTACAGGTGTTCAATTCCAAGGACATGACAAAGCGGTTATCGCACTTCTTAACGGCCAAGTTGATGCAGTAGGCGTGTTCCAAGATATCCGTACTAACATGTTGAAAGATTACCCTGAAATCTTCAAACAAACGAAAGTTCTTTCTTTCTCCGACAAAATTCCAAACGATACAATCGCTGTTCGTTCCGATATGGATGCGGCTTGGAAGAAGAAAATTCAAGATGCTTTCATCGCGATCGGCAACGATCCAGAAGGTAAAAAAGTGATCATCGATGTATACACACACCAAGGTTATGTAGCTACGACTGATGATAAATTCAACATCGTTCGTGAAGCTAATAAAGCAATGGGCTTGAAATAATTTCGAAATAATTGTAAATTAAATTACACACGACAGAACAAACCACCGCAGCATGTGTCTAACATCCATGACGCGGTGGTTTTTCCCTTCTAAAATTTACATTCTATACCAGACTTTCCTTGCATATTATGAATGTGGCACGCCCGTCCAAGCTCATCGTTTACTTTCATCTATCAAACGTTTACTAAGTCGGTCGTGTCATAACTCATTGTGGGGTGAAAAACGGGATGTACGAAATGCTGATCATGCGTAAAACAGAAGTGATTATTCGGTGCGGCACCGATGAAGTTCGAGGCGTCATTGCGCAGTATTACCCAGAATTTCAGCTTTTAAAAATAAACAACATTATGATCCCAATCACCTTAATTGAACAAATTGAAATTATAGGGCCGGATGAACCCCTCACGCAAGCTACGCATCGGCTACGTGAGCCTCGTATCCTCCATTTGGTTGCGCAAGGCGGAGTCATCAGTAAGTAAAGTGGCTCTTGAAGTAAAAAGGCAGTCCTTGAAGGTTATAACCTTCAGGAACTGCCTTTTTTGTTCGTCTAGCTCATAGGTTACACGATTCGTTTCCGCAGTGTTCCCGAGATATAGTCAATAACCGATACAGTGACGATAATCCCAATTAAGATAATACCTACACGCGGCCACTGCCTTGCATTCAATGCGAAGATTAGCGGTGTCCCGATTCCCCCAGCACCAATGACGCCAAGTAAGGTCGCGGAACGGACATTAATTTCAAAACGGTACAATGTATACGAAATGAAATCTGGTATCACCTGTGGAATGACGGCGAATGACATCCGCTGCCAGAAATTCGCTCCAACGGCTGTCATGGCCTCGGTAGGCCCCATATCCATGTTCTCAATGGCCTCGGCATACAATTTGCCCAACATCCCTACAGAATGCAAGCCAAGAGCCATTACGCCCGCGTAGGCGTTCGGTCCAACTGCTTTAATAAAGATCAAAGCCATAATGATTTCTGGAATCGTACGAACGACGCTTAGGAATAGCTTCCCAGTACCAGAAACAGCACGGTACTTGCTCATATTCGCCGCGGCCCAGAAAGCAAAAGGAAGACAAACGATCGCGGATACGAAGTTACCTAGATAGGAAATCGATAAGGTTTCAAGCAAGGAACGAAGTAAATCTTCGCCTTCTGGGATATAGACATATGCCCAGTCTGGATGGAATAATCCACTGATCATCGCTTTTGTAAGAATCCAAGTGGTTGGTTGGAATCCAGTTAGCTCCAAGCCAGTTAACGCCCATACAAGAAGACCGATCACAGCTACTACGCCAATAATTTTATACGTGTTAGCTTGTGTTTCAGACATCGGTTTGGCACTGCCTTTTAGCAAATACGTGCGGAATCGTGTGCTCACCAAATCAATGATGACGACGATCAATAACGTATAAATAACAATGGCACAAGACTGATCATAACGGAACAGATCGAGTGTGTTTTTGAGCAATAAGCCGATACCACCTGCGCCAACCAGACCGAGGATTGCAGATGCACGAATACTCACTTCAAAAGTGTACAAAAAATGGGCCAAGTACGTAGGAGCAACTTGTGGCAGAACCCCAAAGCGGATCAGCTTCAGTTTATTAGCTCCAACTGCTGTCATCGCTTCAAGAGGACCTGGGTCGATCGCTTCCGTTGATTCATAAGAAAGTTTTGAAATAATACCAAAAGTAAAGAAAATTAGAGCTAACGTACCTGCTGTTGGACCAAAGCCTACTAATACGGCAAATAAAGCTGCATAGAGCAAATCAGGAATGGTACGAACAAAATTCATAATAAATCGAGCAGGATAGGACAACCACGGCGACGATGTTACGTTACGTGCAGCCAACAACGCCATTGGGAACGCGAATAACGCTCCAACAATTGTGCCTAGGATGGACATTTGTATGGTTTGGGCCATCGGCTTCCAAATATCAGCGAAGAATAGCCAATCTGGCGGAAACATTTCTGCGATGAATTTCATGATCTCCGGCGTACCCGTAGCTAATCTTGTCAGCGTCGCATCTGTCTGATAAATGCTGCCGATTAAGAAAAGCACCATGATTGCGATGATCATATAAAACTTGGTGCGCGGAGGCTTTTTGACGGTTGCTACACTCATCCCTCCTGCACCCCCAGCAGCTCATCTTTCTTGATAGCGCGGCCGTAGATCTCGGAGAACACATCATCCGTCGCATCAGCAACAGGTCCATCGTACACGACCTTCCCTGCACGAAGTCCGATAATGCGTGTCGCGTACTCGCGAGCCAAATCGATAAAGTGAAGGTTGACGACGGTTGTTATCCCGAGGTCTTTGTTAATCCGTTTCAGGTCATCCATCACTTGACGAGTCGTAAGCGGATCCAATGACGCGACCGGCTCGTCCGCCAAGATGATCTTAGCTTCCTGTGCGAGCGCTCTTGCAATGGAAACACGCTGCTGTTGACCGCCGGACAATTCATCGGCGCGCGAATACGCTTTTTCACGGATATTAACCCGCTCCAGTGCTTTGAGCGAAAGCTCAAGGTCCGCTTTAGGGAACAATCCAAACATCGTGCGAAGTGTGGAATGATAGCCAACGCGACCGGAAAGGACGTTACGAATAACCGTGGATCTTTTGACTAAATTAAAGGTCTGGAAAATCATCCCGATGTCTCTACGCATCCGACGCAACTGTGCGCCATTCGCTTTAGTAATGGATTTCCCATCGATTAGAATCTCACCGCTTGTCGTCTCATGCAGACGATTAATTGAACGTAGCAGTGTGGATTTACCAGCGCCTGATAAACCTACGATTACAACGAACTCCCCTGGGTGTATGGTAAGGTTAATGTCATTTAGGCCAACAGTACCATTTGGATATACCTTTGAAAGATGTTTAAACTCAATCATGATTCGTCCTACTTTCTTTTACACAATTTCAAGTGCTAGACAGACTACTTTCAACGAATAATTGAAAAATCCTTTTTTCTATCATTACCTTTAGAAAAAATTCATATTCCATTGTTCACCATGCACAAAAAATGACCTCATGCGCTTACGCAGAGGCCCCATCTCTTTTATGGATTGTACTTTGCACCCCAGCGCTCCTCAATCTTCATGCCTCTCCAGACGGCAATCGAAACGATCCACGCGACGACGAACATCCCAACCAGAATAAAGCCTAACGTACCAAAATCAATCTCTTGCAGCCACGTCCAGAACGTGCCTTCCATACTGAATTCCTCGGAAAGCACCTGTCCAAGCTCGATCACACCAATTATTAACGCCGCTACAACCGCAAGTGCGGTAACGGTCAAATTGTAATATAACTTGCGCACTGGCGTATGAAAAGCCCATTTGTACGCTTTCGTCATAAACATACCATCTGCCGTATCGAATAGGCTCATCCCAGCTGCGAACAAGAGAGGCAGCGAAATCACACCAATGAACGGAATTGCATCCTTCGCCGCATGCGCAGAAATAGCCAGTAAGGCGATTTCACTTGCCGTATCAAAGCCTAAACCGAATAGGAAGCCTAACGGATAAACATGCCAGCTTTTAGTGATGAATGAGAATAACGGTTTAATGAGTCGCGCAATGAACCCACGCGATTCTAACAGCTCTTCAAACTCGTCGTTATCGTATTTGCCGCCGCGAAACTTCAGAAACATTTTATAGAGGCTAATAAGGATTAACAGATTGATAATACCAATGATGACCAGGAATAGCCCAGAGACAGAAGCGCCGATCACACCGCCAAACCGCTGCATCCATGGAAGCTCACGAGCTGCCCATTGCACCGAGAAGGCCGTTACAATCGCCATGACGAATACGACTGACGAATGGCCTAATGAAAAGTAAAAACCGACGCCTAGTGGATTTTTCTTCTGTTGTACTAGCTTACGCACCGTATTGTCGATGGCAGCAATATGATCAACATCGAACGCATGACGCATCCCTAACGTGTAAGCCAGTAGTCCGATCCCCCAGAAAGCGGGAGATGTTTTGGCCACGGTATATAAACCGATCAGCCCTAATACGTGTAGGAGGATGATAAAGCCAACGTATCCGGCCCAGCTTTTCCTATCCTCCAGCAAAGATTTCCACATGGTAAATTAACCCCACCTTCCCCATTCGTGTTACGATTTAATAATAATGTAGCACAAGCGTGTGGGAATTGAGAAGTACCGCATCTATTTTTTGTGAAGAATTCTAAATGAGATCTGATATAATAGAAACCGTTCCAATCCTACAGCTATCATTTCTTAGGAAGTCTATTCCATACTTTTATTTTATTAAGGAGCTGATCCTCTGCATGACTATGCGAAAATACAAGCTTTTTACGGTGCTGGTGCCCGTCTTTATTATTGGCGGCTTTGAATATATTCGTCATGAATTTTTACTGCGCTATTTGACGATGGAAGCCGGCAATTTTACGATCACAGTCATTACGTTGCTCCTCTCGTATCTCTTCGCTTCCTGGATGTTTACCAGCATGGAACGCAGCAACGAGAAAATCCTGCTCAGTGAAGCCCGCAGAGCAGTCTTCGAAGAACGTGAGCGTCTGGCTCGGGAGCTGCATGACGATTTGGCGCAGACCCTCTTCTTCTTGAACGTGAAGCTGCGTCAAGGTGACATCGAAGAAGCAAAAGCCGCTGTTTCCGAAATCGACAATTCACTTCGCCAAGCTATTTTCAATCTGAGAACACCGCCAGAAGAAGGTACTTCCTTTGGGCAACGCATTCATACCTACTTAGACAACTGGCGGTTGGTTACAGGCATTGAACTTCATGAGACCGTGAACATCACCGAAAACAGCTTCTCACCTAATGAGGAAATCCTCCTTTTCGGCATTATGCAAGAGGCTTTCACTAACATCCGCAAGCATTCGATGGCAACAGATGCTACTTTCCATTTGGAAGATGACAACAATCACTGGCGAATGCACATCACGGACAATGGGTGCGGACTGCAGCCCGCTACGAAAGCTAATGCGAAGAGCACGACTTACGGCATCGATCTCATGCAAAAACGAGCTTCCGAACTTGGGGCTACGCTTGAGCTTCTAAGTGAGAAAGACGCTGGCACGGAACTGATTGTACAAGCTGAAAGAACGGTGAACAGCTAATGCCCGATCTTATGCCGTTTCGCGTTCTTATTGTTGATGATCATCCCTTAGCACGCAAAGCGATACAAAGCATGCTTGCTCCATGCGCTGATTTCTTTATTGTTGGAGAAGCCAGTACAGGAGAAGATGCCATTCGACTTTGTGGAGAACTTGCTCCCGATGTCGTCTTGATGGATATCCATATGTCACCGATGGACGGATTACAGGCTACACGGCACATTAAACAAGCCTATGGCGGGATACGCATCGTTATGCTCACCGTTTCGGATGATGTTGCCGATCTCTTCACGGCTTTGCAATTCGGCGCACAAGGGTATTTGCTCAAAAATATGGATCCCGATGAATGGCTCAGCTACCTGCGTGCCCTGCTTGATGATAATTCAGAGGTGGCGCGCGGCATGGCAGACAAACTATTCGGACGTTTCCGTTCTCCGGTTGGCGCTCAAACAGAAGGCCCGAGCCCTCACATGCTGACGTCACGCGAACAAGAAATTACCGCCTATGTCGCACAAGGGGATAATAATCGAGTCATTGCCGAGAAGCTGCTCATCTCCGAGCATACTGTGAAAAATCACATGAAAAATATTCTCGTGAAGCTATCCTTAGAGAATCGCGTACAGCTCACCGCATTCGCTATTAAACACGGACTGACACGAAAAGGACAAAACTAGTCGAAAAAATAGCCCAGTCGAGTCATACTCTTATGCTTGTCGATCAGGTAAGATGGACAACATGGTAAGAGTTGATATCGAAAGGGGAAATAAATGCCATGTTTAAAAAGTTCATGTTAACCGCAAGCTCGATGATGATCGCATCCCTGCTACTTGTGGGAATTGCTAGTGCTCACGTCACTGTATATCCAAAAGAAGCTACGCAAGGCAGCTACGAAGTTTTCACTGTACGTGTACCTTCGGAGAAGGACAGTGCGACTACGAAAGTCGAAGTCAAATTCCCACTTGATTCCGTAGCTGTTTCTCGTTTTGAACCTAAAGCAGGTTGGAAGTATGATATCGCCAAAGATGCTGCCGGCAAAATCACTGGCGTTACTTGGACAGCAACGGGTGATGGACTCGGAGCAACTGAATTCGGTGATTTCAGCATGCAGGGTAAAGTGGCTGATACTGCTACTCAAATCGTCTGGAAAGCCTACCAAACTTACAAGGACGGCACTGTCGTGGAATGGGTTGGGGCGAATGGCTCGGACAAACCCGCTTCTGTCACTACCGTTAAAGCAAAAGCTGCCGCTGGTGCAACTACGGACAGTCACGGAAATGTAACGGCTGGTACAGCATCTGCTGGGGAAAGCTCGGAATCAAATACGTCGCTGTACCTGTCCATTACTGCTGTTGTGCTTGGCGCGTTAGCGTTAATCGTATCATTGGTTAGAAAACGTAAATAAAGTGAGTGAAACATCTTTATAAACGAAAGCCCCTAGTAGTTACTCTGTTCCGGACAGAGTAACTACCAGGGGCTTTTAAAGTTAAATCAGCTCTTGTTCCGCTCATTCATTCTGCTTCCTGGTCTGAACATTAACTCTTCCCATTGGATATATACAGTGTAATCTCGAAATAAACGCCAAGAACAATTGTTGCATTGGATTTATCCATTGAAAATAGGCCCAAAAGGGACTTTTTCTATGATTTGAGTGGATACGTCCAATCAAATCAGGTTTGAAGCTCTCAAATTATGCAAACTATTGGATTTATCCAGTGGACGCCGTATTTGTTGCCAATCAATCAAAAAAAGCCCTGAGCTATCTGCTAGAACCAGATCATAAACTCAGAACTTTTCTCCTTTTTCAACTAATTCCGTTCGTAAATTCGGAAATAGTACTCATACGGATTCTTCTCATTACGCTCGCCTTGCTCCGACGATACCAAAGTCCAATTGGACAAGTCGAGATCCGACATAAAGGTATCCGCTTCAAACTCATCCTCGATGTAAGTTATGTACATACGATTCACATGGGAGGCAAATAGTTTGAAGATCTCTGCTCCGCCGATGACGAACAGCTCCTGGTCACGGAACGCATCAATCGCTTCGTCTACCGAGTGAATAACTTCGCAACCTTCGGCTTGGTACGCGGTATTTTGCGTGAGAATGACATTTCGTCTTCCGGGAAGCGGCTTGCCGATGGACTCGTACGTTTTGCGCCCCATCAGGATGGGATGCCCCATCGTCACATTTTTGAAAAATTTCAAATCGCCTGGCAAATGCCAAGGCAGCTTATTATTGACGCCAATGGCTCGGTTGCGATCCATAGCAAAAATAAATGAGATACTCATACGGCGAATACTCCTTTCGTTACAGCAAGTTCCTTAGATCGCAATCGGCGCCTTAATACCCGGCAGCGGTGTGTAATTAAGAAATTCAAAATCATCGAATTGATAATCGAAGATGGAAGCTGGCTTCCTTTTGATTTGAAGCGTTGGCAGCTCTTGCGGCTCTCTCAGTAACTGTTTGTTCACTTGTTCAACATGATTTTGATAAATGTGCACGTCGCCGCCGTTCCAAATTAGATCCCCTACTTCCAGATCACACTGCTGAGCAATCATATGGGTTAACAGGGCATACGACGCCAGATTAAAAGGCAGACCCAAGAACGTGTCCACGGATCTCATTTGGAACATGCATGATAACCGACCGTTCGCTACATAAAATTGAAACGCATAGTGGCACGGCGGCAAGGCCATGTGATCCACTTCCGCGGGGTTCCAAGCGCTGACCAAATGTCTGCGTGAATCTGGATTCGTCTTGATTTGGTGAATCAGCTTCTCGATTTGATCGATCACCTGACCATTTGGGGCTAACCATGTTCGCCACTGCGCACCGTATACGCGGCCCAGATTCCCGTCTTCATCCGCCCACTCGTCCCAGATCGTAACACCGTTATCGCGTAAATATTGAACATTCGTGCTGCCACTTATGAACCAAAGTAGCTCATGAACAATGGATTTGATGTGCAGCTTCTTCGTTGTTAAGAGAGGGAAACCTTCGCTCAAGTTGATTCGCATCTGACGACCAAAAACAGAAATCGTTCCTGTTCCCGTGCGATCTCCCTTTTCTACACCTTGATCTAAGACATCCTTAAGCAGTTCTAAATAAGCTTTCATAATTTAATCATTCCCCACATTTTCGACATATCTTCTATTATAACATCATCCAATTCGACAATTCATCTCAAATTCCACCCGTATACAAGAAAACAAGGTTTGTTCATAATTAAATATGGATTACCATCTATTTCCAAGGAGTGATTTCATGTCCAAGAAAATCTTATTTCTAACGGGTGATGCTGTTGAAGTATTGGAAGTGTATTATCCCTATTACCGTGTACTAGAGGAGGGATATGAGGCTGTTATCGCGGCTCCCACAAAAAAAGTACTTCGTACCGTCGTTCACGATTTTGTTGAAGATTGGGAAACGTATACCGAAAAACCAGGGCATCTTCTCCCCTCCCACGTCGCTTTCGCCGATGTTGATCCTAGCCAGTTCGATGGACTCATCATTCCTGGTGGCAGAGCTCCCGAATATATTCGTTCGAGTGAAGATGTTCCACGCATCCTTCGTCATTTCCTTGAAGCGGATAAACCTATCGGTGCCATCTGCCATGGTGCACAAGTTTTCGCCGCTCTGAAAGACCGCTCCCTCTTCGAGGGGCGCACATTGACCGCGTATAACGCATGTCGCTTGGATGTTGAAGCACTTGGCGCGACTTATACAACAGATACGCTGCATGTCGATGGAAAGCTCGTCAGCGGTCATGCTTGGCCGGACTTACCAGGCTTTATGCGTGAGTTTTTGAAATTATTGGCCTAATCCAATTACATAGATTATAACAAAAAAACGGGGCTGTATCGTAAGTAGTTACTCTACTTGTGAGACAGTCCCGTTTGTTCAACACTCCACTTACTCCGCCACCATCCGATTGGTCAGTGCTCCGAGCTTCTCAATCTCAATCGTCACGATATCCCCATCCTTCAAATATACCTGCCTGTCTGGGGGATACCCTAACACAACCCCCTCAGGTGTCCCTGTCAAAATGATATCTCCCGGCATTAGCGTCATATGCTGTGAAATGTAACTGACGATTTCATCGCAATGGAAGATCATATCCGATGTATTCGAATGCTGCCTTACCTCTCCATTTACAACCGTTTTTATCTCAAGGTCATTCGGGTTGCCGACTTCATCAGCTGTCACAATATAGGGACCGATAGGGGCAAATTGATCACACGATTTTCCCAATAGCCACTGTTGTGTCCTTACCTGTAAATCACGGGCAGACAAATCATTCGCATTACAGTACCCAAAGACGTGAGAAAGAGCTTGTTCCTTCGAAATATATTTCGCTGTTTTACCAATGACAATGGCTAATTCCGCTTCATAATCCACTTTCTCCGAAACCTTAGGTAACGAAATGTCCTCCCCATGTCCCGCTAAGGCGTTATTGAACTTGTTGAACAATATGGGATATTGCGGAATCTGTGCATACGTTTCCTCTGCATGTCTACGATAATTAAGTCCCACGCAAATGATTTTATTCGGATGCGTGACGCATGATCCAAGAGTTAATGTAGTTTCATCCAATAGATAAGCGGTTTTATCTGTATCCGAAACAAGGACCCGTTCTATAAATGAACGAAGATAGCTCAAAGCTTCGGTACCACCATGGATAACTTCGTGGACGGTTGTCGGAATTGCTTTTACTTCTGGAACTGCAGAGAGTGCCGCCACAACATCGACCACACCTTGCTCTCTTTTAACACCTAATCGGTAGTTACCTTGATGAAGAAACGAAACTAATTTCATGTGCCGTAAACTCCTAACGTTAGATTATTTATGAACAAGTTCCTTCAATACGGACTCGATGATCGTAAGTGTTGTGTCGACGTCCTCATCGGTATGAGCGTAACTAATATGATTGCGTTTAATATTCATCGGCATTTTGAAGATGCCCTTTTCGATCAGCTTCTTGCGATAGTTTACATATAATTCAGCATCATTTTGCTGTAAATCCGAGTAGTTCTTCGGCTCGTTATTCATGAAATACGTCGTCCATACGGAACCAAAGCCTGCTACATATGCCTCGATGCCAAGCCGCTCATGAATGCCCCGAATGCCAGAACGCATCTTCTCGCCCAACCGGAAAATATGCTCATGTACCGGTTCGTTCTCCATCAGTTCAAGTGTTGCAATCGAAGCGGCCGTGCCTACGGCATGCCCGTTATAAGTGCCTGCAAACCACACATCCCCACCTGGGTAAGTATTGAAACGCTGCATATATTCACGCTTACCCGCTACAGCGGCGATTGGATAGCCATTCGCCATCGCTTTACCCATCGTTGTCAAATCGGGGGTAACGCCAGCAACCTTCTGATAACCGCCAATATCATGGCGGAAGCCTGTAATTACTTCATCAAAAATAAGCAGTGCTCCATGTGCGGTGCAAAGCTCACTAAGCCCTTCCAAGAAGCCAGGCTGCGGCATTACGCAACCGATATTATGGGGAATCGGCTCGACAATCAACGATGCGATTTGCCCTTTATTTTCACGGAAGGTCCTCTCAACATCATCCAAATCATTAAACGTACAGACCAAGGTATTATCGATGGCTTCATCTAACATACCAGCAGAGCCTGGATCTCTTTTGCCAATCATATCCCAAGAACTAAGCATGTTACGAGCGACATAATCGTGCCAGCCGTGATAGCAGCCTTGAAATTTGATCAGCTTATTACGGCCTGTAATCGCACGAGTCAAGCGAATTGCATGATAGGTAGCTTCAGATCCTGAATTACAAAAAAGCACTTGCTCTGACGAAGGGACGTGCGTACAAATTTTGCGAGCTAGTTCTACTTCTAGATCCGTACAGCCAACGCCGTACAAATCCGTTCGCTCAATAGCTTCAATCACTTTGCGATTGACGTAAGGATGGCTGTGACCCAAAATAATCGGGCCAAATGCACCTTGATAATCGATGTATTTCTTGCCATCTGCATCATAAATATAAGCGCCCTCACCTTTCGTAAACACCTTCATAGGATTCACGTTACGAATGGACGTATGTACCCCGCCTGGCGAGTATAATTTCGATTCCTCATACAGCTCAATATTCTTTGACATATCTCATACCTCCTGAAAATGATTTATTATAGGGATGCGGTCAGGCCGAGTATCTCTGGCGTGTTGCGATGAATGATGTCTTCGATGATCTGCTCTGGAATGTGCGGCATCTTCGTACCTTCAACCAAGTGATTAATATTCCGAAACAAGTCAATGGTTTGTTGTGTGCTGAAGAAAGGATAATCGGAGCCGAATAAAATCTTATGTGTGACCCCATACTCCATGGCTGAAACGAGTGCGTTATAGAACTGCCATGGGCGTGAACCTAATGCCGATAAATCCATATACATATTGGCATTTTTGCGAACTACGGCAATACATTCATCCACCCAAGGGTGTCCCATATGTGCAATAACCATTTTCAGATTAGGAAATGCACGGGCTATTGGATCTAATGCTGCTGGCCTGGACGCATCGAGGTATCCTTCGGGTACAAAAGAGGTGCCTTGATGCCACATAATGGGCAATCCCAATTCATCCGCTTTGGCATACAACTCAAAATGACTTTGTTCACCAGGATAAAAATTCTGATAGATCGGACCTAGCTTAAGTCCGCTAAGACCATATTCCTTGATAGCCTCTTCTAGCAGCCGAGCCGCAGCTGGCCTGTTTGGGTCGATGCTTGCAAAGCCGAATAATCGTCCACGATGCTTAGCTACATACTCTGCAACAACATGATTAGGTACTTGGATGCCGGTAGCAGGAGCGTCGAAAGCAAGCACGATTGCCCCATCGAAAGAATGAATATTTTCTTCATGCATCTCTGGCGTTGCAAGGATGTCCATATGCTCACCCCAACTGCGTTTTACCGCAGCTAGGAAAGGTCCATCGGTTTGACCGGGAAGAAATAAATGCGTATGACAATCAAAAATCATCTTCTACACCGCCTTTTATCTAAAATATAGTCTTCCAACATGCGTTAATTGGCGTCTTAATGGCATTTTTATGGCATCGGAAAGAGACCGTACTCCGTCCGGCAATAGCCCTATCGAGTCGATCTGTTTCATTGCTATATTTTATAGGGAATTATTTATCGTTTATTGGCCTCATCCATACTGGAATCCTTACGTGACTGCAGGGAAGGGGGTGTCTCATCTTCCTCCATGAAGCCCTTGGTTCCTTTCTTGAACTCCCTTAAGGTCTTGCCAAACGCACGACCTAATTCAGGCAGCTTCTTGGGACCGAACAATACCAGTGCAGTTATAATTAGTAACATAATAGTTGAAGCACTAAAATGCGGCACATAACTCACTCCTTCTGGTTAGACAACTTTTGAACGACAACGTTCGTGATTGGATGCTGTTCTCACACAGAACTAACAGTAAGACGTTCTTCGATATGTGAACACAATACCTCTTCTGTCTCCAAGCCAGCCCAAAACATTTTGAGTTCTTGGTTTATGTCTGATAACTCGCTTGCACTTATAGCTAAATCCGTGAAATATCGAAACCCAGGTATCGTCTCGCGAAATAGTGAAAATCTGGACGGCAGATAGCGTTTCTCTTCCCCGACCCACTCTGCGGCAGATTTTCTGGCGGGAAGACTGTACGTGTTCTGTCGAACGAAAAGTTGGGCCTTATAGCTAGTTAGATATTCCACTAACTTAACCGCCGCGTCCTTTACTTGTGACTTCCGATTAACTGCAAGTCCCGTGTTAAGCAGCATCGTCATCGGTGTTCCAAAATGCGGTACAGGTGCAATGTCAAAGGACAGCCTCTCACCGAGTAAGTAATTTAAGTAGAAGTAACTGGTCATGATGATCGACGCTTTGCCTTTGGCCAAGAGCAGCTCTGATTCACCCGTTGTAATGCCTTCTGATAACGAAGGAATACTGTGCTTCATCTCGCCACAATAGCGAAGCGCATCCATCATAGCTGTACCTGCAAGCTTCAGTCTGCCATCTTCATGACGCTCGAACTTCCCGCCTGTCTGCAACAGAAGCAGTGGCCAACGATTTGGCGAATACAAGTCACAGTGAAAACCGAGGCGTTCATTTGGAATTGCCAGTTTGGACGAATAGGTGATCAGATCCTTCCACTGCCAGCTGCTATCTGGCTCCGGCAAGTTCGCCTCATGGAAATGTTCCCGGTTATAACAAAGAATAAGTGGTGAATAAATAAAAGGTTGCACGAGCTGACGACCATCGGCCACAAAGGCATCTGATAAAAATGAATACAGCTCTGGATTCCGTTCCGTCGGCTCCAGCATACCTTCTTCACCCGTTTCCACACATTCCTGAAAATCCTTAAAGTTCATCATGACTACGTCGAGAAGACCGCTGGACAAGTACTCGCTGATGTAACTGTAGTTATTGCTGGAAGTAGGCACAGCTTGTACGCGGATATGAGGGTTTTCCTTTTGAAAGCTAGATAGCAGCCTATGAATATCCGCCTCATCCGTAACGGAACTATGGAAGCCAAGCTTCACTGTGACGAAAGCGCCTTCAGGAGCACCGACAACTTTGGTACCAACACGAGGAATTTTCTCAATAAGTCCCTCTGCAACCAGAACGTCTAGCCCTTTTCGTACCGATTGATTGCTTAAATTGTAATCCGCGGCGAACGTTTTCTCGGAAGGTAAATATTCCCCTACCGGCCGCTTTCCTGTCAAAATATCTTCTCTCAATGTGTTGACGAGTTCGCTCAAGCGCGTACGAGATGAGCTGCGAGTTGTCCGTTTTTCCATCTATAAACCTCATTTCCATCCGATACACTGACAAGATCAGGAAACATGGGCACATCCTGTATCTGCATTGTTATTTGTATTATAGCAACGACCCACCATCACATGTCAATGTACATCAGGTTTCACAACATAACGTTACCGGATATGCGATGAAACCCTTCCATCCATTAAATCTGCCTGTTATTCTTATGCCTACTATTAAGAAATCGATAAATTGCCTACACTATGTTTCACCCTATCACTTTCTGCTGGAAGTGCTGTCCGATTGACGCCTTCTTCCACGCAAGAAGTCATTAAGAAGTAGGCACCGTTGCCAAATGCATCAGCTGTTACTTCATACTTCCCTCCAGTAAATTGGGAGCCGATCGCTTTCAATTTATTCATTCCACCTTGAATGGAGAAATGTGCTGTACTAGCATCCGAGGCCGCACTCGTACAGTTTCCAAAATTCCATGTAACGACATTCGTTGGATCTACACTTTTTATAAACGCCTTCTCACCATTTACTCCGCTGAACATCGCACTGCCGTCAATGGTGATCCATTGGTCAGGCTTATTCTTCGGATTGTTGACGTCTCCCACCTTATCCCAAGCACCGGTGAGCAAGAAGCAGCAATCAACGAGACCACCACCTTGCATAATGATTTCACGCGTACCAACCTTTACAGTACCTCCTACTTGAGGGAGACCTTTGAACCACGTATTAATGAGTGTCAGTTTATTGATACTTCCGAGTGTGACCTCTTCAATGTTGTAGAATTCACTGTTAAGAATGGTGAGTTCACCGTTGCTCGGCGTGTACCCTACTTGGGTCGTTCCACTGCGAATAGGACGGGCGATTTCGTAGCCCTTCAGCATGCCGAAGGAGCAGCTATCGATGATGTTCTTCCTTTTGGCACGCGAGGAGCCTTTGGATATCGTCACCATCTCTTGCGCCGTACAGCCTCTCATCTGCAAGCCATCCATATTCACCCAGAATGAACCTGAATTAGCCATTTTCACCCCAGGTTTGGTGTACGTAACGACGGCATGGCAATCCTCAAGTGTCAAGTCAGTTAACCGCTTGCTCGCGACAATTCGCGATGCGATGTGCTTCTTGACGGTCACACGCTTCGCACTGTCCCCCCAGGTCGTGCCGCTGTTAGCAAATGACAAAAGACCTGAGTTGTTGATGTAAGTCAGATCATGTTCGTATTGACCGTGCGTAACGAACGGACCGTACTCATCGCCATCACCGTGACAGTTCTCAACCATACAATAAGCTGCGCAGGTAAAATCATTCAAGTGACGTGCATTGCTCGTATTGCAATCTCGGATATGCCCATACAACACGTTGATCTGCTGCGTCAAATAGCCAGTTCCGCCCCAATCGCGTTCTTCTGGGTTCATCAATTGGCAGCGTTCTGTCACATAGTGCGTGTTGTATCTCCGCATGACAACTGGCCAGAACACTTTACTTGCTTTGATGCCCGATGCATCGCATTCAACTGCGAATTCATAAGCAACCGGATTCGATCCAATCTGATCCCAAGTCGGAAAAGGCCTGAGACTAGTGCCGTTAGGCGGCACAGGTATGCCGATAAAATTCATGTTGCGCACATGGCACCGGAATGCTGGATTCACTTTTTTATATGTAATCGGACGCCCCTTAGCGAGCAGCCAACCGAGCTTATAGTTAAACCTGACGTGGGTGGCATCGAAAATTTCCGTCACTTTGATCAGATAATCAAGCTCACGTTGAGCACCGCCAGCCGCGTTATTCTTAATCTGCGCGTGCCACCAGCTATCGACCTCAAAGATGGATGAATCAGTCACTTCAAATATATCTGAATATTCAGATATATCTTCCGATAGCGTAACTGTTTGTGTCACACCCGTTACGACACCTTGGAAAAACATGACCGCTCCGAACGGGTTGTCTAACGTATTTAGTTCGATTCCTTCGGTCGTGACCGTGTGGCCGTGGAAATCAATTTCGATGTCACTGCGGTGATACACATGGCGCTTCACGAAATTAAGGTCTGAGTGTGCTTCGACACGGTGGATTGAAAGGTCGTTGACCAACGCATCCAGCGCATTATCCGCATTTTGACTCGTATCGAAAATACCAAACCACCGGAAATCGCCTACGCCATTATGTACGACTTCAAAGCAACCTCCTCCTTTGGGAGGTTTGTTTCCCTTGCCTGCATCATTCGCCTCGCGTCCATTGCCGCTATTCGTCAGCCTATGCACGGTACCCCCGTTGTCAGCCTTGGTACTGTCCGCTACAAAGCGAACCAACTTACCGCCTCCATCCCCGTTCTTGTTGTAACCGCCAACGAACACATGCTGGCCATCCTTCAACTGACCTGGCGGGAGAGACTTTAGTTCAGCCACATTGTTAACTTGCTGTACGCGATCGCCGTCCTTACTGTCTTTATCATCTTTGCCATCTTTGTCGTTCGACGACCCATTATCCGCCGATGCGAATCGGGGGCCTAAGACACTGCCAGCCAACATGACGCCGCCAAGCCCTATCGTCGCCAAAACTTTACGTCTACTGATGGCGTCATTTGACTTACTGTCCGTTTGATTCTCCACGTTGCTTACGTTCGTCGCATTCGATTTTCCCTTTTTGTCATCTAGGAAGAACATCGTTGAACAACTCCTCTTCGTAAGGGGGATAGGTAAGACAATTATTTACATCGCTACTTGCGAAGCTCAGGCGGCAGTAGGAAGTCGAAATCGCAGCCCTCATCCGCTTGCAGCACACGTTCCAGGAACAGGAGACCATACCCTCGATCATAGGCAGGTGGAGGAGCCTCCCACTTTGTTTTGCGTTCTCGAAGCGTTTCTTCATCTACATGTAACTCCAGTTTGCGCATGTCGATGTCGAGCTCGATCTCATCGCCGTTCTGCACGAGGCCCAGAGGCCCACCAATAGCTGCTTCAGGAGCAACATGCACAATCAAAGTGCCGTACGAAGTGCCGCTAATGCGGGCATCCGAAATACGTACCATGTCGCGCACCCCTTGCATGAGCAGCTTCTTCGGAATCGGGATTTGCCCGATTTCCGGCATCGCTGGCGCGCCTTTCGGTCCCGCATTTTTCAACACGAGGACGCTGTTCTCATCCACGTCCAAATCGGGATCGTCAATCCGTGCATTCAGATCGGCTGGCGATTCGAAGACGACGGCGCATCCTCGGTGTTTTTTGAGATGCGGTGAAACTGCCGTTTGCTTGATCAGCGCCCCGTTCGGAGAGAGATTTCCGCGCAGCACCGCAATACCGCCTTGCGGAGCAATAGGCTGTTCAAGCGGATAGATCAGCTCGCGGTCAGTGACCCGCACACCTCGCAGGTTCTCGGTCACTGTTTGACCCGTAACGGTCAAACAATTGCCGTTCAGCAGTGGTTCAATTTCCTTCATCAGCGACGGCACGCCGCCTGCTTCGAAAAACTCTTCCATCTGATATTTGCCGGATGGGCGAACGTTCAGAATAAATGGCGTCGTTGCGCTAATTTCGTCGAACCTTTCAAGCGGTAATCGGTAGCCAAGTCGTCCAGCAATAGCTACCAGATGGATGATAGCGTTGGTTGATCCTGCACATGCCATCGTTACTCGAATTGCGTTATCCAGTGATTCCTTTGTAATAATGTCACGCGGTCGGATATTGCGACGGACGAGCTCCACGATCTGTTTCCCCGTCTGCTCGGACATATGTCGCCGCCTGGAGTCTGGGGCAGGAATTGCCGCACAGCCAGGGAGTGCCATACCAAGTGCTTCGGCAATCGCCGCCATTGTGCTCGCCGTCCCCATCACCATGCAGTGACCATCACTGCGGCAAATGGCATTCTCAGCAACGGTGAGCTGCTCGTCTGAGATATTGCCCGCTTTGTGCTCAAGCGTAAACTGATAACAGTCGGTACAGGCGCCAAGCGTCTGGCCTTTTAATTTGCCGTTCAGCATCGGTCCGCCGGTTAGGACAATCGCTGGAATATTAGCGCTCACCGCAGCCATTAGCTGCGCAGGTACTGTCTTGTCACAGCCGCCGAGGAGCACAACGCCATCGATCGGATGCGCTTTGACCATTTCTTCCGTGTCCATCGCCATGAGATTCCGAAGCAGCATCGTCGTAGGTTTGACATAGGGTTCCCCAATCGAAATAGTCGGGAATTCCATGGGCAGACCACCGGCTTGCCAGACACCACGCTTTACATAGTCCGTCAATTCCCTAAAATGAGAGTGACATTTATTCAACTCGCTGAACGTGTTGCAAATGCCGATGACTGGCTTTTTCAAATCATCGTCTGTATAGCCCATGGATTTCGTAAATGAACGATGGATAAACCCCCAAAGCCCAGTATCGTTAAAATATTTGTCACCACGAAGTTTATCTCCCTCATTTACCCCATGCTTGTTGTCCTCATCTGCCATGTTAGTAAGTCCTCCTTGCACGCAATCCTGATGTTTGGTTACAAAAGTTTACAAATCACAAGCATTGGCGAGATGACCTCCGTCCACAACCAGTGTCGTACCCGTTATGTAGGATGCTTCGTCTGATGCCAAGAATAGAAATGCGTTCGCCACTTCCTCAATGGTACCGAGCCTGTGCATCGGGGTTCGTTCCGTTAATGAAAGTGTGACTTCCGATCTCTCCTTCAGCTCGCGATCAAGCGGTGTATCGATGAAGCCAGGCGCAACGCTATTCACACGAATGTTATTCTGAGCCAAATCAACAGCCATCGACTGCGTTAGCAAAACAACGCCGCCTTTGGATGCATTGTAATGAGCCAATACGGCACTTCCGGCTAAGCCATTTTTCGAGGCCATATTGACGATCGAACCGTGAATCCCACCAGCAATCATCCCCTTCGCCACCCATTGGCTCAGTTGGAACGCCGCATTCAAATTTATGTTGATCACCTGCTGCCAACGAGAGAGAGGGATGTCGATGAACGACTCACGTGTTGCAATGCCAGCGTTATTGACCAAAATGTCGATGCCATCCCAGTAAGCCCACGCTTTTTCAGCAGCCTGGTCCACTTGCTCCGGCACGCTTAAATCACAGACGACGGTTGCAACATAAGGTGTTTGCCCTCTATCTATGGCTTTCTTTCGAATTGTGTCAGCAGATACTTCAAGCTGATCCGCCCTGTAATCAAGCAATACGACATTTGCCCCTTCTTGCACGAATTTATCTGCAATCCCTTGTCCAATGCCTCTGGCACTTCCTGTAATTAATGCACGTTTTCCTTGCAATCGCACGCGGGAAGCCCTCCATTCCCTAGGTAGTTCACATACCTACAAAGTCAGACTGGCGAACACGCCATACTTTCGTCAGTCTGAGTTGCTTGATCCGAAGAACGACTACGATTTAGTTGTCCGATTTAAACTTGATCGGTTTGCCCTTGGCTGTGGATGTAAGTTCCGCATAGTTCTCAAATATCGCTTTGCCACCGAATTTGGTCATCACTTCTTGGCGATATTGCGGCCAGTTCGCAGCGTCCTTCTCTTTATACAAGATTTGAACATGCAGTTCGTTCATGCGTTTGCGCATAGCTCCGATATCCATGCCTTCTTTGACAGTAAGAGCAGTACCCACCGATGGAAGAATCTTGTAAGAGTTGATTTTTTCAACGATCTTCTTATCTCGCTCGGTTACTTTAGGATCAATGATATTCAATCCGAACACTTCCGGTTTACGTGGTGTAAACCAACCATACACTTCAATAAAGTTGTTATTGTCGATTACGTCTTTTTTATAGGCATCTTGATTGACTTCGATGTCTTTCCCATTGCGTTTGTAATCCACGTTTTCTTTCCCGTAACGCGTCAACAAGAAGCCTTCCTCGCCAGCGAGCCAATCCAGAATTTCAATAGAGCGCTGTACTTTGGCATCTGAGCTTTTGGAGCTGATCAAGAACGGGTTTTGTGGAATCGTTTCTACCCAAGTACCGGTCTTTTCCCACGGATGGAACGGCTCCCAGTCTGCTGTTGTTTGACCTGCAGCCTTTGCTTTCATTTGCAATCCAGCCGGATTGTTGTCGAAAGCAAGGTCTCTGCCTTGACCGATCACAATACCTGCTTTACCTTGTGCTGCTTTATCAAAGTGCTGGCCGTATTTGTTCAGGAACCAGTCCGGATCGACAACTTTCATGTCCAGTAGCGCCTTGATATCCGTAAGCACATTTTGCATGCGGATATCGGTACGAACATCGATAAACTGATCATTTTCTACATACGTATCACCAGCAAAGCCGTTTTTCAGGAATTCTGGGAAGTCCATCGATATACTTGCACCGCCGCCTGCCGCTGTAAAACCATACGTATCGTTCTTGCCATTACCATCTGGATCATTGAACGTAAAAGCTTTCATGACACTCACTAGCTCGTCATAGTTCGTCGGCATTTTCAAATTAAGCTTGTCGAGCCAGTCTTTCCGAATATAAAAGGTACGGTAGTAGCTAGTTTCGTACGGAACAGGGGCACGCTTGAATGCACCTTGCACCTGATACGACTTCAAAGTTGCTTCTGACACCCAATTTTTGAAGTAGTTCGGCATTTTGGCCGGGGTGACAATCCCCGTCAAATCTCTTGCAACACCATCTCGGATGTAATTATTAGAAGGTACACCGTCAGCGTAGAACACATCAGGAATGTCGCCAGATGCGATCATCGTATTCAATTTATTAGTATAGTCTTGGCCAAACGGCAAGTAGGTCATTTTCAGTGAGACATTGAATTTCTCTTCAATCGCTTTCTTCACGAAGTCTTTATCGGCGGAAGGAAGTTGGGCGCTTGCATCTGCGATAACCATCCAACTCAGGTCTAGTTTTTCCTTCTTGGCATCTGGGCTCGACGACGTTGTCGCCGCCGTGTTCGCTGGGGAAGTAGAAGCCTCCTCTTTCGAACTCGTGCATGCGACAAGGACCAACGAAGATGCTAATAACAGCGTAGTTACTTTTGATAACGTTTTCAAATGAAAGACCCCCCTGTTCGTTTTAGAAGAATGAGAACGAGTATGAAACTACGATCAAGCCATTTACTTCCGTCAAATCATTGGATACGAATCGTTTGCGTTGAAATATCCACTGCAGATCTACTCCCCGTTGTCACCTCCTTGTACTTAATACGTAACTGGCTTACAGCCAATTGGGGTAAAGCTGCTGTTAGACTTATCCTTTGACAGCGCCTAACAGCATGCCTTTGACGAAATATTTTTGTAGAAACGGATACACGATAAGAACTGGTATGATTGCCACCACAACGGTTGCCATCTTGATGGTTTCCGGCGGCATTGTATTTAATGAAGATTGCGAAATGGCAAGCTCCTGACTAATGGCTGGTGACACAATCATATTCCGCAGAACAACCTGTATTGGATATAGACTGCGGTCATTTAAATACATGACCCCGCCGAAGTACGCATTCCAGTGATTCACACCATAGAATAAACCAAGCGTTGCCATAATCGGCATCGAGAGTGGCAGCACAATCCGTATAAGTGTACCAATATCGCTGCAGCCATCCACTTTCGCAGCCTCTTCAATTTCATAGGGAAGGCCTTCGAAGAAGGTTTTCATAATCAGAATATTAAAGGACGATACCAGACCTGGAATGATAAGTGCCCATAGTGAATCCATTAATCCCGTGGCTTTCACGGTCAAATACATGGGGATGATCCCCCCTGAGAACAACATGGTAAACACGATGCCCATCAGAACGACATTGCGCCCCGGCAAAAATTTCTTCGATAACGGATAGGCCAGCATCGTTGTAATCGCTAGATTACACGCTGTTCCAACGACCGTAACGAATATCGATACTTGCAGAGCTTTGGGCACGGTGTTGCTGGAGAAAATCGTTTTGAATGCTTCGAATGTGATCGCATGCGGTACGATGACAAATCCACCGTTCTTGAGCACTTCCGTATAGGGTGTGATTGACATAATGAAGACAAAGTAGATTGGAAACAGCGTTGCTAAACAGAAAAGTCCGAGTACGGTGTAAAGAACGGCATCTACAATGCGGTCTGATTTGGTTTTCTTAAGTATGAATGGCATAACGATGCCTCCTTTACCAGATGCCGGACCCGCCGACTTTTTTGGCCAGTTTATTCGCTCCAATAACGAGCACTAGACCGATTACTGATTTGAATACGCCCATAGCCGCTGGCACACTGAATTCCATTTGTTCAATACCTCGGCGGAAGATCCATGTATCAAGGATATCCCCCACATCGTAAACGCGTGCGTTCAGGAATATGTATACCTGTTCGAAACCAGCATCCATAATATGTCCGATTCGCAAGATTAACAGTAAGATGAACACTTCACGAATACCTGGGAGCGTAATATGCCACAATTGCCGCCATCGACCTGCGCCATCAACAACTGCCGCTTCATATAATTCATGGTTGATCGAGGCCAGTGCCGCCAAATAGATAATGGCTCCGAAACCAGTGCTCTTCCAAATATCTGACGTCACTAGCAGGGAACGGAAATAGTCCGAGTTGGTCAACACATCTAGTTCTCCCCAACCCATATCTCGAAAGAACGTCGTGACTAGCCCCGCACCAGGCGCAAAGAATGAAAACACAAGACCGTACACGATAATCCACGATAAGAAATGAGGCCCATAAGTGATCGTTTGTACAATCCTTTTAAACCAAGGAGCACGAATTTCATTTAAAATAAGTGCCAGCATCACATCAGGCAGCATGTTGAACAAAATACGATACACACTGATCAGCAGCGTATTTCGAACTAGACTAGGAAATTCTGGCGAAGCGAATATCGTTCGAAAATTATCGAAGCCAACCCATTCACTTCCCCATAATCCCTTCATGAGGTTATACTTCTTAAACGCAATCACGAGTCCGAACATCGGCACATAGTGATAAATAATGTAATACGCGATCCCCGGAACCATAAGTAAATACAACCATTTGTATCGGAGAAACGTTTTCCAAACATGCGTGGTCATTCGTCTTCTTCCTATGTGTTCACCGGATATCGACTTCACACTTGCTCGCATACCCCATCACCTCCTTTATTAATTGTTAAAGGAATCTGCTACTCCGGCGGGATTGGGTTGTTCATATCGCACGACAATACCCATCGATTTCTGCGGCTTTTCAAAGCAGCTTTGATACATGGTGGGTAACTCTTCGAGTGCACACTCATTGGTAATCAACGATTGAATATCAATCCTTTTCTGTGCGATCAAACGTAAAAACTCCCCCATGTTCCTGCCTTCCGTCCAACGAACATAGCCTATCGGGTAATCGACCCCTTGCTGCTCATAGGTTTCCTCATAGCGACCAGGACCGCCCGCACGTGAAATATGAACACTCGCTTCTTTCATAAATAGCAGATCCCGATCAAATTCCGTTCCTGTATCCCCGACGATCACAACGCGACCGCGGTCCCGCAGCCAACCAATTGCATCATCTATCATACTAAACTTCCGGTTGCTCGCACAAAGCATAACGGCATCTGCACCTTTACAAGCAGGATCGGACTCTACAGCTTTCTGAAGCTCATCTTTGGTGCGGCAGGCTATGGCTCCAATAGCCTCAAGCGTTCGGCAGCGCTCCTCTATTAATTCTAAACCAATCACTTTATAGGACGCTGCATGTGCAATACGGGCGATCACTTGCCCAAGTATGCCAAGCCCTGCGATGATAATTGTTTCCCCGAAGCTTAGTTGAGCTTGACGTAAGGCATGTATCGCAATGGCACCAATACCGACAAATGCGGCTTCCTCCTGAGTCACGCCTTCTGGCACAGGTACGACCAAATGCTTGGGTACAAGCAAGAGTTCCCTATGGGCTGGCACTCCATAACAAGCTACTCGTTGTCCAGGGATGACGTGTATAACCCCTTCCCCTATTTCCGTAACAATGCCACTGGCACTGTAACCTAAATTGGCATCCCCATTATTAGTTATCATCATTAGCTCGGTGCCAACGCTAACGACAGAGTATTCCGTTTTCACTTTGACAAATTGAGGAATCATTTCCGGGTTCGGAAGCTCCAACACTTGTGCTGACCCATTGATGCCCTTTACTGCTTTCATAACCCCTACCTCTTTTCTGGTTTATTTCTAATTTGTAAAGTACACCACAACGACTACTTAAGTTCGTTGTGGTTTGTTTCTGATGTTTTTTATTATAAATAGCTGACATACATGTTGTCAATAACTTTTTAATTTGGAATCGCTTACAGTGTTAGTTAATCTAACATAAGTCACCCATTCTTTCTCCATTTCATGACATGAATATGACATAAAATAAGCCTGTCTATGAAAAGACAGGCTCCAATGGTTATTTAATTATGATGTTTCCCTCTTTATGTCTCACCCTATCCGATTCAACTGGAAGAGATGATCTATCGACTCCTTCTTCTACACATGCCAACATAAGTAAATAGGAATCATGGCCGAACGCTCCCTCCGCAATCTCATACTTGCCTCCAGATAAACGAGAACCTATCGCTCTCATTTTATTTGGGCCGTTATGTATGCTGAAATGCGCCATCTTGGCATCCATTGCTGAGCTTTTGCACTCGCCGATCACCCACGTTATGATTCCTGACACGTCTCCGCGTTTCAAATAGGCCTTTGCTGCATTCGTCCCACTGAACACCGTGCCGCCATCAACCGTAATGGATTGGTCACTTGTACCTTTCTCATAGGGATAAAATGCGCCCATCAAAATCATACCGCTATTTTCACAACCCCCACCTTGCATAACCACTTCAGGACACCAAACTTGTATGGGTTTTGCCTCTGGAGAAGCTCCTTTAAACCATGTATTCATCAAAACTAGTTTGTTAATACTACCTAGGGAATTATCATCAACGTTGTGAAATTGGCAGTTCTGCATCGTGAAATCCGTCCGAACTGGGCGAAAACCGACTTGGGTATTATCGGGTAGACGCGCAATTTCGGCCCCCTTCGTCATCCCAAAGGAACAACCATCCGCAAGATTACTTCGCTGTGAACGTGATGAGCTCTGCGAAAGTGTAAGCATCGTGTCAGCCGTACAGCCTCGCATTTGCAGCCCATCTGCGTTGGCCCAAATCGTACCGGAGTCCACCAATCCCTCTTTCCAGACAGCATGAACATCTTCCAGTGTTAGATCCGTAATTCGCTTGTGCGCAACTACACGCGAGGCAACGTGTTTCTTCACGGTGATCCGTTTCGCACTATCCCCCCATGTTGTACCACTATTGGCAAACGACAATAAACCCGAATTCCCAATATACGTGAGATCATGCTCGTATTGGCCATGTGTGACAAAAGAACCATGTTCATCGCCGTCACCATGGCAATTCTCCACCATGCAATAAGCTCCACATGTGAAATCGTTTAAGTGACGGGCGTTGCTGGTATGACAATCTCGGACATGACCGTACAACACGTTGAGTTGCTGCGTCAGGTAGCCGGTTCCTCCCCAAATCACTTCCTCTGGGTTCATTAGCCTGCAACGCTCCGTTACAAAATGGGTACAGTAACGCCGCTCAATGACCGGCCAGAAAACCTTCGTGGCTATGACGTCGCTAACATTGCAAGCTACAGCGAATTCATAGGCAATGGGATGCGATCCGATCTGATCCCAATCCTCAGATGGCTTTACGCTGGTCGATCCATTGTCAGGCACAGAAACACCGATAAAATTCATATTCCTGATGTGACTGCGGAAGACAGGATGCATTTTCTTGAACGTGATTTCCCTTCCCGCAGCAAGCGTCCACCCGAGCTTATAATTCACACGAATATGGCTATCGTCTATGATTTCTGTGACCTGCAACATATAATCCAGCTCTCGCTGCGCATAGCCTTCCGGGTGATTCTGGATCCTCGCTATCCACCAGTCTTCCACCTCAAAAGAAGCCGTATCCAGCACCTCCAGCACATCGGATTGCTCTGGAAGATCAACAGAGAGTGTAAGGGTCTGTGTTTCCCCCGTTGCTTTCCCCTGAAAAAAAATAACAGCTCCGAATGGATTGCTCTTCGCATTCAGCTCGATTCCGACCGTTGTGACACGATGACCTCCAAAATCGAGTTCAATATGACTTCGGTCGTACGTATGACGTCTGACAAAGTTAAGATCTGAATGCGATTCGATCCGGTGAATCGATACATCGTTCACCATCGCATCCAAGGCATCATCTGCATCCCTGGTCGCGTCCACAATGCCAAACCACCGAAAATCACCTACCCCGTTATGCACGGTCTTCCATCTGCCGCTACCGCCATGTCTAGGATCATGAATCGTGCCGCCGTTGTCGACTTCGGTGCTGCCAATCATCCAACGAACTAGCTTGGAGCCACCGTCTCCTTTTTGATAATACCCATCCACATAGACAAGCTGCCCATCCTTAATCGTATTAACTTGATACGCTAATAACTCTTCCAGATTTGATAGTTGGATCATCCTATGGCCTCCGTTCACTTCACTTTGCCTTCGATGCGAATTTTTCAAATCCCCTTCTGATTCCCATCTAGTTCACTAATAAAACCTATTCCCTTGAATTCAATCTCATGTGGTTTGTTTCAGATTTGTTTTCAAGTTCATAATTCAATAATTTCACTTTGTTGTCAACCTTTTTCTACAAGCATCGATCTATTCAAATTTGCTGTCGCTTACGTTCATTTTGTGCAGATATTGTTTAGGTGTACAGCCGTTGAATCGTTTGAACAACTCATAGAAATGCGCCATATTTCCTATTCCAACCGACTCTGCGATTTCGTTCACACTGCGTTTTTCAGTAACGAGCAGCCGCTCCGCTTTTGAAATACGTTTCTGGTTGACATAGTCGATAAATGAAGTTCCCATCTTCTTTTTGAAATATTTCGAAAAGTACGAGTAACTCATGCCAGCGATTCGACTGACCTCTCCCATATCAATCTTCTCCGTCAAATGCTCGTCCACATAAACAACAAGTGACCGAATGATATCCGCATCCCCATCCACATTGCCATGAGTCGTTAACAGATCCCGATTATCATGGCGAAGCAGCATTAAGAGTAGATGCTTGATGTGCATGCTAACCGCAATTTCATACCCCTTCTTGGTTCCCATAACTTCATCATGGGTATCCGTAATAATCCTGGCAATTTCTTTCTTCACTTGTTCATTTTCTTGGAAAATGTAATTGAGTGCTTCTAACGGATGAAAAATCTCCAAAAAATCTCGGTAATACCTCATCATAGCTGGATCAAAATAAGGCTGGAGGTCAATGTGAAGAACGATATAGACGAGGTCCTTATCGCTTATTTTGCGTCCTCTATGCAGCTGGGAGGAGCCGATTAGCATCACATCCCCGGCTTTGAGCGAGTAGACTTGATTCGGTGTCTGAATTTCGTGGATACCTTGCTCAACTAAAATGAATTCAATCTCTTTATGATAATGCCAGGTATTTCCGTACTCCCTTTCTGCCCCTGATTGGGTGAATCGCCACACTTTCATGCATAATGAGGGGTTCTGATAAGGGATTGGTTCTTGATAAATATTCATGACACTCAAACACCGCGCTTTCACAGATGACAAATTTGGATATAAACTGAATAAATGTCCGCATATACGCTACCTCACAATACCTATATCATATTACTTAGTTACATATTTTCATACGATAATATGAGGAGTGAATTTGGCATGAAAATAGCGATCGTTGGTTGCGGGGGGATGGGGAATGTACACGCCCTCAGCTATGTCAATATGCCTGATGTAGAGTTGACAGGTGTATGCGATCTGGATATCGAGCTAGCCCAAGCACTTTCCCTTACGACAGGGGCACCTGCTTTTACATCTTTTGAAACCATGCTGAACGATGCTGATTTCGATGTCGTCAGTGTGACACTGCCAAGCTACTTACATAAGGAATATACGTTAAAAGCGGCACAAGCCGGCAAACATGTGATATGCGAGAAACCACTTGCCCTTAATTTAGAGGATGCAGCAGCTATGATCCAAGGTTGCGAGCAATACGGCGTCCACTTGTTTGTCGGACACGTCGTTCGATTCTTCCCTGAATATGTACAAATGAAGCAAGCCATCGATGAGGGCAAGTTAGGACGAGTCGGCGTCATTCATGCCAAACGAATCGGTTCACACCCTGGTGATGTCAGACCATGGTTCAAAGATTTCGAGAAAAGCGGAGGCGTCATTACCGATCTCATGATCCATGATATTGATTTTCTACGTTGGGCTGTTGGCGAAGTGAAGTCCGTATATGGCTTGAACCAACGTGTCAATGACATTGATTATGCGCTAGTTACTCTTCTTTTTGAAAATGGAGCCGTTGCCAACGTGGAAGCCTTCTGGGGGTACCAAGGACCGTTCCAAACCGCCGTGGAAATTGCAGGCAGCAAAGGCATTATCCGCAGCGACAGCCAAAAAAGCAGTTCCCTGCACATCTGCAAAGCCCCTTCCGATTCAGAAGGCCGACGTTTCGCGGAAGTTCCGCAAAGTCCGGGATACGCAAGTCCTTATGATTTGGAGATTGCACATTTCATTCAGTGCATCCGAGATGGAAGTGAGCCCATCGTTACTGCGAATGATGCCTATAAAGCACTAGAAATTACGATGGCTGCACTGGAATCAGTTCGCACGGGGAAATCTGTCCAACTGAAGACGAGCTCAACGCTTGAGGAGGAAACAGTATGAAGAAATTAAAAGTAGGTATGATCAGTTTCGCGCACGGCCATGCATACTCTTATTTGGATTCACTACGAGCGATCTCGCAGGTGGAAGTCACGGGTTTCGCAGACGAGAGTCACAGCCGCGTGGAAAAAGTAACCGCTGCATATGGATTGCCTCATTATGCGCATTATCAGGATTTACTCGCCACGGATCTGGATGCTGTTGTCATTTGTTCCGAAAATGTGCATCACGCAGAGATCACGATAGCAGCAGCGAAAGCCGGCAAACACGTGCTTTGTGAAAAACCGCTTGGCGTTTCGGTCTCAGAAATGGAAGCCATGATTGCCGCCTGTAAAGAAAACGGTGTTCAGTTGATGACGGCATTTCCTTGCCGCTATTTGGCCTCGGTCGTTAAAGCCAAGGAGGCAATCGAGCAGGGCGAAATCGGGGAGATCGTAGCCATAAAGGGAACCAATCGCGGCTCACTCCCTTCCGGTTGGTTCCTTCAATCCGAGCTATCCGGCGGCGGTGCTTTATTAGATCATACCGTACATGTCATGGACTTGATGAATTGGATGACCCAATCCGAAGTGAAAGAAGTCTATGCCTACGCTGCTACATTATTCAATGAACAGTTAGAGATCGATGATGCGGGTATGGTCCATGTTAAATTCGCTAATGGGGTAATCGGCGTCTTAGATACAAGCTGGTCTCGAAATGCCGCTTTCCCTACTTGGGGAGATGTGACGATGACGATTGTGGGTACGAAAGGAACACTCTCCATCGATGCTTTTGCTCAAAAAAATGAGCTATATAGCTTAGATAATGGGAAAGGCCAATGGAATTTCTGGGGTGACTCCATGGATGCTTACTTAGTCAAAGCATTTGTTCAAGCATTGTTGAATGGCGAACAGGTGCCGATTACGGGAGAAGATGGTTTACGTTCAACTGTTGTTGCCTTAGCGGGTTACAAATCCGTGGCTCTGGGACAACCCGTATTGCTTTAAGCGTGAGTTCGATGATAGGCGCAAGTCAGTAATAATTGCCACTCGGCCCAAAGATGCTTTTTCCTGCGGAGTATGATACATTTTTTAAAGAAAAGAAGAGGTTCGCAAACTCCCTCTCTAAAAAACTATGAAATGAGGATTACCGATGGCAGGCAGAAGCAACGAAGACTTGAAAGAGATTACCCTTTTAGGTAATCAAGGCACGAAATACATTTTCAATTATGACCCTACACTCTTGGAAGCATTTGATAATAAACACCCCGATCGGGCTTATTTCGTCAAATTTAACTTCCCGGAGTTCACAAGCTTATGTCCTGTAACTGGACAACCGGATTTCGCTACCCTCTACATTTCGTATATTCCTACGATCAAAATGGTGGAAAGCAAGTCCCTGAAACTTTACCTATTCAGCTTCCGCAATCACGGTGATTTCCACGAGGATTGTGTCAATATTATTATGAATGATCTCATCGATTTGATGAATCCGCGCTATATCGAAGTATGGGGCAAGTTCACGCCTCGCGGCGGCATCTCCATTGATCCTTACTGTAACTGGGGTCAACCGGGTACGAAGTACGAAGCCATGGCTGAGCATCGCTTGATGAATCACGATCTATATCCAGAGAAAATTGATAACCGCTAAGATACTAGCGGAATGAGAAAAGCTTGGTCAACCCCCAGTAATGTATTGGGATTGATCAAGCTTTTTTCAATCTTATTTATCCTTGTCTTTGTCCTTGCCACGGATGACCGTTAAGTGATAAGACTTCATGGACGAATCTTCTGCGGCAACGACAATAACAATTTCATTCGCACCAGGATGCAATTTGATTGTTTGAGAAGGAAAGCCGCTTGCAACAGTTTCTCCATCTACGGTCACAGTAGCTGATCTATCTGATGTGGTTGGTGTTACTTGTATGTTAGAATTCCCAGTAGATACATTGGCCGTTTGGGTTGTTAGCATAGGGTTAAATACAAACATACCCGCGTCGATAGTTAGGTTACTTAAATTCGCATTGTCTGAGAGTAAACGCGTTACCACTAGTCGATAAGTCTTCGTCGTTGTATCTTCTGCGGTAACGACAAGTACTATGACATTTTCACCAACCTGCAGTTGAATGGCATTGGAAGGTGATCCACTAACAACTGGAGCACCATTTACGGTCAAAGTAGCCTCGCCGCTTCCTGTTATTGGTGTAATGATAATCTCAGAGGTGCTTTTTGGAACAAAAGACACATACTCCGTCACTACTGGATCAAATGCCGGGCTTAATGTACCAGCATTTACCTCCAAACCACTTAACGAACTGTCTGTAGAAGGCCATACCTCTGTCGCAGTAACGCCAGCTGCCTTATCATAATTGGTACCCAAATTGTTTAAGTGATTTTTATTTACCAAAATGTTAGCGCCAGCTTGTAACTGAATGCCATTTGTATTTCCAGTAAGGACATTTCCTTCAATTTGCACATTCTGAGGGTCACCAGCGCCGATAAAGTTAGCATTCTGATCCCCTCTATCATGCTCCAGCAAAATGCCCCAATAATTAGACGCCGTATTATCTCGAATAATGTTATTAACGATGCGAGTTCCCGGCCCATTTAGAATATTGATACCTACTGCATTTTCGACCGATGTTGTATTTTCGATAATATTGTTTTCAATCAACGTATCTGGCGTACCCATCGTGACAACAATGCCTTCTCGCGAATTACGGATCACATTGTCATGAATGTGGTTATTTGGGCCAGATTTACTATGATTAGAAGGAGCTGTTCCCCCCGTATTCCCAAGGCCTACCCCTCCGCCTGTCAAAATATTCTCAATGGTGTTACCATACACCTCATTTAAATATTCCAACTCACCGTGAAGATCAATGGCGTCTAATTTGGTATTCATATAATGATTGTTACGCAAAACGTTATTGTGCGCGACATTTTGGATTAGGGAACCATGACGTAAATACGGTCCTTCAAACGTTGAATCTTCAACAACATTCCAATACGTATCATTGTCGAAACCAAGTCTATCTACCTTTGGCATCCCTTGAATGGAGGTTCCGTAACCTGCTCCGCCTCCACCTAGATCTGTTGCATTTCGGAATGTGCTGTGGCGAACAACCACATCATGACTGTTCTCAATACGGATAGCCATCCGTCTAAAACGTTCCACCGTAACATGATCAATCGTCACATTATAGGATGGCATTTCTCCATAGTTAGCTACAGCAATGCTGCTATCGGGACCACCTGCATCGGGATTATTCGTTGCATGCTCTAACGAAAAGTTACGATTCCAAGTCGATGTGATCGTCAAGTTAGAAACCTTAATATCATGTTGACTCGATGATTTTACAACAGAACTATTTTTAATATCATCGATGCTCGACTTTAATATTGTGCCACTTTCACTTTCACCACGTAAATTCACGCCGGACTTCAACTTCAAATTCACAAATCCATCAGGTGATGTGATTAGATTATACACACCATTTGGCAGGTAAACTTCGTCTCCTGGAGAAGCGGCATTAATGGCATTTTGAATCGCAACACGGTCATCATTCGCATTATCTGTAGGATCCGCACCATAACTAGTTACATTTAGGGTTGCTCCTGTGACAGGGTTCGGTGTATGCAGCGCATGTACAGTGCCATCTGGATTCGTTAATCCTGCTTTGGTGAAAGGAACTGTCCCTGGAGGAGCAGTTGGTGTAATGTTCGGTACTATGGCAACTGGCGTGTCGCCTGTTAGATAGGGTGCATAGATCATGACATCCGTTAAGCTGGTAAACGTGCTGCCATCTGAGTTTCCATGTCCTATGACACGAACGAAACGAGCATCCGTATCAGGAATATCAAAAGCTTGCATATTCGCTGTGGTCGCACGACTGCTTCCACTCCATACATTTGTCCATGCTATAGCATCATTGGAAGTCTCGATATCGATTCGAGTGGAGCGCAGATCACCTTTATAAAATGCGATACCTACATAGCCAATTCGTTTGGTTTGACCTAAATCAAACATGATATACTGACCATCACCTGATGCTGACCAGCGACTGTATAAGTTATTATCTAATGTGTTGCTTTCCACATTCCCGTCACTGCTGCTCGCATTTACATCGGCAATCGGAATCGACGTAACTGGCGCTGACAAGGTTGTTGTGTTATAAGTCAAAGGTTCTGTAGAGTAGTTTCCAGCTACGTCTCCTGCATATACGGCATAAGTTACACTAGTATTCGGTGTCAATCCTTGAGCCGTATACGTGTTACTGCCCGTAATGGTCGCTGTTAGTGCACCATCTTGGTAAAGCTTATAGTTTCCTACGGAGCTATCATCTGTTGCTGCTGGCCAAACAAGCTGCACAAAGTCTGTACCGAGATTAATTGACTTTAAGGCAGCACCTGCAGGCCATTGTGGCGGCGTAGTGTCGCTTTGCACCATGCGCTTCACAAGAAGCTGCGTTTCCGGATTAGAGACAGAGGTATTATCTTTGGAATAGATGTTGACTGATTTCCCTGAAGATAGCGAATCTGCAACCACAAAGGATACAATGCCATCCGTTAAATGTTGTCTCACATAGTCAGAGACATCAATGTCATGATAAATCGGCTTAGCGCCATTTAAGGTAGTAATCGTAAATTGACCGACCTGATCCATTTGCTGAAGATCTCTTTGAAGGGTAGAAGCATTGTTCCACGTAAGCGTATTTTCCTGCCACGAATTGTCGTTTAATCCGAAAACTTGAAAATCCGCTGTCGTCAGGTTGGTTCCTAATTTAGCAGATACTTGCAAAATAAATTTATAGCTCGGGTCTAAAGTTTCCGTCACATCAAATTTAAAATACATGTATTTCTTTTGCGTACTTGTTGAAGAGATACTGAAAAGTCCGTCCGTTGAACCATTCCTTCTATCATAGTTCGTATCCGCGAGCGTTGGCGTGGCTGTATCCCCGCTCTTCCACGCAATTGCTGCATCCGCCGCAGGAGGAAGTTTCATAACTTCAACCTCAAGATCTGCTGCCATCCCTGCTACAGGAAGGAGCAACGACAATATCATGGTAAACATGAGCATCATCGCTAGCTTTCTTTGTACGAAGTAAAATTTCATTCTAGCAAAACTCCTTATCCTTTAAATGATATGATTGTAAGCGTATACATAAATGATGATACATGCTTTCCTCTCGATTGAATTGTCATTTATTTAGGTTCGGGAGTGACTAAATTCGGATTTTCGCAAAAAAACCGATCCCAGAAGGATCGGTTCAAGTTCATTCATCTACCTTATCTTAGTACAAAGGCTGTGGTGTATACGGCTGCGGACATTGCGGGTACGGCAAAATATCTCTCACTTGATTAAACGTATAGTGCTTCGTAGCGAATTGCGTATGGTATAAATATTCAATGACGTAGATCGAGCCGCCTTGTACACTGCACAGAATGCCAGATACCCCGGTACCATCCAACAGGGAAACACCAACGGGCCTTCCGATTAAGGCGTAAGCTTTTTGCTGAATAGGCATAAGACATCATCTCCTGATGTACCGTATGCCGCCCCGCGCCCAAAGGTTCAAGCTCAAGTCAACTTTTCCACGCCTACCCGTCCCGAGAAAAAGGTTGCCCCACCGCCCATATCTGCCACACGATCTGGCGTCAATACGTTCACACGAGTTTTGCTGCCCGGGCTATCAGCCCACAAACCTTGACTAACAGCTACTCCACGCTGCACATCGCGACCAGCCATAACGACCAGTTCACACTCGCCGCGCTCGTTCCACACACGTGCGAGATCGCCGCTAGCCAAGCCTAAAGCCGATGCATCGTCTTCATGCATATGCAGCTTCGGCACTTTCTCCATGCGAACATGCTTTTCGTTATGAGCAAAAGTTGAATTCAAGAAGTTATGATTCGGCGCCGGAATGAACATAAATGGCAAATCACTGACCTCAGCAAGCGGCACATACGTTGGAAGCGCTGGAAAGCCCTTACTCGCCATGTCGGCCGAATAGAGTTCGATTTTGCCGCTAGGCGTCCGAAGTTTCCCAGGAAATAATGGAGTAGTCGCCGCCTTCATGAATCCTGTGTCCAACAACGCATCATAGGTTATTTCAGCTATAGCCGGATTGCCAGGATGATACAAAGCTTGACGAACCATATCCTCATCGCTGTCCCGCAGCGCTTCATCCTCGTAGCCCATCATCGAAGCAAGCAGTCGGAACACATCCACATTCGCTTTGCTCTCACCATAAGGCGCAATCACAGGGAGCTGAAGATGCACATAGTGATGCCAATAGGAGCGATAGAAGTCTGTGTTTTCAAAAGAGGACGTCGCTGGCAGCACAATATCCGCATACTTGGCTGTTTCCGTGAGGAACAGATCATGCACGACGGTGAATAAATCCTCTCGCTCCAGCCCTTCTTTCACTTTGTTCGCATGGGGAGCGACCAACGCTGGGTTGGAATTATACACGTATAACGCATGGATTGGCGGATCTAGCTCGAGCAAAGCGCTGCCAAGCAAGTTCATATTAATCTGACGCGCTTCCTTCTTACGCAAATCCGGTCGCTGCAAGGCTGGCAAATTATGCTCCAAGTAGGCGCCATTCCCTTTGATCGCGCCGCCGCCTTGATGCAGCCACTGACCTGTTAGAGCAGGCAAGCAAGCGATAGTCCGTACGCACATGCCGCCGTTATCATGATGCTGAATCCCGTTCCCTATACGAATAAAGGAAGGGGATGTCTCACCATATAAACGAGCAAGGCGATAAATATCCTCGACAGGCACACCTGTAATCTCGGATACGCTGGCAGGATCATATGACTTCACATGCTCCCTTAGCTCCTCATACCCTAGCGTGTATTGCTCTAGGAAAGCCTGATCCGTCAGATTCTCTGCGAATAGAATGTGCATCATCCCTAGTGCCAGAGCCGCGTCCGTTCCCGGCAAAATGGGAATGAACCAGTCCGCCCAGCGACCTGTTTGGTTCTTATGCGCATCAATCACGATGATTTGTGCGCCGTTCTTGCGGGCTTTCTCGGCCAGCATCACTTGATGCATGTTCGTGCTGACCGCATTGATACCCCACATGATGATCAACTTCGCATGCACCGTATCCTCGGGATCGGTCCCATAGCTGCCGCCCATCGTGTATTTATAGCCCTCGGTGCCGGCAGATTCGCAAATCGAGTACAGCAGCCGGCTGGCGCCCATCCGATGGAAGAAGCGACGATCCATGCCTTCCGTGCCAATCCGTCCCATATTGCCATAGAAACTATATGGCAATATGGCTTCTGGGCCTTCCGAGGCAATCAATTCTTTCCAGCGACTCGTGATCGTGTCCAATGCCTCATCCCAGGAAATCCGTTGGAAAGAGGCCTCCTCCCCCTTGGGGCCGACTCGTTTCATGGGATACTGCAGCCTTTTATCATCATAAATACGTGCCGTCATGTTGCGAACTTTGTTGCATATGGCTCCCTGTGTCACGGGGTGATCAGGGTCTCCTTCTATTTTAACAATCTTCCCGTCTTCTTTATGAAGCAGTAAACCGCATTGATCTGGACAGTCCAGTGGGCAAACGGCTGGAAAGATACCTTGTTGTTCTTCCGTCATCGTGGTCGTCATTGTTGTGCGCATGATCTTCTTCGTAGCTCCCTTCCACATACATCATTTCTTTACTATATACCGAAAAGGATTGGAAGTGAAACCGTGTAATTTTAGTACAATTGTTCAGCTGACCAATCTCCCTCTAACGGATGACGATCCAATTGAGGTAGGTTCAAAGCCTTAATCGCTTGCTGTAAATAGTCACCATTCCAACGAGTGTCCTGTAATTTGGATAATGTGGACGTGTGTACAGCGCCATTCTCTTGATACAACTGTGCGAGCGAATTCATATCTTTTGTATAAAATGAAGCGTCCCATCTGACTTTGGTCATAATGGCAACGGCAATCTCCACGGGGATCCCTTTAATTCGGGAAATCAGCTCTGCCGCTGCATCGGGATCATTGCGAATAAAGGCGTGTACTCGGAGATGTGCTTTCAAATAAGCGATGGTATCTCCTTCATGATGATGAACCCACCTCTCGTCTGCGACGACACCCGTAAGGTAATCTTCCCCAATACCTTCTTGAAAAAGCACGTTGCCGACTCCGTGATAGTTAACCAAAGAGATATAAGGCTCCCACATGGCACATCCTGCAATTTTCCTTTTTACAATCCCCGCCATACTCTCATCCATTTCTTTGTGAATGACCTGATCTCCGCCCCCTCCCAGTGATTGGAGCAACTTCGATAACCGTCTACCTGCACTCGATTGTGCGGCCGACGTGAGTGACCAACCACAAATCTCCGAAATATCACTGGGCTCCAGCCCTTTGCGTAAAATGAGCGAAATCCCTTGTCCACCGGAGGTTTTACCATCAAAAGCAATTAGAACAGGTTTAAAAGCCGGGAACGTCTGACACAGCGAAGCACCTAGGACAATCGGATAGTCTCCCAACGACGCAATCTGAATGCTGCCGCCTACCATCCCTTGCAGAAGCACCGCTCCGTTAGCACCATCGAACCATTTCACCTGAACCACACGACTTGGATTGGCTGCGGCAAGCTCCTCTTCCAACCAACCCAGCTCTTTCATGATGAGAGATGTCCACATGTGAGCTGTTCCACTCTGATAACCAACCGTTAATGTTGGGCTTTCTTGCGTAGATACGGTAGACGATGCTCCTGCTGTAAATACAGGATTTTGTAGACTAACCGCATGGAGACGTACCCATTGCTCTAATTCTTTCTTATCAATTAAGATCTCTTTGCCAATTTTCACAAAAGGAAGTTGCTTTAATTTACGCCACCGGTCAAAGGTCGAACGGCTAACACCGAGTATATCAATCGCTTCCTGCAAGGGTATCAGATTGAATCGCTGCATGGACATCAAAGTCACCTCGATTGGGTTCATAATGGTCATTCATCGTCATTCCTGTTCATGTGTCGCCAATTTATTGACAGAAAATGGGTGTAATCGTATATTTCATTATATAAACCAATACACAGTAAGTCTATAGGAATTATAAGTTTAAGGATTGGAAATTATCGTAAGGGGGAATTGGATTATGACCATACCATTGAAAAGAAGTTATGTGACAGCCTTATCTTTCGTTCTTGCCTCATCCTTCGTCGTATCCGCTTGTGGCAACAAAGATCAAACCGTTTCAGCAAAAGGCCAGACGCCAGAAGTTTCTGAGCTTCGCTATCAAGGTAGCGTCGGTTCCGTTACATATCCCGAATTAGCTGAAGATTTGGGCTACCTCGCACCCTTGAAGTTAAAGTTCATTGGCAATACCATTAGCGGTCCGCAAGATATTCAAGCAGTCGTAACCGGTGATACGGATTTTGGCGGAGCCTTCAATGGTGCCATCGTGAAACTGATCGCTGCGAAGGCACCAATTAAGCCCGTTATTTCTTACTATGGTGTCGATGATAATACGTGGACTGGATATTACGTGCTAGATGGCAGTCCGATTAAAACAGCAAAGGATCTTATCGGCAAAAAAATTGCGGTAAATACGTTAGGCGCACATCATGAATTCGTCATTAAGGAGTATTTGCACAGAGCCGGACTTACAGCTGAGGAAATTAAGCAAGTCACCTTGGTTGTCGTTCCACCGGTGACATCAGAGCAAACACTGCGTGCTGCACAAATTGATGTAGCTGCACTTGGAGGCACCCTTCGTGATAAAGCGCTGGAACGCGGCGGCATTCAGCCTTTATTCAAAGATAAAGATTTATTTGGCAATTTTAGTGCTGGAAGCTATGTTTTGACCGACAAATTCATCAAGAACAATCCCAATGCCGCTCATAAATTTGTTGAAGCGACAGCCAAAGCCATTGAATGGGCTCGCACAACACCTCAGACCGAAGTCGTGGCTCGTTATGAAAAAATCATCAACGCACGCGATCGCAAAGAAGACGCATCTACCGTTAAGTTCTGGAAAAGTACGGGCATTGCAGGTAAAGGAGGGCTCATTTCTGACAAAGAATTCGATACCTGGATCCATTGGCTTGTCAACGAAGGTGTGATTAAAGAGGGACAGTTGAGTGTCAAAGGCCTATATACAAATGAATTTAACCCTTTTGTCAATGAGAAAAAGTAAACATCACTAAAGAAAACGTGAAGGAGGCAAGTCAATGACAGCTAAAATTAGCATTCAGCATGTGCAGAAATCGTTTCGTATTCAGCGAAACTTGGGGCACCTGAAAGAAGATTCACAGCCCATCTCCGCCTTACAGGATATTAACTTGGACGTCAAACAGGGAGAATTCATGGTCATTGTTGGGCCCAGCGGCTGCGGTAAATCCACACTGTTGGACCTCCTCGCAGGGTTAACGAAGCCTAGCAGCGGACAAATTCTACTAGATGGGAAGCCCATCACAGGGCCTAATCTTGATCGAGGGATTGTGTTTCAGCAGTATGCCTTATTCCCTTGGAAAACAACACTTGCCAATGTGGAATTTGGCTTGGAGGCCAAGGGCGTGCCTCGTAAGGAACGACGCAAAATCGCCTTAGAGTTTATTCAGTTAGTGGGCCTATCCGGCTTCGAAAATAGATATCCCCACGAAATTTCCGGCGGCATGAAGCAGCGTGTTGCGATCGCAAGAAGCTTAGCTTATGACCCTGAAGTGCTGCTGATGGATGAGCCTTTCGCAGCACTTGATGCACAAACACGAGAAACACTGCAAAGCGAATTATTGCGCATCTGGGAAGCCACGAAGAAAACGATTATTTTTATCACACACGGTATCGAAGAAGCGGTTTATTTGGGGCAAAGAGTGGCTGTCATGACCTCGCGTCCTGGGCGAATTAAGACAGTGCTTGATATTCCTTTTGAATCGAGGAGAAGTGAAGAGGATTTGAGATCTAACCCTGATTTCGTCAAGCTGCGGCATGAAGTATGGGATTTACTTAAAGATGAAGTAAGCAGAGCGCAAGAACAAGAGAAAAGTAAGACCTTGGATAGCTTTGAGCCTAGTAAATCAGTGATAAAAGGAGGCGTTATCAATGGCTAGTGTAAATGCAGGTAAAGCCCTGATCTTGGGTAGAAAGGAAAGCTTTGATGCCATCGGTTGGATCGTAACAAAGCTGCGAAAAGCATTTAAAAACAGCATTGTGATTATCGCCTTGCTGCTCTTGTGGGAATTTGCCCCGCGCCTCGGGCTCGTCGATGCCACATTCTTCCCTCCGATCTCCGAAATCGCTACGGCCTGGTGGCAACTGCTGCTTTCCGGTGATCTAGGTGAGCATACGACTGCAAGCTTATCGCGCTCTCTCGGCGGATTCTTGTTAGCCATATTGCTCAGTATTCCCCTCGGACTTGCAATAGGTTGGTGGAAGCCCGTCTCCGAGTATCTCAATCCTTTGCTTGAGTTGCTTCGGAATACAGCAGCATTGGCTATTCTACCCGTATTCATCCTCTTATTGGGGCTAGGTGAAACCTCTAAAGTCGCCATCGTGCTCTATGCATGCGCGTTCCCGCTTCTACTGAACACCATCAGTGGTGTGAAAAATGTGGACCCCCTTTTAATTAAATCGGCTCGTTCCATGGGATTGTCTTCGATCCAACTATTTCGCAAGGTTATCATCCCTGCTGCAATTCCCACAATTTTCGTAGGCATTCGCCAGGCAGGTGCAAGCTCTATACTCGTACTTGTCGCGGCTGAAATGGTCGGAGCCAAATCTGGCCTGGGGTACTTAATTCAATACACACAATTCAGCTTCCAGATTACGAACATGTACGCAGGTATTATTTCGATTTCCGTAATTGGTGTCATTATTAATTTCCTACTTGTTACGCTTGAGAAAAGATTGACCGGCTGGAAGCAAACTTACAGCGAATAAACGAAAAAGGTGGCGTGAATGACGATGAGTCAATCCAAAAGACAACTACATTTAAATGTTTTTCTCATGAATACTGGACATCACGAAGCTTCTTGGAGGCATCAGAATACAGAGCCTGAGAACATAACCGATATTCGATATTTTCAACGGATCGCTCAAATTGCGGAAAAGGCGAAGTTCGACTCTCTCTTTCTCGCAGATGGGTTGGCCGTAAGTCAAAATATTAAGCATGGCGCGTTTGTCGGCCTCGAGCCTTTTACTCTACTATCGGCGTTAGCCGCTGTTACGGAGCATATTGGACTGATTGGTACCGTCTCCACGACGTATAACGAACCGTTTCATGTTGCCCGTAAATTTGCTTCGCTGGATCATATCAGCAAAGGTCGCGCTGGATGGAATATTGTTACGTCGGGCAGCTCCTTTGAAGCCAGCAATTTCAGCAAAGATACCCATTTAGAGCACAGCAAGCGCTATGAGCGAGCGAAAGAATTCTTAGATGTCACAACCAGCTTGTGGGATAGCTGGGAAGATGAAGCTCTCATCATCGATCGGGAGTCTGGCACCTTCGCGGATCGGAGTAAAGTCCGAGAGATCAATCATGTCGGCGACACGTTCAAAGTTCGCGGTCCCTTGAATATTCCTAGGTCTCCGCAGGGGTATCCTGTGCTCGTTCAAGCCGGTTCTTCTGAGGATGGCAAAGAATTCGCTGCGCAATACGCTGAGGCGATATTTACTGCACAGCAAACCCTTATCGAAGCCCAGCAATTTTACTCCGATGTCAAAGCTCGATTAGTGAAGTATGGCCGCTCTCCTGAGCAGTTGAAAATACTGCCTGGCATCTGCCCCATCATCGGTAGGACCGAATCTGAGGCGAAAGAGAAAGAGCAACAATTAAACGAATTAACTGTTCCTGAATATGGTCTCAATCAGCTGTCAAATATGCTAGGCGTCGATTTGTATTCCTATCCCTTGGATGGTCCGTTACCGGAGCTTCCTAGCTTGTCCGACATCAACGGCAATAAAAGCCGCTTTCAGCTTGTCGTTGACCTCGCACAACGTGAGAATTTAACCATTCGCGCGCTGCTTCACCGCCTAGCTGGCGGTCGTGGGCATCGCACATTCGCTGGCACCCCTATCCAAATTGCCGATCAACTCGAAGAATGGTTCCTTCATGGGGGCAGTGATGGCTTTAATGTGATGCCGCCGTATTTACCTGCAGGGATCGAAGAATTCGCAGAGTTTGTCATTCCAGAACTGCAGCGCAGAGGCTTGTTCCGAACTGAGTATTCCGGCTCCACACTTCGGGGGCATTTGGGACTTGCAAGACCTGTTAACCAGTATGCGACTGTTGCCGTAGAAGGCGCATAAAACTATAATATTGGAGGCCAAGACGATGAGTACAAATGAACAAGTTAAGCAAACAGCTGGGGACATTGAGGTATTGCCGATTGCAGGAAGAATTGGCGCAGAAATTAAAGGAGTAAGCCTTCATGCTGAATTGGACACTCACTCGGTTTCAGCAATCCGAGAAGCCTTATTGCAGCATAAAGTGCTTTTCTTTCGTGGACAGCACCAGCTGGATGATGCTGGTCAAGAAGCATTCGCGCGCTTGTTAGGTGCTCCTGTCGCTCATCCTACGGTTCCTATTAAACAAGGTACCGACTACGTACTAGAGTTGGACTCCAATCATGGAGGTAGAGCTGATTCCTGGCACACAGACGTAACCTTCGTAGATGCTTATCCACAAGCATCTGTCCTCCGTGCCGTCGTTGTGCCGCTCTCTGGCGGAGATACCGTCTGGGCGAATACAGCTGCTGCGTATGAGCACCTACCAGCCGAACTTCGCAATCTGGTCGATCAGCTCTGGGCACTACATAGTAATGATTACGACTATGCTGCGCATCGTCCGCAAGTATCAGACTCCGCGAAGCAGCATCATCGGGAAGTTTTTGCCTCAACCGTTTATGAAACGGAACATCCTCTCGTTCGTGTGCATCCAGAAACGGGTGAGCGCACCTTGGTGCTTGGGCATTTTGCCAAGAAAATACTTGGCCTTTCTTCTGCCGATTCTGCGCAATTAATTGCGCTTCTTCAATCGCACATCACCAAGCTGGAAAATACCGTTCGTTGGCGCTGGTCGGCTGGCGATGTTGTGATTTGGGATAATCGAGCGACTCAGCATTATGCGATTAATGATTATGGCGATCAACATCGCATTGTGCGCCGAGTTACTGTAGATGGGGATATCCCTGTTAGCATTGATGGTCGACAAAGCGTTACACGCAAAAAGCAGCCGAATGCATCTTAGTATATGACAATAACCGCCCCCTCATGATTGAGGGGGCGGTTATTTGCATAGCTGCTATTGCTTCCTATTCAGGTTCAGTTCCTTCATAATTTTGCGCCCAGTCGGTGTCTGCGCTAAGCCGCCTTTAGCCGTTTCCCGGTGCTTCTCTGGCATGGCTGTGCCCACCTCGTACATAACTTGGACGACCTCATCGGAAGGGATCACCGATCTGACACCAGCCAATGCCATATCGGCCGCCGCCATGGCGTTAACCGCGCCGAAGCCGTTGCGCACGATGCAAGGAATTTCCACTAGTCCGCCGACAGGATCACAGATCAGTCCGAGTGTATTCTTGAGCGCAAGCCCTACCGCATGCATCGCTTGTTCTGGCGTACCGCCGCGCAGTTCAACGAGTGCACCAGCCGCCATCCCGATCGCAGAGCCAACTTCGGCCTGACATCCGCCTTCCGCACCCGAAACGAAAGAATTGTTGGCGATCACATACCCAATCGCACCCGCACATAGCAGCCCCTTCACCAGATGATCATCCTCCCAGCCAAAACGCTGCTGTGAACTGATAAACACACCTGGAATGATCCCACATGAGCCCGCTGTCGGCGTCGCAATAATTCGTCCCATGGATGCGTTAACCTCTGATACAGCTAGGGCATAAGCCATCGCCTTGCAAGCCTCTTCTCCGAGCGATGCCTCCGTTGTCGTGAGATAGGAGGCGACACGCTGCGCATCCTTCCCCGTTAACCCGCTTCGCGATGTCGTGTCCTCGGTCAGGCCTTTGGCCACAGCCTCTTTCATGATCTGATAATACGCTCGCATCTTTTCGAACACATACTCAGGCGGTTTTCCTGATTCGTGACTTTGATCTGCCAGCATCACTTCCGCAATGGTCAAACCTTCCGCTGCACATACCTCGGCAAGTTGCTTTAATGTCCGGAATCTCATGAGTCACCTCTTTCTGCAAGGTCCACTTTTCTAACGTCGGTGATCATGTGCAACTGCAACATTTGTTCAACTAAAGTAGCTGGAATGGATGCATCCGTCTCAATGACCGTCATCGCTTCTCGATTACGCCCTTTCCGATCCAAATCCATAAATCCAATATTGATTAGATTGCTGCCTAACAGCGTCGTAATATCTGCAATCATCCCTGGCCGATCATGATGTGAAATGACCAATGTCGGATAATTCGCTGTGAATTTCACGTCAAATTGATCAACATTAATAATTTCTACATTGCCTCCACCGATCGAGGCCCCTCTCATGCTGACTTTCCTCGATTCTGAGGTAAGTACAATACCCACCGTGTTCGGATGGTCGGCCTTATCTTTACTAATATGAAAAGCTACAGCGACGCCTAACGCTTCCGCTTCATCTGCCGCTTGAGGAATACGTGGATCATCCGTCTCAAAATCCAAAATCCCGCCAACCAGCGCGAGATCCGTGCCATGCCCTCGATACGTATCCGCGAAGGATCCGTATAACGTGATCTCTGCTTTAAGCGGCAGTTCGCCTAGCAGCTGCCTGGCGACGCGTCCCAAACGAATCGCACCCGCGGTATGCGAGGAGGAGGGACCGATCATCGAGGGGCCGATGATGGAAAATACATCTTTAAAACGCATCACACAGCGCTCCAATCCTAAGGTGTTACTTACTATCTTCTCCTATTGTATGAAACGGGACATATAAAAGACAAGTCTTTAAATCGACTATATAAATAAATTTATGTGTTTACTTGGGGCCTTAGTTAAGTCGCCTAATGTAGGACATTGGATCGCCATTTTGCGGCATTTTTTGGGATGCGAGTCGGAGGATTGCTACGCTAACGGACACCATGTACGTTAATCCTGCCGGAATGGCTTTATTGGGAAGCTAACGGACACCACAGGCGTTATTGTGGTATAAAGTGCTGTTTAATGTCTGGTTTCTGGCGAATAGAGGCTGCTGTGACCGTTAGAAATTTCAAAACCTCGATTACTCACAGATAGTGTCTCCTGTGTCCGTTAGAAATTTCAAACCTCGATTACTCACACATAACGTCTCCTGTGACCGTTAGAAATTTCAAACCTCGATTACTCACAGATAGCGTCTCCTGTGTCCGTTAGAAATTTCAAACCTCGATTACTCACAGATAGCGTCTCCTGTGTCCGTTAGAAATTTCAAACCTCGATTACTCACAGATAGCGTCTCCTGTGTCCGTTAGAAATTTCAAACCTCGATTACTCACAGATAGCGTCTCCTGTGTC
>NZ_CAKMMW010000012.1:0-209685 GCF_927798215.1 Paenibacillus allorhizoplanae
CTACGCCCCCGCGCCGCCCCCCCGCGCCGCGACTAATACAAAACCCGCCACAAGTAAAACGTGGCGTAAGCTTCCCAGCCCCGCCAGCCCTCGGCTAGCTGACGGATCTCTTCAAGCGAGGGCTTGGCCTCGAGCCCAAGCACATGCTTCAGCGCGTTATGCAGGCCGACGTCGGCCAATGGGAACGCTGCGGGGTTGCGCAGACAGCGCATCAGCACATAGTTGGCCGTCCAAGGGCCGATGCCGCGAATGCGCAGCAGATCTTTTTCCATGGCAAGGAAATCGCTCATCGCAAGCAGCCCGGCCTTGGATAACGATCCTTCCGCCATGAGATTGGCAACGCCAATGAGGTACTCCGCTTTTTTACCCGTGAATTGTAAAGCGGTTAAATCCTCGGTCGTGAGGGCAGCAATCCGCTGTGGTGTCGGGAATGCCCAATACGTTCGGCCCTCCCAATCTAGCGAAATGCCGAAGGTTTCGACTAGACGCCTTTTGAGCGTATAGGCAAAAGCCAAATTAATCTGCTGCCCAATAATCCCCCAACTCATCGCTTCAAACAAATCGGGAATCCCCATCAGGCGCAGCCCGCGGAATTCCTCCGTCACTTGTCGCAGGATCGGATCCTCCATCGCATACAATGGCGTCAAATCCGTCCCCAAATCAAACCACTCCCACACATAGCGAGCGATTTCTTCCCGAACTGCAGAGGTTAAACTAGTACCACTATAGTGGACAATTCGGACGTGAAGCACCTCGTCATCCTCACTGTGGACAGCAATAAGTGCGAGGTTATCCCCAAGTGGTAGCAGCTTATAGATGCTAGAGTTATCCACAACGAATAGGCATTCATTGGTTGAGCGGCTTAAATAGCCGATATTTTGCTCATATCGAAAAGGCCCAGGCAGAGCTAGCGAGAGCGTGCTTGTTTGTTCGTACCATTGTAGGCTGGATGGGTCAAAAGCTTGCAGGTGTGGCATCGTCATTCTCCTTATCGGTAGGAAGTCGTTACTTGCATTATCGCCGAGAGCGGCTTTTGTAATCTTGCTTTCTCATCTCGGAACCCTTACAACGACAGACCTGTTTGGGTATACTGAGCTTATTAAAGAAACACAAGGAGAGGGGCATCCGGTATGCAGGAGCGGTTTTGGCAAGCCATTGTAGCGAATGATGCGGCGTATGATGGGACGTTTTATTATGCGGTGGCGACGACAGGGATTTTCTGCCGACCCTCCTGCAAATCGAGGCTTCCGAAGCGGGAGCATGTGCGTATATTTCATCACCGTGAAGCAGCCATTGCAGAGAGCTATCGTCCTTGTAAAAGGTGTCGGCCTGACGGCATCAGGCTCCCCGATGAGGCATGGGTTGCGGAAATGAAGGCGCATATCGAAGAGCGCTTCGCCGAACCGTTGTCGTTAGCGACGCTTTCGGAGCATTTCTATGCGAGTACGTATCATCTGCAAAGGACTTTTAAACGAATAGCTGGCGTGACGCCACTTATGTATATCCAAGAGATCCGGCTTGCGGCAGCTAAAAAGCTTCTAATCACCACGGACATGCCCGTGCAGGTGATCGGGTCGCAAGTGGGGATGTCAAATGCTGCGCATTTTGCGACATTGTTTCAGAAGAAAACAGGACTTACGCCGACAGAGTTTCGGCAACAGCCAGTTCATTAACGATAACCGAGTTGGGAGGTTGGTTGCAACATGGTGACAGAAGTTACGGAAAGTGTGGTAAATCAAACGATTTACTGGGGGGCGGTTCGATTGCAAAATCATAATTTCGTAATGGCGGTAACCGATGCGGGATTGGGTTACTTGCAGTTTCAGAAAGGTGACGCGAGAGATGGCGTTGACGTTGAAGCGTGGCAAGAATTCACCCAATGGGCGAGAAAGATTGGACAACCGAATGGATGGATTCAGCAAGAGGATAGGTTAAAGCCTTACATGCAGCAGCTGGACGAGTATTTGAGTGGGGAGCGAACAAATTTTGAACTGCCACTGGATTTACGGGGGACGGAGTTTCAACAGTCGGTGTGGAGAGCGTTGCACGAGATTGTCCATGGTGAGACGGTAAGTTATTCACAGGTAGCCCAAACGTTAGATAGATCCAGTGCCGTACGTGCGGTTGGTACCGCCATCGGTGCCAATCCTGTGCTTATCGTTGTACCTTGCCATCGCGTCGTAGGGAAGGATGGAGCGTTGACAGGCTATCGCGGCGGTTTGGTGAATAAGGAGAAGCTTTTGCAGTTAGAGCGGCAAGGGAAGTAGAACTGTTGATTCTCTCTATATATGGAAGGTTTTTTACGGTTTATAGGAGTTGTTTATTGTCACTTTTCAATGACAGGAAGCTGCTCCTATTCTCCGTTACAGATAATAAATTCACTCCCATTGACCTTTCCATGCATAGAATCTCAAATATAGATAAAAATACGAGGAAGGAAATGAATGGGAAATAGGAATCTGACATCATCATGAGTGTATTTACGGGGGAGAATTGCGTGACCATTTGGAGTTGGAAGAAGCTACGGACCAAACAAACATCCACAAGTCAGCAGCCTCGGATGATACCGCTGAAGAATTCACCTGCTCATCAGGTTATGGAAGCCAATAAAGAGGCAAGTGTCGGTACGCAACTCGAAGCGACGATTACATACGTTCAACAGATACTCGGTGAAAATGACGATTTCATCATACGCCGGTTTTGCATATTTGACGATCTACCAGCTGTTGTCATGTTTTTCCCTGATTTGATTGATAAGCAGTATCTGAACGATCACATTCTAAAGCCTTTGATGTTAACGTCCTCTCAAGACGCTAAAGCAGTAAGCCGACCTATGAAAGATTATCTTCTGAACGATACCCTTTATGCGTGTGAAGGCAGAACGGAAACTCAGCTGAATGAAATTATCCAAGCCATCGTAGAAGGGAAAACCGTCCTTTTAGTTGATGGAGTAACCGATGCGTTTATCTTCAGTACACGCCATGTTGACAAGCGATCGATCACACAACCAGAAACGGAACAGGTGATCCGTGGCGCAAGGGAAGGCTTTATCGAAATGTTGGGTACGAATCTAGCCCTGCTTCGCTACCGTCTCCCGACGCCGGACCTACGGATAAAAACGATTCGTATAGGACGTATCACCAAATCCAAAGTGGCGCTCTGCTACATTGACGGCATTGTGAATCCAGCACTTGTAGAAGAAGTGTTCAGACGTTTATCGTTGATTGATATTGATGGCATCCTGGACGTTGGATATTTGGAACAGTTTATCGAAGATAACCACTTTTCGCCGTTCCCGCAAATTCAAAACACGGAACGACCCGATAAAGCGGTCGCCAATCTTTTGGAAGGCAGGGTTGTCTTGCTCGTAGACGGTTCTCCGTTTGCCCTCATATTGCCAACCGTGTTCAGTCAATTTTACCAAACGATCGAAGACTACTCAGAACGGTTTCTCCTCGTCAGTTTCATACGACTGTCGCGTTTGGTAGCCTTGATTTTCTCACTAATATTTCCATCGTTATATGTGGCCCTCATTTCGTTTAATCCGGAGCTTATCCCTACAGAATTTGCAGTAGCGGTAGCTGGGGGGAGAGCGGGAGTGCCTTTCCCTTCGGTTATTGAAGTTTTGATCATGGAGATATCGATGGAAGTACTAAGGGAAGCGACACTTCGGCTGCCGCAACAGGTTGGTGGAGCGCTCTCCATTGTCGGTGTGCTAGTCGTTGGGCAGGCAGCGGTTGCGGCAGGTTTTATCTCGCCAATCACGGTTGTTATCATCGCCTTGACGACGATCGGTTCCTTTGCGACACCGGCTTACAATGCGGCTTTAGCGCTGAGGCTGCTGCGCTTCCCACTAGTCATTTTATCAGGCATATTTGGCTTATATGGGGTAATGATCGGGTTGATTCTGATTGCCAACCATATGCTTTCCTTAAGATCATTTGGTGTTCCTTACTTGAGCCCGGTAGTCCCCGGTAATTTCCAAGGGATGAAGGATACGATAGCACGGTTGCCCCTGTGGTCTATGCCGAAGAGGCCGGCACTTTTACACACACCTAATGACACCCGTCTTGGGAAAATAACAAAAGAAATGAGTGAAGAAGCGCCAAACAACACATTAGACCCTTTGAAAGTCGGAGATACAAGGAGGAACGTAACTGATGGAGCATCCTCGCCAGGTAACAGTGATACAAGCGGCGATCATACTGATTAGTACAATCATTGGGGTGGGGGTGTTAGCCCTCTCGTTATTTGCTGTCAGAGCAGCCGATTCAGGGGCGCCTCTTGTCACATTGCTAGGCTTTTTGGTTGGTCTATTAGGACTTTGGTTATTAACCAAGCTCGGGATGCGTTTTCCCACGAAATCTATTATTGAGTACAGCGAGGATCTGATTGGTAAATGGCCAGCGCGTGGATTTAGTGTTCTGATTATCTTGTTCTTTTGCTTGATTACAGCCCTGGCATCACGTGAATTTGGGGAGGTTGTCGTCACTTCCGTTTTAACTAAAACACCCCTAGAGGTGACTGTGATCGTTATGTTGCTGCTAGCGGCTGTTTCTGCTCGCGTAGATATAACGACATTTACTTACTTTCACCATTTTTATTTCCCGATCATCGTATTTCCGGGACTAGTTATTGTCGTGCTCTCACTAAAGAATGCACACTTAATTAATCTTCTTCCCCTGTGGGGAAATGAACCAACCGGTATGCCAATGGGAATTCTCACGATGGCTGCCTTATTTCAAGGCTCATTTGTCATGACGATCGTCATACCTGCGATGCGCAGGCCGGAGAAAGCCATGATTGCTGGGTTTATTGGTATGTTAGCAGCTGGGTCTTTTTATATACTTATCGTGATTGCTACCGTGGGCGTCTTCGGAGCTGAGGAAATTAAGAAATTAGTCTGGCCGACATTGGAATTAGCCAAGACGACATCACTGCCTGCCAATATCCTAGAGCGTTTAGACGGTGCATTTCTTGCTGTATGGGTTACCGCAGTGTTTACGACATTGTTGTCTTCCTATTATTTAGCCATATATTTCTCAAGCCAGCTTTTACGTTTGCGAGATCATAAAATGTTTACCTTCTTAGTTGTCCCCTTTATCTATGTCATTGCGATGTTCTCACAAAATCTGCTGCAGATGTATGAAATCATTCAAATTGTCGGTCGCTGGGGACTAATCTTCACAGTTGCGTATCCATTGGTCTTATTTGTTGTGGCCATGATTCGAAAGAAAAAAAATCGGGGTGATCAACTTGTGGCAAAATCTGATTAAACAGATTCTTGTTTTCGTGTTGGTTGCCCCTTTGCTTACAGGCTGCTGGGATCGCCTAGAAATCGAAGATCGAGCCGTCGTCCTGGCGATTGGCATTGATAAGGCGAAGCCGGGTGATGAGAAAGAAAGCAGCAATGCTACGCATATTCTGGGCCAGGATCCAGAGGCCAATAAGGGACTCATTCGTATCACCGTCCAAATAGCTGTTCCCGGCCGCATTCCGCTAGGAGCAGGGAGCGGATCCGGCAGCCCTTCCGGGGAAAAACCAGTCTGGGTGCTGACCAGCGTCGGATATACCATTCAGGATGCTTTATTGAATCTTCAGCAGCAGCTCGCAGATAAGTTGTTTTTTGGCCATTTACGGGTCATTGTGATTTCGGAAGCCGTAGCCAAAAAAGGGATTGAGAATGAAAACGACTTCTTTCGGCGTCAACCTCAGGTCAGAAGAACCGTTTGGATGGTCGTATCCAAAGGAAATGCGGCTGACATCATGAACGCCACTCCGCAATTGGAACGTGTTCCGTCTTTATATCTGCTCGCTACCCTGGAACATTCTAGAGAAAGGGGCACTCTGCCCAACATTTTCTTGGGTGTCTTTTTAAGTGCGAATTCTGCCAAGGGGCAGGAAGGGATGCTTCCTTATTTGGAATTAAAGAAGGAATCGAACATTGAGCTTGCTGGGATGGCCTATTTTAAAAACGATAAAATGGTTGGCGTCACAACAGCCTTGCAAATCGGACATTATATGGCGATCAAACAAATCAACCCAGGGGGGTATAGTGTTATTCAGGAAATGCCAGGCTCAAAAACGTTAGTTATTTTTAAGTCTACTCACCGAAAGTCGCGAATAACGACAACAATTAAAAATGGAAAAGTGCATACCATCATAAAATGTCAAATCGAAGGGGATTTAACGGAGAAATCGAATGAAAAGGTGTTCATTACAAAAGGAAATTTGAAGAAGCTGGAGGAGAAAATTCAAGAAGACGCTAACGTGGGATTCGGGAAATTAATTCAGCAGACTCAGAAGGATGGCAGTGACATCTTCGGTTTCGGTGAATATGTGCGCGCGACGCAGCCAGCCTACTGGAACAAGGAAATCAAAACCGAGGAATCATGGCAAGATCAATATAAAGAGATGTCCTTCGATGTCACGGTACACGTTAAGATTAGACGAATTGGGACGAAAACCAACTAGGGAAGGAAGGATTCGGCCAATGATTACCTTTAACAATTACACGGTTTTGCTGCTGTTGGTCTCTGGGTTGCTCGTGTTAGTTTTCGATGTGAAAAATTATACGAAGGCCAACATGCCCAAAGAGAAAAAAGGGGCTTTATTTGCAGGATGGTTCAATATTTCTTTAGGAATCCTTTCGTTCTTCGGCTATTGGGTGTATGAGAAGTGGTTCTGGAAATAAAAGGAGGGTCACTCATGGTCAATGTGCAGCGGAAGCAATCTAAGCAGCTGCTGACGAAAGCGAGCGGCTTCCTCGAGGGCTACTCGCATACCTTAAATCCGTACACCGGCTGCGCCTTCGCCTGCTCCTACTGCTATGTGCGGCAAATGCCGGTGGCCTTGTTTCGCAGCGAAGCTTGGGGCAGCTGGGTCGACGTGAAGGAGAACGCTCCCGCACTCCTCGCCAAGGAACTGGCGAGGGCCAAGAGCAAAGGGCCCGTCACGATCTTCTTCTCCTCGGCGACGGATCCGTATCAGCCGATCGAATACAAGGAGTGCCTCACCCGCGCGCTCCTCGAAGTGATGTCCGCGGATCCGCCGGACTTCTTGTTCGTGCAAACCCGCAGCCCGCTCGTGACGCGGGATGCGGACCTGCTTCAGCTGCTCGGCGACCGCGTCCGAGTCAGCATGACGGTGGAGACGGACCGCGAGGAGATCCGCCGCGCGTTCACCCCAGCCGCGCCACCGATCGCGGCGCGGTTAGAGGCACTCCGCGAGCTCGCGTCTCGCGGAATTCCAGTGCAGGCCACGATAGCGCCAGCGCTGCCCAGCTCGGATGGCTTCGCCGAGCGGTTGGCAGGCATCGTGGATCGGGTGTGCATCGACGATTACTTCATGGGCGATGGCAGTGGGGGAGGGCGCACAGGACGCATCGGCGTGCGTGCCATCTATGACGCGCTGGAGCTGACCGACTGGTACAGTCGGGATGCGTATCGGCGCGTGCACGAACAGCTCCTGCGGCATTTCCCACAGGAGCGTGTCTTCATCAGCCAAGCGGGATTCCTCCCCTAAGGGCACGCCGTTCTTAACTCTGTTATTGCCCCGACCGGTTGCTCATCCTGCACCTCCGTATGATCTCGGAGCCGCTGCTTGAATTCCTTAGGCGAGCATTGATTGTATCGCTTGAATAGTTTATAGAACTGAGCCATGTTCTGAATGCCGGCTTCATAACTAATTTCCATAATGCTGAGATCCCCTGTGAGCAGAAGGCGCTCGGCTTTTTTGATACGTTTATAATTCACATAATCAATAAAGGATAGTCCCATCACTTTTTTAAAATACTTAATAAAGTAATGATAACTCAGATTTAGAATGCGGCACACATCTTCGACCGTTATTCGCTCTGTCAAATGCTCATCGATATAATTCAGCGCTGGGCGCAAACGTGAGATGCCTGAATCCTCGGTCAGCCCAGCAAGATCACGTTTATCATTGCGCAGAAGGAGCAACAGGAGGTGTTTAATGGCAGCAACGATGGCTAGCTCATAACCGATGGTACGCGTTTGTGACTCTTCATGAATTTGCCGGATAAGCTGATAAGCTTTTGCTCTAACCGCACTATTCGACCGGAAAAGTTCATTAAATGGTTCGAGAGAATGCGTCAACTCCGAAAATAAATGCAAATAAGCGAGAGTGCTCAGATCAAAATGCTGTGTCAGATCGATTTGAAATACAATTTGGTGCAAAGGCGCTTCTGAGTATTTATGTGTGCGATGGGGTTGTGAGGAACCAAGTAACAAGACATCCCCTGCCTCCATAACCGTATAAGCATCTTTCGTTTGGATGCCGAGTTGACCCTGGGTTACGACGAGAAACTCAACTTGCTTATGCCAATGCCATGTCCAAGGGTCGGGCAAGCCACATTGGGGGTAGTCATGTTTGATTTCCCATATTTTTAAGAATAGAAGCGGGTTCTGGTACACGACTTCTTCATTTCTAATTTCAGTTAAATTTGCAGGACTAAGAGTAGGGTTCATGGGTAAGAATACCTCACTAGCTGGACATTTTCGAATAAGATTTAGTTGGAATAAGTATAACATTGCGAGACATCCGATGACACTATTGAATAAGAAGTAACCACAATTCTACCTTTCCTGAACGCTTGAGAAAATCTATACTCAGAAGTAAGAATGAATACGCTATCGTGGAGGCCTAGAATGATGAGTAAACCATTAAATGTAACTGTTTGGAACGAGCATCGTCATGAAAAAGAAAGTGAAATTGTCCGAGCTGCCTACCCAGATGGCATACATACAGCCATTGGTGAGGGCCTGAGCGGTTCTGTCCAAGTCACCTATGCAACATTAGACGATCCTGAACATGGTTTGTCGGAAGAAGTTTTGAACAATACGGACGTTCTGATCTGGTGGGGTCATAAAGCACACGGCGAAGTACAAGATGAGATCGTAGCTCGTGTTCAAAAGCGTGTATGGGCAGGCATGGGCTTAATCGTCCTGCATTCCGGCCACTTCTCCAAAGTATTCAAAACTCTTATGGGCACATCCTGTGATCTCAAATGGCGCGAAGCTGACGAGAAGGAACGCCTATGGGTTGTTGCTCCAGGCCATCCAATCGTGGAAGGCATTGGCGAGTACATAGATCTTGAGGCAGAGGAAATGTACGGGGAGCATTTTGACATCCCACAACCGGATGAACTCATCATGGTTTCTTGGTTCGAAGGCGGCGAAGTGTTCCGCAGCGGTTGTACGTTCCATCGTGGGAACGGGAAGATTTTCTACTTCCGTCCAGGTCATGAAACATACCGTACGTACTACAATGAGCAAATCCGCCGCGTCATCTCCAATGCGGTTCAGTGGGCAGCGCCATCCACGCGCGAATACCCGAAATACGGTAACCACAAGCCATTGGAAGAGATTAAAGCGAAGGTTAAAGCTTAAATTCATAGCGTAGCGAAGTACCGAGCATGCTCCCAAATCTTTGGGGGCATGCTTTTTGCTGTTTTCAATGAGTTGATTTTGCTAGAATAAGAGACATTGAGCGACGCCTCTGGGATGACAATCATGTTATCTCAGGAGCTTTTTTTTCGTAACCATACCCAATAAGGAGTGAATCCATGTCAACTCAGATCGAGGATCTATATGCGATTACGTTGTTTGATATTAAAAAAATACAATACTACTCTCGGATCATGTTTGATTTCGATCAGCCTTATCTGACGGTATCTTATATCAAAAAAGGAGAGGTTATTACAACAGACGACGGTAAAGAGTATATAGCCAAAACCGGAGATGTTATGATTCATCGTCCCCATACGCCTTTTAATGTTATTTCACAAGAAGAAGGTGTTCATTACCTCCTCAGCTTGAAATTGCATGTTAGAGAAGGAGAAGATTTCTTCCAGCTGTTTCCCTTGGATAAAGTTATTAAAATTAGGGACTCCGCGCTGTATGAGAAGAAGTTCGACGAGCTTCAAGACTTATGGCAGCAGAAAAATGAGGGAATCTGCTCTATGCAGTCAGCCTTTCTAGCGCTCTTTCTGATTCATGAAATTGTAGAAAGCTCTAAAATCGGTGAGAAGCGCAAATCCAGAGAGACGTTCGAAATTGCCCGGTTTAATTATGCCCTGCATTATATCGAGAAGGGGCTGGAGCGCAATATTACTCGCGAGGAATTAGCGGAAATTTACCATATGAATCCGGTTTATTTTAGCCGGGCCTTTAAACAGGTGTATGATCTAACGCCGATGCAGATGCTTCAAAAAATGCGTGTTATGCAAGCCAAACGGATGCTGGAAGACCCCGAGAATACGATTGAATTCATTTCTCAAAAATGCGGGTTCTACGATGCGTCCCATTTCAACCGAGCTTTTCAAAAAACATACCATATGTCCCCCAATCAATTTCGAAAAAGTATCAAAAGTACAAAAAGTGGAATCGCGTCTACATGGTCTGAGGATTAATTGTAAGATAACATAATAGTTAAATCGAAGGCATCCAATCCTCATTGCGCACCCTACACGAGCTCTTCGTTCAGGAAGTAACATTTTTCAAAAATAAAGGGGGATATACCATTGGTACAAAAACGGAAGTATGCTGCCTTATTCATCGGATCTGCTCTAATTGTACAAGGTTTGACGGCTTGTTCAGCTTCAAATCCGAATCCGAACAGCACAGGAACTCCTGTTGCAACAGGGACTGCCGGGGACAAAGCCCAGACGTCGACATCCGGAGAAAAAGTTACCTTGCGCGTGATGGACTGGGCAGACAGTGAGAAGCCTTTTCGTGAAAAATTTATCAAAGATTTCGAAGCCAAATACCCCAACATCAAAATCGAATATACGCTAATGAGCGTCGATCAATTTCAGAATACTATTACAACCGCGATTAAATCGGGGGATGCACCGGATCTATATCCAATACCCGGCAACATGTCATTGAGTATGGCGGTTAAGGGAGAGTGGTATCAGCCGTTAGATCCTTATATTGACGACGCTTTCAAAAACCAATTCGCAGAGGGCGCTTTTGTTGAAGGCTCGACGATGCTGAATGGAAAAATCTATTCCATTCCGGCTATGGCGAGTGTGCCGAGTACGCTTGTATTTTACAATAAACAGTTGTTTCGAGATGCCGGATTAGACCCCGAAAACCCGCCAAAGACATATACGGAATTCCGCCAAGCCGCTAAGAAAATTACAGAAGCAGGCAAAGGCAAAGCTTACGGTATCATCGAGGGCGGTAAACAAATCGGTCGATGGAAATTAGCGGCTATGGACTGGTCGGCACTGGGAGGCAGCGGTTTAAATCAACAATCGCCGATCAGTTTGGTAACGCATGATGCTAACTATGACGGTAAAGAAGTACTTGATGTCATGAATGTATTCAAGGGGTTGAAGGATGACGGAAGTTTTCATCCGAAGACGATGAGCATATCTGCACCTGAAGCTCGAGCCTTATTTGGAGAAGGCCAAGCCGGGTTTATATTGCAGGGGGAATGGTCGATTGGCGTATGGAAACGTGACAACCCTAACTTGGACTTTGGTGTCATGGCGCCGCCTGTTCCGGATGCAGGTCAGAAGGGCTTCTTGCCTAGATCCAGCTATAGTCCTTGGATTGGCATGTCCAAAACAACGAAGCATCCCAAAGAAGCCGCCCTATATTTAAAGGAGTACTTCAACAAAGATTATCAGTCCGTACTCGTGAAAGCGGGAGATCGCTTCTCTATTCTCAAAGAGGTTAATGAGAGCTCATCGGAAATACCACAATTCAAGCAGTACTATGACATCGCTCAGAAGTATTCGCGTTTAGTGCCTAATCCACAAATCAGGAACCCTGAGCTTGCAAGTGTTTACGGGAATTATAAGGATGTTCAGCCAGGTGTAGGTGATATTCTCCAAGGCGTTGTTGCAGGGGCAATTAAAGAACCCAATACGGCACTTAAGCAGTTTTCTGATATTGTCGATAAGTCATTAGATACAGCGATTGCGAAGGCAAAGTCGGAAGGCGCGAAGGTAGATAAAAATGATTTCATTTTCTCTAATTGGAGTTCTGACAAAAATTACTCGCAGCAAGATTATAAGTCAATTCAATGACGGGGAGTTCGCGCATCATGAAAACCAAGTGGAGAATTGAATTGTGGTGTTGGTTATTCCTACTTCCTACTGTAGCCCTTTTCGTTCTGTTTCAAGGCTGGCCGATCGCGGCCAGCTTCTACTATGCCATGTTGGATTGGTCGGGTTTAACATCGGATTCAACTTTTGTCGGACTACGTAATTTTGTTGACGTGGCGAAGGATCCGTACTTTTGGAATGCGTATAAAAATAGTTTTAAATTCATGTTGGGTGTAGTGCCATTAAATCTCCTTGTCCCCTTAGTACTTGCCGTCGTTTTGAATCGTCCCAGGCTTAAGGGAGCCAGCATATATCGAACGTTAATCTTTTTGCCAGTGGTCACGACGACATCGATTGTCGGTATAATCATGGTTTTCATCTGGGGCAGTGACGGAGCGGTGAATGATGCGCTTATGAAAATAGGTTGGCTCGATACGCCGATTAATTGGTTAGGCGACGCCAAATGGTCAATGTTTACCGTTATTCTCATCTCGGTGTGGAAAAACTTAGGCATTAACATGATTTATTGGCTTGCCGGACTGCAGAGCATTCCCAAGGATCTTTATGAGGCGGCTGAAGTGGATGGCGCAAGAGGGACGAAATTATTTGTCTATATCACGATACCCCTTCTATTGCCGATAGGAGCCGTCATCTTATTGCTAAATGTCGTCAACTCGCTGAAGGTGTTTGATTTAATTAAAACAATGACGAACGGAGGTCCCTTCTTTGCCACGGATGTTGTGTCCACGTATATTTACAGGTACGCATTTTCCAGTGAAATGGGATTGCCTCAATTAGGATATGCTTCGGCAGCGGGTCTGTTCTTTGCAGTAACGATTAGTATTCTAGCCATTATCCAATCCGTGCTGAATAAACGAATGAAAGGTCGTGCACAATCATGAAAACCTTTCGATTAACCATGTTTCACGTCGTCATGACTGCTTTTTGTCTTGTATGGATCTATCCGTTCTTATGGATGGTTTCAGCGTCCTTCAAAACCCAGAGTGAGTTTTTTGCAAACGGCCTTAAGCTACTTCCAAACAGCTTTCAAATGGGCAACCTGATCAGAGCATGGAATGAAGCAAACTTTGAGCGATACTTTCTAAATAGTGTGGTTATCTCCATCAGCACCATCCTCATCGTACTTATCGCAACAGCAACTTGCGGCTATGTGCTTGGCAGGTATACGTTCAGAGGAAAGAAATTGCTCTTAGGCGTTCTAGTTGCCAGCATGTTTGTTCCTATGGAGTTTGCGATTATTCCGATCTATGATCTAATCAAAAATTTGGGACTGATGAACAATTTACTGGGGGTTATTCTTGCGGAAGCGGGAGGGGCGCATATTATATTTATCCTGCTTTTCTCCACTTTCTTCAGTCAGATTCCTAAGGAGCTGGAGGAGGCTTCCATCATGGATGGTTGTGGATTTTTAAGGACATTTCTTAGGATCATGCTTCCATTATCCAAACCCATCGTCGGCAGTGTGACGATCATGCAGTTCATTTGGTCCTGGAACTCGTTCATGATTCCTCTAATACTAACGCTCAGTTCCCCCAATCTCCGTCCACTTGCTGTTGGATTGTATGCATTAAGGGGAGAGAACGTTGTAGATTGGACAGGGATTGCAGCTGGAGGTACGATCGCCATTCTTCCGATCATCGTTATTTTCTTGTTCTTGCAGCGCTACTTTGTAGATGGGATTGCCGGGGCAGTGAAGGGTTAATGAATAGATACAGCATGTACAATAACATAAGTGAAAGGCAGGTTACATGAGTTATGAGAATCCTCTATTTGGATTTAGATTCTTTGCGTCCTGATCATCTCGGCTGCTATGGTTACCATCGTGAGACTTCTCCGAATATTGATGGTATCGCAGCCGAGGGTGTTAGATTTAACAACTATTACTGCTCGGATGCGCCGTGTATGCCATCCAGAACAGCCTTAATGTCAGGCAAATTTGGCATCCATACAGGCGTTGTCGGACACGGCGGGACAGCTGCGGATATGAGACGCGAAGGAATGGAGCGCGGCTTCAGCGATCGATTAGCGTCAGAGAGTCTCCCTGGTGTATTGCGCAAGATTGGCATGAAAACGGCTTCGATAAGTACCTTCGCAGAAAGACATTCCGTGTGGACGTTTAATGCAGGGTTCAATGAAGTCTTTAATGTGGGGGATAAAGGGGGAGAATCGGCTGAAAAAGTGCTGCCGATCGCACTCAAATGGTTAGAAGATAATGCGAAAACAGAAGATTGGTTCTTACATCTGAATTTCTGGGACCCGCATACTCCTTATAGAACGCCGGACCACGTAGGCAATCCTTTTGTTGACGAACCGATGCCGGACTGGATCACAGAAGAGGTATTTCAGCAACATAAGCTCAAAAAAGGGCAGCACAGTATTGAAGATATGAATAAGCTTGCCAAGTCGCATTATTACAGACATCCAAGGCATAGCCAAACGATTGAGGAGCATAATGATTTAAGGACGATTATTGACAATTATGATTGCGCAATTCGCTATATGGATGAGCATATCGGACAGGTGCTGCACATGCTTGACAAGCTGGGTGTGTTAGAAGATACTGCGATTATTGTTAGTGCGGATCATGGGGAGAATATGGGGGAATTAGGCATTTACTCCGAGCATGGAACAGCGGATCAGGGGACCTGCCGAATTCCAATGATTTTCCGCTGGCCTGGTGGACGCAAAGGAAGTGTCGACGAGGGTCTCCATTATCAACTTGATCTCGCCCCTACACTGGCAAGCTTGCTGGATACGGAGAAGCCTGAGTCTTGGGATGGTTTGAGTTATGCGGAAAGTATTACGAGAGGTACGGATACTGGAAGGCCATACTTGGTGGTATCCCAGTGTGCGCATGTCTGTCAGCGAAGCGTCAGATTTGAGAATTGGCTGTATATCCGAACCTATCACGACGGTTACCACGGATTCCCAAAAGATATGCTGTTTGACTTGGAAAATGATCCCTACGAACAGCACAATCTTGTTGAAGAAAGAAGCGATATCCACATGAAAGCTGTCTATTTGCTTAATGAATGGCATGATGACATGATGCTGTCGATGAAGGAAGACTCAGATCCGTTGTGGACCGTTATGAAAGAAGGCGGACCTTTCCACGCGAAGGAATATAAGCAAATATTGAATGCTGTGAAATGAGTGCTTTTAGATCCCCGTGAATAAATCACTTGCATAAGTGCTCAGATAATCTTGATAGTAGTCACAAGTCTAACGTCAAGAAAGTACCTTTTAAGAACCTTGATATATCAAGGTTCCTTTCTGTTTGGGTGATATTCGTTTCTACAAATTTTGACTATATAATAATCGTTAGAGTTCCTCCTATTGCACCAGCAATCACAATAACCCATGGAGGCAACTTCCAAAATACGAGCAAAATAAATAAAATAGCAGCTAAAGCAAAGTCTGCAGGGTCTATGATTGCTGATGTCCAGATCGGGTTATAGAAAGCAGCCAGTAAAATTCCGACGACAGCTGAGTTAATACCTGTTAAAGCACCTTGAATTTTAGGATTGCTTCTGAGAACATTCCAAAAGGGAAGTGTACCAATAACCAATAAATATGCTGGAAGGAAAATAGCGAAAGTTGCAATCGCAGCCCCCAGAATCCCCCCATTTATAGCTCCCAAATACGAAGCAAATGTGAACAATGGCCCTGGTACCGCTTGGGTAACCCCATAGCCAGATAAGAAATTTTCTTTACTTACCCAACCTGTTGGTAACATCTCTCGCTCTAATAAAGGTAAAACTACGTGACCTCCGCCAAAGACTAGGGATCCAGATCTATAAAAACTATCAAATAACGCCAGCCAGTGTTGAGTAGAAATCCCCCTCAGAATAGGTAGTCCAACTAGGATAGCAAAGAACAAAACTAAACAGATCAGACCTATGGTTCGGCTAACTGGAATTTGAAGTTCCGGGCGTTCCACATCAGTCTTTTCTCGGTATAGGAGTACTCCAATTAATGCCGCTAGAGCAATAAGTGCGATTTGAGCAATCGTAGTTTGCCAAATCAGTGTGATGGTTGCACTGACTATGGCTATTGTCACTCGTTTTCGATCTGGGGTAAGTTTTTGGCCCATCCCTAAAATTGCTTGTGCTACAATAGCTACTGCAACTATCTTTAAGCCGTGAATCCACCCAACATTTCCAATATCGAATCCTTTCACTACTAAAGCAAAAAGAACTAATGCAATCACTGATGGCAACGTGAACCCTAGCCAAGCAATAAATCCGCCTAGAAGACCTGCGCGAATGGTACCAATCCCTATTCCGACTTGACTGCTAGCTGGGCCCGGTAAGAACTGACAGAGTGCAACTAAGTCTGCGAAGCTACGCTCATCCAACCACTTTTTTCTGCGAACATATTCGTCGTGAAAGTAACCCAAGTGCGCCACTGGACCTCCAAAAGATGTTAAACCCAACTTCAGAGATACCCATAATACTTCAAAAATAGATGTCAATCTATTTGCTTTCTTCGATTGATCCATTACTTTCATACCTCTCCTGTTCTTTATGGTTTACATGGAATAATAAACTACTGAATACGTTAAGTCTGCTTATCTAACTTTATTCTAAAATTAACTCATTATAGCATTCGCTCAATTTTAAAATATCAAGAGAGTATAATTTATTTGTAAAATACCAGGATTCCTAAGAAAGAACGCATATGGGTATTTGGTGCGATGGCATTGTCCATATGCTATATCATTTGGCAGCTTTGGAATCTTCTTCATTTACCATCAACAACATTGCACGATCGTCGTTTCGAGCATACATTCAAAGAGTATGGTTGTGGACTAGCCTTTGCTGTGTTATTTTTGATTCATGCATTTTTATAACGATATTTATTTATCGGACTGTTTATTAGTAATGCCTATCAGTGGTTAGATTGAGGAAATAATAAAGCTATAGAAAACCGCCTTTTTAGAAGGCGGTTTTCTTGTGGTCGAACTAGAAAGAACACATCATCTGTTACACTTGATATGCGAAGGGGTCGTTTTTTGAATATGAACCATAATGTCGAATTGCTCTTGAAGGGAAACATCATCATCATATTGCGGTGTGTTAGGAATGATCTGTGCACCGCCATCCAAGAATGGCTGCTTTTCTTTTACCCATTGCTGCGCGGCTCCATTCAATTTGCGAAGATCTAACAGGAACTGATCATAATGAACTTGTCCAAACATATGATTGGAGCTGTTCTTGTTCATCTGAATGGTATCCGCTCCAATCTTATTTTCACTTAATGATATAAATGCTGTAAATTTACCTTCCGTGGTGGTGGAGCCAATTGCGACATATTGATTACCTACACGTTCTTTCAGAAACTCCCCGGCGACTTTAGGATACATCTTCTCAGTGATAACACCTTTAGCTATGTGAATATTGTGCCCCCAAACCATCGTTTTGCCGCCCAATTTTTCTTGAGCCCAAATAGCGTGCTCGGCTAGATACTGATCATGCAGCTTCACCAAGCTCGGATAGTCAGCCGGAATCACCATCTTCGTAAAATTCTCTATCACCGTAGCTGTTCCCTTCACCCAGGTTAGCTCGTGTGAATCAGTCTCCTTATTCGACTTCGTTTTGTCTTCAAGTAGTTTGACTACTTTTTGCGCATTAGCCATATGCTTTTCTTTCACTTCAGTAGTCTGCTTCATATATTCCTGTAGATTACCTGCCACCGACGACAACTCTTTATAGCTTTGCTCGACTTCCGGCAGCAATTCAGGATGATGCTCCTTTACATAGTTGATCACTTTATCGAAGACACTTTGATCCAGCATTTTTAAGTCGAGTCCGACGAACTGAATTTTCTTTTTATTTACAGGATCAGAGTTGTATTCCCGCATCCATTCTACCATAGCGACGATCTCATCAGTTGGGTACAACAGTTTCAAAAACTCCCTAGGATCGCCTTTTCCCGTTTGGATATACTCGTTTAGCTTTAAACCGTTGCCCCAATCCTCTTCAATCCCAAAATTGGTAAATCCTAGCTCGGTGACCAAATACTTCACAATGCGATGCTTCATCATAAAAATCTCCGAGCTTCCGTGAGTAGCCTCTCCTAAACCAACATAATTTGCATTCCCTATCATGTCTTTTAGCGGTTTTAAATCATCCAATGGTTGTTTCGGATCTAACGTCTTCAGTTGCTTCGCCTGCGATTCAAGTGATTTCGCAATACTATTTTGAGATATTTGAGCTGTCTCAACTGGTTGGGTTGTTCCTATTTGATCCGACTTTTCAGCTGGTTTCGTACTGCAACCTGCAGTTAGAATCGCTGCACTCAGCATTACTGTAACTCCACCGTAAATCATTTTCCTTCTTTTGTTCATGGTATTCACCTCATGGATTTTTTTGAAGTACGACTCTATCTACATACAAGCATATTGGGTCGTCTTCAGTAGTCCAATTGTCACTCACTCACTATCATTTAACCTAGTTACAAATCTTCACTATTTCATGTGACATGCAATGCTCGCTAACGTATCGATTAGCACCAACATGTCACAAAGAAAATGATGACATGTTGTCACTGTTGGAGATGACAGCTGTACGGTTAGTATGGAGCAGTAGGCAACCACCACCTACTGGGATTGGTGGAAGAAGCCAAACCATACAATACACGGAGAGGAGCGATGAACCTTATGAAATCAGGTTTCATCCAAAATGGTTATTTTTTATTATTATCTTTCGTTACAGGCTTGTTTTACTTTTGCTTTTATATGGTAGCTCTGTCGTTAAGTTTAAGTCTTTCATTTACGGTAATCGGCATTCCACTAGTTACACGCGTATTGCGAACTACGACAACCTTCATCCAATTCGAACGCACGCAGACAAAAATTTATACAGATATTACGACGGCACCTTACAACAAAAAAATAACAACGGATGCATCGGTCTGGGTTCATGCCAAATTAGAACTTACGGATCGCCGCAATTGGTTCGCCGTCTTTTGGTTAATGCAGAAGTTGGGGATCGGACTCGTCAGTCTCGTCAGCGTAGCCGTTCTCTATTTAGGACCGCTTGCATTCCTGTTGGCACCACTTTTGTATCGATACATCGATTTGAATGTCATTTTCATGCAAGTAGATACTTTTGCGGAATCACTTCTTACCATGGCTCTGGGAGCGGTGCTTGCCGCAATAAGCGTCAAATTAAGTGACCGGTTGGCGAAAACAATCGGAGGTTATACGCGCACCATGATTCAGCAGCTAGACCGATAGCTGTTTTGTTTCCGGCCTTTGTGCAGATGCTGTAGCGTAAACAGCCAATTATGTACCATACGAAGGTTTGGTCTATAATACTATAGGAAACAAAAAGAAAGTTGCTTAGGGGTTGAATGATTTGTTGGATATGGTCAAACAGTGGTTTTGGTATGATTGGATTATGCTGGGGCTTCGCCTTATTATTAGCGTTTCGCTCGTCCTCACGACGATTAAATTTCAGGAAGGTCTAGTGCTGTCTCTTTGGATCGTTATTTTTTGGGAGATTGCCGCTTTCTCTATTCCCTGGGTTTGCTTACTGCTCAACTACAAATACTATTTATTCACAGAAATACTGCTATTTGGCGGGCTGTGTATACATTTAACCTCGTTGTTTCCAGAAGCTTTCCCTTCATTTCTTGCATCAGCCTTTCTGATTGCAGCGAATAGCGCTCATCGGTCTTATCATTGGACGGCTCCGGCAGTGGTCTTGGTAATACCTGGAATTTTTTATGTCGTTTCGCCAGATAATAGCTATTGGTTCATGGTAACCTACTATGGATTTGCTTATGTGATGGGATTCGCTTTTCATTTATTGATCGTCAATCATCGGCAAAATGAAACGATCCGCAAGCAAAATGCGGTGCTTGAGCAATATATGTCTCAAATCGAGCGTATTACGCTGGCAGAAGAACGAAACAGGCTGTCGAGAGAGCTTCACGATACTGTCGGTCATGCTTATACTTCCATCATCATGGGAATGGAAGCGCTGCGCTCCGAGCTTGCTACTGAAACGGGTATACAGAGGCTGGATTCCTTGCTTGAGTTGGGCCGTAAAAGTATAGAGGAAGTGAGGGGCTACTTGCATCAAATGGAGTCTCCACAGCAGTCGATTTCCTTGGTCCAATCTCTGCAAAAGCTTGGCGATGAATTTCAGGAGCATGCCCGGATCGAGGTAAGCCTTCGTGCGTTCGGAGACGAGTACCAACTGTCCCGACAAGCGAAAATGGCGTTCATTCGCTGCTTGCAAGAGTCGCTTACGAATGCGGTTCGTCACGGTCAGGCGACGAAAATCACCGTTTCTTTGCAATTTGGGCAGCAAGATACAAGATTGGAGGTGCATGACAACGGAAGAGGGATGGAAGAATGGCAGGAGGGCTTCGGCATGAACGCGATGAAGGAGCGGGCCATGAATTTGCAAGGTCAAGTGTCCGTTTATACGAAGCCAGGGGACGGGACGCTTGTTACCTGTTCGTTGCCGCGACAAGCGGAAATGGAAGACGATCTTATTCAGCTGTTGATCGTCGACGACCAACCTTTTATTCGGGAAAGTCTCCGGGTGCTGCTCGACAAGTACCAGGATTTGAACGTCGTCGGATCGGCAGAGGATGGCAAACAGGCCGTCGACCTGTGCGGACGCCTCCAGCCTCATGTAGTGCTAATGGATTTGGATATGCCACGCATGAACGGTGCCGAGGCAACCAAAATGATCAAGCAGCAATGGCCGCATATCCGCGTATTGATTTTCACGACGTTTCAGGATGCGGAGCATGCTTTGGACTTACTGCGCAGCGGTGCGGACGGCTTCCTGCTAAAATCATCCGAACCATTAGAGCTGGCCGATACGATCCGGCTTATTCATAGAGGAGGCACGTTAATCGATCGGGGGATGTCCCATAAAATATTCGAGAAGCTCGATAAGAGCGTACAATCAACGCAATTGAAAATCGCCAACGACTATGACCTGACTCACAGGGAAATAGAAATATTGCAGCTTTTTGCCAAAGGGCTCCGGTACAGGACAATAGCGTCCAAGCTATATTTGTCGGATGGCACGGTCAGAAACTACGCCTCGTCAGCCTATATTAAGCTAGGAGTACGCAACAAGGAAGAAGCAGTCCAGAAAGCGTTGGAAATCGGGATCATCGTTAGCTAGATTTCGAACGGCAGCTATGCTCGGCTACGAATAACTTCTTCTTCATCCACTACCAACCATTGCTCGGACGTTGGCGGGAGATCCGCCGATAATTTTGGCGAATGAGCCCACGGGGGCGCTGGACTCGAAGACTGGCGTGGAGATTATGGATATGTTCAGGCGTATGAACGAGCTGGGGAGGACGATTATTGTAATTACGCATGACCGGTAGGTAGCGGAGTAGGCGAAAAGGGTTGTGAGGTTTAGGGATGGTCAGTTGGTTAATTAAATGTTATAAAGGTTAATTACCCTACGAGAAATCGTAGGGTTTTACGAATTTATTTATGAATTCACATTAGTTAATTTTGATAGCTATATTTCCCAATTATATTCAAAAGAAACTCATTAATGTTACTAGAATCTACTAAAAGAAGTGGCTACTTAAGCAGATTGAGTGAGAAACAATATTAAAAGAAAGTGTTGGTATTGCTTCATATGTTGCTGGACTAATTGAAGACTAACTAATAGATAATTTGAATCGATTGTTGTAGATCAAGGGAAATAAAGTTCGTTAGTGGAAAATAAAGTGTGTTAATGTGTGTTTACTTTTGTAAACGTTTCTCTATATAAGTGAGTACATAAATACAAAGTCAAAAACAACTCACATGTGTCAATATTATCGGATATCGGTTTAGTGCCTGAATTTAGTTTATTGTCTGTTTCAAAGAAATAGTGATAAAGAGCATAAAGTTACGAAGAACTTTTTCTCTAATGTACGAGAGAGGAGTTATTTTTAAATTCCAACGCGAAATATGCAATCAGTTATGAAAACGGAAAACTGTTAAGTGACTGAAATGAGTTTATTGTGATGGATAGGTTTTTATTTTTATACTATAAAATGAAAGCGCTTTATTTTTATCGAATATTGAGGGAGGAGTGTAGTGGTTAGCTAGCTATTGGATCTTGTTACCAATCAAAATTTGAAAGGATGATCAAAATGAAACACGGGATAAAACGTTTCGTCGGCTTTCAATGCTTCCTTCTACTTCTTCTAATCGCATTCTCCGTTGGTGTCACTACAGCTAGCGCTTCCAGTCAAAAACTCACGAATGATGTTTTTTGGAAGGATACAGCTAACAATCCGATCTATTCGCAAGGGGGCGGCATTTTAAAAGTTGGCAACACCTATTATTGGTATGGTGTGAAATACAATGGTGCTGTGACGTACTACAATAATCCAACAGCCTTAAATAGTGATACTAGTTTTAATGCCATTACCTGCTATTCATCCACAGATCTGGTTCACTGGACGTATGAAGGTAATGTGGTGACTAAGGGAGCGACTGGCACGACATGGGACGTAACTTGGTTAGGGAGAGTCGGTGCCGCCTATAACAGCATTACGCATAAGTATGTAATCGTGATGCAATACCAAGGTACGAATGGGAAGGGAACTGCATTTGCTACGAGTGATACGCCGGCAGGCACCTTCACTTTTGATAATGTGCAAACGGAAATTGCAAATACCAGTACGGGTAGAACAGGTGATCAGTCTGTCTTCATCGATGATGACGGTAAAGCTTACCTGGTATATAGCAATAACAGTGGTCGCGCTAATGTATATATTTCTCCTCTGCGTACCTCTGATTACTTAAGCGTGGAACCGGCAACATTGCTCTTAAATGTCCCGGCAGGTCGAGAGGGAAACGCTATGTTTAAATATAACGGCGTGTATTATGTATGCGGTTCTGAATTGCATGGATGGAATTCATCAAAGACTTACTGTATATCCTCTACAAATATTTATGGCCCTTACTCGAGTGAATTTGTCATGGGGAATACAGATAAAGACTTCTCACATGTGACGCAGACAGGATTATTTGTTAGTGTGCAAGGAACTTCGGGAACTACCATCTTATTTGGCGGTGATCGCTGGAGTGATTTCGCAGGCAACGGGATTGGCTACAATCAATGGATGCCGATTTCATTTAGTGGAACGACGCCTACTCTGAATTCCCTAAGCGAGTTCAATATTGATGCTGCTGCGGGTACGTGGAGTGTAAGTGGAGGTAATAATTATATTCTTAATCCAAGTTATGAAGCGGACCGTGTTGCACAAAATGCATTAGCCGGATGGACGACTTGGACTAATGCTACGACAAATCCAAATGCCAATCTATCTGGTGGGCACACGGGTAGGTGGGCTGCTAAGCAAACTGGAACCGCGGCATACAGTGCCACACGTTATCAGGATGTCACTAATTTACCGAATGGTACTTATACATTGAAGGCATGGGTTAAAAGCAGTGGTGGACAGTCGAGCGCTTACATTTATGTGAGCAACTATGGAGGTACAGAGCTTAGGTATAACATCAACTCAACGATTAGCAGTTGGACTCAGATAACGATTCCAAATATTGTCGTGACCAATGGCTCAGCGAGAGTTGCTTTATATTCGGTTGCGAATGCAGGCAACTGGGCGAATGTGGACGACTGGTCACTCATTAAGAATTAAGTATTTCTAAAGTAAATTAGCGTCTGATACGGCTATTTCTATAGCTATGTATCAGGCGTTTTACTTTGTTATAAGGTACTAACTACCGTTGAAGCCCGCCAAATCAAGGGTTTCGGAAATTGGTTTAGGAACGGAAATGAGTTTATTGCGAGGAAAGGATATTGCCAGTATAGTGTTGTTAACCTCTAGCATTTATGCTAGGTTAAGTCTGTGAAAAAGTGGAAGACAACTCATCTTAGAGCTTTATGCTATAGTATAATGACCATCATGAACAGGAGTCCACATATGAAAAATAACACTTATATTAAACGCATGATGTTTTCATATCTGCCCATATTATTCCTAACCATTAGTGTGCTTATTTTCATATTTATAACAATCCTTAATGAATTAAATGTGCGTAACGCGATTCAAGCTAATAAAGTGACTACTGAGTACATTAGTAATATGATGGATAATTCGTTGAAAACAATCGATACAGATGCCAGAAAATTAATTGACACGAATATGGACCTGCAAGCTTTCCTTGACAGCCCTTCGGATCGTTTGTTGAACTATGCGGCATCTAATATTCTGAGCGACATGATGGTTCAACATAATTTTATTGATTCGGTATATTTTTATCGGGCAAAAGATAAGCAAGTGCTGGATCAAAGCAAGATTCGTCCTTTGGACGAGTTTCCTGATCGCAGCTATATTACTGAATTGTTAAATCAGCCATATTCATCGAATTGGTCTTCTCCGAGATTTAAAAAAGGGAGCTATGAGGAGGATTTGACCATAAAGGTCATATCATTGGGTAGAAAAATCCCCATAAATACAGGCAGTCTCGGGTATATGGTGATTAACGTAAAAGTCGATGCACTTTCCAAATTCATTGATGAGATGATTGATCGCAATTTGACCAATGCGCAAATTTATGATGATCAGCACGTACCCTTTCTACCAGAAGTTGCTTTTGCATCGAGTAATAAAGGGGTTCATGCTGAGGTCGTTTCAGATTATACGGGATGGACCTACCAAACGGAGATCAAAGGTGGTAAGTTGTATAGCATTTTACTGAATGGCGGTTTGTTTTGGATTTTTTCCATACTTTGTGCGATCTTACTGGCCGTGGGCTCAACCTTTTATGTAACTCGTCGAAATTATAAGCCGATAGAAGCGATTTTACATCGCATAGATCGGTTTTCAACAACCATTAAGCCTGCTGATTTGAAAAATGACAAAAATGAATTTGCTTTTATCGATCAAGCGATTGAGCGGCTAATCACGAATAACATGGCTTTTCAGGAAAAACAGCAGGAAGATTTAACGATACGCAGGCAGCAATTTCTACAAAGCTTACTAAACGGGGAATATGAAGCAGAGAAGGAAATATGGGTGCAGGAGCGTGAACACTATGCGCTTAGAGAGGGAACCCGATTTATTGCAGCGATTCTAGAAATGGATCATTACGTGCAATTCTGTTTGAAATATAACCAGAAGGATCAGTCCCTATTTAAATTTGTCGTTAATAGTGTAGTGGTTGAATTCGCTGAGCAGCATAAGCACCAAATCATGATCGAATGGATAGCTAAAAATCGGCTTGTTATTCTCCATATGTCGGAGGAAGAACAGGACCTTGAACATAATTTACTAAAATTAGCGGAGCAAATTCGTTCGTGGATCGCAGATCAGTTAGATTTCACGGTCACGATTGGTATTGGTACAGCTACAGATGCGGGTAATATCATCCGATCATTTCAAGAAGCTACACATGCCGTTAACCGTAAGGTTACGCTCGGTATTAATCAAATTATTGATACCATTGAAGTTCAAGAAGGAACATCAAGTGAATGGTTTACCTATTTACAATGGATTCAAGCTGTTGTACGTCAGGTTCGACAAGCAGAATCTGGATGGCTGGATCATTTGGTGAATCTATTTCAAGAAATGCGAACCCAAGGGCTGTCCAAGGAAGATATTGATCGCCTTCTCCATTACTTGATTTTTCAAATGGAGAGGGAACTAGAGGGTATCATGCCAGAAATAGATAAGCATTGGCATTCGAGCATGAAGTCAGATTTACTTCTTGGATTGGAACAGTCAGACACACTCGATCAGATCGAGGCTAGCTATCGTCAAACGATTGAAAAGATGGTCGAGCAATTGTTGGAGCTTTCACAGAATCGAAGGCATCATGTACTCATGAAAGAAATAAGAAGTTTCGTCGCAGAGAACTTCACGGATCCCAACCTTTCTTTGACTTTATTAAGTGATCGGTTTCAAGTTAATTCAAAATATTTGAGCCAACTGTTTAAAGAGGAAATTGGTGAGAATTTTAGCGATTTTTTGATCACACTTCGAATGGAATATGCCAAAAAGCTATTAATTGAGACGAAAGAAAATGTTCAGGATATTTCGGAGAGAACGGGTTATACCAGTTCCATCTCGTTCAGCAGGGTGTTTAAAAAATGGGTTGGCATGTCGCCGGGTCAGTATAGAGAATCGCAGCAATGAGATGCTTTTCATAATGAACATGGTGAGCTTGAAAAGATTAAATTAGACATGTATAGTCCGCACGATGATAGTGAAACAAAAAGGCCTACTATCCTATGGATTCATGGAGGAGGGTTTAAACTTTCACATGTGGATTTTTTGGATTCTGAATTTTCAAGGTTTTAAGTAACATGCTAAGCAATAAAGAATAACATGTCGATGGAGATTTAGAAAATCTCATATGAGGCCAATTATCTTTATTCCGTTAGTAAACCGCTTTCCATTAATGACCTATGATTGAATGGACAGCCCTGATTTAGCAATTAATATGTAACAAAGTTTCGACCAACTAGCAGAAAAACTCCACCCAGGAACACCTTTTATTTTATAACGGGTGTTCCTTTTTTTATCGAAAAAGCCTGTAGTATCAAGGGTTACGGAATTCTGTTAATGACCAGAAATTAGTTTATTGTGTCATCCGTGATATTCCCCGTATAGTGTGGTTAATCACCTGAACCGTTAGGCTCAGACACGGTGGCCAGATGAGTTAGGCTGCCTAAGTACATGAAAAGAAGGGATGCACATGGACCAAACTACTACACAAAGTAAATTGCAATCGTTGCCGGTGACCGTGAGGCGTCGAAAAGAAAAATGGTTTCGGAAGGATTTTCAATTGTATCTATTACTTCTCCTTCCCATTATTTATTTCATCCTTTTCAAATATGTGCCCATGTATGGCGCGGCGATAGCGTTCCAGGATTACAGTATTTTTCAAGGCGTAACGGGTAGCAAATGGATTGGATTCGATAACTTCCGCGAACTGTTCGCCATGAGCCAGTTTTATACGGTTGTAAGGAATACGCTGGTTCTGAACTTTTTGGATTTGCTATTTTCGTTTCCAGCACCGATTATTCTTGCGCTTCTGCTACATGAGCTCAGGGTCATGTGGTACAAAAAATTGGCGCAAACGATTTTGTACCTGCCGCATTTTATCTCGTGGATCATTATTGGTGGTCTTGTCTACCAAATGTTTGCTACCAAAGGCGGCCTCGTTAACAATATGCTCAGCTTAGTAGGTATACCTGCGATTCCGTTTTTAACAGAAAAAATGAACTGGGTGCTTGTTTATCTTGGAACGGGTATTTGGCAAAGCGCTGGCTGGGGAACAATTATTTATTTGGCCGCATTAACCGGCATTAATAAGGAGCTCTACGAAGCTGCAGATGTGGATGGGGCAGGTCGACTGAAGAAAATGTGGCATATTACGGTGCCAGGTATTCGACCAACCATTGTAGTGATGCTGATCATGCAACTCGGTCATATTATGACGATCGGCTTCGAGCGTCCGTTCGTGATGAGCAATCCGCTGGTCATGGATTATGCGGAAGTGATCTCTACCTTCGTGTATAAAGCAGGTCTTCAATCAGCACAATTCTCGCTGGCAACGGCGATGGGCTTGTTCCAAGCATTGGTCGGACTCATCTTTGTCGTATTGGCGAATACGATTGCCAAGCGTTTCGGGGAACAAGGATTATGGTAGGGGGAAAGGGTATGACAACCAATGTAGTACAACGGAAAAGACCGGGCATTCGTATCACAGACGCATTGATCATGCTATTTGTCGGAATCGTCTTGCTGATCTGTCTGATGCCGTTCTTGCACATCATCTCGATCTCGTTAAGCACCAAACATGCGGTACTGTCAGGGGAAGTTACGATATTTCCACGAGGCTTTGACTTACACGCCTATGGAATTGTTTTTCAGGATACGAGGATGCTGAAGTCGATGGGGCTGACGATCCTACTAACGGCGACATTTACGGCAGTGAGTATGTTAATGAGCATTTGTGCAGCGTATCCCTTAACTAAGGAACGTCTGAAGGGAAGATCGGTGTTTATGCTGCTCATCGTCTTTACGATGTTCTTTAGTGGCGGATTAATTCCCGAATATCTACTCGTAAAGCAGTTAGGGATGTTAGACAGTCTTACTTCGTTAGTCATTCCTGGCATGATCAGTGCTTTTAATTTGATTATCTTGCGATCCTTTTTCTCATCAGTACCAGCCAGCTTAGAGGAATCGGCGTATTTGGACGGTAGCTCTCATATCGGAACTTTAGTTCGCGTTGTTCTACCGCTTTCGATGCCTGCACTAGCTACGCTCAGTCTGTTCTATGCAGTTTCCAGATGGAATGGCTTTATGGACGCGCTCTTCTACATTACACATGCGGACTTATATCCGATACAGCTGAAGCTGTACCAGGTTGTTATGAATAGTATGGTTACCGATCTAACCGCAATGGAAGGCGCATCTCAAACCGAAGTCATGCCAGAAGGAATTAAGGCGGCAAGCATCATGTTCGCAACGACGCCGATCTTAATCGTATATCCATGGGTTCAGCGCTATTTCGTCTCAGGCATTATGATCGGGGCGGTTAAAGGTTAATTTTAAGCAAATTAATAACGGTTAATTCCTCGGTTCCTTAGAGGTGAAACATATATGTACATCACAAACAAATGTGAAGGGGAGTTTGAACATGAAAGTATCGCAACGTAAATGGTTTGGGGCATCAACGACAGTTATCGTATTAGCAGGTTTGCTTTCAGCTTGTTCGAGTTCAACGAAGGAGGCTACTCCAAGCGCTACTGCAAGTGCTAATACAGGCGCTGCTGCAACAACAGCAGTTAGTAAAGATCCTGTTACATTGAAAGTTGAAGTGTTCGATCGGGGGAATGCGCCAGCTGGTGCGGGTCCGGTCGACAACAATTTCTGGACACAGTGGATTCAGAAAAATTTCGGCGATCCGAACAATATTAAATTGCAGTTTATACCGGTTCCCCGCAACCAAGAAGTGGATAAACTCAACATTCTCATGGCATCTGGCGATGCCCCTGATCTCGTGTTTACGTATGACACAACGACAATTAATAATTATGTGAAAAGCGGCGGTTTGACAGATGTTAGTACCCTAATCGACGCCAATGGTCCTAATCTCAAAAAGTTCCTTGGTCCGGAAGTTCTTTCCTACGGTATCTTTAGCGGCAAGCAGTATGCGATCCCTGCGAAGAGAACATTACAATTTACACAGTCTTCCTACATTCGTAAAGATTGGTTAGATAAGCTAGGTATGCCGGTTCCGAAGACGACAGATGAATTTTACAAAACGATGAAAGCGTTTAAAGAGAAAGATCCTGGCCAAACGGGTGGCAAAGTGATTCCTTATGACTTTAGTACACTTGACGGCACAGCGATTACAACGCCAGGGGTATTAATCTCCTCGTTCGTTAAGAAATTGTCTGAAGAAGATAACTATGCTTTGTCGACGGCGAACAATATTCCAGAAATAACGAAACCTGGCTATAAAGAGGGACTTCAGTTCTTGAATAAGATGAATCAAGAAGGCTTGATCAATCCAGACTTCGCGCTGGACAAAGACGGGAAAACGTTAGAAAAAGATGTGGCAAACGGCCTAGTAGGCGCATTCACAGCGCTTGCTGCTCATCAAAACTTAATGGGAACTGGTAACGTTTTCGATACACTTAAAAAGAATGTTCCAGGTGCTGAGTATGTCGCGATGGATCCATTTACGAACGAAGAGGGTAAATCAGTAAAGGGTATTTATGATCCAATTGGTGCGTATATCATGATTCCGAAGGCGAGCAAGCATGCGGCGGAAGTGGTTAAATATTTAGATTGGATGTCGAAGCCAGACGTGCTATTTACGCTACAAAACGGTATCGAAGGCCAACACTATACGTTAGAAAATGGATTTCCGAAAGCGATCACAACAGACGAAGCGAAGAAAACGTTCTACAATAACTCCGATATTGCGATGGTGATCAACGGGAAAGATTTCGGCTCCCAAGAAAAAAATATTGAAGCTACTTCTCTTGCATTCCCGAACTATAAAGAACTAGCTAAACAAACCATTGTTAATGGGCTCAAAGACGGCTATACAATGCCACGTTTCGATCGTCCGATCGATTCCGAGATTAAATACGGCAAAACGCTGAAGGATAAAGCGCTTGAGGCTGTCGTGAAAAGTATCATGGCTAAGCCGGATGACTTTGGCAAAACATTTGATGCAGGCGTTCAAGAATATCTGAAAATTGGCGGTCAAACGGTGACGGATGAACGTAGAGCTGCTTATAAGGATATGAAGAAAAAATAAATGGTTTGAGTAACCCCCATGCTATTTATGGGGGTTTTCTATATGTAATGGTGAAATGAAAGGATGTTGGTATTTAATGAGTATTCAAGCAAATAAACAGCTAGTTTTAGAAGGGCAAGTACACATTGGAATTCCCGAAATACTGCGTTCGGCTGTTGAACATGCCCTGAGGATGTTGGTTAGAGACCTCGAAACAGTATTGGGAGCTAAGCCACAACTAGTAACGGGAACTGATAAAAAGGCTGAGTTATGCATAAGGCTTGCTGTAGAAAAAGACGACATTCCGAAACGTTCTGAGACGTTTGGCTTTCGTTTCCACTCGAATTCTGGAATATCCCGGATGGAGATTATAGGTCATGATGACTTGGGACTCGTTTACGGAATATTAGAATTCAGCAGAATATACTTAGGCATACAACCATTCTGGTTTTGGGCCGATCAATGCATTACTAAGCAGACCCAAATTAATATTCCATGCCTTGATTATGATGCCCCAGTGCTGAAGGTTCGGTATCGTGGTTGGTTCGTAAACGACGAAGTGTCATTGATTGGTTGGAAAGACCCTTATCCACCTACCAGGGAAGTATGGGAGCCCGTTTTTGAAGCGCTGCTGCGCAGCGGTGGCAACATGGTTATTCCGGGCACGGACCTACCGAGAGATGGCATTCACTACGAGCTTGCCTCAGAAATGGGGCTATGGGTGACACATCATCATGCAGAGCCGTTGGGAGCAGAAATGTTTTTACGCGCTTTCCCAGGCAGGAACGCCAGCTATCAGGAGGCTCCAGAGTTGTTTGAAAGCTTGTGGGCAGAAGCTATCGAAGAGCAAAAGGACATGAAAGTCCTATGGGTACTTTCCTTCCGAGGCCAAGGAGATGCGCCTTTCTGGCATAACGATCCTTCATTCGACACATCAGAAAAGCGCGGAGCGATGATCAGTAAGGTTATCCGCAAGCAGTACGATATGATCGGCAGTAGCGTGCAGAATCCCGTTTATTGCGTAGCTTTATATGGGGAGATCGCCGAATTGTTTAAAGGTGGCTATGTTGAGTTACCCGACGATGTGATTAAAATATGGGCTGATAACGGGTATGGGAAAATGGTTTCACGGAGACATAATAATCAGAACCTTCGTGTACCATCGCTTCCTACGGCAGATGACAGAGGCAGAGATGGTCTGTATTATCACGTGACGTTCCACGACTTACAAGCATCCAATCATTTGACAATGTACCCAGGTTCAGCGACATTTCTGAAGCAGGAGATCGAGACGGCGTTCGCTGCTGGTACTGACGATTATTTGCTAATTAATTGCGGAAATATTCGGCCTCATGTCTATTCCTTGGACATTCTTCGGGAGCTATGGAGTGTCGGAACTATTGATGTTAGTAAGCATTTAAACGAATTTGTAAGTAGCTATTATGCTTCTCATCATGATGAGCTAGAAGAACTATATCAAAGTTATACAGAAGCGGCGATACAATACGGACCACATGCTGATGATTTAGCTGGAGATGAGTATTATCATCATCCTGCTAGACAAATCATCGGTCATTGGTTGCAAGGAAAGTGTGAACAGCCAGATTCGAGATTGTTCTGGGCTGTGGGAGAAGTTCCATTTTCCCAACAAGTGAAGAATTTCGAAGATCTCTTGGCACAAGGCATACAGAAATGGAGAGCTTGGCTTTTACGCTGCGATGAAGTTCTAGCGAAGCTAGGTACCGAAGATTTGAGAAGGGCCACTGACCAACTACGTTTTCATGGAGCCTTGCACTTGTCCGGATGCGAAGGCTTTTACTGGCTGTGCCGTTCGTATAGGGAATATCAGGAACAGCGATATCCACAAGCTTTCGTGTACGCCTCTGAATCAATCTGGTCTTATAAAAAAGGGCTAGATGTATTAAGAGATGCCGAGCACGGGAAGTGGGATCGTTTCTACCGAGCAGACTGGCTCACGAATATTGAGAGTACGGTTAATAACGTAGATACGTTAAGGCGGTTTCTACGTATGCATGGCGATAGCCCTGATTTTTTCTTGTGGTATAAGGAATATGTGATGCCAGAAACGGAAAAGCATATCTATCTGGAAAATACACATCGGAACCCGTTGTCCGACGATGAGCTGGCGCAGCAATTGAAGTGTCTAACGACATGAAAGTGACTACAACAAAAACCTTGTTAAATCAAGGTTTTTATACTTTTTTTGGAATTTACTGAATGCCAGAAGGCAGTAGATTAATCGTGAGCAGCAAGTATAGGTTGCTTACTGAAATAAGTTAATAAACAGAGAAAAGTTTATTGTTATCATACATCACTTTATGTTTTAAATGGTATCGTAGCTAGTGACAATACGGATGGGCGAGTTTCTGTTTGCACTAGTTCGAGGAGGTGATGGGATGAGTCGATTAGAGCGCAATGTCGTCCTACCGATTTCGTAAGCGCTTTATTATGATTAAAGTGGCTATCAGAAATCAGTAGAGCTAGATTAGCATATTTATTCTTGCGATCTGCTTTTATTAATGGGGATAAATTGACGTATCAAATTATTAAAGGAGTTGTATCGATGATTAAAAAGATAATTTCGTGTTTGCTCTCAGTATTGATTTTGTTTTCAATTGTCTCTATAAAACCGGTTGCGACTGTGTATGCACAGGAAGGCGATGGGAATTTAGGTTTTGAATCAAATTTAGATGGATGGAACGTAACTGGTACTGTTACGAATCAAGCTACTGGTGGAAAAAATGGGAACTATGCTCTAATGAAATCCGGTTCTTCTTTAAAGAAGACGATTAAAGGGATTCCCCAAGGCAGCTACACAGTTAGCATGTGGGTAAAAGGTGCGACTAGTAGCAACTCCGCCAATGTAACAATTAAAGATACAGGTGGACCTGATTCGGTACTTAAAATTGATACCTATCTTGATTCAAGTACATGGAGGGAAATTGCTCATAGAAATGTACTTGTCTATAACGGACAAATGACCATAAATGTAAATGCGGGAACGTCAAGCGGACTACAGATTGATGACGTCACAATAACGCTTGACTCGAACGACAACAATCCGGTGCAGAACTGGGATTTTGAAAGTGGACTGCAAAACTGGGTCACCAAAGGCCAAGTTAATATTGACACCGCTAATGCCGATACAGGTGTGAATGCGGTAAAGTTGGCGACTGATTCTGAAGTTAGTCAAAAAGTGTCGGTAAAGCCTAATACAGATTATATTGCCACTGTTCGTATGAAGGTGGACAAGCAAGACACGTACAAAACAACCAAACAGTACAATGTAAGTAATACGAACGTGATTGGTGTTTTGGTTGACAGGTTAACATTGGGCAATCGTGTTAATCTCGGCGTTAGAGGATTGGATGGGGTTGTTCTGCGTCAGGCTCCTGCTAGTACTGAGGGGTACGCACTGGTCACAATCGCGTTTCATACAGGCGTGAATCAATCAGAGGTTGAGTTGTATGCAAACACGATATTTGATCAAAGCTATGTCAAATCTGTTTCCGTGCATGAAAATAAAGATACGGATAATCCCTATCCAAATGGATGGCAAAGACCCAATTATAAAGAAATTGACAGCACACACCCAGCAGACGAATGGACTTCAAATGGCAACCAATTTGCTTATGTTGATAATCTGAATGTGTTCGAAATATCTAATGAATACATTAAAGGTACAGACATGACTTTTCTTCAGTCTATTGAGGATGCTGGAGGAAAATATTTCGCGAACGGTGTGCAGCAGGATGCATTAAGAATTCTGTCCAATCATGGTGTTAATTCAATATTGACTACGCTATGGGTGAAGTCCGGAAATCCAGTTTATGACTGGTCTACTTTAACACCTCTATCAACAGAAACTAAAGGTTACGATGGAGAAACGGTTACTGGGCGTCAAACACTACCTGGATATTTCGATAAAAAACATAGTGTTGCGATTGGCAAACGCGCTAACGAATTAAATATGACCTATACACCTAGTTTCCATTACAGCGACACATGGATAAGTGCGGCAAAGGCACATATGCCGTATGAATGGATTCAAAAAGATTACAACGGGAATCTGTCGAACCCCGATATTCAGATGCTTGAAACTGCCGTGTATAACTATGTACATGATACCCTTTCTGAGATGAAGTCTGAAGGTGTCAAGGTTATATCAGTTAAGAATGGAAATGAGCAAGATGGTGGACTTTTATTTCCAGTAGCAATGGGTTCAAATTATAATCAGCATGCTGCAATTATAACTGCTTCTACGCGAGCGGTAAAAGAAATTTACCCTGGTGCTATCGACACCATACACACAAATACAGGATATGATCCTGCGCAAATCACGGATTTTTTCCAAGCTTTTGCAAATCGTGGAGCTGAATTTGATGGGATGGCTTTTTCACTATATGGTGGGCGAGAAACCACGAACCAATTTGTCATGATGAACGCAGCGATGCAAAATAATGCAACAAAGTACTATGACTATATCAACGTAGAAACAGGCTTCACATTTACGACATCATCTCCTATTGGTGACACCGAGAGTACCTTGACGATGCCACAATACTATAATGCTACTCCAAATGGACAGTACAATTTCTTATTGGATTATATGCAGGCCCCTCTTGATATCCCGAATCCTTATGGTACAAAAAGAGGATTTTATTATTGGAATACAGAGGCGATTGCCATCTACGGAGCTGGCGCTAAAGCTGGAGAAGGCCCAGGTGGCAGCAAACGTACGATGTTCAACAATGGAACAGATAGCATTAAGGAAATGGGGAGCACGCTGAGCGGTAAATCGGGCGATATGATGGATAGTATGTATGCTTATCTAATCAGGGGAAATACAAAGAAAGCATCGGATACCCTATACAATCCACTACGATATAACGGAACAAATTACGAAGTTGGCGAAGCAACCAGCCTATCTTTTCTAAATGCCAACTTGTCCCTGAAAGTTGGCAAGGTGAGCCGATTACAGCCTACAATCGCGCCGATGGATAAATTACTCAAAGATTATACGATACATTATACATCCAATAATCCTAATGTGGCTGAGGTATCTGATGCTGGTTTTGTTACAGGAAGATCTGCAGGCACAGCCGTAATCACTGCCTCAATAGGAAATATCACAACAACAGTATCTGTGACAGTTAATGGTGCAGATTCGACAAGCGGAATGACCATCACCTATGACATCATTAGAGGTGGGGGCAGTGTTGGTACAGGGACAATAACGCAAGGAAGTACAATTAATGCAAAACCCTATGATAAGATAAAATTCAAAAGTGCTGTTTTGGGTAATCCAACAAAGAAAGCAGTTGTATATACGGTATCGGATCCCAATATTGCCTGGTGGTACGGAGATACTTGGCAAACCGATGACAGGACAATGCGTACACTTTCTGATAAGCTCTCTACCGCCAATTATGAACCTGTTGTACAGCTAAATCCAGTTAAAGGTGGAACCGCGACTATCACTGCTGCATCAGATGATGGAGCAATCAGTGTGAGCTTCAATGTCACTGTAACTCAAACTGATGTTACGCAAGTATCGATTAGTGGAGGAGATCGTTCTGTTCTCGCCGGTAAAAGCTTACAGCTAACAGCTTCTGTAACACCTAATGATGCCTCATTTTACAAGGTGTATTGGAGCAGTGCTGACGAAAGTATTGCGAAAGTGGATTCGAAAGGATTCGTTACTGCCATTAAACCTGGTACCACAACCATAAAAATTATTTCTGATTCAAATCCTGCAATAACGGCGTCCATAACGCTTACTGTAACTGATGTGCTAGTTGAAAAAATACTGCTCTCCAACAGCAAAATAGGACTTCCTGTTGGCGGCACCAAGGCACTCGTCTATTTAGCGCAGCCAGATAATGCGGTGAATAAAGCTGTAATATGGAGTGTGAAGCCAGGCAGTGAGGGCATTATCTCCATAGATCAGCACGGTGTAGTGACTGGTTTGCAGGCTGGTACAGGAACTGTTGTTGTTACTTCGACTGATGGTAGTCATGTGACAGCAGAATGTATTGTAAAAGTCGTAGAAGGATCAATTGCTGCAACTAGTATGGAGTTGTCAAAAAATGAGGTATGGTTTAAATCCAATTATTTCTCTTCCGATTCTGCTGTAAAAGGAGACAACAAGCCTGTAAATAAACTGGATGCGATATTTATGCCAGAGGAAGCCACGAATACAGGAGTCATTTGGTCCTCGAACAATGATGCGGTTGCATCTGTAGATGCAAATGGAATTATCACAGCACATAAGACAGGTGTAGCCGTGATTACTGCTACATCTATAGATGGCGGTTTTACGGATAATGCGACCATCTATGTACCTCAAATTAGTGAGGATTGGGAAAACTATGATGTTAATTCCAAGGGTGGATTTACAGATGGAAACACCTTTACATATCAAGTGGTGGACGCATCTGGCAATAAAAAACTTCAGGCTGCTGTATTAAGTCAAAAAGGAAGCGCGACTTCTCTAAACCGTAGAACATTCACTCCGGTAAGTGACGACAAAGTGGTTGTCGATTTTGACTGGAATGTAGGTTCTTTTACAGCAGATAACCGCTATAGAGGCGGACATATTTCACTTGAAGATACAAACGGAAATACGTATTTGGCATTAGCCACATACCCGGCAGCTTTTGGGACCTATCCTGAAATGACGTATTACTTTAATAAAACTTATAATTCAACGGCAATGCCAACAAAGAATGGTACCGTAAATGGAGATTATAACTATATCCACGGTGGCTTTACTGGGACTAGCGGGGCTGTCGGGAGTTATACAGATACTAAAGATGTGGGTATAGGCTTTAAAGGAGCAAACAAAGATTATAATGTAAGAGTGAATCTGGATTTTAAAAACAGAAAGATCAGCTTTACAGTGACAGATAAGAGTGACCCAAGCATCACAGCCACAGTTACGGATTTAGCAATGGATTCCAGGATTAGTTATTCAAATAGCTTCGGCGCAATTGCATTTTCACATTATTTCAACTCTGTTGCATCATGGACGACGAAGATAGATAATTTGGCCGTGTACACGACAACAATTAAGCCTGAAAAGATTGATTTTGATGTGAAAGCTATTAATGTGAACGCAAGTCAAGGAATAAAGCTGGTACCAGTAAAAAATGCTCTGAGTGCTACTGCGAAGATTAATGCGTCTGTGATTCCAGCAGCTGCTGATCAGCGTATGTTGTTTACGCCGCTGGGAGATTTAGCGGGGAGTGTGTCTGTTGATACTTATGGAAATGTAACCATAAATCCAACTTCAATGGTTAACTACGGTAATTATGAAGCGATTCAAAATGCTAGTGGCTACATTCGGGTTTCATCCGTCAGTGCCCCTGACGTATACACAGATGTTAAACTCACAGTTGGAAGTCCAAATGCATCTGAAATTCTTCAGGTATATGTGGACGGCGAGGAGTATTCCGGTCCATTAACACTGGAAGCAGATGCAACGCCTAAGTTAACCTATGTTGCCTCAGGTGGGGATGGGGTTTCAGATGTGTACGATTATAATTGGCAGGTTACATCTGGTAATGCTCAAATTGATGCCAATGGTGTATTATCCGCTCAAACAGCTGGAAAAGTAGCCGTTACATTTACGATTGATCTATTCCGGAAACAAGAAGTGCGTACATTAGAATTTAACTTTATTAACATGGAAGAGCAGCAAGTATTTGCAACACCTGACTCTGGAACATTCGCTACACCAATTCATGTAGCGCTAAGTACAGAAACAGGCAACAGTATATATTTTACAACTGACGGTAGTGAACCGAGTGTTACAAGCATTGTTTACAGTACACCTGTGTTTGTTGACAAAACGATGACGATTAAGGCTGTTGCAGCTGTTGACGGTGTGCTTATAGGAAAAGTTGCGGAATTCAACTATACAATAGTTCAAACTATTCCGACATATACCGTTACTTATGATAGGAATGGCGGTACAGGAACACCACCGGTGGGAACGTCTAAAGTTGAAGGCGAAGCTTTTGCTGCAGCAGAAGTTGACGGCATAACAGCACCGGAAGGCAAGCGGTTTAAGGAGTGGAACACGGCAAGTGATGGAAAAGGTAGGTCATACGCCGAGAGTGCGACAATTACCATGCCAGCGGAGGACCTGACATTATATGCAATTTGGGTAGATGAACAGTACACTGTTGACATTATTGCATCCCCTGCATCTGGAACATACACTTCACCTATACTTGTAACACTGAGCACAAGAACAGGCGGCAGTGAGTCAAGTGTTTCAAGCGCAGTGTACTTTACAACTGATGGCAGTGAGCCAAGTGTTACAAGTGCTGTGTACGGTACATCTCAGTTTGTTGATAGGAATATGACAATCAAGGCGGTTGCCATCGTAGATGGTGTGCTAATAAGTCAGGTTGCAGAATTCAATTATATAATAGTTGAAAATGTTCCAACATATCATGTAACCTACGACGGGAACGGCGCGACAGCTGGAAATGTTCCAACTGATGAAATAGCATATGAGGAAGGCGACACCATCATTGTTAAGGCCGGTAACCTCCAAAGATCAGGTTACAAGTTTGTAGGCTGGACAAAGGCAGCAGAAGGAACAGGAACGGTATATGGAGCAGACAGTACATTTACGATAGGAGCCGGTCATATAACCTTTTACGCAAAATGGGAGTATATTGCCGAAAATTCAAACGGAAACAATGGTCAAGGCAACACGATTCCGACACCTATGTCCCCTCAAGTGGATATGAGAGAAGAAGGGGGAATTGCCATTATCACAGGCACATTAACCGGGAACGTTGATGCTGTAACGAAGTCATTTAACGCAATTGTTAAAGCAGATCTGATTGCGGCGCTTACTGAAAGAGCTCAAAAAGAGGAAGCTTTGGGACGAAAAAACGTCATTGAATTTAATATGACTACGAATGAAGATACTTCAACCATAGGAGTGGAGTTTCCGCGTGAAAGTTTCAAACAGTTGGCTGACACCACGGAGACTGACATAAGTATCAATACTGGAAATGTAAACATTATTTTTAATGCTAAAACAATTAATTTCTTAAGTGATTCTATTGCAACAGGGAACATCACAATCGGAATTAAAGAAGTGGACAAAGCTTCGCTTACTGCCTCAGTACAAGAAAAAATAGGTGATAGACCGATTTACGACTTTAAAGTCAAGATAGGAAATGCTGAGATATCACAATTCAGCGGTGGGAACGTTGAAGTACACATGCCATACAAATTACAACCAAACGAGAATAAGAATTCCATCGTTGTGTACTACATGGATGGTTTGGGAAAACTTAACACAGTAAAAGGCAAATATGATGAAGATACAGGTACAGTAAAATTCACAACACCTCATTTTTCAACCTTTGCGGTTGGATATAATGATGTAAGCTTTGACGATGTGAAGAATGATGCCTGGTATGACGAAGCAGTAAGCTTCATGGCAGCAAGAGGCTTTGTAAATGGTGTCGGAAATAACAAATTTAATCCTTCAGGAAATGTAACCCGTGCAGATTATTTGATTATGGTTATGAACTCCTTCGGAATTGAGATCGACACTCAGATTAAAGATAATTTTGTGGATGCGGGTAACAAGAAATATTATACGGCATATCTTGCTACGGCAAAGCGTTTAGGACTGGTAGCAGGTTTAGGTAACAATGTATACGCACCTGAAGCAGACATCAGCAGACAAGATATGATGGTTGTTTTGTATAATATACTTGAAAAACTAGGAGAGTTGCCTACTGGGAATAGCGGTATAGCACTGGAGAAGTTTGGTGATGCAAGCCAGATATCCAGCTATGCAGTTGAAGCAATTAAACTCTTTACAGAGACTGGAATAACGGTGGGAGACGGTGAAAACCTTAATCCTCGAGCAACTACAACAAGAGAACAGGCTGTACAAATCGTATACAATTTATTGTCAGCGTGGTAAGTGTTTTATTAATAATTAAACTGCATTAGATTAAGTAGGTAGAATAAACTATAGTCGTGCGGCCTTAGTCCTTAGCTTCATTGGACTGAGGCCGTTTATTGCATTTTCAATTAATGTGCGGGAAAGCCAGTCGTATCAAGGGTTTCGGAAAACGGTTAATGCCCTGAATTTTGTTTGTTGCTTCGTTCGGCGCAATTCAAGTATATTGTGGTTATCCGATGGAACTAAGATTTTCATTTGCAATGAAAATCATGTTCCGACGACTTGACTAAGAGGGGAAAAAAGATGAATAACATATTGGAAGATTTAAAACAGCAATTTATAGATCCTCCTCAGGAGTTCAGCCCGATTCCATTCTGGTTTTGGAATGATGAGCTTTCTAAAGAGGAGATCATTCGGCAAATTCACGACTTTCATTCAAAGGAAGTGAATGGCTTTGTCATTCATCCGCGGATGGGACTTTCACGTAAGACACCATACTTGTCAGATGCTTATATGGAGTTGGTCGAGGTAGCTGTCTCAGAAGCCGCAAACCTAGAAATGTCGATTATTTTATATGATGAAGGAATGTATCCTTCTGGATCCGCTTGCGGGAAAGTTGTTCAGCAAAATTCTGAATATGCAAGCCGTGGGATTAGAATGGAAGAGCATGCATGCGGGAGAGACGAAATTAGGATCTCATTTGATCTTGGAAATGGCGAAGAGATTGTTTCAGTTCAAGCCGTTCTTAAACTGTCAGAAGATACAATTGCATATGAAAGCACGATACTTCTCGATTTTGATCAAGATGGAGTAAGCTTTAAGCCTCCTGAAGTGGGGCTTTGGTCAGTATTGTTTATCATCGATACTTTCTCCAGGGGGACCATACGAGGCGTCCATCTAGGGCAAGATGATGGAGAACCTGATGCACCTCTGGCGGCAGACCTATTGAATCCGAATGCAGTTCAAGCTTTTATTACTCTTACACATGAAAGGTATTATGAGAGGCTTAGAGCGTATTTCGGCAACACCATCTTTGCTTTCTTCACTGATGAACCTGATTTACTCGGTCGTGGACATAGACAAGGTTTGAAACCCTGGACACGTAAGTTTTTGAATGAATTTCTCGCATTTGGAAATAAAGAGCACGATTTACCTGTGCTATGGTTTGATGCTGGAGAGGTAGCGAGGAACATTCGCAGTAATTACGAAACGACGATTAGGAATCGTTTGGCGCGGACATATTACAAACAATTGGCAGATTGGTGCGAAAAGCATAAGATCGGTTTGACAGGACATCCGGCAGCAAGTGATGATATTGGCTTGTTGGAACATTTTCACATCCCAGGTCAAGATGTTGTTTGGCGATATATCGCTCCGGAAGATGACAAAGCGCTTACTGGTGCGCACAGCACCATGGGTAAATGCTCTGCAGATTCAGCGCGCCATCGTAGTAAAAGAAGAAATTTAAATGAATGTTTTGGTGTCTGTGGTAAAGAAAGCGGATGGGCGTTAAACGCTGATAATATGAAGTGGTATTTAGATTGGTTATTCGTTAGAGGCGTAAATTTGATTTCGCCGCATGCCTTCTATTATTCAATTAGAGACGAACGTCGTGACGAGAGACCTCCCGATGTTGGCCCCAATAATATATGGTGGCCCGAATACAGCAAGTTTTCACGTTATATCAAACGAATGAGTTGGCTTATGACCGATAGTGTAAACGCAGCAGAAGTAGCTGTACTGGCTCAAGCAGACCATTTGCCGTGGGAAATTGCTAAACCGCTTTACGAGAATCAAATCGAATTTAATTACCTGGAAGAAGAACTTCTAGATGGCTTTTGTCAGATAGAAAAAGGTGAAATTCGGATTGTTAAACAGTGTTATAAGGTGCTACTGATCGAAAATAGTGATTTGGTGAAGCCAGCGATATGGCCCATTCTTGAATCTTTTGTAAATCAAGGTTGTTTGTTGATTGAAATAATCACTGAAGAAGACATGAGAACGAATGAGTTTGGACAGCTTCGTCTAAGTAATGCTAATGAAATTCCGGAAGTGCTTGTGAATTTTTTAGAGAAGAAACCTTTGCTTCAGCCTGCTTCGCCATCCATTCGTATCAGCCAGGTTTCTAAAGAAGACATCAACTTTTATGTCATCGTAAATGAAGGTGAAACACCATATAATGGTTCACTATGTACAGAGTTAATTGGTAGAACTGAGATGTGGCAACCTTGGACGGGGACATTGGATAAGGCACAAACTGAAGTGTTTGCAGAAGGTTGCCAAAGCATAAACTTCTCAATTGAACGTAGGGAATGTCTTATAATTGTCATCGATCAGTCCCAAGAGGCCCTACAGCTAGAAATTCAAGATAACCTAATGACGGAGACACTGGATATTTCGGATAACTGGCATATACTAGGTACAGATGGAGGCGAGGAGTTCCCGGTCCTTCTCTCATGGACGGAATTAGAAGGGATGGAGCATTTTTCCGGAGCGATAATATATAAGAAGATTTTTGAATTCACGGAGCCATTAAAATATAAAGGCATACAGTTAGATCTTGGGGATGCTCATGAAATGGTGCGGCTATGGATCAATGGCATAGAAGTCGGAGTCCGTATGTGGAAGCCGTACTTGTTCGATATTACACAGCAAATGAAACAAGGGTTGAATGAGATACAAGTAGAAGTGACAAACAGTTTAGCCAACCTGTATGATGGTCAGTCGAAGCCATCTGGCTTGATCGGACCAGTAAGAATAATGGCAACATTCAACAATTGAAAATGGGAATTGTTTTATTTCTCCCCTATATGAGGGAACATACATAGAAGGGAGTTAGCTTATGCAAATCATACAGCGGAAATGGTTAGGACTTTCTACATTAGCAATTCGTACTGACTAGTATATTGTCAGCTTGCTCTGGAATAACCAATGAGGTTTCCCCAAGCGGCGCGGCAAGTGCAACAAATGCTGTAAGCAAAGAAGCAATTACGCTTAAAGTTGAAATATTCGATAGAGGTAATGCACCTGCAGGTGCTGGTTCTGTTGAAAATAATTTTTGGACACAATGGATTCAGAAGAATTTTGGTGATCTAAACAATATTAAGATTCAGTTCATTCCTGTTCCGCGAAATCAAGAGGTTGATAAGCTAAACGTACTAATGGCTACTGGCGATGCACCTGATCTTGTATTTACGTATGACTCAACAACCATTAATAACTATGTAAAAAACGGTGGGTTAACGGAGCTAGGGGCGCTTATTGACCAGAATGGACCCAATCTGAAGAAGTTTCTAGGCCCGGAAGTTCTCTCATATGGCTTATTTAGTGGGAAGCAGTACGTAATCCCTGCCAAGAGAACGTTGCAATATACGCAATCATCCTACATTCGTAAGGATTGGTTGGATAAATTAGGCATGCCCGGTCCAGAAAACAACAGAAGATTCTTCATCCGCCACCAACCACTTGCTTTTACAAAAAAAGTGGTCTATAATTCATTACACGATCGTTGAATGAAATGATGAGAGCGAGATTACATGTATGAAAAGAGTTCCCAAAACAAGCCGCGATCATCAGGCTGCCGAACGTAGAGAGCAAATCTTACTTGGTGCGAAGCAACTGTTTGCGGAGCATGGCTATCACGGGACGTCGATTCGCGCAATGAATAAGCATATCGGGATCACAGATGGCTTGTTGTATCACTATTTTCCAGGAGGAAAGCAGGAGATACTAGAGACCATTTTCCATGAGGCTCAGAAAGATCGCATGGAGCTGATGGATCAGTTGATTAAAGGGATTCATCCAGGTCAGCCGTTGGAAGAAGCCTTATATCTGTTTATCTCAAGATTGGTGGGTACCCTCATAGGGGATCCGGATTTTATAAAAATTATGCTGCGTGATTCAGATAATATCTTATCTGAGGATAAGAATTTTATGACCCAGCTAATCATGCAGCGCCACCAGGCGTTAACGGAAGCTCTGACGAAAAGAGCTGAGGCTGGAGAAATCCGAGAGATGGACTTCCGCTTAGCTGCCAAACAAGTTATTTCCGTGGGTATGATGGCCGTTCTCGGACAATTCACAGCAGTGAATATGATAGAAACCGATGTCGATAGTTATTTGAAAAATATGGTCGCTTTCACCGTATCACTTTGGAGAAAGTGATTCTTTTTTAGTAATTTCGTTCACACAACGTTGAATGAAATATATGAAATTATGAATCTGAGGGGGCATTTACTATGAATCATTTTTTTAAACAGAAACATCCTTATTTAGCTATCATTGTTGTTTTTCTTGTTATTCTTCTATTAGGGATTGCGCAACTCGGCTCTACTGTGAATCCAACGCCTAAGAATCTGCCTGTTCTTCTTGTTCAAATGGATGCAGGTGAGAAGCTACCAACCGGGCAAGAAATGAATTTCGGTAAGCTGATTCAGGAGAAAATAACTGCTGCCCCAGCACAAGCTGACACCGTATCTCCACTCAAATGGACGACTTTAGCCAGTGAACAAGAAGCGATCGATGCGATGGATCGAGAGCAAGCCTACGCGGCGATCATCATTCCGGCAGACTTTAGCCATAAGCTGGCTAGTTTATTATCCCCTGCGCCGCAGGCATCATCCTTAACACTTTATATAAACCAAGGGATGAATAACACCGCAGCTACCATGGCGAACGGCGTGCTGAGCCAGATCCTTAATGGCGTTAACGGTCAAGTGAGAGAGCAACTATTAGCACAAGTTAGTCAAAAAGGCGGCACTCTCACCGTTGATCAAACCAAAGCGTTCGCCTCACCAATCGTCGTTACAAGCAAGAACATTAATGCCGTTGGCACGAACAGCGCGAATGGGAACGCACCTGTTGTGTTGACTCAGCTTGCTTGGTTTGGAGCTATGGTGACAACCTTATTCCTCTTCATGGCTGCTGGCAAAGCAACACAAACAGGCTCACGCTCGCATCGCTTCGGTATTCAAGTTTCGCAATTGCTTAGTGGTGTTGTCATCACTGCAGCTTCTGCGGCCAGTATTCTACTTGTAGCAGGACAATGGTTGGGCTTAACCATCCCCAATTATTGGGAGATGGGGTTATTCCTTACTTTTGTAGGTTTTGCCTTCTTCCTGTTGCAAACGGCCGTTGTCAGCTGGCTTGGTTTAAAAGGTGTACCGCTGTTTGTGCTCGTGTTCTTCTTCGGCGCACCCGTGCTTTCTCTGCCAGTCGAATTATTACCAACATTCAGCCAAGACTGGCTGTACTCGTGGCTGCCGCTTCGTTTCGCTGCGGAAGGACTTCGTGATTTGTTCTACTTCCGTCAGAACTTGAATTTGAGTAGTCCGATGTGGACGTTAGGTATCATTGGTGTCATGGCTATCGTGGTTATTTTCTTATCTCTGTTGAAAAAGCACGAGCAACCAGCAGTTAAGGTAGAGGCATCTCGATCGATGTAACACAGGATTACTGATGTAGATACAACAGAAAAGGAGTTGCGGCGAAGGAGGGTCACCTCCCAGCATCCCCTTACGTTCCTTATCCAGTGGCCAATACGAGGGCCGATGGCAATAAGCCTCCAACCTGACACCCAGGTACGGAGGCTTTTCGCTATGTCGTCTTTTTATAAACATCAACGCAAATCATTATAATGCTGCATCTTCATGAAGTGAATGGTGACCGCAGTCCCCTGGCCAACCGTTCCGGTAATCGACAGATCATGACCAAGTTTCAGCGCCATTTGTTTGGCTAAGTAGAGCCCCATTCCTGTGGAGCGGCTGTGTGTTCGGCCATTTTTCCCCGTGAAGCCTTTATCGAACACGCGACCTAGATCAGCGGGATCAATCCCTATCCCTGTATCTTTAATAATCAACCGCTTCTCAGAGTCGGTTTCCTCGGAACGGAAGGTGATACTGCCGCCATTGTCGGTGTAGGTCAAGGCATTCGCCACGATCTGATTCACGATGTATCCCAGCCACTTGCTGTCACTATTCACATGGTGAGTAAGGTTTTCCATATCCGGACGTATCCGTTTGGCAATAAACAGCTTGGCCACCTTTTTAACACTATCCTTCACAAGGGTGATCAGTGACAACTCTGAGATGAAATAATCTCTGGAAAAAGAGTCAATACGCGAGTAGTAGAGCGCTTGCTCGACATAACTATCGATCTTGCTAAGCTCGTCTTCGAGCTTGTCTACGAGGTATTCCGCGGTTTTGCCAGCGCGGTTCTCCATAATGAGACGGCTGGCTGCGATAGGCAGCTTCACTTCATGGATCCAGGAGAGGATGAATTCCTGATGATTCCGGATCTCCGCTTGCAGGAGATGCGTTTCGTTGGCTTGATCCTTAGACAGCTGAGTTAACAGCTGTAGATAGAGCTCTTGCTCATTGGTTTGAGGCTCGGGCATCGCCGCGATGGCCCAATCTTGATGTTGGTTTTTGCCAAGAAACTCATTCAGCTCCTTGTAGAAGGACTTCCGATAGAAGTAGCCAAAGATTATATATAGGGCTGCGAATAGAAAACAGCCTGCATTCGTGTAGGCGATATTATTAAGGGCGGCCTGCCCTTTTACACTGACAAGCATAATCATTGAAATGAATAGCATCGTCACCGCATACATCCCTATGAAATATCGTTTATCCTTCAAATAAGAGAGAAAGCTCATGGGATCATGTACCCTTGCCCTTTCTTGGTTGTGATGAAATCATCGCGTCCAAGTTCTGCAAGCTTTTTGCGCAGGCGGGTAATATTAACGGTTAACGTATTGTCGTCTACGAAGCTTTCATCCTCCCAAAGTCCGCGCATCATCTGCTCTCGGCTGACAATAGCGCCCTGATGTTGCATGAGGATGGTGAGAATTTTGAACTCGTTCCGGGTAAGCTCTGTTTTCTGATCTCCACAGGCAATGTCACCATCCTTCAAGTTCAGGACGACGCCATTATGAGCCATTACGTTAGCCGATGTTTCCATGTAGGAGTAGGTTCTGCGCAGCAGGGCATTGATTTTCGCAACGAGGACATCCGTATAGAAAGGTTTCTGGATAAAATCATCGCCACCCATATTCATGGACATGACCATATCCATTGGGGTATTACGGGACGAGAGGAAGAGAATCGGTACATTCGAAACTTCTCTGATCTGGCGGCACCAATAGAATCCGTCGTACGCCGGTAAATTAATGTCCATCAGCACGAGGTGGGGATTTTCGCTCACATAAACGGTGAGCACGGCGTCGAATTGCTCGATAATGACCGTTTCAAACCCCCAGCGACCCAGTGCTTCAGCCACCGTATCCCGTATCGTTTTATCATCTTCCACGATCATAATTTTCACAGACAGTCGATGCCTCCTTAAGGAACGAATGAGCCGATTATACCACTTCACCAGAAATGGTAGCATAATCATGACAAAATTGTAAGGTAACGCAGAGGAGTTGTAAGTTACTTCGATGGTTGCATAATCCCGAAGATAGTAGGATAGAGGTATCAGGAATTAAACCATGTATATTGGAGGAATAACCGATATGAAAACGATCGTTGAAGCAAAACAACTGAAGAAAGTATACGGTACCAAAGGAAATGTATTTACAGCGCTGAAAGATATCGATTTAACCATTGCCCAAGGCGAATTTGTTGGCATTATGGGACCGTCTGGATCGGGCAAAACGACACTGCTGAACATGTTAGCCACGATCGATCAGCCAACCTCTGGGGAAATCATCGTTGACGGGATTAGTCTTATGAAGATGAAGGAGGCAGAGCTGGCGAACTTTCGCCGCGACAAGCTGGGCTTTATTTTTCAGGACTATAACTTGCTCGATACGTTGACTGTGAAAGAGAACATCATTCTCCCGCTTGCCTTAGCAAGAATGAATGTGGCTGAATTGGAGCGCCGCGTAGATGTGATCAGCAAGAAGTTCGGCATCGATCCCTTGCTGGATAAGTACCCATACCAAATTTCGGGCGGGCAAAAGCAGCGAACAGCCGCATGCCGCGCCATCGTGTCAAACCCCAGTCTCGTACTGGCCGATGAGCCAACAGGGGCACTGGATTCCAAGTCTGCGACAGAACTTCTTGAAAGCTTGCAGAGCTTGAATGTGCAGGATAAATCAACCATTCTCATCGTGACGCATGATGCTTTTGCAGCTAGCTATTGTACACGTGTTGTCTTTATTAAAGATGGTCAATTATTTACGGAGTTAAATAAGGGGAACGCTTCGCGCAAGGAATTTTTCAACAAAGTCATGGATGTGCTCTCGGTGCTAGGGGGTGGGGCAAGTGACCTTATTTAGTCTGGCTAGAAGGAATGTCATCGGTAATTTGAAAAATTATTTGATCTATTTCATCTCGATGATTTTCAGTGTCGTGATTTACTATACGTTTGTTTCTTTGCGCTACAGTGAGGAGATTGCGGCGAATATGCAGAAATGGGAGGGCATGAAGTCCGTTTTCACACAAGCGTCAATCGTGCTCATCCTGTTCGTTGCGGCGTTTATCTGGTATTCCAACTCGTTTTTCACTAAAAAGCGAAAGAAGGAAGTAGGCTTGTACGCTTTGCTTGGCGTGAGGAAGCGTAAGATTGGCACTATGTTATTTTATGAAAATATGATGATGGGCATTGGCGCCGTTGCAGTTGGTATCGTGCTGGGGACACTACTGTCCAAGCTGTTTGCAATGATGTTCCTCAAATTGTTGGATTCAGCCGTTGAAGTCAGCTTCAGTATTTCCTCTGAGGCGATTGTGAACACACTGATCGTATTTGCCATCATTATCGTGGTCACTTCAATCCATAGCTACCGATTAATCTATCGCTTTCAGCTCGTGGAATTGTTCAAAGCAGAGCAAGAGGGGGAGCAGGTTCCGAAGCCATCGGCTTTGTCAGCGGTTTTGGCTGTTGCGTTATTGATTATCGGCTATTGGACGGTGTTCCAGCCTATGACGACTTCTGCCCAAATGGGACGGAACTTCCTCATTATCTTCGGCACCTTGATCGCCGGCACTTATCTGCTATTTCGGTATGCACTCATTTATATCTTGAAAATCGCTCAAAAGACGAAGTCTCGCTACTATAAAGGCATGAACATGATCTCCACAGCGCAATTGATTTATCGTATTCGAGGCAATACGCGAATGTTCACGATGATTGCGCTGCTCAGCGCACTAACGCTTTGTGCGGTTACGGTAGGCTCAAGCGCCTATTTCACGATCACCAAAGCAGCAGAGGAGGAAGCACCCTTCAGCTACATGCACATTTCACAAGGAGCAAGCTTCGATGGGCAAGTTAGCGCTATATTAGAGCAGGATAAAGAACATCCAATCGAAGCTAAGCTGGATGTCCCTATTATCCGAGTTACGGCTGACGTGACGAATTTCTACTATCATCCATCAAGTCATTCGCCAAGTTCCGTTCCAATCAAGCTGGTGTCAGCCTCCATGTATAATCGTATCTCAGAGACGTTAGACAGAGAGGGTCAAGTGGTACTCCAAGATCAAGATATCGCGGTCATTCAGCCGAGATATTCGACGTTTACCCTGAATGAAGTGAAGGGAGATACGATTTCTTTCAATGCTCAGGCAGGCAAGCAAACGCTAACTGTTCAGCAGATAATCGTAGGAAGAATACTGCCATGGAGCTTCCCTGATCTCGTCTTCATCGTCAGTGATACCCTGTATGCCAAGCTGCTCCCAGGATCAGAAGAAGTGACGTACAAAGGGTATGTCGTCAAGAATCAAGGGTCAACGAAGCTGACCTCAAATACCCTGATGAAGCTGAAAACCGATCAGAACGGGTTTTCCTCCTACTATTATCAATATCGCCAAAACATGGAGTCCGCTGGCATGGATATCTTCACGCTGGGCTTCTTAGGACTTGTCTTCCTAGCCGCGACAGGCTGTATGATTTACTTCAAACAGCTGACGGATGCGAACGAGGATAAAGAGCGCTATGCAATGCTTCGCAAAATCGGTGTAAGCCGCAAAGAAATTAGAACGACGATCGCCAAACAGACCTTGTTCGTGTTCATGCTGCCTCTGCTGCTAGGTGTTGTGCACAGCATCATGGTTCTCAAAGCGCTAACGACGATCCAGTTGATCAGCGGAGAGATCCTAATCCCGGTGATTACGACGACGATCCTTTATGCAGCTATTTATTTCTGCTACTTCGTGCTATGTCTCGGAGCCTCGAACCGTATCGTCAGCAGGTAAAATGGTGAACGTGACGCCATCATGTTCATTCTTAGCCTGAACGCTCATCGCGTGATGATCCATAATTTGTTTCACGATGGCTAAGCCGAGTCCGAACTGACCCTTGCCGCCGGTACGGAAAGGTTCGAACAGATTATCCGCGATTGTCTCATCGAGCAGCGGACCGTCGTTACTCATCTGAATGTCAAAATGAGGAGCAGGGCTCATACGGATCCGAATGCAAGTCTCGGCGTAACGAAGCTGATTATCGAGCATGTTTTCCAAAGCGATCTTCCATTGTTCCTGATCTCCCAGGAGCGTGTGAGGAGCTAAGTTCAGTTCCCAAGTGATCTCAGGACGTTTATAGCGGAGTCGTTCTACAACATCTTCGATAACTGCTTTGATTTCAAAAGCATGGAAAGGCTTCTCTTTGGCCGTAAAATAATTCAATTTGTTCAGCAATAACAGATCGCGGATGCGCTTCTCCAGGCGTTCGCCCTCTTTCATAATGACACCTAAACTTGCACTTAACGTGCCTTTCGGAAAAACACCGTCCTGAATGGATTGCGCATAACTGCGGATCACCATGACCGGTGTTTTTAGTTCGTGCGACGTATGCTGCAGAAAGAATTGCTGCGCACGATCTTGCTTTACAAGACGCTGCCGCATCCCTTCAATGGCTTTGCCTAGGCGGCCAATCTCATCTTTACGGCGGCCCGTGTCGATGGGCTCATGCCAATCTCGCTCGGCCATGCGTCCCACATGCTGTTCCATCTGAACGAGGGGACGCGTGAAATACCGAGCGAGCAGTAAGCAGGGGACCCAGCTGATCACGATAAGGCCAACCATCAATAGGATCAGTCGGACGAACATCGACATGATGAGATCATTGCGGTAGTTGCCCCAAGCGTAGGAAACGATAAAGTTAGGCGCTCCTTGGACGATCTCTTTGCGGATGACATAAAAGATACTGTTATTATCAATACTGCGTGTATACTTGGCAACGGGCTGCATCTGGGCTAGCGCATCTTTCTCCATGGCTGCCATGAATGGCTCTGCGGAATGGAGTGTTGTCGTAGTAGCAGTTGTAGCTGCTATGGCCTCAGCTGCTTGTGTACCACTGATCGTAAAATGCCGGATGGAAGGGCCGGTCAATGTGCTTTCAAAAGGAGCTGTTATCTGGGCGGAAAGCTTAGAAACTTCGGTCAATGTGGGAACAGAAGCGCTCGATGAAGCTCCCATTTGCACGATACTGCTTCCCTCGGCATTAGGGACAACTAGAACGCGACTTCCAAGGGATGGATCGGACCCTGAGATGGTTGTCATGTTCATAGGCTGTGGTGATAGGGGGATAGCAAAAACAGGACTCGCAGCTCTCGTCGCTTCCACTTGAAGACCACTTTGGGTATCCATCAAAATATTATAAAGCTGCTCGGTGAAAAAGCCCTTTAACGTCCAAGGCAATAATACCGCAAGCAGTGTGAAAATGAACAAAGTCAGCGCGGCGAAGGCTCCCCATAATTTCATGGCGAGCGGCCACTGGCCTAGTCGAAGACTCATGCTTTCACCATCCTATACCCGTATCCGTATACGGTTTCTAAACGCATGTCTGGCAGCTTGCGGCGCAGTCTGCGTACTAAATCATCAACGACACGATCCGTGCCGAAGTAGTCGATGCCCCAAACAGAGCGCAGCACTTGCTCCCGTTCAAGCACATGTCCTTGATGTTGAATGAAGTAGAGCAGCAGCTCGAATTCCTTTGAAGTCAAATCGAGCGCAGCGCCCTCACGATCGGTTACGGTGCGAGCGGGCTCATCAATCGTGTAAGTAGCTAACGTAGTGAGCTGCGCGCGGCGCTCCATGGATGCCGTTAGCACGCTGTTTCCTTGCCGTGCATATACGCGCTCTAGCAGCTTGCGACAGCGGATGACTAGCTCGCGTGGCAGAAACGGCTTCGCCAAGTAGTCATCGCTTCCAAGCTCAAGACCTATAATGCGATCGATATCCGCATCGCGGGCCGAGATGAAGATCACGGGCTGAGACGGTTGATCGGCTTTAATCTCACGTATGAGTTGGAAGCCGTCTACGCCTGGCAGCATAATATCGAGGACCCACAAGTCCGGCCGCTCCGAGATCGCTTCTCTGGCTGAGGTCCCATCGGGGAACGAACGCACTTGCCACCCCTCTTTCTCCAAATAGGCCGCTAATACGCCTCGTAAATGTTCTTCGTCTTCTACTAAAAAGATGCTATACATCGTATCCCTGCCTTCCATGCCTTCTATAACATGAGGAAAAGTGGAGCCGAATCGCAGAATATGCGATCGGATCCACCTTACTTACCATTTATTTTTTCTCAGCTTCTGTTGCTTGCTGCTCTTTGATTTTTTTAGTGATGTCACGCATGTCTTCTGTTCCCTTTATAAAATCCTTCAACAAATCTGGCAAGATAGCACGGATCGCTTCTGCATCATCCGCTTCTACCGCATCTGTTAATTTTTGTTGAAGTTTCATGCTTTCAGACTCTACAGGCTTTGCTATCATTATATCACTCGCAACTCCAGCCTCAACTGGAAGAAGACGGGCAATCTGCTCTGGCGCTGTTCCATCGGACTTCGTTATGCTTGTGATCAAGCCTCTGGTGGGAGCAGTTACCCCTTCTGGGAGGTCCTTGATTTCTGTAGCTGTGAGAGTAGGTAATGGAGGCAAAGCTTCGATGGCTTTTCCGCCTTCAAATGAAGTAACGAAAGTAGCGCCTTCAGAAGGGAATACTTGCACGGCACCATCCCCAGCATCTTTACTTGAAATCGTTACTGTCTGAGCGAAGGAAGGCTTCGGCAGATCAGCTTCTGCTTGCTTCCGATCGTCGAGTGCTTTCTTCCAGTCAACAAGGGTATCTGGTGCGTACGTAGTGGCAAGCATTTTCAAATAGTTGCGCTCATGAGCAGGTTGGTTAAGCAAGCCTGCACTCGAAGAGCGGAAGTGAAGGGCTGGCACTGCTCCAACAGCCTTTACCATGTGTACGGCTTTGGAAGTGGGTTGTGTTTCACTTGTTGTATCTGCCGCAGAGGCACTTACTGCACCGAATGCGATGGTTGTCATAATAGCTAGCAGGCTCGTTTGAACGGCGCGTTTTTTCCATGTTGTTTTCATAGTTTGAAAACTCCTTTCGATTTATGTAGCATGCAGGGATGGTTGATTTCCCTTACACCCTTACTGTACCGAAAGATTATGGACATCCTATCGTAAGATTGTGGGAAATTGTGTGTGGGCTGTTACTTATTTGCCACAGCGCTTGTAGTCCCTATGGGGGCTTTTCCAATGGCTAACTTTGGGGAATATTTCGAGGAAATAGGTTATAAGGAACTGGTAATTAGTAAACAATAACCACAAGATTCCCAGGAAGGGAGCTCCTATGGTTTTTTTATTGTATAGCTTTGTTTCTTTGTTCGTATTTGTTTACTTTATGAAATATCAAAAGAAACATCTGCATGCGTTAGAGATATTTTTATTCTGGTGCTTAGCTTCATTGCTGATTCAAATCCGATCAGCTATTTTTACGATGAATATGAAAAGTGTCGTGATTCCGCAATCACTTTTGTTTGAGTTTTCGCATGTGCTCATACGCCTAGTGCTGTATCCATTAGTTACGGTGTTTTGCTTAAATGAAATTGCCGCCACTGCATCCAAAACAAAAAAAATAGGGATGATCATCAAATATTCGGCATTGCTGCTTGGTTTAGAATGGATCTCCGATTGGTTAGGCGTTTTCAATCACATGAAACCATATTTATTAGGGTCGGGCGTATTTTGGGTAGGTTATGTGATGTTGATGATCATGATCATGAAGGTTTTTCACAGAAAATTTTATGAAGGATACCATAAACCATGAATTTTCACATTGATTGGAACGAATGGTTCGTTGTTATTTGCTCGGTTATAGCGATGACGTTTTTTTTTAAGATACGTAAGCATTTTGACGCTATCACCATCGTCATGATTTGGACGTTTAATGTCATATTCGTTGCCACTTATGATTATGCACTAGCGGCAACACCATTTGAACTTTATTACTGCGGCGATAATGTAACTTACGAGCCCATTGCATCATTTGCTCACGTTTTCTTGTATCCTCCGTTTTCTTTTCTTCTTTTGTTTTTTTACGATAAATGGCATCTACGCGAAAAAAAGCATCGAATGCGTTTTGTACTTTATCTTGCTGGATGGACAGCATTTGCGGTTTTCTTTGAATGGCTGCACGTACTAAATGGTTTCTTTGTATATACTGGTTGGAAGTTGTATTATTCAATCCCGCTGTATCCAATATCTGCGCTAATTTTACTGAGAATTTATCATTTTATTGAAAATAATTACCCCTTGCGAAAGAAAACATAAAAAGCCCCGGAAACTTCCGTGGGCATTTCTGTTCATCCAACATCTAACAGCCAAGTGCACCTATGTATTGAGCGCTCATGAATGAGCGCTTCATTCTTCATCACAAGCCCATATACTCTCCACCGTTCACATGAATCGTCTGTCCGATTACGTAACGCGATTCTTCCGATGCTAAGTATAAATAGATAGGAGCGATTTCATAAGGTTGTGCTGTTCTTTTGATCGGTCCTGGATTATTTAAAGACCCATAAAACATGTAAAATTCAGGCGGAAATGAGGAAGGGATAAGAGGGGTCCATGTTCGACCAGGGGCTACGGCATTGACCCGGATGCCCCGATCAGCAAGAGTAACCGCCAATGAACGGGTTAGTGCGCTAATGGCACCCTTGGTGGCGGAGTAACTAGCCATTGCGGGATAGCCTTTATCCGCTGCGAGAGAGCTCGTATTGATGATTGCACTGCCCGGCTGTAAGTAAGGAAGTAAAGCTTTCGTAAAGTAAAAACAGGAGAATACATTCGTCTGGAATATCCGCAACAACTGCTCGGATGTCAGGTTAGTTATGTCCTCTTCATAAATCATTTCACCTGCATTATTGATTAAGATATCAACCCGTCCGAATCTGGACAAGGTAGTCTCTACTGCCCCTCTGCAAAATTCCTCATCACCGATATCCCCGGCAATCGTCAAGCAACTCCGGCCAATTTGCCGGATTCTCTCCTGAGTTTCCAAGGCATCCGTGTGTTCATTGAGGTAAACGACAACGATATCCGCGCCTTCTCGAGCAAATAAATAGGCGATCGCCCGACCGATTCCGCTGTCCCCTCCGGTAATAATCGCAACCTTATTCTGCAACTTTCCCGATCCAACCTTTCCCGGCAGGTCCGAAACAGGCCTCGGTATCATCAAATATTCTAGTCCAGGCTGTCCTGGCTGATATTGGGGCGGAAACTCCACAGGGACTTCTTCGCATTTCTTCACTCGAGGGTCATGGGAATACACAGGGTTTCCCTCCATTCTTGCGTTAGCTTCTATTAATTTATTCTTGAAGCTGAAATGGGTGCGTGACTAATTAATGTAGTGGAACTTTGAAGTACCACATGAGTACAACGATAATGATTAAAGATAACAAGTACGCACGTAGTGGTTTAGTATGATGCAGTCTAAGCATAGGAAACATCATGACATCAAACATCACGGAGTGCCAAAAGGTCCAGCCATGACCGTATGAGATTCTACCAGAAATCTGTAAAGCTAATTCCACAACAGAATAAATAAATACCCATTTGAGTAAGTACATGAGCTGCTTTAACTTAGTTGTTGTCGGATAGCGTGAGAGGAACAAAAGAACGCTTAGAGGCATTGTTATTACGGCATAAACGATAACCGTTATCTGATGGTTATAAAGAAAGTCGGGATGAAAAACCCACAAATTAAAGTCATGGGTTAGATATTCATACAAAAGACCACCAGCCAGGATAAAGAGCATTGTTGGGTGATACTTGTGCCAGTTCTTCCAATCTGCCCAACGCCAAACGGAATAAATAGTAAATAAAGCTATTACAACATGCATAGAAATTGACCACCTTCGTATCTTATACAACATCTCACATGTTGTAAGCTTTATTTTACCCGCATTTTTTTATTTAATCCAAATTATGGATATATAACCTGCAAATATATGGGCGATACATACTTTATTGATTATTTTTGGAAATTTGGGAATAGTATCATTAAATTGCATCACTAGTGAGGGAAGTATGGAAGACATTAAGATATCCATGAGCCAATTTACAGTACTCGTCATGATATTTACGATTGGGACTACAATCCTAGTTATTCCATCAGGGCTTGCTGTGGATGCCAAACAGGATGCCTGGCTCGCAGCTATAATCGGAGTTGGCCTAAATTTGTTAGTCGTATGTTTATACAACAGAGTTGGAGATTATTTTCCAAACATGAACCTTACTAAATATAATGAAATATTGTTTGGGAAATGGTTAGGGAAGCTGCTCTCACTCGTATTTATTTTTTTTGCATTTGTCGGCGCAACTACGGTCTTGTTTTATATGGGGAATTTTGTGAACACACAAGTTATGCCTGATACACCTATTCAAGCTCTTAATCTTATTTTTGGCATCGTCGTTGTCATGGGTGTGCGTCTTGGACTTGAAGCCATAGTCCGCGCAGCAGAGATTTTTTTCCCATGGATCGTTCTGCTATTTATTATTTTAGTCGTATGTCTTGTACCGGAAATTAAATTTGAAATGTTGCAACCCATGTTCACAATTGGATATAAACCACTGATAAAAGCGGCCTTGTCCGTTGCTGGTACTTCTTCACTCCCTTTTATAGTACTGCTCATGGTATTCCCGGTTCATCTCAATCAACATCAAAAAGCAAAAAAAGCGTTTCTGATCGCTACCTTACTAGGTGGGCTTTTTTTCGTAATGATTACCTTTTTATGCATCTCAGTATTGGGTACTAAATTAACTGAAGGACATATGTTTCCAAGCTACGTTTTAGCCAAACAGATAAACATTGGCAATTTATTGGAACGTGTTGAAATCCTAATTGCAGGGATTTGGTTTCTAACGGTTTATTTTAAAACAACTCTTTATTTTTATGCTTTTGTTATGGGGCTAGCTCAAATATTGAATATTAAAGATTATCGCCCGCTTGTTTTACCATTAGGAATGATTCTGGTTGTATATTCACTTGTCGTTTATCCCAATGTTGCTTATATGGCAGAGTTTGATTCCAAATCGTATATCCCCTATGTGATAACTATTGGGCTAGTGTATCCATTACTCATACTTGGGGTTGGAGCAGTTCGAAAGCCAATGTCAACGAATAAAAATGCTTGAGTAGGTGGTGATATCAAATATCATGGATTTCATCGAGAGAATTTTTCGGAATAATAATAAGCGCACAGTTGAAACAAGGCCCGATCAGATTAACTCGTCGTTCTCAACCGAATCACTTGAGCAGTCGCTAGAACTTAACATGGACAGAGTCAAGAAAGCCTTTGGAAATAGTAACGATATCATTACGCAAACCATCAATCTGAATGGATCAGATTCGATACAAATTGGATTTATTTATATAAATGGACTGATTAATCCAAGTTCTATTCAAGCTCTGCTCACTGAAAATTTAAAGGTTGATTTAAGTGAGTCCCCGTTTAATGCTTTAAAAAATTCGATGAGTACACTCGGTCAAGTTCGTGAAATTCCTGATTTCGAATCCTTATATCAAGCTATATTAGCGGGGTTAACGGTTATTTTACTGAATGGGTGGGGGCAGGGGTTAGCGGCAAATACGCAAGGTGGGGAGCATCGTTCCGTTGAAGAACCGACCACGCAGTCTGTCGTAAGAGGACCACGGGAAGGGTTTACCGAGCAATTAAGCACCAACGTCGCACTCGTCAGACGCAAAATAAGAGACCCAGACCTATGGATGGAATCCAAGACAATCGGGCGTAAGAGTAAAACAGAAGTAGCCATTATGTATATGAATGGCATTGTGAATGACAAATTGGTGCAGGAAGCAAGAATTCGCCTTGGACGTATCGATATCGATGCGATTTTTGAAAGTGGTAATGTCGAAGAGCTGATCCAAGACGAAACATACTCACCGTTTCCTACCCTGTACAATACGGAACGCCCCGATGTTGTCGCCGCAGGCTTAATGGAAGGTCGTATTGCTATTCTTGTCGATGGCACTCCTTTTGTACTTATGGCGCCTGCTTTATTTATTCAATTTTACCAATCTGCGGAAGATTATTACCAACGAGCAGATTTCGCAACACTTCTTCGATTCCTTCGTTATGCATGTTTTTTCATATCTTTGTTGGCTCCATCCCTATATATTGCCATAACCACCTTTCACCAAGAATTGCTGCCCTCCTCCTTACTAATCAGTTTAGCTGCTCAAAGAGAGGGAATTCCTTTCCCAGCATTTATCGAAGCTGCTGTTATGGAATTAACTTTCGAAATCCTTCGAGAAGCCGGTGTGAGATTGCCGAAGACTGTCGGACAAGCTGTTTCAATAGTAGGAGCATTAGTAATTGGTCAAGCGGCAGTAGAAGCAGGTTTGGTGTCTCCTGCGATGGTTATCATAGTAGCCATCACGGCTATTTCTAATTTTGTTATTCCTTCCTTTAATATGGGGATTACGATTCGAATTTTAAGATTTCTACTAATGCTAGTAGCGGCTTCTTTTGGGTTATTTGGTGTAACTGTGGGGCTTATTGCTATCGTTATTCATTTGAGTAGTCTAAGGTCCTTCGGAATTCCGTACATGTCTCCAATGGCACCTTTTATCTTAGCGGATCAGAAAGATACTATTTTTCGTTTGCCGCAATGGGCATTATCTACAAGGCCAAGGCTCATTAGTCAAAAAAACAACATTCGAGAAAATATTGCCTCTTCGAATAAGCCTGAAAACAGGCCATAGATAAGGAGCCATCCGTAATGCGATATGTAATGGTGTTCTTTGCCTTGTTCGTCACGATTGGATTACTCACGGGATGTTGGAGCCGGCGCGAACTTAATGACCTTGCCATTTCGGTTGGTATGGGTTTTGATAAAAAAGATGATCAAGTGCAGGTGATCATTCAAGTTGTTAACCCTGGAGAAGTGGCTTCAAAAGGGGGTGGGGGTGGAACGAATACTCCCGTAAGCACCTTTAAAGCTACATCCAAAACCATTTTTGAATCTTTAAGGAAAATTACCACACAAAGTCCAAGAAAGGTGTATTCTTCCCATCTTCGGATGCTTGTGATTAGTGAAGAATTAGCTAGAGAAGGGATTACACCAATCCTGGATGGGATATCAAGAAATCATGAAATGCGATCTGATTTCTATATTGTCATAGCCAGAGGAACAACCGCTGAGAATGTATTAAAAATACTTACACCTATCGAGAAAATCCCCTCAAATAAATTGTTTACCACGTTAGAGATGTCTGAGAAGGTTTGGGCGCCTACGGTAAAAGTAAAACTAGACAAATTAATTGCTGATATACAAACAGAGGGAAAAGATCCTGTATTAACTGGTATTCTAATCAAAGGTGATCCGAGTAAAGGTGATGAAAAGAGTAATCTGAACCAAACAGATCCTCCTACATTTTTGGTATATGCGGGTTTAGCGATTTTTAAAAACGACAAACTTGTTGGTTGGCTTAATGAGAGAGAAAGCAAAGGCTACAATTATTTAATAGATAACGTTAGTAGTACGATCGGACATATAGATTGCCCAGCAGGAGGTATTTTAGCAGTAGATGTAGTGCGAACTAAAACGAAAATGAAAGGCGAAGTGGACAATGGAAAACCGCAAATTATTGTAGATGTTTTTCTCGAGGAGAATGTAGGTGAAGTCCAGTGCAAGATCGATCTGCTTGATCCGGAAAATATTAAGAAACTGGAAGAAACGTCGCAAGAAGAAGTGAAAAATATTCTGGAGGCCACCATTCAAAAAGCGAAAAAATATAACGTCGACATTTTCGGTTTTGGTGAAGCGATATATCGAGCGGACCCTAAATATTGGAATGAAAACAAAGAAAGTTGGAAGGAACAATTTTCGGATTTACCTGTACTTGTGAAAACAGAAGTGAAAATTCGTCGTTTGGGCACTGTAAGTGATTCTCTGGTACAAAAAACAAAGGAATGATCAAAATGTGGACGATTACAGCGATACTTTTGGCCTCTGCAGCTATCGCGATACTGGAGCTTCCATCGCTAATGAAAAAAAAGCTATATAAAGAGTTCGTTATCGTTTGTTGTTTAGTAGTGCTAGGTACAATTCTTAGTATTGCTCAAAGTCTGCATATGCAGCTGCCCAATCCCTTAGATCTCATCACCTTTGTTTTTCAACCTTGTAGCGATTTCATTCAAGGGTTTTTACATTGAAATTGCATACAGACGAGAGGAGGTATAACAGAGAAATGGGAAAAAGTATAATTGGCATCCGACAATTTACTATTCTTGTCACACTATTCACAGTTGGAAGCTCAATATTAATAACCCCATCTGGTCTCGCAGCGGAAGCGAAGCAAAACGCATGGATAGCCGCCATTCTTTCAGTGTGTATTGGTTTGCTGACCATCTTTCTTTATCAAGCATTGGTAAGACAATTTCCTAACCAAACCTTGGTACAGATGTGCGAGACTGTATTTGGTATTTGGATAGGTAAAATAGTTTCTTTACTTTATTTCTGTTTCTTCTTCCTCCTTGCAGCGCTTGTACTGCGGAACATCGGCGACTTTGTGGTAACACAGGTTCTCCCAGATACACCGCTTCAATTTATTCTTATGATCTTTCTCGCAGCTGTTATTATGGCAAGTAGGCATGGTATTGAAACGATTGCACGTGCCGGGGAAATTTTTTTTCCTTGGGTGATGATATTCTTTTTTGCTATGGTTATATTTTTGGCACCGCAATTTCGACTTAATCAACTTCAACCTTATTTCGGGGAAGGCATTATTCCTGTCATCAGAGCGAGCTTACCTTTTACAGGAACCCCTTTTATGGAACTTATCGTATTATTGATGGTTATTCCTTTTGTGACTTGTGCAAAAAAAGCTAATAAGGCGTTTTTTGTGGGGACGGTGATCGCTGGAATAGTACTGATTATGATAACCTTGATCTCGATTCTCGTTCTTGGTGCAGGTATTACCGCAAGGAATTTGTATCCAAGCTATAGCTTAGCGAAAATGATTAGTGTTGGACGATTTCTAGAAAGATTAGAAGTCATAATGGCGGGGATCTGGTTTATTACGATCTTTTTTAAACTAACGATTTGCTTCTACGCTTCAGTCCTCAGTTTCGCTCAAGTTATCAAAATGGAAGAAATTCGTCCCCTATTTTTCCCTTTTGGGATGATTTTGATTGTGTTATCCATCGTTTCCTATCCAAACGAAAGCTATTTCCTTAACTTCGTATCAAAAATATGGTTTCCCTATGCATGCACATTTGGATTACTACTACCTATTTGTATGATTGGTTTATCTCTCATTCGAAAGAAAGAAAAATATATCAGGTAAGATCTACTCAGTACAGAATTTGCAATAAACGATATAGAAAGCTTCAACTAACATTCTCTGTTAGCTGAAGCTTTTTGTTTTAAATAAGATTAGATTAGGGACAGAGGCATTTATAACACGTGTTTATGGAATCTTAACTTCAAGTTCACTTAGATATTTGGACGTATCTGCGCCGTTAGGCTCACGAAATTCAATTTCGACAGAATTGGAATAAGCACCGCCATTACTAATTGGCAAAGGCATCGGAGCGTATCCTTCTGGCATCCATCGAGCGGTTGCTTTGTACTTGCCGACCGGGACTTCATCGATACCGCCGCCGCCAAAAACCGGGCCGCCACGTTTAATGATCGTTTGTCCAGTGCTGCCATCAAGGAGCGGACCAACCGGTGTGAGTGTCACTTCCAGATCGCTCAAATCGAATTCTGGCATCGAGTCATCGGAAGATGTGAAAAATGGATAAACATAAATTTGTCCGTTAAAATTCGTCCAAGTAAAATTCCGAACCCCGCCTTTACTTCCCGTTAGTGGGACTTCATTATCCGATTCTAGATGGAATTTGTATGTTTTGTTGTTAAATTTTTTAGTAATGTCAGCTGACATCGACCAGGAAGTCGCTAGCTGTGGCAGTTCAATTTCGTAATGACCATTCTCATCAGTGACACCAATGATATTGCTGTTATACAACAATGTGTTATCGGCATACACAATGATGTCAGGCAGCGGGTGACCCTGCATATCGCGCACATATCCTTTTGCTATATAAGGCGCAGCGGTTTCTTTTGGGAAATCCGGAATTGGTGCTGGTACTGGTGTAGGTGCAGGTGTAGGTGTAGGTGTAGGTGTAGGTTCGGGTGTTGAACTTGTATCTGTTGGTTCTTCAATTCGGATTGTTGCGCTAGTTCCATCGCTCGCATAAGTGACTTGATAACCGCTGTTTTCTGCAACAAATCGGAGCGGTACCATGGTGTGATTGTCAATGATTTGAGCTGGTATGGTCAAGCTAACGTCTCTACCGTTCACTTTGGCTGTGGAACTGTTCATAGTGAGTTCGATGGTTAGCCCATTTTTCGTCCCAATCGCCTTTTGCGTAGTTCCATTATCGACCCAACTCACAGAGAAACCAAGAGATTCAAATAGTTTGCGAAATGGAACTAGCGTAGAGCCGTCTTTGATAATCGGTTTGGCGTCTTCGAATTGGAGCTCTTGACCTAACAGCCATACGTGAATCGTCGGACCTTGTGATGGAGCAGGTACCTGCGGAGTGGAAGGGTTCGGGCTAGGAACTGGTATTGGTGATGAAGTTGGTGCCGGGCTAGGACTAGGCGTTGTGGTAGGTGATGGCGTTGAAGTGGATGATGTTCCGCCACTCGTCATTGGCTTTTTATACTTAATTGGTTTCGAAACAACCGTACCTTCGGGCGTTTCAATCTCAAGTACATAAGATTGCGTTTCTTTGATTGTGCCATTATTGCTGGCGTACAAATCAAACGCGAGGTTGCCTGCAAATTCCCCCACAGGATCTTTCACATCTTTACGGAAGCCTGGGTTGATAATTTCACTTTCATGGGTGGTACCGCTCGGTGTAACCACGGTTTTATCCTGCACAATCCCCAATAGCCAACCTGTCGTGACGCGGTTTGTTCGCCAAACGCCTTGATAGTTATCCTTGCCGAAATCATCGGTTGACCGCAAAACAACAGACTTAATCATGGTTGTATTAGCGAGGTTCAGCAGCAGCTTAAAGTGGCCATCCTTATTTCCCTCTGGTGTAAAATCTGCAGCACCAACGACATCCGTTGCGGTATCCAGCAAGCTGAATTCTTTAATCTCAACACCTGTCGGTACCGTTTCGCCAAAAGCGGCTGCGATCCCTCCAAATGTTAATACACCAGCCAGCACTGAGCTTAACGCAGCGGAGTGAATGATTGATTTCCTTTTTTTGATCATGATAACGTTCCTCCCACACTTGAATTTGCTTCTGGCATTATCTTACAATGCCTGCAATTCATATTCCTAGAGACAACGCTGGGAAAAGTTTGGGAAAGTTTTGGGAGCCGTTCAGGAACGGTTTGGGAAAAAGGCTGCGAAAAAGACATCATGGAACGCCGTGGGTTTGAGTGATCAGTTACCCTCTGCCGATGACACTAAAAAACCTTGATTAATGTCTAAGTAGATAAAAAAATGACCCACAGCAACGGGCTGTGGGTCTAAGTATATATATTTTAAAGGGGGGTTGGTCTTTATTATAGGCAAGTTACATTAAAACAACATGAAAGTTAGATTTCATTTTCATTACAAATTTGACAGTGGTAAAATAAGTTGGAAAGCTAAGCAGAAGCTTGAGCTGGAGAGCGGGGTATTTCCTATTGAAGCATTATTCCATGAGGTCACATTTAACGATTACATTTGCCCTAATGGCCTTGATCCCAATCCTAATTCTAGGCGGTTTCCAGGTTTCGCAAATTAAGCATATTACACAGGAAACGAACCAAAACCAGCGGCAGACGACGTATCGCCTTGGAGACGCGGTAGAAGCTTATATGTCCTATCATCGCAATGCTGTTGAAACTTTGGCGGCAACGATTTCGGCTTCGGATGCAGCATTTCGAACTCGGGAGAGTCTGACGTTGAAGCTGCAATCGTTGCAAGAGAACCTTGAGGGATTCACAGGTATTTATGTGGTCGATGACAAGGGGATGATCAAAGCCACACATCAGATGTCCACGGACTTAATTGGAACGGATGTCAATGATCGAGACTATACAGCACGTGTGAAGGCTGGTCAGAAAGCGATTATTTCTTCGTTATTCAAAGGCCCTGAGGGATTGAATCAACCAGCTATAGCGATAGCCGTACCGGTTTATAAAGGCAACAAACAAGTCGACGGATTCGTGTTGGCTGTGCTTGAATTAGCGCCAATTAAGACACTTGTTACCAAATATGACTATGGGACAGAGGCGTATCCTGTTGTCTTGGATCATGCAGGCAAGCCGATTTATCATCCGAACGCAGCGCTAACGGAAGCTATGGCGGATTTATCCAAGGAGGCAGTCGTCGCCGATGCCAAAATGCTTAAACAAGGCGAAGACACCTACACGCTAAGCTCCTCGTCACATAAAGAACTTATTACCTATAAGCTAATTCCAGACTTGAATCTCATTGTATGGGTAAGCAGGTCGACCGCGGCTGTCAACGCAGCATTCACGGAATCTTTACGGATCACGCTGCTGTTGTTAGTGTTCACGCTGATCTTAACTGTGTTACTTGGCAGTCTGTTGGCCAAAAGATTAAACGGCACGATCCACGCCTTAGTCGGTTATACACAGCGATTAGCCGGAGGATCATTCGCCCAGCCTGACCAGAAGGTTGTACCGCGCGGAGCACCCGCGGAGCTGCATCAGCTCGCCGAGCATTTCTTCCGCATGGCAGCGCAGATCAAGGAAAACCAACGCGCCTTACTGCAGCTGAATAGCGAGCTTGAGCATCGCGTAGAAGAGCGCACACAGCGATTGCAGGACGAGCATGCGACGTTGAATGCCGTCCTAGAAAGCATGTCGGATGCGATTGTCCTGATTGATGTGCAGCATAACGTGCTGTATGCCAATCATCAGATGGCGGAAAGTTTCGCGATTCCAATGGGCGAATTGTCCCATATGCCAGAGGCTGATTTATTTGAACGAATTGCTGAGCTATTGCCAGAAGATCAGGACGAGCTCCAATTGCGTAAGTTGACAGCGGAGCCGAGGGTACAGAGCGCCTTAACGGTGAAAACAGAGCAAGGCAAGCCACGTTTTATGATGGTATCCGCGTTTCAGGTTGCGCGGGAGGAGCGGGTATTTGGCCGTGGCTATGTGTGGCGTGACAGAACGAAGGAGCATGAAATCGACGCGCTGAAGAACGATCTCATCTCACTCGCCTCGCATGAATTCAAAACCCCGATTACGAGTATCCGTGGTGGCGTGGAAACATTGCTGCGCAGGGATGCCCACTGGGATGAGGACTTTAAGCTGGAGCTGCTTGAAGGCATTCATGAGGATATAGGCCGTATCCAAGATCTTATCGATGAGTGGCTGGATATATCCAAAATCGAATCAGGTGCGATGGGGATTCATCCGCAACCGTTGAGGCTAGCAGCCGTGATCGAAAGTGCTAGACAACGATTGCCTGAAGATATCAGCGCTGCACGAATTCAATTGGAGGTTGCGTTATCTTCGGATACGCCTCTTGTCTTTGCAGATAAGCTTCGAATGGAACAGGTTTTCTTGAACTTGTTCATCAATGCAGTTCGATATAACGAGCGGGAACCGATCATTAAGGTAACCACGCATGCGGACGAAGAGTATGTCTATGTTCACGTTCAGGATAATGGGATCGGTATAGCAGAGGAACATTTGGCGAAATTATTCGATCGTTTCTATCGTGTGGACGTATCATCCAGTCGTCAAACCGGGGGCACAGGGCTTGGATTGGCGATTTGCAAAGGAATTATGGAAGCCCATGGCGGAACCATTCAGGTTGAAAGCCAACTGGGTGAGGGAAGCCGATTCACTTTGATGATTCCACGGTTTAATGGGGGAGATGAGCTAGCATGAGCGCAAAGAAAATCATGATCGTCGACGATGAGCCGAAAATCATTCGGTTTATCGCGGCGAATCTGAAATCGTTAGGTTTCGAAACGGTGGCCTGTCAGAACGGGGCCGAGGCTCTGGAGAAGGCAGAAGCCGTTGATCCAGATTTAATTTTGCTAGATCTGATGATGCCAGGGATGGATGGCTTCGAAGTATTGCGCAGACTGCGTACCTATTCCAGCGTGCCTGTTATTATGTTAACAGCAAGGAGCAATGGTGCGGATAAAGTGCAGGGGTTGAATCTTGGTGCGGATGATTATTTGACCAAGCCGTTTTCGTTGGACGAGCTGTTTGCCAGAGTCAATGCCGTGCTGCGTCGCTTGGATGGACGTATGCCTGCGCCTGCAACGACGAGCGAATTAATTAATGGGCCTGTGACGGTCAATTTAGCCCAGCGCCGAATTTGGGTTAGCGAAGCGGAAGTGAAATTCACCGAGACCGAGTATAATCTGTTCGTTCTTCTCTTGCAGCATGAAGGCAAAGTAATGACGCATGAGCAGTTGTTGAGCGAGATTTGGGGAAGTGAGTATCGCGATGAGGTCGAGTATTTGCGCGTTACTATCGCGCGAATTCGGCAGAAGCTGAAGGCACACACCGAAGGGCAGGAATTGATTGTGACCTACCCTGGTGTTGGTTATATGGCGAAGGGGGATTGATGAGCTGAGACTAGTTATTCGTCAAAAGCTGCACATCCAGCGGATAATCGGGCAGCTCGAATTCGCGTGTCGTGCCTGCTGACAGGTCGACTACCGTGATCCCGTTCCAGCCCGTATCCGCGTAAGTGACGCCTCCTGTGAGATAGGCATAGCGCCCATCGGCACTGCTGGCGACCATTTGATGCATGCGGGCCAATGGAATAATCTTTTCCTTATACGTATTGGCGTCGAGTATGGTCAAATTAGGCTTGCCCGTTGCACTGCCTGCTGAACCGATGCCAACGATCAGCAGCTGCTTGCCGTCCGGGGTGAGCGTGACACCTTCCTGATGTGTGTTCCCCGTCAAGGGTTCGGTGGTGTAGCTGCCGCTCTTCGGATCAAGCACTACAAGGCCGCGGCCTTGGTAAGGCAGAAGTAAGCGGCCATCTGCCCGGACGGCGGCGTAGTGCGGCTTCTCGAAGCCGCCTTTACCGAAAGGAGCAGCCTCCAATGTGCGTCCTTTTAGTGTAAAAGGATCGACAGCCGTCACGGTGTAGCCGTCGTGGTCGATACTGTAGACTTCGCGGCCGTCGAGGCTGGTCACGACATCAAAAGGTCGAACGCCAACAGGAACTCGGCCTGTCATTGCAAGCTTTTCCGAATCTAAGATTTCAAGTTGACTCTTACCTCCATCGAGATACACACCGACATATACGAACTTACCGTCTGGCGATACGGCAATTCCCATACCACCCGAACGATATTCACCAAAGCGTGGTTTACCCACGTTGGCCTGATAAGGGACAAGAGCAATCCGTGTACGGAGCTTCGTATCGATGACGGCGACACCTTCAGCAGTCGACACATAAGCGCGATGATTCGGCCCCTCTGCGAGGGCAAAAGGGGCTGTTCCCACGACAAGCTTCTCCATCCGGCCTGAAGCGGGATCGAGGAAGGACATATAGTCACTTTTTGAATGCGTCACCATCAGGGTTGTGGCTGTAGCCGTTGGCGAAGGGTTTGCAGTCGTAGGTAAGAAACTCGTCACTGGCGTTTGTGTTGCCGCAGCAGTAGGAGATGGCGTTGCTGTCTTCGTCGGATTGACGGTGTTGACTGCGTTTGGCTGTTGGCTGCTACAGCCAATTAAGACAAGAAACAACGTTAGCGGTGTTAAGCTTGCGAATAGAGATTTATTTGTGAATATCATATAGAAGGTCACCTCTGCATTAAGAGTATAAGAAGAGTATAAGAAGAGTATAAGAAGAGTATAAGAAGCCTAGGAAACAACAGTACCTGTGGATAAGTGTAGCAAACAAAGGTAAGGAAGAGAACCTGATCACAGGTCATCTTCCTTATCTTTTTGTTATTTGATTTTATGATCTCTGCTTACTTTTTCAAGTTTAAAGTGACTCCTGTTGCTGTAGCCCATGCACCCACTGGCGCAACGGTGTACGTCGTATCTGGAACCAACTGAGCATTATTGAGAAGCGTGAACGTACCAACGGCACCTTTGCGAGTCGTCAAGCTATATTCAGCAGTCAGAACTGTGCCATCAGCAGCAGTTAGAGTTACGCGGCGTGAAACGAAGATTTCATCCTTCGGATCTTGCGTTAGTGTAACTGCAATCGTCTTCGCATCTACTGCTGCTGCGGATTGAAGCTGAAGCGGAGCGATTTCTTTTGCCGTAAAAGTAGGGTTCTTCAAAGTTGCCCAGTCCGCGGAGACTGTATAAGTTACACCTGGATGGAAGGTCTCTCCGTTAGGCAAAATGAACTTAGGCGCTTGGCGACCATCGGTTGCTTGCGTGAATGGCAAGTAATTAGCAGTCATCGTTGCACCGCCCTCAGGAGTGATTTGAACTTGGCGATTACGCATGGAAGATAGGATTTGGTAGGTCGTGCCGTTGTACCGATTATTTTCGTCAACGATAAATGAACCAGGACGGCCCTTGCTGTAAGCCGCGATGACATAACCATAATCCGCAACACCGTCAGTTAGATGGGATTCAACTTCAAATAGATCATTAGCAACCTGAGCCGTGGAATCCAAGCGGATTTTCTCTGTGCTAGCTGTGAAATTAACGGCAGGTTGGCCTTTATAAGTCAGCGAGTACGTCGTGCCTGCTTTCTGCGTTGGAACTGGTACAATATACGTGGATACAGAGCCTGTTTTTAGGCGAGGCACGTTATTGATGGCAAGGCCATTGTCAAAAACAAAGTTTTTGGACGCTGGATCCAGCTCTAATTCTGCCGTCGGAATCGGTGCCGAGAAGGTCACCTGTAGGGAAATAGCATTCAGAACCTCTAGCTTCGTCACACGAACAGGAGCGACTTTCTGAGCTTCTACGAGAAGTAAGGCAGCTTGACCGCGTGTAACTTGGCTGCTTAGTGATGCGTAGCTTGGTAACTGGCGAATCGTTGCAACGTCAACTTGAAGGACTTTCGCAACGATGCTGCTTAACTGCTCGGAAGTGATCGTTTGCGCCCCAGCGAATTGCTGGCCAGTCACATCATTCATCGCACCAAGAGCCTGCAAGGAAATCGCGTAGTTATAGTACCAATCTTTTGAACTCACATCTTGAAAAGGATTAGTTGTCGTTGTATCCACAGACGTGTTTACGTGGAAAGAGAGGGCTACCATTTTGGCAATCTCACTGCGTGTGACCGCTTGATTAGGTTTGAAGCTATTGTTTTCATAACCAGACAGCACTTGCTGCTGAGCTAATTGCTCAATTGCAGTCTGGATTTGTGCAACACTTGCGGAATCCGTGAAAGGATTTGCTGCTAACGCATGGTAAGGTAGAAGAGCGGATAATCCGACAGTTGCTGAAATAGTAAGAGCGGCAAGAACTTTTTTATTATTTTTCATCGAGAAACACTCCTCAAGTGGATTGGATTTGTTTGTTGCGCTGTTGTCTACAGGACTAAGCTTACTAATTTGGGCATAACAATCGCATAAAAATGAGGGGTGAGACATTACAATTTCGTAAAAATGAGTAAAGCATTTTTATTTTCCACAACATTTTTGCTAATGGTAAAATAGAGCTATCTCAATTTCGAAGGTGGACTGAAACCAATTGAAGCAGAAGATCGAATATGACAATCTCATTCCAATTAATGCGTATCTTTGGTGTCCAAAACCATATCCACAACCTCTTCATTTCCATTCTAGTTTGGAAATTGGCTATTGCCTGGGAGGGAGAGGGCAATTCATTTTTGAAAATAAGCTATACGAAGTTCGCAAAGGCGATGTCTTTATTGTCAATAATACAGAGCTTCATATTGCTCAATCCGCGCAGCACGATCCAAGCCGATATATATTTTTGAATTTTGATCCGAGTCTCTTCCTTGAAGAAGATGAAAAATTATTGCTGCCATTTGCCTATCGATCGGAGAGATTTGAGAATCATATTGGGGCTGGCACACTGCTTGCGCAGCAAATTGGGGTACTCATTCAACAGATTTATGAGGAGCTTGATGCAAAAGCTGAGGGTTATCTAACGATTACTCGTTGCAAATTGCTAGAGTTGGGTGTTATCTTGCTTCGCCATTACAGGAGTGCCTTCAGCAATGAGCAATGGAAGCATATGTCCAATTCGCAGCGTGAGATCAAAGAAGTGATGCTTTTTGTGAAAGAACGGTATCAAGAGCCCCTTCAACTTACCGATGTTGCTGAGCATTTAGGCTGGAGCACCGCGCGGACAAGCCGCCTTTTTAAAGAGCATACAGGTATCAGCTTTATTGCTTATATGACACAGCTACGGATTAGCGAAGCGAAGAAACAGCTTGTCACAAGCCTGGATAGTATCGCAGACATTAGCTTTTCCAGTGGGTTTCAGAGCTTGGCCTCCTTCTATCGCGCCTTTAACTTGGATGCCGGACTATCCCCTCAGGAATATCGTAAACAATTTGGCATCAAGCAATTATTTTGAGAAGTGTGAAAGAAATTGAGAAGATTCGCTGAGGCCAAATTCGTATAATCAGCTTAAAATCTTACATTGAAGGTGGTTTTACGATGGCTGGCTGGGAGCATTTAAAGGGAATTGTACATGCTGAAATCAAACAAAGGGGAGAAGAAGGCTGCGATGTCAGCGGATTTCTAGACAAGTGGGCTGCAGCTGAAGATGATGACGCGAAGCTAATGGCCGTGTACCAGCAGTTGATGGCGCTTGAAATTCGTGCAGACTTCCCCTATCAGGAGCCTTCCGACTTGCCTGGCATTCGTGCGACTCGGCCCGAAGGACCTCGCCAATTACCGGCGGATAAAACGGAAGCTGCATGGCTCAATCAATTTCAAGGTGCGTGGCTCGGCCGAAGTATCGGGTGTGCTCTAGGTAAACCGTTTGAGAATGGTCAATTTATGTATGGCAGTGGTGGAAGAGACGGATGGAAGAATATTGAGCTATGGTTCAAGGGAGCAGATGCTTGGCCAATTAGCGGATATACCCCAGGGACTTCACGAGCGTCAGCCGAGTATGATTTGAAAGTGAATGACTGGTGCCAGAAAAGCTGGAAAGAAAACATTCAGTTTATGGAAACCGACGATGATATCCGTTATACCGTATTAGGCTTGATTCTTTTGGAGGAAAAAGGATTGGATTTTGATAGCTGGGATATTGGCAAGCTATGGCATAAGTACCTTAGCTACCAGCAAGTATGTACAGCAGAGACGCAGTCTTATTTGAATTTTGCCCAGGTGACCTCGCATATGCAAGGAGAACAAACAGAGGACTGGGCACAGAAGAGCGAATGGGTGCGAACTTGGTTAAATCCGTATCGGGAGTGGATTGGCGCTCAGATTAGAGCCGATGGCTTTGCTTACGGTGCGGCGGGAAATCCGGAGCTTGCAGCTGAATTAGCATGGCGGGATGCTTCCTTTTCCCATGTGAAGAACGGTATTTATGGGGAAATGTTTGTGGCTGCTATGATTGCAGCGGCTTTTAACGAAACCGATAATGAACGCATTGTGGAAATTGGACTTAGCGAAATTCCTAGCAATAGCCGCTTGGCTCATGATATTCGACAAGCCGTGGAAATTGCGCGTACGGCGGTTGATCAATTAGATCTAGTCGAGCGGATTTGGAATGCGTTCGAGCACTATCATTGTGTACATACGAACAATAATGCAGCTTTGGTTGCTGCGTCGTTGATCTTTGCTAAGGACGATTTTGAGTTGGCTATTACGACATCGGTTCTAGGTGGTTGGGATACCGATTGCAATGGCGCTACCGTTGGATCGATTATGGGTGCGAAGCTAGGTGCTGATAAGCTTCCGGCCTCTTGGGCCGAGCCGCTTAACGATACGTTATATGCAGAGGTGACAGGGTTCCATCCCATCGCAATTTCGGAATGTGCCAATCGCAGCTATGAGGTATTTAAGAAGATATCTGCCGAATATGAGGCTAAACATAAGCTTTCATTCATTTAATCGCTGGATCTAAGACTGGCCTAATGGGCTGGTCTTTTTTTGTATGCCAGAAAGTAAGAGTTTTCTAGTTCCCGAAAATCGTACTCGATGTGATGAGAAATGTCGCCGCATGCTTGGAAGACCACATTAGCCACTTTTTCCACTCCGTCTATTCCCACTGTCCCCTTGGCTCAGAAGGACATGACATTGCATGTTAGTCAGGGATTTGTAACCAAAGGTTGCGGACATGAGAGCCGTTATTTGATGAGGAAGCAGGGGTTCCCAATTCTTACGGACTCCACGGTCGTTATTGGGTCCATTGCAACATCTATTGGTACACAAATCAGTCAATAACGTCTCTGGTGTCCCTTTAAAAATCAAAAACACCCCGTTTTCAGACAATAGAGGCTGTCACGTCCGTTATAAATATAAGCTGTAGATTTTCATATTCCAGTTAATACAAATGTCAGCAGCTACTGCCTCTCAAAGCAAACAATCCCCACCTACAACGTTCCAGCGATAAAGAACGTCAGGATGAAATTCCCTGACGGTTTTTTCTTATTTACCACACCGCTTAGCTTACAAAATCACAAAACTGCAAGACATACGATCATTGTTGTGTTCTAGGGAAATCCCTTATATTAAGCTGGCATGGCATGGCGTTTTGCATCCAGCTATTCATGACTTATCTGGGGAGTGGTGTGGAGATCACGAAAGCAACGACATTTTAAAAGCGCTTTCAATACGGTTTTAAATGATGTATCAAACGAAAGCAGGAGGAATGAGAGATGAGAAAAAAGATGATGCCAAAGCTTGCAGGACTCATGATTGCAGCTGTATTGCTTCCACTGGCCGGTAACTTAGGCGGAGCTCCAGTAGCCAGTGCAGCACCCATTGTAGCAGATGCCAATTGGCGCCCCATTGATACAACGATGGCTGTTGTTCCGGGCAGTGCCATGGATTTGTCTGTTTTGAACCATATACCAGCGGGCTCAAAGGGTTCGGTCCAAATCGATGTGTACGGCGATTACTATTTTGAAGATGAGCCCAATACCAAAGTGAAATTTTATGGTGGAAATTTAAACGGTAGTTACGGTACAGACCCAACCAAGGAGGAAATGGTCGTCATGGCCGACCGGATTGCTGCTATGGGCTATAATGTGGTGCGCTACTCGTCTATTGATCAGAATTATGATTGGGCCAAAGGACTTATGCAGCCGCTCACGTCCACCACGGTAACCTTGAATTCGTATAAACTTGATAATTTTGATTATTTTAACGCTTTGCTGAAGGCCCGCGGCATTTATATTGATCTTGACATCTTGGCCTTTGCAAACTTCAAAAATGTGCCTAGCTTAGCTGAAAGTGTGTATGGCTCAACCGCATCCAAGTATTTGGCCACTCTCCTTCCGGACGGGCAAGCCATCTGGCAATCATTTGCCTATCAGCTATTTAATCATGTGAATCTGTATACAGATGTTGCATTGAAGGATGACCCCCAAATCATGGGCGTATCCCCCATGAACGAAGTGATTCTCTACAATGCCGATTTCTCAAACCCGAATTTTAAAGCCTGGATGCTCGCTGATTTCAATAATTACTTGGCTGGCAAAGGAAAACCGACAATTACAACGTTTCCCAATAATTTCTGGGGAGCACCATCCAGCATGAGAGATGATCTGGCCGAATATTTCACAGAGAAGCAGTTTACTACCTATGGTGCAATGAGGTCATATCTCAAAGATACGATTGGCGTGAAAGCACCGATTGGGGGCATCAACTATATCAATGATTCCTTAGCGAATTATTGGCGAACGCAGGCGGATGTTCATGAAACGCATCTTTATAACGGTATTGTCGATGGCAGAGGAAAGCCCTTCAAATACAATCCATTGACGCATCCACGTTACAGCATGATCTTTGCACCAGAATCAAGCGCGAATTACGTATCGCAATATGGCTCGTTTATTTTCAAAAATTATATACCAGGTCTTGCCCTGGGGCAGCTATATAACAAGCCATTTGCCTTAACGGAATTTAATCATGAGTTTCCAAACAAAGGCCGAGATGACATCGGCTTGATGACGGCCGCAACCGGTGCTTACCAAGGGTGGGATATGCTAAATCGGTTTCATTACGTCAGCCGTGTGAATGAGGCTGTCAATCAAACGCCGCAGGGAGGATCGACCTCCTTTGATTCTTTAACCGATGTGCTTGCAACGATGTCCGAGTACCAAGGGACACTAGTGTTCCGACAAGCTCATCTCACACCGGCGGATGCGAAATTTGTTATCGTGAGAGATAAAACCTATGTAAAAACGCATGCCTCTGCAACGGAAAATGAATCACCAGAGCGTAATCGTATGTATATCCCGCATCTGTTCAAGATGGTTACCGTGTATGCTGATAAGCCAGGTGAACCGTACGCCATCTATAAGATCACGCCTGATCTCACAGATGTGCAGATTGCAAACGGCGATATCCCCGCTGCCAATAAGATTACGATTACGAATGAGATGACGTTGAAGCAAGTGGCGGAAACGTTTATCAATGCCATCGATGATACCAGTCTGAAAACGAGTATGCTTGCGAATCTGAATGATAACAAGCTGGTTTCCGACACAGGTGAGTTGCTTTTTGACCTTAATTTAAATACCTACTTCATTAACACACCCTACGTGGTGGCTGCAGCAGGAACGATGAACAACAACAGCTATGAGCTTGGCCCGATCACGATGGAGGCGAACCTGCCGAAGGGAACTTTATCCGTAGCTTCCCTGGATGATCAGCCGCTGGATGAAAGCGACAGAATACTGATGATTTATACAACTGATGCGGCAGCAACAGGTGAGCGTGAAGAAACGGTTAGCGGCGTGACCTACTACTATCGTGGAGAATTACCGACGCTGGCGAAGTACGGCACAGCCGAAGTGCAGCTGAAGACAACCAAAACACCAAGCGCATATAAAGCCTACAAACTTACGATGAATGGTGTACGATTGCAGGAAATTCCGATAAGTGTGCTTGGCGATACGATTACGGTTTCGCTCGAAACCGACAAGGGGTATGGCTTTGAGTTGGTGTATGCGCCGCTCATCGGCACCGACACGACTGCGCCAACCCCACCGGCTAACGTAACCGCGGTTTCTCCTTACTCAACGAGGGTGGATCTAACTTGGGATGCTTCGACAGACAACGCAGGTGTGTCCGGGTACAAAATTTATCGCAATGGCGTTGAAATTGCAGCATTGAACACGATCGTGACTTCGTATACCGATCTGGCAGTATCTGGACCTACGGCTTACACGTATATGATCAAAGCATTCGATCCTGCTGGCAATTCGGCATCGAGCACCATTTCGCTTACGACCTCGGATATCCTATTTTATGAAGGTTTTGAGAGTGGAAACAGCAATTGGACGATTCATTACGGCCAATTTAGCATTGTGCCGGACGGAGGCTCCAAAGTTTATTTTGCCGACAATCTTGGCTATGGCGGATCCAAAGCCTCGGCAGGAGATACGTCATGGCAAAATTACAGTGTAGAGGCGAAATTAAAGGCGAATAGCTGGAGCAGCAGCATTTATGGACGAATGGGGCTGATTGCCAGATTCGTTGATAGTAAAAACTTCTATTTTGTTTATTATGATGATCATGCTGGGCAACTGACGCTTAGAAAGATTGTGAACAATTCAGAAAGTGTACTTGCCACTGTGCCGCTCTCTCTGAGTACGGGCCTTCAACATCTGTTCAAGCTGGAAGTGAACGGAACTACAATTAAAGCTTATGTCAATGGAACACTCAAGATCAATGTTACTGACAGTACGTTTACTCATGGGAAAATTGGTGTATATACCCATATTGCGCAGGCGTATTTTGATGATATTTACGTGAGAGCCATCCCCTAGTCACATGTAACAACCTTACAAAATCGCAAAAGATACAAGACACGACAACATTGTTGTTTGGCCGCTGGACACGTAACATTATGGTCAAGAAGCAAGGATGGTTCGTATCTACGACCTCACATCCTGCTATCTAATGTAAATTGCTGGAGGGGCAAAAGATATGCAGACTTCGAATACCGACACACAGTTACCAGCGGACAAACGTCCGAAGCTAAAACGCTCCATTATCGATTGTGACATTCATCAAGCCACGGGGTTGGAAGCATTAAAACCCTATATGCCGCGAGGGTACCAGGAGCTTATGAAGCAATACGGGCCGGCGCTGCCGGGAGGCATGCACTTTAATGGGGGCGTAGGCGGCAGGATGGCTGACGCTTATCCCGAGGGGGGCGGATCTGCCGGCAGTGATCTGGCCTTGATGCAAAAGCAGCATTTGGACCGCTACAATGTCGAATATGGCATTCTCACAGGGGAAGGCTATGCCGTGCATGCGACCCCTAACTATGATTACGCTGCTGCACTCTGCCGAGCGATTAATGAATATACGATTGAGCACTGGCTTTCGCGAGAAAGCAGACTGCGGGGGTCCGTTTTCATTGCGAAGCAGGCGCCGCAGCTTGCTGCGCAAGAAATTGACCGCGTCGGGGGCCGATCCGACATGGTGCAGGTGGTAGTTTCCAGCGGCGCTACTCTGCCATATGGAAATCGGCACTATGATCCGATTTATGAGGCCTGTGTTCGCCATAACCTACCCTTCACCATCCATGTTGGATTAGAGGGTGAAGGCATTAATAGCCCACATACTGGGGCTGGGTATGTGACGCACTACATTGAGCAGCGTTGCGCGCGTCCCGCGGTCATGGGCGCACATTTGGCCAGCTTTATTTTCAACGGAGTGTTCGAGCGCTTCCCTACGTTGAAGGTTGTGTTGCAGGAAGCCGGTGTCCTGTGGCTAGCTCCATTCCTGTGGAAGCTCGATCAAGAATGGAAAGGGCTGCGGGTGCAAACGCCATGGGTTCGCAAGAAGCCGAGCGAATATTTCCGAGAGCATGTCCGTGTGACCACACAGCCGTTTGAAGAGACACCGAACCGTGAGATCTTCGATCATTTGTTAGAGAGCATCTATGCGAAAGAAACGCTGATGTTTTGCAGTGATTACCCGCATTGGGATTATGATTCACCAAGTCAAGCATTGCCCAAACTGGAACCTGAGCTATGGGACAGCATCTACTATCAGAATGCAGCCAAGCTATATGGTCTGCCTCCACGCAAAACGGAGGGGACGAAATGAAGCGAAGCTCGCAGCACATCGTAGGAACAGTAGGGGAGATTCCAACTGGTACGCATAAGATTGTGGAGGTAGAAGGGCGCAGCATAGGTATCTACAACATTAATGGCGGCTTTCATGCTCTGCGCAATATTTGTCCTCATCAAGGAGCAGAGTTGTGCAAAGGTTTGGTGACAGCCTATGTGACTTCCGAAGGACCTGGTGATTTTCAGTTTGATAGGGAAGGTGAAATCGTACGCTGCCCCTGGCATCAGTGGGAATTCGATATCGCAACGGGCTGCATGATCACGGATGTGGCTATGCGCACCAAGACGTATGATGTCACGGTAGAGAAATTCGGCGTTTCGATTGAAAATGATCTGATTTTAGTTCATATGTAAGAACGTAAAAACCTCTCTCAAACAGGCAGGATCCAACTGCCAAAGAGAGAGGTTTTATTTCGCTTCTGCGCCATATTCAATCATCTTCAGCATTTGCTACAATAGAAGGGATAACGGATAGGATGGTGATCGGCGTGCAGGAAACCGCTAAGGAATTTTTTGAATCAAAACTATTCGTTCCTGATGAATTCGCCAAAAAAGGCGGCATCTGGCCGCTCCGTCTTGGTCGCAATATCGCTAAGCCCAGCTATCAAGCAGGGCCTATGATTCTTGAGTATTACAATATGCACTTTATTATGGAGGGGAAGGTCGAGTTCACCTTTGACAAAGAGCACATTATTTTGTCCAAAGGCGATGTGTTTGCGATGGTACCGGGGAGTACTTTTCGTTATGGGTTGGCTCCAAGTGATGCCACCCTACAGATGATTTGGATTTCCATGGATGGATTGCAAGCACCCGAACTTTTCGCTAAAGCTGGCTTTAGTAAGGCCACTCCTTACCTGTACGGGGTCATGTCCAAGGAGCTTGAAGCTACGCTTCGCCAGTTGTTCCTTCCCCGCAAATACGACATGAAACGGCATAACGAGTTATGTTCCATCCTATATCGCATTTTTGGCCTTATGATTCCAACGGACCCGTCCGAAAAGAATCAGACTGGCAAAGAGAACTGGATTCCTAAAAGCGTTGCTTTTATGGACACTTACTATATGGAAAATATCACGGTTCGTGATGTTGCTGATTACTTAGCCCTTCACCGCACTTATTTCTCGAAGATGTTTTCGGAGGAAATGGGGGTATCCCCTGTCCAATATTTGCATCGATTGCGGATGGAAAAAGCAGCAGAGCTACTTTCCTCTGATTTTATGATCAGCGAAGTTTCGTTACTGCTCGGATATTCCGATGCTTATGCTTTCACACATGCTTTCACCAAATATTACGGCAGTCCGCCGGGGAGTTGGAGAGCTACACACCGAGGCTCAGGCATAGACAGGAAGGTGCGACCGTGAAAAGTACACAGGGCGCGATTTCCTTACAACTCAAGCTTACCTTAACTTTTTTGCTTATCCTCATACCACTGGTCAGTGTAAGTATATTTGCCAATAACTACTCACAAGGTATTATGAATGTCCAAATTAGTGACCGGACGAAGGGGGCACTCCTGACGTCACTTGCCTATATGGAGCAAATTGCGAATACGATGGATCAGCAAACCCTACTGATTAGCTCTAATCCTAGTATCGTAAACATCTTTAGGGATATTGAAGACCCACTTAACCCGACTCATTTATATGATATTCATACCGTCATGCAGCAGCTGACTTCTCTTGCCAATATTAACGGTGCCATTCAAGAGGCCTATATTGTTCATGGAGCTAGCGGCAATGGCGTTTCGACAGCGCTGGGGGCGTTCAGATGGCCTCGGGTGAAGGAAGAAGGCTGGTTCCAGCAAGTCGTTCGAGGAATTGGTTCTTTAATTATTTATATTCCTACTGCAGATTCAAGCGGGGGTCAGAACTTATATTTAAAAGGCTCCAATATCTACTATATTAGGTTACTTGACGTATTAAGAGATTCGCCAGAGCCGAACGTTTTGATTTTTGCTGTAAATAACTCGTCGCTTCAGAGTATTATTCAACATCTCCAAACGACCGAACGGATGAACATTTCTTTATATTATAATAACAGGCTGATTCTGGAGACCAACCCTGCTGCGAAGGAAGCTTATGCTTCCGACATGTTCGCAATGAAAGAAACAAGCGGTGCATGGTCTATTCAATTAGAGCAGCCCAAGGATGAAATTTTCAAGCAATCTGATCGGTTGCAACTCTTTACTTACCTTATTATTCTACTTAGCATACTTCTTGCTGTGTGGACGGCCTGGCTGATTTACATTCAAATTTTAAAGCCTTTGCGCCAATTATCGAGCGCTTTCAAATTCGTTGGCAAGGGAGATCTGAACTATCAAATCAGGCATGATCGAAGAGATGAATTCGGACTCGTAATGAATGGTTTTAATCAGATGGCGGAGTCCCAGAGAATTATGATCGAGGAGGATTATGAGAAGGAGCTTCGTTTAGCGAAGTCGGAGTTTAGCTTGCTGCAATCGCAAATCAATCCGCATTTTCTTTATAATACACTGGATTCCATCTATTCGGTTGCGGTCAAATTTAATATGAAAGAAATTAGTGAAATGGTCTTGAATTTGGCCAAATTTTTCAGAGTTAGCTTGGGAAAAGGACGGAGTCATTTTACATTAGAGGAAACGATGCAGCATCTGCTGTATTACATTCGTGTTCAACAGATGCGAACAGCACACTTTTCAGTTGAGATTGATTTGGAAAAAGGCTCTGAGGCCATCCCTGTACTTAAATTGCTGCTGCAGCCTATTGTAGAAAACGCGATTATTCATGGGCTTGAGAAATGCCCTTTTGAAGGTGAACTGCGAATTCGCTCTAGGGTTCATCAACATCTTTTATTTATCGAAGTAGAAGATACAGGTATGGGAATGCCAGACGCTTTGCTGAAGCAAATCCAACTGGAGCTCAGTATACTGACAAGTAAGCTTTACCGAGTGCCGCAAGAAAGTCCGTCGAGTCAATTTTTTGGGATGAAAAATGTGAAATCGAGAATGAAGTTATATTACGGAGAAGAAGCTGACGTCCTGATTGAAAGTGAAGAGGGACTCGGAACAAAGGTTACCTTAATCATTCCTATACGAGTGGGGGAAGAAGAAGATGAAGCTGCTCGTCGCTGAAGATGAATTTCAAGTCAGAGAGCGGATTGCCTATGGAATTTCATGGAAAGACTATGACATTGAAATTGCCGGTGCTGTGGGAAACGGCAGGGAAGCCATCGTGGCTGTAGAAAAGGACTGCATTGATATCGTCATTACAGATATTCATATGCCCGATATGAGTGGTCTTGAGCTTGCAAAGGTTCTGAAGAATGAATATCCTCATGTGAAGGTTATCATATTAACGGGTTTTGACCATTTCGAATATGCACGTGATAGCATCGATTATGGCGTTGTTAAATATCTGGTAAAGCCAGCGGAGAATGAGGTTGTACTGGAAACGGTGTTAAGAGCCAAACAGCTTCGTGAACAGGAATTGAATGATATACATAACATAGCGCTTCTGAAGCAGCGATGGAAAGAGCATTTGCCTCAACTTAAACAATCATTTTATAAAAATTGGTTGAACGGGCGTTTGTCTACCTGGGAATTAGAAAAACGCAGTCAGGAAATCGGCTTTTCCCTAGCAGGCCATATCTATTTGCCTGTCACGCTTGATATGGACCCGATTGCCGAAACCGATGTCCGTTTCCATTCAGGGGAGCGGCCGCTAATTCAGTATTCGCTGTTTAATATTACTCGGGATGTCGTGGAGGATATGGATGGCATCGTTCTGCATGACGATGACGGGTTGACGGCCATTATCTTCTTTGCCCCTTCAAGTGTAGAGGTATCAGGATTTCAGCTCAAAGTTAATCAGCAGCTCGGCAGACTGCTTAGCACGGTTAAAACCTGTTTGAAGCTAACAGCCAGCGCTGGCATTGGAACTTGTGTGGAAGATCAAGCTTTGCTGCCGATTGCCTATAAGCAGAGTAGAATGGCACTGCAGGAACGCATCGTACTGGGCAATGAAACCGTCATTCCATATCGGAACGATGCGCCTTCGAAGTCAGTCTGGTTGAATATGAACGATCTGGAAAAAGACATTGAAATTGCAGTGGAAACGGGCAATGAGAGCAAGAGGTCAGAGCTTATCAGCACGTTAATGGACATCGGTTTCTCGCCGAACCATCCCATTGCCGAGGCGAAAGAGATGCTTCTTCGCATTACGGCATTACTGACGCGAATTGTCAATTCCCACGGGTGGAGTTTACGCGAAACGCTTGCTGAGGACTATACAGATTTTATGAACTTTAATCAGTTGCTGGCGAAGGAACAGCTCATGGAATGGCTGCATCGCATGATGGCGCGAATTAGCCGATCAATTAGCGAGCGTCGAAAATCGGGTACGCATATTACGGTGAGTGAAATCTTGGCTTTCGTTGATCGGCACTTATATGAGGAAGAGCTAAGTTTATATTTTGTCGCTGAAAAAATGTATATGAATTATGCCTATGCGAGCCGAATCTTTAAAGAGGTGACCGGCAGCAATTTCTCGGATAGCGTGCTAAGACTACGGATGGAAAAGGCCAAGGAGCTGCTGGCAACGGGGAGCAAAGTGTATGAAGTAGCCGAACGAGTCGGATATAAGAACGGGAATTACTTCTCGCGGAGCTTTCAGAAGTACTGGGGAATCAAGCCGAGTGAAATGAACAAGTCATAAGTTTTGAAGAAAAAATGACATTCAACATGACCTGTTGGTGTCTTTTTTTGCATGCAAAAACGTAGAAATTGTGGTCATTAAAGTAGAAGGATTAGTCTACATTTTCATTACTTGTCGGGCTATAGTTAGTACAAGAGAAGAGCACGATAGCTAAGGAGATCACACATGATGAAGACAAATTCTTTGACAGTAAGCAGAGAAGTCAAATTAACAAAAGGGAGGTCATTCAAGCTTCTGAGGTATTGGGATTTGTATCTCATGGTATTGCCTGCGGTCATTCTTATCCTCCTCTTCAAATATATGCCGATGTATGGCGTCATCATTGCCTTCAAAGATTACAATTTGATGGAAGGTGTATGGGGTAGCGATTGGGTGGGGCTTCAATATTTTCGTGAATTATTTACGTTCGACGAATTCCCAAGAGTAGTCAGAAATACCGTTATGATCTCCTTGATGAAACTGCTCGTAGGTTTCCCTGTTCCCATTATTCTAGCCCTGCTGCTGAATGAGCTCAAATTCGTCAAATTCAAACGAATGGTGCAGACGATCACTTATCTGCCTCATTTTATTTCATGGGTGATTATTGGCGGCCTCGCCATTGATATGCTGTCTCCAAGCAGCGGGATTATTAATAGAATCATCGAAATGTTAGGGTTCCAACCGATCTTTTTCATGTCGGATGAAAGAATTTTTCGATGGATACTAGTGGGCTCGGATGTTTGGAAGGAAGCGGGTTGGGGGGCTATCATATATCTCGCTGCACTGCTGGGGATTAATGAGGAACTATACCAAGCGGCTACTGTGGATGGGGCAAATCGCTTTCGGCAAATTTGGCATATTTCTCTTCCAGGTCTGAAGTCGACCATTATCATCATTCTCTTGCTGCGAATCGGGTATATCTTAGATGCAGGTTTCGAACAAGTACTGGTTATGTATAACCCAACTGTCTACGATGTGGCGGATATCATTGATACGTATGTGTTTCGAGTGGGGCTAGGCTCTATGCAATTTGGTCTAACGACAGCAGCTGGGTTATTCAAGTCAGTCATTGGCTGCGTACTTCTAATTTTAGCTAATGTATTTGCCAGGAAAATGGGGGAAGAAGGAATTTTCTAAGGAAGAGAAAGTAGAGGGCTTGTCATGAAAAGAATTCGGAGAGAATCCATATTTAATAATGTAAATGTCATCGTATTGTCGCTGCTCTCATTATCAACCGTTGTACCTTTGATTCATATTGTAGCGAAGTCACTCAGTGGTGAAACGTATATTTTAGCGAAAGAGATTTGGCTATGGCCGAAAGATTTCAACTTTGCTTCGTATGAATATGTACTCTCTTATAAACAGTTTTACATGTCATTTTGGAATTCCTTGATTATTACTGTAGTTGGCACGGCAATCAGCATGGCTGTCACCGTATTGGCTGCGTTTCCACTCTCTAGGAAAAATTTTCCCTTTAAAAGAGGGTTTATGCTGTTCTTTGTCATCACGATGTTCTTCAGCGGTGGTCTAATTCCTACCTACCTGGTTGTGAAGCAATTAGGATTATTAAACACACTCTGGTCGATTATGCTGCCTCTGGCCTTGGCACCGTTTAATTTAATCTTGATCCGCAACTATTTCTTGAGCCTGCCTGAGGCTTTGGAAGAGTCGGCAATTATGGATGGGGCTTCCAACATACGGATTCTTACTTGGATCTATCTGCCTTTATCCCTACCGACCATTGCAACGATCGCGATGTTTTATGCCGTCGGTTACTGGAATAGCTTTTTTCAAGCGATGATGTATATCACTGATAGAGGTCTGATGCCACTGCAAGTATTCCTGATGCAGATTGTGACCAACTCCAAGACGGGAGACATGACGACGGGCGGCGTGTTAAGTGAACTTACACCAGAATCGACGACGGCTGCGGCCATCATTTGCGTGGTATTTCCGATCCTTTGTGTGTATCCCTTCATTCAAAAATATTTTGTTAAAGGTGTTATGTTAGGTGCGGTTAAGGGATAATTCCATGCCTTTATCCGAACTTTCATATATGTATAATTAAATAGGGAGGCGCGATCATGGTTTTTAGAAAAACAGCGGCAATCAGTATGAGTGTAGTCATGTGTATGCTTGTCATGGCGGGGTGCAGCACAAGCAAGCAAGCGGGCCAGGCAGGAACAGAAAAGACTGCGACGGCAACAAGTGGGAGTGGGGGAGAAGTCAAAGCGCTTAAGGATTTAAAAATTACCCGACTTTACCACGGCGTTATGGAGCAATTCAAAGGTTCGGACACCATGAATAATAATAAGATTATTAATAAGTTAAGGGAGAACTCGGGCTTTAACATTCAATATGAGTCACTTCCAAATGAAAATCCATCGCAAAAAACATCCATTATCTTTGCTTCTGGTGATGTGCCTGATCTTATCATGGTGAATGGCAAATCCGACTACTTTAAACTGGCCAAACAAGGTGCGCTCGAGCCCCTCGATGATTTAATTGCTAAGCAAATTCCGAATTTGTCTACGATGGCAAGTAAAGAGTCGCTAGATGCTTTGAGGTATGAAGGGAAAGTTTATGCGATCCCTTATCGAAATGCCTTAAAGGTAGGGAACGGTCTTATTGAGCGTACGGATATTTTGAAGGAATTAAACTTGAATGCGCCAACAACGATCGATGAGTTTTATTCAACAATGAAGACCATTAAAGAGAAGAAGAATATTACGCCACTAACGATGGCGACTTCGAGTGCGGGATCTTTCTTTGATGGATTTTTCCCTTTCTCCGCTGCCTTCGGCGTTTCTACACCTACAGTTATAAAAGACGGGAAATTGAAATTTTCCTGGGTGCAGCCGGAATACAAAGAATTCATAACAACACTTAAGAAATGGTATGACGAAGGACTATTGGATCCTGAATTTGCAGTTAATAAAGATAGCAAAGATAAGTTAATTAACGGAACAGCCGTGTTCAATACGTTGTATTTCTCATCAGGTATTGACGTGGACAAAGCCCTGCAGGAAAAGAAAAATGGCGGCTCTGTACAGTTTATTGCACCTCCTGTTGGCAAAAATGGTCAATCGGGGATTCAAGATGCTTCGATTTCAACGCAATATGTTGTAATTCCTAAACAAGCTAAAAATAAGTTGGGTGCAGCCCAATACCTGAACTTTTTGTACAAGCCGGAAACCGATATCTTAATAAATTATGGCATAAAAGGTGAGGATTACACAGAAGCAAATGGGATATATACACAGACGAAAGAACAAAGTGACAAAATTAGCTGGCGTTCGATGTACGGCTTAGGGGATACGGATTTTGGTATTGATGCACGACTGAAAGCCAAAAGTTTGTTGCCTTATTATGAGCCTCAGCTGAAATTTAAAAAATCCCGTGAGGAAACGAACTTTGCGCCATCGATTGAAGCGTACGATACCAAATTCACAGAACTTCGCAATTATGTGGAAGAAAACTCAATGAAATTTATTATGGGTAAACGTGATTTGTCTGAGTTTGACAAATTTACACAGGAGTTTGATGCTAAGGGCGGGAAGACCGCGATTGATGCCTTAAACGAATGGTTTACGAAGAAGTAAAAAAGCAATGAAAGAGCCATCCTCAAGTAGATTAGCTACTTTGGGGGTGGCTCTTATTTGTTGGACGAATGTGAGGTAAGGTAATAGGTTATTAAGAGAGAGTGAATTAGTGAATCAACGCATCTTGCGGATTCTCCGTTTTCACAATGCTATGTGAAGATGAACCTGTAAGACGCTGTGGCGGGAAGACTTGGCGAACGGGCGCAATGATGAGTGCAGCTACCACCGCTTTAATCGCATCTCCTGCGAGGAATGGATAGCAAGCGGCGACCATTGCTTTCTCTAGCGTATAGGAAGGAACCTTATACATTAACCAAGGTACACCCGCTAAATAAAGGATCAGTGAGCCGAATACTTCAAGAACAAGAAATGCAGCGACATAGCCCATGATGCCATTTAAACGAATACGAGGTAAAATAAAACCAATGAGCATCGCAGAGATCGGCCAGATCATAATAAAGCCGCCAGTAGGTCCAAGGACAACGCCTAGTCCACCACTGCCATGAAGGAGTGGGAAACCAACGGCAGTAAGCACTACGACAAGAGCCATACTTAGGAATCCGTAACGCGCACCTAGTAAACCGCCAGCGAGCATAACAGCTAATGTTTGAAGGGTAATGGGTACTTCTGTGCCGACTGAGATTTTGAAGAAGCTGAATAACACGAGAATAGCTGCAAATAAAGCGCTGAAAATTACACCACGTAACGTAAGTTTCATATTGTTGATCACTCCTGTTTCTGGTATTGTTAATCTATTGTCAACCAAATTAATGATTAACAAGTTGACAATACAGATGATAGCACAACTGCTAGAAAAGTGAAAGGAACTTTTTTACATATGCCTACAAGAGAAAGATTAATGTCATTAAAGAACGCTTCAATCGTCTATCGTATGGAATCGGGAGAAGGGCGACGCGTATGGTCAGGTGTTTCGCTAGACATTCATAGAGGTGAGTGGATTGCTGTTGTGGGACCTAATGGGAGCGGGAAAAGTACACTTGCTAGCGTGCTGCTAGGCTTGAACCCATTGTCGGAAGGGCAAGTGCAGCGTAGAACGAATGCTGTTACGCAGGCGACAAGAGGCGTGCTCCAATTGCCAGAAGCTCAATTCATAGGAGAAACGATAGGGGAGGAACTAGATTTCTTACCGCAAGCACAGCAATTAACAGCGGAGGAACGCAGGAGCTGGTATACGGAAGTATTAGCTGCTGTAGGATTGTCACTTTCGCCAGAGCGTACAATGGCTACCTTATCTGGGGGGCAGAAACAGCTGGTAAATCTCGCTGCCGCACTCGCAGCAAGTCCAGAGATTCTGCTTCTAGACGAACCGACGGCGATGCTGGATCCAGCTTCTCGCAAAGAAGTACGGGAAGCTGTGCGCCAGGCACATCAACGTGGCACGACGATTGTATGGATTTCACATCGGCTGGAAGAGGTGGCGGATGCGAGTCGTGTCGTCGGATTTGGCGCTGGAAGAATTACCTTTGATGGGGAGCCGCGTGAGTTTTTTTATGGGAAAGCTGGGGAGAAATCGGAGAAAAACGAGAAAAACGAGAAAAACGAGAAACCTGAGGAGTTTGAGAAATTAAAGAAATTCGAAAAATCTTCGCCTTGTGTGGAACTTGGCTTTGATCCGCCTTTTGTGATTCAAACGGCGATGCATCTGCTAGAACAGGGACTCACGTTAGACCCTCTTCCGCTGAACATGGAAGAATTGGCGGAGGTGATCTCATGCCGATAGTTTTGAAGGAAGTAGGGGTAAAAGCTCCTGATTCACCTGAGGTGACACTGCTCCAGGATATAAGCTTTACGCTGCAGGAAGGATCCGTGACATTGCTTATCGGCCACGCAGGTTCAGGGAAATCTACACTGCTGCAAGTGATGTCGGGTCTCCTTAAACCGCAAGCTGGATCCATTACGGTGGATGAACAGCCGATTTGGCTGAAACCGATGAAAGCCGATCCCAAGCAATTGCTTCGCTTCGGCTTAACGTTTCAATTCCCCGAGCAGCAATTGTTCGCACGCAGCATAGGTCAAGAATTCGCTTATTCGCTTAGGCCGTATAAACTTGCAAAGGAAGAGCGGGATCGGCGCATTCGCGCGGCGACCCATGCGCTCGATCCGCATGGCGTTTTCGCCATGGATCGCTCGCCCTTCGCGCTCAGCGGCGGCGAGCAGCGCCGGCTCGCGCTGGCGACTACCTTCGCCACGGCGCCGGATTGGCTCCTCATGGATGAGCCAACTGCCGGCCTCGAGGCGGCCGCCGTGCGCGAGCTGCTGCGCATGCTGCGCGAGCGCAGCGGTCGTGGCGGACTCGTCGTCGCCACGCATGATCTGGACACGTTCTTTCCGCTAGCGGACCGTGTCCTCGTGCTAGACCATGGCGAGCTCGTCTTCGACGGCTCCCCGCAAGAGCTCTGCCGCGCGCCCGAGGTGCTGGCGCGCGCCGGGGTTGGCCTCCCGAGCTGCGCGGAGGCCGCTGTGGAGATGGCGCGCGTTGGCATCGCCATCGCGCCAGATCTGCTCACGCCGGCGCTTGCCGCGTCGGCGATCTTGGCTGCGCTGCGCGAAGCTGGCAGCGCTTCTGCGCCAGCGGCCCCGCTGGCCGCCGCGAGCGTGGCGCAGCCACCGCGGCCTGCGCAGCGGCAGGCGCTGGCGCCGGAACCACCCGCGCCGCAGGCGGGGTGGCTGGGGTTGGACCCGCGCGCGAAGTGGCTGCTCTACCTGCTGCTCGCCATCGGCACGATGGGGCAGCAAGGTTGGGGCAGCCTCGCGGTGGCCGCGGCGCTCGTCGGCTGCGCGTTTCTCGGCCTTCCGCGCAGTGTGTTGCGCGGGATCAGGAAAATCGCAACGTCGTATGCGATTTTCCTGATCTTTTCCGTCGCGCTGGCGGGGATCGAATTCTCACCGATCGGTTACTCAGTTGATAATGGCTGGAGCACCACCTTTATTCTGACGCGATTATTTGTCGTCTTGATGGCAGGCTGCTGGCTCGCCATGTCGACCCCCTATAGTCAGCTCGTGCAGGGACTGAACTGGGCTTTGAAATATTTGTACAAGGTGAAGCTGCCTGTGGCGTCCTTCTCCTTGGCGGTTTCGTTTGTTTTTCGATTCATCCCGCTCATCATGCGAGAGTGGCAGCAATTCTCGACGATCGTGCGAGCACGAGGGAAAGCCTCAGTCCGCCCAGGTACGGTTCGCGTGCGCGACATTCCTGCGCTGGTCGTGCCACTCTTGTTAGGCATGTTCCACAAAGCGGAACAAATGACCGTCGCGATGGAGATGAAGCAAATCGACGGCACAACGTTGCTGCTACGGAAGGACACACTGGAGTGGGCGAGAGCTGACACGGTCTTAGTTGTGGTTGCTTTACTTGCTTGGGGATTTTTGCTATTTACGTAGTAGCTATCAGCAACCTAGTAGCTTCGGAAGTCTAGTAGTAGCTAACAAGCAGGCGCTATAACGGACACAGCGGATGCTATTAGGTTGTATTTGATTGTTTGTGTAGGCTAACGGACACAGCGGATCTTATTTGTCTGAAATCAGAGAATTATTGGCTTGCTAGGGCCATTTAACGGCTATGGTGTCCGTTAGCTCCCCAAATGCCCCATTCTGGTCGAAATAACGTCATTCGTGTCCGTTAGAATTGCTTTGCTTCTTCTCTGTTCCTCCGCTTCTCAGTTCGTACGCAGTTCTCCACACCTCCTCTTGCTCTCGGTTCCCCAGATTTCCTCTAACTCCCCACCCGTTATCAAAATCTAGGAATATTTCTCTCAATCACTGCTTACAAATAGAGTGATAGATGATTCCTCGAGAAATGGGTGGTTTACTATGAACGTCCGAGGCAAGAGGTTCCTATTTTACACATTACTAGCGGGAGTGTTTACGCTTCTTATTCTTTTTTTCATTAGTGGTCTCAACTCTCCAACAGCTCCCATAATCATAGAAGTACAGGCCGAGGAATTGACCCAATCTACTATGTCAACGCCTGTGCCCGTGTATACACCTGCGTCTGCGCCTATATCTGCACCTGCGTATGTGACTATGTCTGATCCTGATCCTGTGTCTACGCCTGATCCCGCGCCTTTTGAGATTTCTCCCCTTTCATCGGACAAGCCTGAGCAGCCACTCCCAGCGCAAGTGGACACAGTAGTCACAGCCCCACCTCAGACAACTTCCGTTACAGTGGACACCTATATGCCCAATGGGGTTGTCGCACCGTCTGCTTCATCCAAAGTCAGCATACCCGTCCTCAACTATCATAGCGTCACCATTGATCCAGGGAATGTGGTTGTTATTTCTCCAGCCAAGCTGGAGGCTCAGATGAAATATCTGCATGACCATGGGTATACGCCTATCTCTCTTGCAACATTCATTAACCTGATTGAAAAGAAAAGCGGTCTCGCGGCGCCTGATAAGCCTGTACTGCTCACGTTTGATGACGGCTATGTGGATAATGTGGAGGAGGCGATGCCGATTCTGGCCAAATACAATTTCCCTGCTACACTCTTCATGTCACCAGGCATGGTCGAGGATGCCAGTTATTTGAATTGGGAACAGGTCAAGCAGCTGCAAGAAGCCGGCTGGGACATCCAACCGCATGGCATGACACATCCACATCTACCTAAGCTTTCAGCGGAACAACAAGCGTATGAGATCACCGAAGCTAGAAAGTTGATTGAGGAGAAGCTTGGCACGCAAGCAGATGTTTTTTGCTATCCATATGGGGAATATAACCAAACAACGGTGAAGCTTTTGAAAGAACACGGCTTTCGCTATGCGTTTACCATTGATCAAGGCTACACGACCAATCAGCAGTCACCTTACTTGCTGAAAAGGCTGTTTATTAACGGGGAAGAAAGCCTGAAAGCCTTCATAAACAAGCTATCGAAAGCCAATTAGGGAGACGTTTTCCATAGGTTGCACTAGTTCAGACAACACAAAAAAGGAGCTACCACATTGTAGGGGCTAGCTCCTTTTTGTCTCATTAGGCATCTCGTACGATCACCTCAACCACTCACAATAAGCCTCAAGCTCATGAAACGGCACCGTATAGAGGGCTAAGGTGTTCACAATGGATTTCGTCGAGCCGGGCAGTGCAAGGAATTTGGCAAAGAGCCGATTCTCGTGCCCTTCCCCAGTCGCAGAAGCCCAGAACTGAACCTGCCGGACTCCCGGATTGCCTGCTTTAATAGCATCAACCAGTGCACGTAGTCCCTGTACGAATAGCGAGGTGCTTCGCAGCTCTTTTTCAATAAAAGCAACTTCGATCTGACATATATGTTGGTCCTCATAGTCGCCGGGACCTGTTCCGTAACCGAAACCGGCCGCGCCAACCATGTCGTAGGACTCTTCATTGATGACGAGTATAACTTTACCTAGAAAGAGCGGACTACTGATGAAACTGAGTTTCATGCCGAACGTGTAAGGCAAATTCAGTTCGGCGTGATGACGCAGCAGGAAGTCCATATAGGCTTCATGATCCATTTCAAATTCGCTGACACGGAATTCAAAAGACATTATTGTGGCTGTACACGAAGTGAATCGTTAACCTTAACGATTTTACCGAAGCCGCTGCCTTTTTTAGAACCTTTGTCGATAGTAGGGGGAACTGGAAACATACGGATGGCCTCCTTAATGTCGTAATTGTCTTGCCTATTTCCATTATATCGCAGTGAATTTCTTTAGGGTATCCCTTAAAATGTTAATTTTCTCACAAAAAACGACTTCTTTGCCGTGTGTACCCTCCCGAACGGAGCGTGCGCTAGTAAATTTGGCATACAGTCTGCATATATAATCGTTCTCAGCTAGTGCCGCAAGCCTAAGCTCCTGGACCTCCGGACCTCCCTGAACAATCTCGTTCACCATGTACAGCAATCCTCGAACAAATAAGCGTGACCCTCGGAGCGCTTTATCCGCAATGGCTACGTCCACAAAGGCAATATCCTTATCCTGGAAATCCTGCTCAGGGGTGCCGTAATAATAAGCAGCGATGCCAACCACACGGTCATCGACATCTTTCGCAGCGATCAGGTGACCCTGAGTCACGTAGGAGTAAATGAGAGTAACCATTTCCAAGGTGGAATAGGCGGGGTGCAGGTCGCGCTTACGGGCTAACATGAATAAACTTGCCTTGGCGAAATCGTCATCGCTGACACACTTTTGGTAGCTTAACGTCATTGTGTGTCTCCTTTCTGACTTCCAGTCATTATCCAATTCGTTTCTGAAGTGTTTGTTCTAAAGATTGTAGAATCTGCGGGTGTTCGGCCATTAAACGGTGAAAAGCTTCTTGTCTGACGGACAACAGTACCGAGGGCCCTATCGCCCTTACTGTTGCATTTCGAGGTACATTGTGAAGTAAGGCAATTTCGCCGAAATGATCCCCATCTTGCAGTACGGCGACCCGTCGTTCCCCACCATCAGGTGTACGTTTTATAATTTCAAATTTACCACGAACAATAATGTAAAATTTGTTGCCCTCATCGCCCTCACTCACAACATTCTCGCCTTCTTTGCAGGTTTCGGTTGTACATAACATAGCGATGTTCTTCAGCAGCGGAGGTGCAATACCTTCGAAGAAGGGAAGCTTGGCAAGCCTGTCCATGTCCACCGTGGCGTAGAGGCCGTCCAGAGACAGGTTAAATCCGAACTGCTTATCCCATAGGCTGCGGTAAAGATTGCTCTTATGTAGAAGCTCATGGTGGGTACCAGAGTCCACAATTCGGCCGTCATGGAAAACATAAATGCAGTCGGCGTTCTTAACTGAGGATAAGCGATGTGTCACGGATACAATGGTCTTCTCAGATCTAAGCCGATCAACGAGCTGGTTAATGTCCGCTTCGGTAGCTGGATCCAATGCTGATGTTACTTCATCGAGCAGCAAAATGTTCGGCTTCCTGAGGAGCGCTCTTGCAATCGATAACCGTTGGCGTTCGCCTCCTGATAGTGAGCCCCCTTCATGATGCACCTGTGTATCGTATCCGTCAGGCCAACTTGCAATGACATCATGGATGTTCGCCTGCTTGGCCGCCTCGATCATTTCATCTTCCGAAGCACCGCTATCCAGCAGCAAGTTATCCCGAATTGTCGTATTAAATAAGAAGGTATCCTGCGTAACGAGTGTGGACTGTCTTCGTAAAGAAGCTTCACTTAGGGTGCGGATGTCATAGTCATCCATAGAGACAGAGCCTTGCTTTGGATCATAAAAACGGGACAATAGCTGCAGTGCAGTACTTTTGCCAGAGCCGCTTGTGCCTATGAAAGCCACATAGCTCCCAGCTGCAATTTGCAAGCTTACATGTCGTAATTGATCGGATTCCTCGCTATAACCGAAAGTCACATCATCCATTCGAATCAAGGGAAGAGAAGAAGGCAGCTCGAGAGGATGAGGGACCTCCGAAACGCTGGGTTGATGATCCATAATTTCTTGGATGCGCCGAAAGCTAATACTGGAATCGATAAGGTTCGGGATGATGTAGGCTAAGTTAGAGCCTGACTGTCCTACACTTAAGAATAAGGTGAAAAAGGCCATGAAATCGCCTATAGTCATCATGTCATGGAAGATCAAATAACCGCCAAAACCAATCATAATCCCGTTCAAAATCAGAAGTGATATTAGAGGGAGCCGCTCCATCATGGAATTGGTAAGCTGCAATTTTAGGCCAAAGGAAAAGAGCTCATGCACCTGCTTACGGGCTCGTTCTTGAAATCTGGCTTGCAGATGCAAACTTTTAATCGTTTTATGTCCCTTAACCATCTCATCAATCGTATTTGTGAAACGTTCCTGCGTTTCTTTGTAGAGAATATTCGCGGCTTCCGCGCGCCCTTGGAGGAGTCTCGGCCCGATAAACATCAGCGTGGATCCAGCAAGCATGGCCAGTGTGAGCTTCCATTCAATAGAGAATAGTAAAATGAGTCCAAGCAGAACGCTTAAAGCTTCCTTCAGGAAAAATGGGAATGCGATGCGTACCACTCTTTCTACGGAGCCCATATCTGCCGAGAATCGGGTGACAAGATCGCCAACTCTGTATGTTTGATAGAATGGGAGCGATTGCCGCTGTAGGTGTGTAAACAGCTCGATCCTTAGTTTTTTGATGATCTGGCCACCGAGATTTCCAAGTGCGTATTCTCCGCCAATGCTTGCACAAATATTGAGAAAGCCGGTGCCAAGCAGTATGGTCAAGATGATTGCGAAATGATGAAGATTTTTGGGTATAAAAGCCTCGTCCACCATATATTTCAGGCTCATAGGAGCGGCTACCGAATATCCGACTTCTAGGAGGAGGCAGAATAAAAAAATGCTGGTCAGTCGCTTATAGGGAATCCAAAGGTTCAAAAGGGTTCTTAGGAAATTCAGGAATTATCGCCACCTTTCAATAGAATAAGATTACAGCACTTTTTTAGGGTTGTAAACGACACGATTTGTCATAATTCGGTAAAAAAATGAGTTGTTGAATAGAACTCGAATTCTTCCCCACCTAACGTGTATAATACAACTAACAATCCGCACCAAGGAGATTCCGTGCATGAAAGAAACCAAAACAGCCTTCGCATCCATCGACGCCTACATAGCAACCTTTTCCCCTGAGCTTCAGGAGAAGCTTCAAACGATCAGATCAGTCATTCAAGAGTCCGCACCAGAGGCAACGGAGAAGATTAGCTACCAAATGCCTACCTTTGATCTACATGGCAATTTGGTACATTTCGCAGCATTCAAAAATCATATTGGCTTTTATCCCACACCGAATGGGATTGATGAATTTGAGGAGGAGTTGGCGCAGTATCCGAGGTCCAAAGGGGCTGTCCAATTTCCACATGATCGACCGCTGCCACTAGCGTTAATCAGCAGGATCGTGAAGCATCGGGTGGCACAGAACAGTGAAAAAGCTCAGATGAAATCACCGAAAAAGAAGAAATGAAGATATAAGAATCTAACCGACGGTGGTGAAGCCATGGAACAGCCGTACACGATCTACGAACAGCAAATGAAGGCGAAGCTGAAGCGTTGGGAAATACGTTTGCAAAAGCAACCTAACCTGATCGAGCGAGCCTCCAAATCCGTTCAAAATCGCATTAATCAAGTCATTCCCGAGAAGATCCACAATACGATCACCGCGACGGTGAAAGGGATTGTGCAAACGACTTTGTTCGGTATTCATTATATGCCTGCGACGGAGCCGCTGAAGGGCGTATCGATGGCGGACCGCGATGCGAAAGCCGAGGAGTTGCTGTCACTTTACAAAAAAATCGCTGCGGCTGAGGGCGCCGGAGCAGGGGCTGGGGGCATTTTGCTTGGCCTTGCTGATTTTCCGATTCTGATCGGGATTAAGCTGAAATTTCTTTTTGAATTAGCGCATATTTACGGGTATTCCACCAAGGACTACAGAGAAAGATTGTTCATTCTGTATGTGTTTCAGTTGGCGTTCTCCAGTTCGAAGAAGAAGCCTGCGCTGCTTCATACGATTAAGAATTGGCCTGCAATTTCACAGAACTTTCCTCCTGCCGCCGACTATGCGAATCAAGTGAATTGGCTGCAGCTGCAGCAGGAGTATCGGGACACGATTGATTTTCGTAAAATGCTTCAGCTCATCCCCGGCATTGGGGCTGTCGTTGGCGCATGGGCTAACTTTGGCTTGCTGGAGGAGCTCGGCGTGGCAGGCATGAACTGTTATCGGCTGCGCAATTTGCAAGATAAAGCAGCCAAGGGAGACTCGCCGGCACCCGTTAGTCCGAAATCACAGAACTAATCTTATCGTACACGTCGTCCATTCTGGATTAGTCCGAAATCGCCCAACTAAACCGCGGCAAACACCCTCCTCACAAGAAAATTGGTTACATAGTTCGGCAGAATCGGACTATTTAGTCTTTTTCGAGTGGAACCCTTGTTATAGTTCGGAGAAATCGGACTAATACGAATATCGGCAAAAAAAGGGGGAGGCTGGCCCTGACACGTAGCCCCGAAGTCGCTCCCCAGCAGCAGAGCTCCGCTCTAAATCCCCCCAAACCGCTTTAGCGCTCGCCCGGTTGCCACGTCCCTCAAAAAATTGTGCATTCTTTTTCCACGCAAATAGTCAACTAATCAGTTATTTTCGTGAATAACGCGCATACACTAGAAGAGAGTCGGTTACCGGCTCACCTTGTGAGAAGTTGTGATTATTTTCACAAGCATATATGTGATTAATTTCACAACCGGAGGAGTGTTGAGGCAATGAGCAAACCCAAAATCGTGATCCTAGGCGCAGGCTATGGCGGACTTGTCACAGCGATAAGGCTGCAGAAGAAGATGAGAAGAAATGAGATGGACGTGACACTGGTCAACAAACATGACTATCACTTTATTACGACGCATCTGCATATGCCGGCTGCCGGTACGGATCATCATGATAACGCACGCGTGACCATTTCCGATTTGATTGATGAGCGGAAGATTCGATTCGTGAAGTCGACGGTAAGAGAAATTTTGCCGAGTGATAAGAAGATTGTGCTGGAAGATGCTACGCTTGACTACGACTATCTCGTGGTAGGACTCGGGAGTGAGACGGAAACCTTCGGGATCCCGGGTATGCATGAATATGCCATGTCGATCAAAAGCATTAACAGTGTCCGCTTCATTCGGCAGCACATTGAGTATATGTTCGCCAAGTCTAAGGTGGCTCCGAAGCGCAAGGATTATCTGACCTTCGTCGTTGGTGGCGCGGGGTTCACGGGTACGGAGTTCGTCGGAGAGTTGGCGGATCGCATTCCTGTTTTGTGCAAAACGTATGATGTCGATCCGGTAGATGTCCGGATTTATAATGTGGAAGCTTCCTCGTCGGCGCTTCCTCCCGGGCTGCCAGTGGATTTAGTCGAATATGGAATGGAAGTTATGCGCCGCAAAGGGGTGCAATATAAGCTATCGACAGCTATCAAGGAATGTACATCGGAAGGAGTTATTCTGAGCAACGGCGAGTTCATCCGCGCAGGCACGGTAGTCTGGTCGGGAGGGATACGCGGTAATTCGCTGCTGCAGGAAGCGGGTTTCGAGGTTCAGCGGGGACGGGTGAAAGTGGATAGCTGCTTGCGTTCCTATCAGTTCCCTGAGATTTTTATCACAGGCGATTGCTCGATCGTCACGAGTCCAGAGGGTACACCCTATCCGGCCAATGCGCAGATTGCTGTCCAACAGGGCTATAATGCGGCTAGGAATCTCATCCAGACGGTTCGAGGCAAAGAGATGAAGCCATTTGTCTATGATTTCAAAGGCACGGTAGCAACCTTGGGGCGCGGTGAGGCTGTTGGTTTACTCAAAGTGAAGAAAGTGAAAGGCCGCTTGGCCTTATTTATCAAAAAAATGATTGATGCCCGTTACCTGTATCTTATCGGCGGCATTCCACTCGTTTGGAAGAAGATGGTTTGGAAGCAGAGGTCCACGACTCGCAATTATCATGTGCCAAATTAACGCGCATATAACGTAAAATCCCCTTCAAGTAGATACTTGGAGGGGATTTTTAGCCGTTGTACCCACTAACTATAGCGATTGGATCGATACTGGCTTGGAGACACGCCTTCACGTTTGCGAAAAGCTCGCGAAAAATTATTCTCATCCACAAACCCAACCTGCTCAACAATTTCCTTAATGGAAAGGTGGGTGGTTTCGAGTAACTCTTTTGCTTTCTCAATGCGAATTTTCGAGACATATTGCATCAAAGGAAGACCATTTTTGTTTTTAAAATAGCGTGTGACATAGGAGGGTGTTAAAGACAGCTCTTCAGCAACTGTGGAGAGACTGAGATTATAGTCCATATAATGCTGGGAAACGTGCTCTAACATGGATGCATATAAGCGATTATTATTGGCATCTTCTCCTAAACTGTCTTGTATGCTGCGTGCAGCATCAAGCAGATTGGCGCAAGCCTCGGCAACGGTTTTGGATTGGAATTCGGCTAGGGATTCCAGTTTATATTTGATCGCTTCGCGATGGGATAGCGGAATATTATTGACGAGTTGGTTCAAGGTAAAAATGATTTGTTGAAACGTTAGGCGGAATGTAGGCGCGTCCTCCAGCCGAGTAAAACTTTCTTCCATCTCATGAATTAATAGTTGCAGATGCTCGGAGCTCTTGGAGCAGACCGCCGCATGGAGAGCTTCCGCAAAATCGGAAATTTGCTGCTTATCGATCGTCGTATTCTCAATTTTTTGCTGAGACCACTCAGTTGGGGTGATGATAGACTGTTTACCAGCAAAAATCCGATATTCAGCAAGCGATGTTGCCGAGTTGAAAGATTGATGCAAGTCATTCGTAGGTTGAGGTTCACCTACCATACAGGATAATGAGAGGGCAAAATGCCTATTCATGAACGCGATGATCTGCTCGGAAAAAGCACGACTGCGAGCTTCCCATTGATCTGCAAATTCGTTATTCCACGAAACAATGCCTACAATTCCATTATCGATAGCCAAATCAAGTGCATAATTGACGCCGTGCACACCTGATAAATTTTCCAAAACGTTGCAAATGGTATATTTCATCAACCACTGTTCACTAAGAGGCTCTTTACTTACCTTTGAATTGTAATCATCAAAAATAATGACAAGTACACTGCTTGTATGCCGTGTATCAAATAGTTGATGAAGGGCACTTCGGTTATCTTGCGTCGTATTGTCTACGTTCAATTTCCCCATTAATACCGCGAGCAGTAACTGGTTCCTCGTTAAAACCTCTTGATTATGCATCATATTGGACAAATGGATGCTCTCATCTCTCATCTGCTCGATATAGCGAGTCAGTTGGTCTAATTCATCGGTATTGCCTTTCGTCAACTTGTCCGATGGCAAGGTAGGGAAACGGTTAGATAACTCTTGGATCGGTTGATAACTCTTGCGTGCAGACCTGAAACAAAGCACAATCCCTAGAGCAAGCGATATGAGAAATATGGTTAGGGAAATCGTGAGTGCCACATCATATTCGCGAAAATAGTCACTACGACGAATGGCGTTCACTACATGAATTTTCTGTTTCGATGACGTTTCCTGCAAGAATAGATAGCCGGGGATCCGTGCTTTCGAGTTTTGCGCTGCTCTTTCAAGTTCACTCCACGCTAGATCAGAAGATCCTTTTACATACAGAAAGGGCATATTGGATTGATCAAAGGCAATCAGGCTGCTGCCACTATCAATGGTTAGTTGGAAATTACTTACCAGGGCCGGATAGTTTAGTTTGTAGATCATAATCCCACTCGAAAAGGGTGTGCTGTCAAGCGGAACTAGAAGAAGCAGAACCTGTTCCTTGCCGTCAGGATTATTTTCATTGGCTAGTGAGGACAGAAGTATGGGTGATCTTAGTTGCCCCAATTTGCTCTCTAAAATTTCTGGCGAAATTCGGCCATCGCCGACGAGTCGGCTATAGCTCTCAGGTGAGTAAATTCCCGTATCGGTAAAAATCGTATTTTGAAGCGAGCTGTAGGCTGTGTTTCGATAGAACAAACCAATGGAATCAAGATCAGCAGACAGCGCCTTTAATTTTTCAAGTTCATCGGCAATTAAATACGGATATTGTAATGATTCTTGTAATTGATAGGGAAGCAGTTTGGTATCCCGTGACAAGGTTAAAGTCAATTTCTGTAGGTCTAATATGCGTGTATCCAGCAAACTGGTCGTATTGGCCATAGATCGATGGGTATTATCCATCAGCCGATTATAGGTATTTGATAGCGAGATGATATTGGTCACTAAGAATAATAGACCGGTTACGGCCAGAATCAGAAGATGCCCAAGAAGAAATTTTCGATAGAGCTTGGACTGAATCGCTTTCCGCAAAATAAACACATCCTCTGGTCGAATAGGTCTTGATTTCTTACGAGTATATAAATTTTGCGCTATGTTATCAATTCATGGCAGGCAAAAAGCTGAAAATTGACTAGGTATTGAGAAAAATGCAGGGTGCCATTTATGCGCTGAAACCATTTTTTGCTGTGAAAAGCCGATTATCAATTGTTGTCGGAGGTTCCAAACTTACGTATACTCGGAGCCATAGGAACCGATTCAGGCGCCGAATCGATTCTGAGTGTCAACTTTTCTATCGTTCGACGAAGGAGGCAGCTATATGACTGCGAAGACCAAGGCTGCACATGCACCCCTACCTAGGTCTAACAAAAAAAGGTTTGGGTTGCAAAACAATTGGGATTATCTCATCTTTGTTATCCCGGTTGTCCTTTATTTTCTTATTTTCTGCTACGGACCTATGTATGGTGTACAACTGGCATTCAAACGCTTCAATCCGATTCACGGAATCATGGGCAGTCCTTGGATTGGTTTGGATAACTTTGAAAGGCTTTTCAATTCATTTCAGTTTTATCGCATTGTTAAGAACACGCTGGTCATCAATCTATTTAAAACGCTGATCAGTTTTCCCATTCCGATTATGCTTGCCCTCATGTTCAATGAGATGAGAAAAGAGAGATTGAAGAAGACGCTTCAGACGATCACTTATGCACCGTACTTCATCTCGACTGTCGTCTTTGTCGGCATTATCAATTTATTTCTCGGCGGGGAAAATGGGTACTTGAATCATTTGCTGGGGATGATCGGAATCGATTCGATTCCTTTTTTGACTAATCCTGACTACTTCCCTGGTGTCTATATCGGTTCTGACATCTGGCGGAATAGCGGTTGGAATTCCATTATTTTTATCGCTGCGTTAGCTGCCGTAGATCCCCAGCTTCATGAATCTGCGCAAATCGATGGGGCTAGTCGGTGGAAGCGGATGATTCATGTGAATCTGCCGTGTATTATGCCAGTCATTGTCATTCAATTTATTTTACTCATGGGGAAAATGATGACTCTCAGCTACGAGCGTATTCTTCTTATGCAAAATAGCTTGAATATGGAAACCTCAGAGGTCATTTCCACTTATGCTTACAAGACAGGTCTAATCAATATGGATTATGGATTCTCTACCGCTGTGGGCCTCTTTAACAATGTCATCAACATCATTTTGCTGCTTGCGGCCAACAAGATTGCCAAACGATATAGCAGCAGCAGTCTGTTCTAAAAGGAGAGGTGAACATGGAGGTCGTGTCCCACAAAATTCGAGAGTCTAACGGAGATCGGATTTTTCTGGCGATTACTTATGTACTTATCGGGATTCTTGTGTTAATTGTGCTTTACCCGCTGATCTATGTCGTTAGTGCCTCATTCAGTGATCCCAAACTGGTGATTGCCGGTAAGATAGGACTGATCCCGAGCGGATTCAACGTGGAAGCCTATCGACGGGTATTTACGAATACGGAAATATGGATTGGCTATAGAAATACACTGCTCTACACGACCATAGGAACGTTAGTTAATATTTCATTGACCATGATGGGGGCCTATCCGTTGTCACGCAAAAATTTTCGATGGCGTCGCGGGCTTATGATATTCTTCACCATTACGATGTTTTTCAGCAGCGGTATGATACCGATGTATCTGCTCGTTAAGAATTTGGGACTTTATAATTCGATGTGGGCATTAATATTGCCAACGGCGATCAGTGTATACAATATGATTGTTGCTAGGACGTTCTTGGAAACCAACATTGATGAACAACTCTATGAATCGGCCTATATGGATGGCAGCGGCAACATCAGATCGTTTTTCTCCATTGTGCTGCCCCTGAGTGCGCCGATCATGGCTGTTCTTGTATTATTTTATGCCGTGTATCATTGGAATTCCTATTTCGAGGCGATGATCTATTTGAAGGAACGTTCGCTTTATCCGCTGCAGCTCTTCCTGCGGGAAATTCTAGTGATGAATCAGTCGGATAACGTGATGATGGATTCGATTGAGATGGATACAAGCAAATTTCTAGTTGCGGAAGGTGTCAAATATGCCGTTATTATCGTATCCAGTGGACCCATTCTTATGCTGTATCCATTCCTTCAGAAGTATTTCGTTAAAGGGATGATGATTGGTGCGCTTAAAGGTTAATGTGATTAATAATGAAGGAGATGACTAACGAAATATGAAAAGAAAATTAGTCTTGCTGACAGCTGCCATGCTGATTACATCGATTCCAGTACTAAGCGCTTGCAGCGATAAAGATAAAGGTGCAGAGCCTGTTGCAACTGGTGCAGCGAATAAAGAGGCGAATATCAATAAAACAGGTATGCCAATTGCAAAGGAGCCAGTTCAATTGAAAGGGCTGGTCTCCAAATATGAGCTGGTCAAGGATTGGAACGAGCATAAAGGCTTGAAAAATTATGAAGCGAAATCGAATGTCATCATTAAATGGGATACGGTACCGCAAAATGCCTTTGATGAGCGCAGAAATCTAATGTTTGCCTCCAATGATCTGCCAGACTTTGTCATGCGGGCGAATTTGTCGCCGCAATTAATTACGTCTTACGCAGCAGCGGGTCAGATTATCCCGTTGGATCCTTTGATTGAGGCTGGCTATGCGCCGAATCTGGCAGCGCTTATGAAAGAAAATGACGGTATTCGCAAATCGATTACTTCGGCTGATGGCCATATTTATTCGCTTCCGAATATTAGTGAAGCAGATGGACGTATTTCTTCCTCGTGGATTAATAAGAAGTGGTTGGACAAGCTTGGGCTTCAAATGCCGACAACAATGGACGAATTTTATAAGGTGTTGAAAGCCTTTAAAGAACAGGACCCTAACGGGAATGGCAAAGCAGATGAAGTTCCGATCTCAGGGTACAAAGAGGGCAATAAGAACTACGGTGATCAATTTATTAAATCGTTCTACGGCAGCTGGGGATTCGGAGGGAACTCCGGGATCATCGCTCCCTTTATGGATGTTGATAACCAGGGCAAAGTTCGGTATATCGCAACGGACAATACCTTCAAAGACATGATTACTTTCTTTAACAAGCTTTGGCAGGAAGGATTAATCGATAAAGAAATTTTATCACAGGATATGAAGCAGGAAATCGCGAAGGTTGATGATGAACGTGTCGGCTATGTAGCGAAGGGCAACAACAATTTGTGGATGGGCAAAAATCGAAATAATTACGTCCAGAACCCTGTCCTAAAAGGCATCGACGGTAAAGTGTATTGGACGGGCATCTCCCCGAAAGTTCGGGATTTAGGTTCATTCGTGATTACGAACAAAAACCCGAATCCGGAAGCAACACTGCGCTGGGGAGATTATTTCCTGAGCGAAGAAGGGACGGCTCTGGCTCGACTTGGTATCGAAGGTGTTACTTATACGATCGGCAGTGATGGATTTTATAAGCTGAAAGACGAATTTGCCAAAAATCCGAACGGACTTACGGTGGATGAGGCGCTCTCCGAATATACGATTTTCCAAGGTGGCGGCATTCCTCAGCGCGTGACGCAAAAGGTTGATCAAAGTGCTGCTGTTCTACCAGAAATGATTGCCAATAAAGATGTTATTCGTCCTAATTTGGTGCCTGAAGCGAAGTTGATGATTCCTACTTTTACCGAAAAAGAGAATATTGAATTAAGCTCATATGCAACGGATATTGAAGCTTATGCAGATGAGAATATTGTTAAATTTATTACTGGCGCTAAACCGCTTAGCGAATGGGATAAATATGTAAGCACGTTAAATAAAATGCAGCTTGATAAATATCTAGCGATCTATCAAGCAGCTTATGACCGCTGGAATCAGAAGTAATCAGCGTATAGAAGGAGGGACTCACGATGAGATTTTACGGCACAAGCGCAGCCGAAGGAATACCGAATCCATTCTGCCTCTGTTCTGTTTGCAGCCATGCGCGCAAGGCAGGAGGGGCAGAGATACGCCGCCGTTCGATGTTCCGAATCAATGAGCAAATGTGTATTGATTTGGGCGCGGATTCTTTTCAACAAGCAATCGAATACGGCGACTTTACCAAGCTTCAGCATGTCTTAGTGAGTCATACCCATGAAGACCATTTCAACTATATGATGATGAATGTTCGAAATATGTCGATAGAACGATTGAAGGAGCCGCTGCATTTCTACTTTACAGATCAAGCCTACGAAATCGTTGAGTTCTATCGTCAAAGCCGACCGATCATGAAAGGCATGACCTCCGATTTGGAAGCGCGCGGCGTAGTGGCTTTTCATAAGCTTGAGTTTAACCAATCCGTTACCATTTGCGGCATGAAAGTAACGCCGCTACGTGGGAATCACTTGGGTAATATGGGGGAGAGCTGTGCGAACTATTTGATTCAGAACGAGGATGGCCAGAAACTTTACTATGGCGTAGATACAGGCTGGTATTTGCCAGAAACGTTCAAGTTGCTTGAAAATGCTTCACTTGATGTGTTGATTAGTGAATGCACCTTTGGACTAACTAGCGGACGCGGTCTTCATCCAAACGGCCATTTGGACGCCTTTAGCTGTATGGAGCTATTTCACAAACTGTTAGCGCAAGGGACGTTACATGCCAACTCTCGTATTTATCTTACTCATATTAATCACTTTACCTCTACACATGCAGATCTAGTAGGCTGGATTCAGGAACAGCAATTCCCATGCCCGATCACGGTCGCATGGGATGGGATGATCATATGATTAAAAACGCGCACCGATAACGTATCGGTGCGCGTTTATGCTTTTATTCAGTTGCGGTTGCAGCCACAACTGGGCTTCCTACCGACTCCGTTGTGACGACTCCCATATGCCTCTTTTTTGCATAGCTTCTGTATAGAATCGAGCTTCCTATCGTTAAAAGCGCAACCACCGCCATCCCCCAGATGAGGTTGTCAAAAGCACGTTCGAGCGGCAGTGATTTCTGCCAGACCAGCGCACTACCCGAGAGTGCCACGGCGAACGCACCGCTAAAAAATTGCAGCAATTGGAACAACCCCATGCCTGATCCGATGCGATCTGTCGTCAATTGACGGGACAGCTCATTGGATACAGCGCTGGACAGTGTCGTGAAGCTGATGCTGACCAAGATATAAAGCGCGGCAATCCAGTAGTAGGAATAGCTGGCAGTGAGGGCAAGCCCTACGGTTGAAACTAGCATCAACCATGGTACGTAGCGGAGTAACGCCGTATTCCCATAGCGGTCAATAATGCGACCCACACGGTTGGAGACGAGCATAGCCAACAAAGCGCCAGGGAAGAGCAATAGTCCCGAAGTAAGTGGAGCTAAGCCGAAAACCCGCGCAAGCATCTGGGGCGCTAGGAACAGGAAGCCGAAGCTGATCATGTAGGAAAACACGCCGATTGCGCCGAGCGACATATAAGGTCTATCACCGAATAGGGCAGGCAGCACGAATGGTTGTGAGACTCGGCGAATTCGCAGCGCGAATAAGGCAATTGCAAGTATACCTACTAAGAGTGCTACGAGACTTTTGGAAGTAAGGAAGAGCAGTAACCCCGTCGTCCCAATCCCGAGCAGCAAAGCACCGATGAAATCGAACGAGCCGCTTGCTGGTTTTTCTTTTGGGAGTAGGATGAGAAAGATAGGAATAAGCAGCAGCGTGACCCCTGTAATGACGAATAGGAAATGCCAGCCCAGGTACTGAACAATGGATCCGCCTGCGACCGGACCTAGGCCCAAGCCAAGTGAAGCCGCGGAAAGGATGAGCGACATGGCTCTGCCTCTACGAGACAACGGAATGTAGCGGGTGACGAATACGATACCCAGCGAGGGAATCGCGCCTGCGCCAGATGCTTGAATCAGCCTTGTAAGCAGCAACAGTCCGAAGCTGTCCGTGAACAGCCCTAGAATGGAGGCGCCGCCTAGCGAGAGCAGGGCAATGACGTAGAGCCTGCGAATAGGCACGAAGTCGGATAAGCGGCTATAGGTGATCGAGGCGATGGCGAAAATGATCGAATATCCCGTAACAATCCACGATGCCGTAGAGGGGCTGAGTTCAAATTGTAAGGAAATCTTGGGCAGAGCCAGATTGAACATCATCGTGTTCATGATGACAAGTACAATCGTAAAGCAGAGCAACCAGGAGACAGGCGTTTCTCGTAAGCGGCCAGGCATCTCAGGTTGAGCGTGTGTTGTTCCTTGAGCTGAAGAGGTTGCGTTGTCTGACATGGTACACCTTCCGATCTAAACTATAATATATTTTGTGACAGTTTAGCATGACGGGTAGCATGTGTCAATGAATTGACCCTGTTCGCACGAAACAGTAAAATTGGTGGATTGCAACCTTGCTGTTTAGTCAAAATACCACGATTACCTACGAGAATGGAAGATAATCAACGAATCAGGTAAATGTAAGCGAATTATTGGGTGAAACGTGAGGTCGGATAGAGCTTTTTACGTTTTTTCCCTCCTTTACTATGTTGGTAGAAGAGAGTAGTATTCAACACGTACATGAACAGTTGAATATTTCGCTTAATTTTCTTTTAAGAAAAGCGGGGGAACCACGAGTAACATGGGGTGAATAAGGGTACGGATACGAGTACCTTTTAGGGCAGATTTCTCGCGGCCCGAACCCGGCAGCTAACCTCGTAAGCGAACGTGAGAAAGGAGAACATGTGTTCAAAACACAAGGTCTATCCTTGTGTTTTTTTGCGTCCATTTTTCAAAAATATAGGACTATAGGTTTCACACAGTAAGTTGGCTATATTTCTAGATAAACGCTCCCTTTTTTTAAAGGAAGGCGTAGCCGTTTATTGTGTGAGATGAGTGAAATTAGCTTTAATTGGAGGAACAACTGCGAAATGACAAGTGATTCATTGAAAAAAATTGTGTTCGGTAAGCCGCTAAAGTCCAGTGAGATTGAGTCGGAGAAAATGCCAGTCTGGAAAGCCCTCCCTATCTTGTCGTCAGATGCCTTATCATCCGTATCGTATGGGACGGAGCAAATTCTGTTAGAGCTCGCGACAGTAGGGGTTGCTGCGTTTGCCTTCTCGTTGCCGATTGCGGTTTCGATTATCGCTTTGATTCTACTGCTCGTGCTCAGCTATAGACAGGTAATCGAAGCGTACCCGATGGGCGGCGGCGCTTATATGGTGACAAAAGAAAATTTAGGCATGGTGTGGGGACGTCTTACCGGTGTCTCTCTGCTAATCGACTATACCTTAACCGTAGCCGTTTCGATATCGGCTGGTGTCCAGGCAATTACGTCTGCTTTTCCATCGGCTGTACCGTACATTGTTCCGCTGACCATTTTACTAGTTTGGATTATGGTCTGGTTGAATTTACGAGGTACCTCCGAATCAGGAACGGTATTCGCGATTCCAACGTACTTTTTCATTCTTTGTATCCTTTTGTTAGTGGGTAAAGGTATTTTCGATTTACTGACAGGATCTATGAATACGCATGCGATCGAATTCGCACCAAGCGCAGCGACGAACTCATTAACCTTATTCGTACTTCTCAAAGCATTCTCGTCTGGTTGTTCAGCTGTAACGGGGATCGAAGCGATCTCCGATGCCGTGCCCCATTTTAGAACGCCATCTGTCAAAAATGCCAAACGAACACTTCTCTCGTTAGGTGGCCTGTTGGCCATCGTCTTCGGTGGTGTAACGTTGATTGCCTTAGGGTATGGCGTGGCACCGGATCATAACGGTCATACATCGGTTCTTTCGATGGTGACGGAACAAGCCTTTGGCCGAGGTGTTATGTATTACGCGACGCAAATCGCGACAATGCTAATCTTGGTGTTAGCTGCAAATACAAGCTTTAATGGCTTCCCGATCTTGGCGTCCATCATGGCCCAAGACAAAAACTTCCCGCGCATGTTTTCCTTCCGTGGGGATCGACTTTCGTATCACTATGGCATTATTACGCTAGGCGTTTTAGCCAGCCTGCTATTGATTGGCTTTAAAGGTAAAACCGATGCACTTATTCCGCTTTATGCGATTGGCGTATTTTTATCTTTTACACTTGCTCAGACGGGTTTGGTTCGTAAATGGCTCAAAGAGCGCGTATCTGGCTGGATCGGAAAGGTGATCATTAACGGCCTGGGCGGTATCGTCTCCCTTGCAGTTCTTATCATTTTCTCAGTTACCAAGTTTAGCGAGGGTGCTTGGATTGTCATTATCATTACACCGATACTCCTCTGGCTCATTACGAAAATCAGTCACCATTACGACGACGTAGCCAAACAGCTGCGGATTGATATCACACAAGACCGTGTGTGCACCAAAGAGCCGGTCATTATCGTGCCTGTAGCAGGGATTCATAAAGCTGTAGAGCAAACCCTGAACTATGCCAAATCGCTCTCGCCTAACGTCATCGCGTTCTATGTATCCTTCTCGGATGAGGACGAAGAATCGATGCAGGAGAAGTGGCAGATCTGGGATCCAGGTGTTCGACTTGTTGTGTTCAAATCACGATACAGAACGATTCTGAAGCCGCTGGCTGAATTTATTGATCGCATCGACACCCACGTGTCAGAGAAGCAGTCGATCATGGTTATTCTCCCGCAATTCATGCCGAAGAAATGGTGGCACCGTCTGCTCCATAATCAATCTGCGGCGCGGATTCGTTCGAAGCTTCAAGCCGATAAGGATATCGTTGTTGCAACAGTGCCGTATCATTTACACCAATAGAAGTGTACAATAATAGGGAGAACTTGTAGACGAGGTGACCTTATTATGGTGAAAAAGAAAGCAAAGATTACGCCAGCTACGGCTAGCGTGCAAGATAAACCTGCAACGCTGAAAGATCTGCTGCGTCCAGAAATTTTGGAAGGGCTCAAAGCCCAGGCTGACGCGATGAAAGCGGAAGAGCAAGCGAAGAAGGATGCAGAGAGAGCTAGGGTAGAAGCAGCTCGCAAGGCGGAAGAGAAGCGTCTTGAGAACGATTTTGCCTATCAGCTGGAGAAAAGTAAATTAGACTGGCGGAAACATAAATGAGGGGGCGCACGATGTGCCTCCTTTTCTTTATGAGTGCGATGATAACGCTTGCAGGGTGTGGGGTGGAGCCGAGTGCTGAGGGTGTGGAAATGGCGGTTGCATCTACATCTGCTGGTACTACAACATTGACACCAATACCAACGCTTGCACCATCTGCCGTACCACCTGCGAACACGACATTAACAACGCCAATGAGTAATTCGATCGTATCACCTGTTGCAACGTTATCCTTCCATCCATCATCCGAAAGTCCAACCGTTAAAACGGTAGATATTGAGGCGGACCCAGCCTTCGCTTCGGTGGAACAATCATTGATCGCCCGTTATGCCTCTGTGAGTCCAACGAAGTGGGGAGAACGTGTCCCCGGTGTGAAAACACGCTTACATACGAAGGACAAAGTAATTGCCCTCACCTTTGATGCCTGCGGCGGGAAGGAAGGCAGTGACTATGATGAGAAGTTGATCCAGTATTTGATTCAGGAGCAGATTCCAGCTACGTTATTCATCAATGCAAGATGGATAGCTGCGAATCCGTCTACCTTTCAAGATCTGGCATCGAACCCTTTGTTTGAGATCGAAAATCATGGCACCGAACACCGCCCCTTATCTGTAACAGGCAAGCCAGCCTACGGTATTGCGGGTACGAAGAACGTCAAAGAAGTTATTCATGAAATGAAGGATAATGCGGATCAGATAGAGAAGCTGACGGGGAAAAGGCCCTTATTTTTCCGTTCGGGTACGGCATTTTACGATGAGATTGCGGTATCCGTTGCGCATGATTTAGGGTTCGAGCTAGCGGGATACTCCGTGCTTGGCGATGCGGGAGCGACGTATAACACGGAGCAAGTGTACAACGCCATATCGAAGGCTCCGAGCGGGTCTATCGTCCTTGCGCACATGAATCATCCCGAGAAGGATACCGCCGAGGGTGTCATCAAAGCGATACCGCAGCTGCGTAAATTAGGCTATAACTTTGTACTGCTTGCCGCTTTGGAACTTATCGAATAATAGGAGGAAGTAATGTAATAAATAGTTTACAAGAAAGCGTTTTCATGATACTATCTTCGTAATTTATTATCATCTCATCTACGGGGTTGTTGTCAGCATGAATAGACTGAATTTGCAAAATCCAACGAATTTGGCGTTTACTGTTCTTTTGTTTTCTAGCTTTTTATTTTGCCTCTATTTAGTCATACCTGCAACTTCGCCGAAGTCCTTGGAGCAGACTATTAGTCCAGAACAAGTAATAAGCGAAGAACAGCGTACGCCTTCTTATGAACAGTTTGCAGAACCCGTTGCAATAAAAGAGGTAAAACAAGAGGTTAAGCCAGTCGTACAGCAACTAGAACTCGAAACGCAACAACAACCGGGGCAGCGTCAAGTAAATGCGCTAGCTTTTGACCAAGCAGATTATGGTAAACAAAAGGTTCATTATACCGACAAAGTCATCGTACTCGCCTATCATCACATTGATGAAAAAGAAAACGGAATTACAATTTCCCCCAAAAGATTTAAAAGTCACCTGCAAAGGTTGAAGAAAGAAGATTACAATGTCATCTCCATGGAACATTTTCTGCATTTCATGAAGGGGGAGGCTAAGGTTCCCCAAAATGCGGTTGTCATCACGTTTGATGATGGCTATGAATCCTTTTATACCCACGCGTATCCTGAACTACTTAACTTTGGTTTCCATGCTACTAAATTTATCGTTGTTGATTCTATAGATCATCCTAAGGCACCGCGTCTAACATGGGATCAGATGAGAGAAATGAAGCAGAACGGGATGAGTTTTTACTCTCATACGTACGATCACCATGACAAAGTCAAGGCGGGTTCTGGGAATACACTTATGCCAATGCTTACAAATCCCATTTATTTGGAAAATGAAAAAAGAATTGAAACGGACGATGAATATCGAAAGAGAATTAAACAGGATCTGCTAAAGGCTGAAAACCGTATCGAGGAAGAGTTAGGACCGCAGTATCGTCTACTTGCATTTCCTTTTGGTTCCTATAATGAAACGGTCATTGGGGTAGGAAAGGAAGTGGGAATTGAACTTTTCTTTACGACCAAAGAGGGGATCAATACCATAGGAAGTAATGAGATTTATAGAATCCATGCAGGTACATCGTATATGTCAGAAGATGATTTGATGTGGCGAATGAAGTTATATCATAAAAAGTAAAGTGAAACTATAGCTGGGAGCCGCATTGAAGCGGCTTCTTTTTTGTTCGCCAACAGTATCCTATCTTTTTTTCATCTCAAAAAACTCACAAGCTGCCCGATCATAATAGGTCAAATCGCTGACGCGCGTTTGCACAACGACTGTCGTATCACTGAAACGTAGAACAACCGCATTGGAATCGACAATATGGTCATCCTTAAAAATGCGAACAACACCCTGTCGGTCAATGACCTCCTGAAAATCTGAATCCGTATGCAAACGTTGATTCCTTGCCATATATGAATAATCCCCTTACCTCATTAAAATAGTTCTTTTTATTGTACCACAAGGTGACGAAATGCCCGAATTTAGACGAACGCCTACGCCTAGCCGAGCATAGAATGTAGCACCAATTGTTGCTTGGGCTGAGAGGGTGTGTGGTGCAGGATGGATATTCAACTTTTACCGATTCATTGGGTCTATTTAGTGTTTATTGGTTTCATTCTTACGCTTCTTGTTAAACGAAGAGATACGACGATGATTTGTGTGGTGGGTATTTTTACACTAGGGTTGTTAGCGACGGAAACGTTGAGCGGCTCTGTATCGGGTGTGTTTAACAGCTTTATTTATGCAACCAAAGAGTTAATGGGGACGATTATGATCATTTCCATTATCGTGGCCATGAGCCGCGTCTTAATTCGCACAGGGATTAATGAAACGATGGTGGCGCCACTGACCAAATTTCTGAGAACGCCAGCGTTAGCCTTCTGGGGTATCGGCATCATTATGATGGTGACATCCTGGTTTTTTTGGCCTTCACCTGCGGTTGCGCTGATTGGTGCTGTGCTGTTGCCCGTCGCTGTTCGCGTTGGCTTGCCGGCACTCGGTGCCGCGATGGCGATGAACCTCTTCGGACATGGGATTGCGCTATCGGGGGATTACATTATTCAAGGGGCTCCCAAATTGACAGCGGATGCAGCTGGCTTACCGGTATCCTCCGTAATGGAAGCGAGTATTCCGCTCGTCATTGTGATGGGGCTTGTTACGACGATAACAGCTTTCTGGCTGATGCGGCGCGATATGAAGAACGGCAAGTGGCGCAGCGGACTTATTGATAGCCGTTTAGAGGAAAGCGGCGGGCTTGTTCCTGTTGATGAAGAGAGCAAACTGCTGATTAGAGAGCGTTTGAAACGGAGTCTAGCTATTGCAATTCCCGTGCTGTTCGCTCTAGATGTTATTGCGATGTTCGTCTTGAATTTGCAAGGCGGTGATGCAACCGCTCTCGTGGGTGGTACCGCGGTGTTTATCTTAATCGCAGTCACCTTAATCGCTCACCGAAATGCTGGCGTGGAGAAGATCACTTCCTATTTAATAGAAGGCTTTGTGTTCGGCTTCAAAGTCTTCGGTCCCGTCATTCCGATTGCGGCCTTCTTCTATCTAGGTGACTCCGCGATCACGGATCTTTTCGGCAAAATATTGCCAGAAGGTTCACACGGTATCGTGAACGACCTAGGCGTGGCACTCGCAGGTGTCGTGCCGCTCAATGGAGCCATTGGTGCCGTGACGTTAACCGTCGTCGGCGCTATTACCGGCCTCGATGGTTCCGGCTTCTCGGGTATTTCCTTGGCGGGCTCCATCGCGCAGCTGTTCGCGACCGCCATTGGCTCTGGCGCAGCGGTGCTGACCGCGCTTGGGCAAGTTGCTGCCATCTGGGTCGGCGGCGGTACCTTGATCCCGTGGGCGCTTATTCCGGCCGCAGCGATCTGCGGCGTGAGTCCGTTCGAGCTTGCGCGGCGGAATCTGAAGCCCGTGCTCTTCGGCTTAGCCGTGACAACGATCGTGGCGATGTTTTTGGTTTAGGCAGCGGGCGGAGAAGGAACCGAACGAATGGGAAGGGCCCGAGGCCATGTATGTGGCGGAGGGCTCTTCTTTTTTTAACCTCTAAATTACCCTAGTTCGTGTTGTGCATACAGCTGTGACACATGTGAAATGCAATAATACAACCTTTTATATCAAATTAACCACTCTATCTGATATGTGTGCAAAAAGGCAACAATTTCTGCCTTCATTTGGCTAAATAGCATCGTTCGCTCCAAAAGGTTGCCTCTTCGCATCAATTCGTCTTTACTCCACCGTTTGCTCCGAAAAAAGATGCCTTTTCGCATCTTTGACCATAGCTAAGCTGGCACTTAGTAAATGTAGAATAATACTATTTCCGCCAAAAAGTTGAACACTCTGCCTTATCCGCCACATTAAACGCGATCATTTTCTCAAGTAATGAATAATCAACCGGACTATTCCACTTGATACGCACCAACTCCTTCGTGTGATCGTAGCCAGCTTGTACAATATCATCCGCGAACTGAAGAATGCCTGCCTTTTCAGGGGCAATAGCCAAATGGGGTTTGGCTACGCTAAACCCAATAATAAATGTGCCATGGTCGGTAAACATAGGCTGATTCCATGCGATTTTTGGCTCTAAATTCGGGAACTTCTCAGATACCCAAGTCAAAACTTCTTCCGTTCGATCCCGATGTTGTGGGTGATCGATACGCCCTAAAAACTCTGCAAAAACTTCCATGGTATTCCCTCCTAAATTGACATACATATTCCTATTATTAAGCCCAAAATCGTTTAAATCATCATTGGATTTCAACGTGTTTGTTGAGATCGTTAAACCTGAGCGAATCGCCATCAAACATGATGTGTTCCCCCATTTTCAGGCGACAGCACGTGTTGTGGATCTGGATGGGAAGACCAAACTTACATACCAAGTATGACAAAGGAATAGATGTCATTAGGATACCACAAAACGGAATTACAAGCCCCAATTCACGGCGGCTGAAAAGGAGGAATTATCCAGTTGCAACCATTTTTGTATTAAACATATGAAACCACTTGGGCCTCAAATCGTATCATGAGTATATGAATGACAAGGAGGAAATTTACACATGTCTATGTTCAAGCGCATGCTCGCGAGCGTCGGGATCGGCGCGGCCCAAGTAGATCTCATGCTCCATCAAGATACGGTGAATGCCGGGGAAATAATCAGTGGCGTCGTCAGAATTCAAGGGGGGCGCGTGGATCAGCAAATCACTGATGTGTACGCCTTCGTTATGACGCGTTACCTGAAGGAGCAGAACGATACAAAGACGCAAATAGAAGCTCCTGTGGCTAAGTTCCAGCTTACTGGGGAATTTACCGTCCAGGCAGAGCAAGTATATGAGTTCCCTGTCTCGTTCCAGCTCCCCAACAATACCCCAGCGACCTTGGGAAGAACCCCTGTGTGGATTCAAACGGGACTTGATATTAAAGAAGCGATTGATCCGAAGGATCAAGATCAGCTTCAAGTAAGACCACATCCACATTCCGAGGTTGTGCTGGAGGCTGTCAATGAACTCGGTTTTCGACTCCGTGAGGTGACATGCGAATATGCGCCAGCTATTGGTAGAGAAATTGGATTGCCTTTCGTTCAAGAATTCGAATTCGTCCCCACCATGCAATTCCGGGGCCAACTGGATGAATTAGAAATCATCTTCTTCCCGGACGAGGACGGCGTCGATTTGCTGCTGCAGATTGATCGCAAAGCGCGCGGGTTAGCCGGCCTATTTGCCGAAGCGACGGGTACGGATGAAAGATTTGTAAGGGTGCGATTCGACCGTAATCAACTAAATTCCGGCGCTAGCTACGTTGCTGATGAATTAGCTGAATTGATTCGCAGGTACTTATAAGATTTTATAGATATCATAATAATCTTAGCGTTAAGAAGCCTTTCCCGTTGTGGAGAGGCTTCTTTTTTTCCCGGTCAAATGACCAGCAAACCCATTAATATAGGGTTGCCTATTGTCCATCTTTCGCAGTATCCTTGCATATAGATGATTAGACGATGAATGACCAAGGGAGCTGAGAGAGATGGAAGCCAAATTTTGCATGAGCTGCGGAGCTGCCATGGAGACGCGTGATGTGGATGGAACGGAGAGACGGGCCTGCACAGCGCCAGAATGTAGTTTTGTTCATTGGGGCAACTACAGCATCGGTGTCGGTGCGCTTGTGATGAAGGATGAGAAAATATTACTTGTGCGCAGAGCGCAAGAACCAGGGAAAGGCCGCTGGACAAACCCTGGCGGCTATATTGAGCAGCATGAATTGATTCAAGATACAATTGTACGAGAAGTATTGGAAGAATCCGGCGTCGAGGCATCCGTCTCACGACTGGTTGCTGTACGCGATCTGCCGAGAAGCATACATAATGTGTACATTGCCTTCGAAATGTCCTACATTAGCGGAATACCTCAGCCGGATGGCGTCGAAGTAGATGCGGCAGGCTTTTATAGTCTGGAAGAAATGGCTTCTATGCCAGTGGCAGATTTCACGAAGTGGCTCATTGATGTTGCCTTGCATGCCAAAGGGGATGGTCTTATTGAGGATAAAGAACCTGTTATTCCGATGGCTGGCTATGGATTGTACCGTGTGCCCAAGGTTAACAACGTATGATCCAACTTCGCGGACATCACTTGCTCTGTTTGTTAGGCTACCGCGGAATGGGGTATTCCCCAGCGTTTTGTGAAAATATGACGACGGTCTATGAGCAGCTGCGCACAGAGCCTGAGACGATGATTCGCGTTGTGCTCGGACCTGACGATCTGTGCGCTGCGTTTCCGCAGGATGAAGTTGCGCATTGCGAGAATCGGACGGTGTACCATCGGGATGCAGAGATTGTTGCCAAGCTCGGCTTGGAGGTGGGGATGGAGCGGACTTGGTCTACCATTTGCGGTCAAGTAGCCCTTGAAGTAAAGCCGACAGATATTAGCAATCTCTGTGCGACATGCCGTTGGGAGCCTTACGGCGTTTGTGCAGATGGCGTTCGTATTATAGGGGAAGGTGGCGCATTGCCGCCTGTTCCGAAGAAATAAAAGGACCTGCGCGTAAGCGCAAGTCCTTTTTTCTCCACATAAGAATTAATAAGGTTCCGGAACTCGGAAGAACTAATTCTTATTGGCGATAAAAACTACATTTAAAACGCGGTCGCACATCTTCGAAGTACTTCGATAGAAGTTTTTCTCATACAAAAATACTGACATCCGAGCCTATTTCCAGCTTCTCAGCTGGGGAAGAGAGAATGTTTGCGACCATCCGCATCTCATCGATGGGATGTAGATAAGATCTTAACTGGCGACTATCCTTCTGGTCAGGCTGCAGCCACTTCTCCATCTGTTCCTCATCAAGAATAGCTGGCATGCTTGCGTGGTACGGCGAGACAACGGAGTTGGATTCCGTCATTAGCATCATGCACGTGCGAAGTTCCTCTCCCCCTGAAGGGGCTTGCCAAATGTCGTACAGCCCAGCAATGCCGAACGTGCCGCTCCGCATTTTGAAACGAATCCACTCCGTCTCCTTACCTTCCGTTCGCCCCACGTAGAAACTGCTGCAGGGGATGACACAACGTTGTTTTTTGACAATGCGCTCGAACACGATATTGGAGAAAATGGAATTGCGATCACCGCATACAGCATCCTTCGCCCAGAAAGGCATCAAACCCCAACGGAATTCATCTAATATACGTTCTCCCTTGCGATTGATCATCACGGCAGATACAGATTCAGTTGGGCGCACCTCATACCGATTGGAACTGTAGGATAAGAGCCGATCGACGCGGAATTGCTTCATAACTTCGTGGACATCAGCCAGAACGGCTATAGAATGACACATGATTATCACCTCATTTGATTTTGGTTAGTGTTTTCCTAAAGCAACCAATTCATGTATGAGGCTTAACACTTTTTTCCACGACAGCTCAAATGAAAAAACCAGCAGCACTTGGCTCCTGATTGTAAGGTTATTCGGCTATGGGCACTTGAATATCGGAAGCATGGACATGTATGCGGTTCTTACCGTTGCGTTTGGCCGTGTACAAGCATTCGTCGACAAGCTGGAACCATGCCTTTTTCATCGTATTCCGATTATAAGTCGCGAGTCCAATACTCATCGTCAGCTTCTGATCTGGCATTTCAGGGATGACGGTGTCGCGTATCGATTCCATAATTTCTTCGCAAATGGCTAGCACATCTTGATGTGATTTCCCAACGAACAATACCGCAAACTCCTCGCCGCCATAACGAAAGGACATATCATCTGGACCAAGCACTTCTTTAAGAATGGAGCCAATTGTTTTGAGAACAACATCCCCAACCCAATGTCCATAATTATCATTAATGAGTTTGAAATTATCTATGTCCATCAAGGCAAGTACTAAGGGTGTATCATGTGGCATATGTGAAATGAGGTGGTCCGTATGTTCTTGGAAAGAGCGGTGATTAAACAACTCCGTAAGTGCATCAACCTTGGAGAGGCGATCTATCATGACGTTGCGAATCAGCAAATCTTGCTCACGTATGACGGAGTGCCTAAGTTTGGCTAGCAGGTCGAGTCCACGGCTCATTATGGTAAAACAAAGCATTGAAATTGCAGTTAAGGTAGTCAGAGAGACGATAATTTCGTAAGGATTCGTTGTTAGTCCCAGTCCCTTCTGTATAAGCAATAGAATGAATAGACTCGCAACGCCAAGACTGTAGGCGAAAATCACATATTTTTTATGGAAATATATCGAGGCTAATAGAATCGGCATGCATAGCAGTTCATAGCTGCGTGTCATTTCAGGTATACAAAGGATGAATATACTAACCATAGTCATAGTCCATATGATCATGATAAACTCACTATAGTTCTTTAAAAAGTAGATGGCCAAATAGCCTATGCCCATAAGAAGTAGCTGTAATCCTGTAGGGTAAACTTGAAAACGAACAAAGCTATTAAACCAATTCGACGGCTGCTCATTAATTTCAAAGCTTAGAGCAATCGTAGCAGCTACTTCATAAATGATGAGGATCCACCATAACGTTAGAATGAGCTTTCGATTCCAAGTTGGATCATGTGCTGGAAATTGTTCCATCAGAAGGTGGCCACTTTCCTTTCAGGGCAGTAGGTGTCGAAATGATTTGTGCCTTATCCTGATATTGTAAAGAATAACCCCCTCTTTAGGCAAGCTATTAATGATGTTAATCGATTCGTTTTGAAAAAAATTATATAGTCATTGGGGAGGCCTATGACAGTTCTAGGGTATGTGCATGCATGGGAACATTATAAGGATGAGCTTCAACTGCTAGATAAGAAGCTGGAGCTTCTCTATAAGCGACGTCAAAAGCTTACACCTGATCCGCAAACGGATTCGTTCCGCGGGATGTTTGTGTCGGAGGATGAATTTATTCGTCTCATTGGCGGGTTTGGCAGTGAAGAAGAGATTGATGAGGACGAGCAAGACGTACTCGGTATGATAGAGCATCTAGAGAGTGCCATTGTAAGCCGCCTTGCAGAAAGCCGCAAGGGAGGTACATTTCTCCCGTTAGCCTATTTATCCACCGTTTTTGGCCTCTCATCTGTCGAAGAACGCATCGTTATGCTCGGGCTTGCCGTGGAATTAGATCGGAAATATGAGCGGATTTTTGGCTTTCTATTAGACGACTTAACTAGCAAAACACCGAATATTAGCATAGCGCTTCAAATTACTTGTACAACTCCGGAGGACATGAGGGCTGCGCGTACGACCTTTATGGCACCTGACGGCCGATTGGCTCGCTATGTGCTCCATCCAGACACGTTGATCGTTAGTGGGCAGACGCTGTTATCCAGACCTTTGCAGCTGGATAAACGGATTGTGACCTTTCTGCTGGATTCAGGCGAGCTAGATCCCAAGCTCAAGCCAGCTGTCGAGATTATTTACCCGGATGACGAGATCTCACCATTGCTTGTGCAGGAAGATTTCCAGCAGCGATTGCACGGGTTCATTACTGACATGTATCAAGCGCCAGCAGCGGAACGCAAACGGCTTGCCTTCCATCTCTGGGGGAATGCCGGTTCTGGCAAAAAGCTGCAAGTGAAGCATCTTAGCCGTTCCTTCCATAAGCCTCTGCTATTGGTGGACCTGGCTGATGTGCAGCTGCATGCGGCGAGCTTCGATGATCAGATTAGCGTTATTATACGCGAAGCAATTCTTCACCAAGCCATCCTGTGTTTCACACGGCTGGAGGTGCTTTACCCCGCAGAGCCAGACTTGGCTGCGCAGCAGCGGCTCGGGCGGTTCCATGAGCTGCTCGACGGCTATGGCGGCATGATCTTTCTCTTAGCCGGGCGATTCAACCGGCTAAGCTGGAAGCCCAAGGAGCGCCTGCTCCTTGAGCATGAACTTACCGTGCCTGACGAAGGCGGGCGCGAGCGCCTTTGGCGGGCATTTGCGCAGGAGATTGGCGCCGGCGCGGATGTGGACTATCGGGTGATGAGCGGGAAATTCCGCTTCACCCCGGGGCAAATACGCCGTGCGCTCTCGCTGGCGCGCGGGTACTCGACCTGGCAGGATGCAGCTGCCGGGGCTGGTACTTCGGGCGCGCTGCGCAGCGACGCGCTGTATAAGGCGTGCTACCAGCAGGTGCAGCACAAGCTGGAGCGCAAAGCGACGCGCATTGAGCCTCGCTATGGGTTTGGGGATGTGATCCTCCCACCCGAGCAGAAGGATCAGCTCCGCAACGCGTGTAACCAAGTGAAGTATCGCGGCGTCGTGTACAACGATTGGGGCTTCGAGAAGAAGCTGGCCTACGGCAAAGGGCTCAGCATGCTCTTCGCCGGTCCGCCGGGCACCGGGAAGACGATGTCGGCACAGGTCGTAGCCGGCGATCTGCAGCTTGAGTTGTATAAGGTTGACCTCTCGCAGGTGATCAGCAAATACATCGGTGAAACCGAGAAGAATTTGCACGAAATCTTTGAAGAAGCGCAGTTGAGCAACGCGGTGCTGTTCTTCGATGAGACGGATGCGCTTTTCGGTAAGCGTTCCGAAGTGAAGGATTCACACGATAAGTATGCGAATATTGAAACCGCGTATCTACTTCAAAAAATGGAAGAGTATCAAGGCATCACAGTGCTCGCTACTAATCTATTAAATAACATTGATGAGGCCTTTCTGAGGCGGATCAATTATGTCATTAAATTTCCGTTTCCGGATAGTGAATATCGGGAGAAAATTTGGCAGTCGATGTTTCCGCCAGCTGCACCGCTTAGCCATGATGTTGATTTCAAATATCTCGCACAGCGATACGAGATTGCAGGAGGGAACATCAAGAATGTCGTGCTCTCTTCTGCATTTTTGGCAGCGGAAGCGGGTGAATCCATCCGAATGCAGCATATTATCAAATCCATTCGGCATGAGCTGCAGAAATCGGGTAAAATCCTCGCTCGACAGGAGTGGGAGGATTACTAGAACAGTACGCAAAGGACGATCTTACAATTCTGTGAGATTGTCCTTTGTCGGTTCTATACACCGATTTTCAGCCAAATATCGCCATTTTCCGGGATGAAAAACATAAATAAATACGAGAATCCTATAGTCAACCTGACGGTTTACATTTATAATAGAAAAAGATACACAATGTGACATATTAAGCATCTTTTTTACAAGATTTATAGGTATTTAGAGGCAGGAAGTGACACTCATAGGCAATTATTCTGTCATCGCTGATGTAAGTGCATCTTTAGTCAAGCTACTTAGAGAAAACATGACCCCAGATCCTATTCCGCAACCAGAAATGATTGGTCTCGCATCGCCTGTAGATAAAGGGGATTTCTATCTTTCACTCTATCTATATAATGTTCGTGAGAGCGGCAATAATCGCCAAACCCATATGATTGCTAGAGGGACGAACGAGATTCAGTTTCCTCCTATGGTTGTCGATTTAAGTTACATAGTTACGGTACAATCGCCAGCTGAGCTTTCTTCGAGAGCATTGGATGAGCATCGAATTCTAGGCAGAGCAATGCAAGTATTCTACGATCATTCCATCCTTCGAGGTTCGATGACAGTGGGCACATTAGCTGAGCAAGATGAAGAAGTCCGTATTATCATGGATCCTTTCAAAGGTGAGAGCCTCATGAATATGTGGAATTTCTCAGACACCCCTTACAGACTCTCAATTGCTTATACGGTGGGGCCTGTACATATTGACTCAACGCGCATCAGAACAACAAAAAGGGTTTCGGAAACCGATTTTCGTATTCAAGGTTAGGAGGATTCCACCCGTGGATCAGATTCGAATATCACAATTGAGATCCCGCGTTTCCCTGGTTGTGTGTGTGATTGACGCACTCACCTCTCAAGCTCCTCTTGGCAACACGACCACAGTTCACCTGGAAGGCACCCGTTCGAAAGCAATTCGTAAATCGAATGGTTCCTATATATTCAACGATTTATCCCCCGGCGAATACCGTCTATCGGTACATAGCGAGTATTATTTTCAAGAACAAACAAACATCACAGTTAACGCACATAATTTTATCGAAGTTGTTCAAATGAAACCGTTACCTTCGTACCCTTTTTCTCAAGGGGCAGGACTGATTCGCTTCATGCTCCAGAATGCAGCTGGCTCTCCAATTCGCGATGCTCACTTACAGTCGACCGTGCTAACGGAGGACTGCGCACGCGCGCGCGTAATGGTTGATCAAGCCGACAAAGGTGCTAGTGAAATGACATTAGGTTCATTTACAGGAGGTATTGTAGTAGGTGATTTTTACCTGCTGCGAGGTAGAGGTTCCCAACCAGATGAAGAGGTCATCCGGATTTCCGAAGTGCTGGAGCACCAGAAACGGTTTCAACTCGCGAATCCATTAACGAAATCGTATACGCGTGGCGCTATGCTGCTTCCCGTTCAAGAAACTCGTAGTACGGAACGTGGAGAGGTTGTGATTGCTTTTCGAGGTAATCGGATCCCGACGTTTCATACCGAGTTGGTTATCACGTATGGGACGGATAACGAGCATAAGATCAAGGATCTCGCAGTAGCAGAAGGAACCACCACTAACCTTGGCACGATACAACTCGCGTAACCCTAATTAGTAGAATGGACACGTCCATCTTCTATACAAAATGACAAGCAGAAAGGAGAGAACTGGTTTCATGTCTTTGGCCATATTTATTAAGTAAGCAGTGCCATCTGACTGAACTGGGGAACAATGGCTGACTATTTATCACCTGGAGTCTATGTGGAAGAGTTTGACAGCGGAGCACAACCGCTTGAGGGTGCAAGCACAAGTACGGCCGGGTTTATAGGGCTTGCGCAAAGAGGGGAAATTGAAGGTGTCCCTCAACTGGTTACGAGCGTAGCTGATTTCCACCGTTTATTCGGGAGCTACTTGTCCGAGAATGAATTCGGCGAATATCGTTTCCTTTCTTATGCTGTAGAGCATTTCTACTTAAACGGAGGTAATCGCTGTTTCGTCATGCGTGTAGCGCCAACTGACGCGAAAGTAGCAACGAACAAAGCAGCTTCGAATAAAGAATCAGCAATTCTTGAGATTGCTTCCAAGAACCCTGGAACATGGGGGAACCAAGTTCGTATCGTGGTTGTGCCAGCTAGCAAAGCTAAGACGCAAATCTATGAAGTGCTAAGCGAATCACAATATCGCGTGAAGAACAACGCCGGATTTAATGTTGGCGACGTAGTTGCTTTTGAAGCAGCAGGCGTGAAGCAATACAGCAAAGTTGTCGCTTCTCAAGATAACATTATCTCGTTGTCTGAAGCACTTGATGGCGATGTTGTAGATAGCGGATTGCTACCTGCCAAAGTTCTGACAACAAGTGAATTTACACTTCACGTATTCTACGGTGACGAAGCTGAGACGTATGAGAAGGTATCCCTGAACATCACAGCAGCGAATCACATTGAGAAAATCGTTTCCCGTTCAAATATTATTACGGTGAAGGATTTGACAGAAGGTCAAGATCTTGGCGCAATCGCTCCTTTCGAGGTGCTTTCCGGTGAGAACGAAACAGCTGGCAAATTCCAAATCGCTTTGTCTGGCGGCAGCAACGGTTCCATCGCGAATGTAACGCCTGATATTTACATGGGTGTTGATCGTGGGCCTGGCAAACGTACAGGGATTCAGTCCTTCATCGATAACGATGTCGTATCCATCATTGCGATTCCAGGCGTAACTGAGCCGACGGTTCAATTATCCCTTGTAGCGCACTGTGAAAACTTGGGCAGCCGCTTTGCGGTTCTCGATATTCCACGCGAGAAAACAAAGGTAGCGGATGTTATGACACACCGCAATATTTTTGACAGTTCTTATGCAGCGATGTACAACCCATGGTTACAAGTATTCGATCCATTAGATAAACGCAACATTTACATACCGCCATCTGGTTCCGTCATCGGTATCTACTCCCGTTCCGACCAATCCCGTGGTGTTCAAAAAGCGCCAGCGAATGAAGTTGTTCGCGGTGCAGTTGGCCTCGATTGCCAATATAACAAAGGCGAGCAAGATATTCTAAACCCACAAGGCGTTAACTTGATCCGTCACTTTGCTGGACAAGGTATTCGTGTATGGGGTGCTCGTACAACATCGTCGAACGGTTTATGGAAATATGTGAACGTAAGACGTTTGTTCATCTTTATCGAAGAGTCCATCAAGAACGGCACGAACTGGGTTGTCTTCGAACCGAATGACGAACAGCTTTGGGCACGTGTACAGCGGACGATTGATGCGTTCTTGACGCGAGTGTGGAGAGATGGTGCTTTGATGGGCGGAAGTCCTTCTGAAGCGTTCTACATTAATATTGGTCGCAGCACAATGACACAGGATGACATCGATAATGGTCGATTGATCTGCGTAATCGGGGTTGCTCCGGTGAAACCTGCCGAGTTCGTGATCTTCCGTATTACTCAGAAAACAAGAGAAGAATAGTCTAACGTTAGATATTACGCATATTAGGAAAGGGGTATATTATGGCTGGCGAACGTAGGGATCCATACCGCAATTTTAGATTTAGAATTGAAGTAGAAGGTATTCAACAAGCTGGATTCAGCGAAATTTCTGGATTTGATGCTTCCTTATCGGTGATTGAATACAGAGAAGGAAACGAAACCATCACGCCTCGGAAGCTTCCGGGTCTTGCTAAATACGGTAACATCTCATTGAAATGGGGAGTTACAGACTCCATGGATATGTACAACTGGATGTCAGAGTCCATTCAAGGCAAAATCTCCCGCAAAACGGTCACGATTATCGCGATCAACGAAGAGGGCGGAGATGTAGCCACTTGGCAGGTTATCGAAGCGTGGCCATCCAAGTACTCAGCACCAAGCTTTAAAGGAACTGGGAACGAAGTTGCCATCGAGAGCTTAGAACTTGCACATGAAGGTATGACACGTACGAAGTAATGTTTAGCTAGAGTAGGTGCCGGAGCGAATACCTCCGGTTCCTGACTCTTCTTTTTGTTAAAATAGAAGAATTAATTGTTTTCACCACGAAGGAGGTAATGACACCATGGCTTTCAAAACAGAATATGAATTTGAACTTCCTAGAGGGTATGTAGATGACAACGGCACGCTTCACAAAAAAGGTGTTATGCGCTTAGCGACAGCTGCGGATGAAATTTTACCGATGCGTGACCAACGTGTTCAGCAAAACCCAGGCTATTTAACGATCATTTTGCTTACACGTGTCATTACAAATCTAGGGGATTTGCGTGCGATTGATACACGTGTCGTGGAGAAGTTCTTCACAGCAGATTTAGCATTCTTACAAAACTTTTATCGTCAGATTAACGAAATGGACGCTCCGAGGGTTCATACAAGTTGTCCCAAATGTGAGCATGAGTTCGATGTGGACGTGTCTTTTTTGGACGAGATGGCGTAACGGGCTACCCCATTGACAAAATATATGAAGAAGTAGGCTTCATTGCTTATTATTTTCATTGGTCACACGATGAAATTATGTCCATGGAACACCGTGAACGCCGTACGTGGTGCGAGGAAATTTCACGCATCAACCGTAATTTGAACGAAGAAGGTAAAAAACAGCCAGACAATCCGTTTGATGTGTTTCGGTAAGAGGTGAGTAACAAGCAATGGCAAAGAATTCATCCAAATTGCATAATGTAGGCGGCAACTTTCGTTTTCTCGTTGAGCTTGATGGACTGATCGTCGGAGGTTTCTCCGAGGTGACAGGCATGAAGTCAGAGATTGAAGTAAAGCCGTATTGGGAAGGTGGCTTGAACACCCATCCTCACTACATGGTTCAACATACGAAGTACCCGAACATTGTGCTTAAAAGAGGTATCAGCAACGCCAGCGAGTTGTGGGATTGGTACAATAATGCTGCGCAAGGCAAGATTAGTCGCAAGAATGGCTCTATTCTTTTGTACAACGTCGAGGGTAAAGAAATGTGCCGTTGGGAATTCACAAGCGCATTTCCTGTGAAATGGAACGGACCCGATCTCAATGCAGGCAGTGCCAATGTGGCGATTGAGTCGATCGAGCTGGTGCATGCGGGGTTGAAGACGATTTTTAAGAAATAAGTAGGGTAGCTTAGCGAAGGCTTGAAGCAAAACTTTTAGGGGGATTGTTCATGAACTCTCGACAATCGCATAAACCCCGTGGGAACAAGAAGAAGGGTTCATTACGTTTTGCTGAAGGTAAACGCATGGCAACTGTCGGTCAGACTTCTCGTCAGGCGAAGCAATTTGCCACTGGCATTATGGGGAAGTATGGATTTGATCGTCAAAATTATTTAGGCATGTTCGCCCTGATTTTTAAAGGCAAAGGCTTGCTGACAGATAAGGAATTAGCATCCATCAAGAACCCGAGTGATCGAGCTTGGATTCTGCAATTACAGCTACAGCTGCAAAGCTTGAAACATCCAGAATCAGCACCATTGATAACGAAGCAGCAAACAATTCAGCAAATTCAGAAGTTAGTGACACAAAGTGGATATCGGTTACCGAAGCAAGTCCTTATAGATGGAAGTCATAACGAAGAAGAAAGTGTGCCCTCGGAACCAACGCAGGCAGCCGTTGATGTGCCTGTCAAGAAGAAGAGAGGACGTAAAAGCAAGAAGGAGAAGGAATTAGCAAGCCAAATCCTAGCTGAGCAAGAAATTGCAAATGCCGCTAAGCGTAATCGTGCACAGTCTAAACAAGAAACAATTAACGTCGTTAATAAACGAAACTCACCGATTATGCAGCGTTCGATGAGGCAGCTCGTTGCTTCGATAGGTATGTTAGCTCATTCTACAAGCAACAAGACGAATCAACCGAGCCCTATGGTGAATGGCGTTCAACATACAGGTCACAGAACAAATATTAGCCAGAAAACAGTGAATTTATTATATAAACAAGCTTTGCGTGATAACAAGGATAGCGGTCTAGTCCGTTCAAGTGAGCAGGATGGACATACAACAGTTAGGGCGAAGCATGCTAACGTCGCTCAGCATGTGGAAGCCATTCGAAGTACTTCCGTTTGGCTTGAGCAGTTCCAATCTGGGAAGTTAAGTTTGGGCCGAAATGACGATGAAGCTGCTGGTACCCGTTTATCTGGGCAAAATATGCTGAAGTCGAATCCTTCTTTTCTCAATGTAGCTAAGCTGATCTTGCAAGAGGTAACGCAAGCGCCAAGAAGTCACCGCGGATTGATTCAGCAAGGTTCGCACAATAGGAGTGATTCTGAGGAATCCCAATCGAGCCCTACAGATTCCCAAACCATCGGATTTAGAAAGTCGTTAAAGCTGGGTGAAGGTCCTTTTTCGGAAGAGTCATCGCCAAGTACAGTTCGCTTTATTCGTAGTTTACTAAGTAAACATGCTGAAGGGCAGGATGTTCAAGCGAGCAAACTACAACCCGCTGAACAAGATCAGGCGGAAGGCTCTACACGCACAAGAAAAAGCGAATCGTCCATTGCGAAAGGGTTTCTTTCTTCCAGTCTACAACCAATGGCGATTAATGCTGCAAGCTTAACATCACGTTTACCTAGATCTATGCATGCTTCTGCAGGTTCATCTAGTTCTAGTCGTTCTAGAAATAGGGAAATGGATACGAGCACGACGAAGATTTGGCGTAAGACAGGTGATCAACAGGAAGCCGCTCAGCTACAGCCATCTTCACAAGTGTTGCAAGAGCAAGGAATATTAACAGAAGTAGTCCAGAGATTACAACAAGAGCGTGATGAAATAAGGCCACAAGAAGCGGCCTCAAGTCAGTCTCCAGTGATCGAACAACTGCGTATTCAACAAGAGCAGCAAGAAGTGCAACAACGGGCACAACGAGAAGAATTACTAGAGCAGCAAAGAGCCCAACAACGGACACAACAAGAAGAGTTGCAAGAGCGACAAGAAGCGTTACAACGGAGACAAAGAGTAGAACCACAAGTGCAGCAGGAAGCTCATCAACAGTTTACGCAAGCTCAGTTGCAGATTTCACAAGAGAACGAGCAGTCTACTAATCTGGTGCATGAGCGAGAAGGTCAAGTTTTCCATCAGCGACAAGTTAGAGAGAATCCGCAAGAATTGCCGGAGCTACAAGTAACGCAAAACAACCATGTAACTGACTTACAACGTGAACCTCAAGTGAGTCTAAGGCAAGAAGAGCCACGCCTTCAACAACAGCAGGTAGCTCAAGTAGAGACAGTTCACCAAGCAAAGCAAGCGCAACAAAAGCAGGATGTGGACATTGCAGAATCCGTGGTTTTGCAAACGATTGAGCAGCCTGTTAAGCGAAAAAGAGGACGACCACGCAAAAATAGCAGCCTACAACAGACAAGTAAAGAAACAATTGTTGGATCCTCAGAGATCTCGCCTGCTTCTACGGATGTGCCATCCATGGAGAAGACGACATCCGATTCTGAGACTGTGGGAATGCCAGAGCAAGAAAGAGTAGCATCCAAACACGTTGAGGTTGTGACTGCGTATCCGAGTCAGGTGTACAGGAAGCCTGCGCGTATGGATAATAGACGTCCAAAAGCTCAGAAAATTCAAAGCAACGAGAGCTGGTTGCAGCAGCTCGTTACCATACAAAGACAACCCTCTTCTAATAACGATTCTTTCATTAGGAGTACAAATAGTGTAAACAAAGATGGTATGCAAGTTTTAAGGAACAGAGCTTCTACCCAATCATCAATAAACGTAATAAAGCCTGATTTAGGTGCAGATGTGTTGGCTAGATCAACAAGTAAGCTTAGAGATCAGGGCTTAAGAGAATCCGCCATAGTTTCTAGGAGAATTAGTCGAACTTCCAACGGAGAGGAACTGCGTGGAAGTAATCGACTGCACCGTCAGCAGGAGAATCAAAGCGTAGACAGTCAAAGCCTACCTATCCAACGAGAGTCGGACTTATCAGAAAGTAAACCGCAAAGAGCAATTCCTGTGGAGTCCAGCTGGAATGGGGATGAATTCCTTCGTTCTGCTACTACGCTAGGACAGCAAGAAGTTCAGATAAGACAACAACAAATAAAGCAAGAAGACCAGATTCAAAGCAATAGGATAGTGGTAAGAGAGAAACGTCCTACTGGGAAGTTAACCGCTGAGATTGCAGCTAAAATGGCAGAAGCGAGCGTTCGATCCATAGGATCGTTGGTTTCTACACCAATACAACAGAGAAGCACAGAAAATAGAGAAGTTGTTCGTCTATTGCGCACTACTTTACGCCAAGCCGGATTAAGCAACAACAGGATGGCAGATCCACAACAGTCTGGTTTGCAAGAGGGCCATGCAGGATCGGGTCCACAAGGGCTGACAATCAGACAAACCTTAGCCGCAGAAATCGCAGCAAAGGTAGCACAAAGCAGCATGAACTTCGTGAATTCAAGCAAAGCTGCCATGAACGGCCCGCAGTTGCTTCAACGCAGCTTACGCCAACCAGCTAGTTTGGTGCAAGACGGTGGCAGTCTGTTTTCAACAGCAACGTCGAGGGAGAATAGGCCTCACAGCGCTGTGAGAGCAACAGAAATCAAATCAAGTGTCAGTGAACAGGCTACTGGCAAACCAACAAATGAAACAACGGTTGTTGGGATCGTTCAGCCAGCTAGTCATACGCCTCTTGATATAGTTAGGCGAGCTGGAAGCCCTTCTCGTGTTAATCAGGTGAAAGAGCAGCAAGCTAGTATTCAGCGTAGAATCGACTTAGGACAGTTTATATCTCGAAAACAAACCCGTAGCTCTCGCAACCAATCATCTTCAACAAGCAGCGAGGGTGATGCTGCGATTTCAAGTTCAACTGGTCCATGGGTGAGAGGTCAGCTTACACTTCGAGCCGGGCGAGTCGAGAATGGTACGGTAACAAGACGAGCAAGCGGATCAGAAGATGCGCAGTCATTAGAAATGACTAGTATTGCGGAGCAAGATAACGTACAGCGGTTAGCTGATGCTGATCGGAGGGACGAGAGACAGCCGAATAGTGTTGAAAACGTTGAACCAATTAGTGACCCTGTAACAGGGGAGGTTGGAGCACGGGCTTCTTCGGTTAGTCAGAATCGAAATTCAACTAGCAGAATGATAGATACACATATCGAACAACAGAATTCCGATACTGCTACACAGATCCAATTGAGCCGAATGGATGGAGAGGTGGACACACAACTCAACCATCCGGCAAGAGAGGTTGTGCGTGGGGAGCTTGTACAACAGCCGTCTTTTGTTGAGAATAGCAGGCAATTGAAACCGAACAATGGAATTGAACATCTTCTTCTGCAAGCTAGAAGTATAAGCAACACAGTAGTAGGAAAGCTCGTTCAGCGTTCACTAGCGAGTATGAATGGTATTCAGGTAAGAAGAGCCAATCAAGCTGATAACGCGCAATCACATAGTGCATCGGGTGAATTAGTACGTAGAAATCTCGTGCCAAGATCAACTGAGAACGAAATTAGGCAGCATGGAGGACAACGTGAGACTGCAAGACGGGTGGTCAGAACAGTTGATTCAGCGACAATTTCCGTGCAAAGCGCTTCAGGAAGAACAACAGGTTCATCTCCGGCTAATCATTCTTTTGATCTTACAAACCGTCAGATGCTTAGTCAGAATATGATGGAAAGTTCGAACCGGATACAAGGTACAGCAGGTATGGGTACTGGCAATCTGATTCAACGGGCGAGCGAGACGAGAATTAGGCAATTAATCAATAAAGCATCTGCCCAGGATATCAGGCAAGGAATATTGCAGGGGGCTGATGGTGAAGCATCACCAAAGCGTGGAGCAGTGAACTGGACTGGGGCGCAAGCCGAACATCTTCAGAGACGCGTAGTCGTCGATGGCAGTGAGCGCGCGCCTATGCGGGAAGCACATGGTTCGGAGAATCGCTTGGAAGCGGAACGCTTGCAAGTGGATTCGGCGGAGCAAACCATCAGAGCTATGGTGAGCGCGCAGGTGGAAGAGCGCGCACAAGGGCTAGAGCCTGCGGCCGCTTCGCGGGCCGCAGAGACGGTCTCGGTCGCGCGCGCTGCACGCGCGCCAAGAGCTCGCCAGAGCACGAGCATGACACCGCGTGTCATGCCGCTGCTGGCGAGCAGCGCAGGAGCGCTTCGCGCTGCTCCTGCGGCAATGGCTGCGGCTTCGCCTCCCGCAGCGGAACACCGACTGCCCGCCCGCGGGACGGGCAGTCTCATACAGGCGGCTGCCTCTGGCGGAGCCGCAGCAGCAACAGCTGGCGCGCGAAGCGGCGCCAGCATCACGAACAGCAGCAGCCAAGGCTGGGCTGCTGCTGCATTAACCAAGCCGCTGCCCACGCAGGTGCAGCGGCTTGCCAGACCCGTCGGCGGCATGCAAGCCGACCTCAACCAGGGCACGCCAGCGATGAGCATGTCGATGCAGTCCCGCAACCAGCAGCCGTCCATCGGCGCGAGCCACCAGGGCACGCCAATGGTAAACATGCCGATGCAATCAGCAAGTCAAGATCACCTTGCTTCACCGCTCAGCATGCTGGAGCATAAACAAGCCCCAACGAGTCAACTGGCGAACGCTCCGCTCGACATGGACTGGCTACGAACCAAAACGAGCGCAGACTCAGAACCAACACCAACACCGCCGGTCGATCAGACGCCGCCAGAGCTAAGTGAAGAACAGCTGAAAGAGCTGATTAAACAGCTTCCACAGCTGGATATCTCCAAAATCGCGGACAAAGTATACCGCGAAATCGAGAAAAAAATGAAATTCGAACGGCAACGCCGAGGAATATAAGCTTTTAATTTAAATAGAAGAATTTATAAGTATCACATAGTAAATCGACTATAAGTTAGTCGATAAAACCGACTAACTCAAGCGCGCCAGTGGCAATAGTAGTGAAGTTAGTCGATGAAACCGACTAACTCGAGCGCGCCAGTGGCAATTGTAGTGGAGTTAGTCGATAAAACCGACTAACTCGAGCGCGCCAGTGGCAATTGTAGTGGAATTAGTCGATGAAACCGACTAACTCGAGCGCGCCAGTGGCAATTGTAGTGGAGTTAGTCGATAAAACTGACTAACTCAAGCGCGCCAGTGGCAATTGTAGTGAAGTTAGTCGATAAAACCGACTAACTCAAGCGCGCCAGTGGCAATTGTAGTGAAGTTAGTCGATGAAACCGACTAACTCGAGCGCGCCAGTGGCAATTGTAGTGGAGTTAATCGATGAAACCGACTAACTTCACTGACAAGCATTCAACCTAAGATGAATTCAATACGGCAGAAAGGACGGATTCCTATGGCACTTAAGAAAGCAATGATTATTGTACACAAAGGCAGTAAAACAGAAAATGTACAAGTCATGTTTAACCCAGGTGAGTATACGATTGACACGAGCAATAACTACGACTGGAAAACAGTGCCGGGTCTGTCCATGCCAATTGCTCAGTTCGTGAGCGGGGGTACGACGACACTCACCATGGATTTCTTTTTCGACACTTACGAGAAGGGGACGGACGTTCGTCAGTTGACGACGAAGATTTCAGGTCTCCTCGATGTGGAGAAGGAGATCCATGCACCGCCGCTATGCAGATTCGTATGGGGTTCACTGGATTTTAAGGGAGTCGTCGTCGGTGTAAATCAGCATTTTACAATGTTCCTGGATACAGGGGTTCCTGTTCGCGCTAAGCTGAAAGTGACGTTTAAATCCACACTGAGCAAGAAAGATCAACTCAAGCAAATTCCGCGTCATTCGGCAGATCGGACGAAATTAAAGATGTTGAATCAAGGTGATCAACTATGGACGATAGCTGCCAATGAGTACGAGGATCCTACGATGTGGCGAGAAATCGCCAAAGCGAATGGGATCGATAATCCAATGAAAGTAGCCACGGGACGCCGCATTTCAGTTCCGCGGTTGGATTAAGCCGATGGCCTTAGATTTGGAAACGAGTTCTTTTACCTTTGACGACCTGGCCAAAAAATATGGTGATTTTTACGCCCCTTATTACGATATTAAAGTGGATGGCACGAAATTGTCGGATGATATCGCACTGGATAATCTACGTGTGGAGACAACGATTGATGGCACGGCGGACTCTTTTTCTTTTCGAGTAGCAAATGCGTACGATGTTACGAAGAATGATTTTCAATGGCTATCTACCTTCACGTTAGGTAAAGCCATTGATATCGGTTTAGGTTATGTAGACAAATTTACACCTGTTTTTACGGGACAAATCACATCTGTCGTTGTGGATTTTCCAGAAGACGGCGCCCCAGGTCTCGTTGTGCGTGGGATGGATATTTCTTATCTTATGATGAAAGGGACGAAGTCCCGATCTTGGAATAAGAAGAAATACAGTGAGGTTGTTGAAGAAATCGCCAAAACATATGGCTTCAAAACAAACGTGGATGCAACGACAACGGTATTTCCGGCACTTTCACAGAGTCAGATCAATGACTATCACTTCATTCAAAATTTAGCGAATTTAGTTAACTATGATTTCTTCGTTGTGGGGAAGAATTTGTATTTCCGTAAGCCATTAACGGCGATGACAGCCGTGATGACGTTGGAAATGGGAAAGACTCTCCGCAGCTTAATGATAGATCACAATTTGGCTGAGCAAATTACGGGCGTAACCGTACGAGCTTGGGATAATAAAGAGTTAAAAGTCATCGAAGGCAAGTCAGCCAGCGTGACGAAGCTCGGTTCTAATAGCAAGACTGGCAAGGATATTTTAGGCTCAAAAGGTGATTTCATCGAGCATATGTATACGAATGTAACTTCTGTGGAGGAAGCAAAAAGCTACGCAGATGCGATATTAAATCGCCGAGCCATGAAGCTGGTTAGCGGCAGCGGGGAATGCATTGGGATTCCAGAGATTCGCGCGGGGCGCTACATCAAGCTCAGTGGCGTTGGCAAGACGTTCGACCAGCCGTATTATATTACGGGAGCAACTCATATTTTTGATGATGAAGGTTATACAACTCGGTTTCAGTTGGGAGGGAATGCGGTCTAATGTTCAAAACTCCCGATATTACCATTGGTGGCATATCCGATTTTGCCAGTCAGAAGATTGGCGGTGTTATGGTTGCTGTGGTCACGAATAACACCGATCCTGATAAAATGGGACGCGTGAAGCTTAAGCTGCCGATGCAAGAAACCGAAACGGAGACAGACTGGGTTCGTATTGCGACGTTAATGGGCGGTAAGGAAATGGGCAGTCTTTTTATCCCGGAGGTTGGGGATGAAGTATTAGTTGCCTTCCATTTAGGCGAGCTGCGGATGCCTTTCGTGATTGGTATGCTGTGGAATCCGAAAAATATGCCGCCAACACCCGCAGAGAAGAATGATTTGCGTATGATCAAAACAAAATCAGGTCATGAACTGTCTTTCAATGATAAGAGCGGTGACGAAAGTATCACATTGAAGACCAAAAAAGGCCAGATTATTGAACTCAAGGACAAAGATCAGAGCATTTCGATTGCGGACTCCAGTGGGAACAATAAGATTTTGATCAAAGGCGGATCGGCGAATGAAATTTCAGTCGTCAGCCAAACCTCGAAGATCACCTTGAACGCCAAGGGCGAGGTCGGCATTGAAAGCACGAAGGAAATCAAAATTAAATCTACGCAAATTAACATAGAAGCATCTGCTACCATGGCGCTGAAGGCAGGGGCAACGCTAGATCTGAAGTCAGATGGGATCATTAACATCAAAGGTAGTATGGTGAAAATTAACTAGCGTCAAAATCAATTAGCGAGAGGGCGTGGCGAGATGTCGGAAGCATTTTTGGGACGAGGATGGAAATTCCCTATTCAAGTAGACCCTGCAACAGGAAGAATCCGAATGTCCGAGTATGAGGAAGACATCGCTGAAGCGATTCGCGTCATTTTGGGCACCACGCAAGGTGAACGCGTCATGCGTCCTTCTTTTGGATGCGGCGTTCAGGAATTTATTTTCGGTTTAACCGACGATACGACGCTTCATTTGCTGCAAACGAATATTGAAGAAGCCATTCGCAACTGGGAACCGAGGGTTCACGAGGTTGAAGTGAAAGCCATTCCAGAAGCGGATGACCCCGCTAAAGTGATGATTCATATTGCCTATCAGGTACGTACAACGAACAACTTGTTTAACCAAGTCTATCCGTTTTATTTATTTGAAGGTTCGAAATAGAAAGAGGATGCGGAAGCGATGACGATACGTGCAGAGAGGAGGTGGAGCTGTGCAACCTCCCAAAATTGATCCCAGAGACATACCTGATCTGATTGCCCAAATGAAGGAAATGGCGCCATATTATACACCGGAGTGGCGATTTACGCCTGAGAATCCGGATCCGGGTTCAGCCTTATTCCTGATGTTCGCGGATATGTTTCACGACAATATTAAACGATTGAATCGAGTGCCGACGAAGAACCTAATCTCGTTTCTAAATATGTTCGATGTCACGCTGCTTCCAGCAAGACCGGCTAGCAGTTACCTGACATTTGCATTAAATGAAGGAACGAAAGAATCTGTGTTTATTTCAGCGGGTACACAAATTGCCGCTGCTATAGAGGCTGATACGATTCTATATGAAACGGCACGCAGTGCCTTGCTGACGCCGGCCGTGCTCTCGAGCATTTATGTGACGAGTCGTAAACAGGATATCATTGTCAGGATCACGGATGACTTCTTACTTGCTAGTCGTCACGGGTATGCGTTCCCGAAGAAGCTGTTTCGTCTTCAGGACGGGGATAATTTGCAGGAGCATGCCTTGTACTTAGAGCACAGTTCCCTTTTCACGGTAACCAACCCGGCACGGATTGAGATTGAATTCCGGAACTCTACGAAACGCTTTGAGGAGTTCGGCATGTCCAGCCAACTGGCAGATCCAGAGCTTACGGAATGGCTGTATGCAACAGTAGATGGTTGGAAAGCATTTGATGCCGTTGAGGCGACGGGTAATCGGGTTATTTTGCTCAAAAGTGTCCGAGAAGAGCTTGCTCTCAAAGAAGTGAATGGCCAAAGCGGTCGCTGGATTCAGTGTCGATTAAAGCCACTCCAATCTGGGAGTACGACGCTCGCTGACAGCAGGCTTTCTATGGATCATATCTCTTTCAAAACAGACTATGTAGATACACTTGAAACGGGCGGTATTCAACCTGATCAGATGTTTTACAATGATATTGATGCGGATCCTTCGGGGTTCTATCCATTTGGTGATCAATTCGCCCTGTATGGCTCCTTTTATATTGGCAGTCAGGAAGTGTTTACGAAAACCAATGGTGATATTAAGCTGAGCTTCGGGCTGCAGGCGATTGAGAATCGTTTTGGAGCGGAAAACGCGGATCAAGTTGACTGGAAAATGGTCATGAAGAAGAACAAGTTTGATAAAGCACCTGTTGTGCATGTGACGGTTCTTCAAGTGGCTTGGGAGTACTGGAATGGTACGACGTGGGTGCGGCTTGATGTAGGCAAGGAGGCGGAAAAGCTCTTCTACTACCCCGTGCAGCAAAAGGTTCGCAAGGAGATTGAGTTCCGCTGTCCGCCTGATCTTCAAGCTACTTATGTGAACGGGAATGAGAACCGCTGGATCCGAGCACGTATCTTACATATCGAAAATGCTTATATTGCACAGGCTTTATATTTATCACCTTGGATAGACGAAGTAGCGCTGACGTACAAATACGAGGATCGTCTTTATCAAGCGGAACGCTGTTTGTCCTTCAATAACACGGTTTTCGAGGAACGAACTAAGCATAGCCGTCAGTTGGCAGGCGGATTTGAACCCTTCCAGCCTTTGGAAGGCAGCCATCCAGCGCTATGTTTCTCTTTTGATACACCGCCTGTGAGAGGTCCTATTTCGATATTCGTCTCGATTAAACAACAACGATTCTCGGAGCATGACGTCCCTATGCTAGAGTGGGAGTATTTGCGGGCAGGCTTGCTCCCAGGAACTCCACCGGAGTGGGTGACACTCAAGGTTATCGATGAAACGAAAGGCTTGACGCAAAGCGGAACCGTGCAGTTCGTGGGTCCATCTGATTTTGCAGGCGTCTCCCTATTCGGTCAAGAGGGTTACTGGATTCGGGCTACGAATCGGGATGATATCTATGATGATGTGACGGGGCGTGTACATATTCCGACGATTCAGGGCGTGTATATGAATACGGTTCATGTCCTCCAGCAGGAGACGATTACAGGTGAAGTACCTGAGGTCAAAGGACTGGAAGAAATGGAATATCAACTGAGCAGACAAGGAATCGTATCTGAGGAAGTATGGGTGGATGAGACTGAGTTCATTACGGAAGAGGATATCTCCGAGTACGAGTTATCTGGAACGCCACTTATGGACATTCGTCGCGATTCAGAGGGCAATATTCTACAGGTATGGGTTCGTTGGACCTCAGTTCGCGATTTGACGCTGTCGAGTAACCGAGATCGGCATTATGTGATTGACCACACCTTTGGACGCATACGTGTAGGGGATGGTGTTCATGGGATGCACCCGCCGAAGGGCGGACTAGAGCAATTGAAGGTCACTTACCAGGTGACAATGGGCCAAATCGGCAATGTACCTGCTCGTCAGATCAATCAGATGCAGGATTCGATTGCTTTTGTGGGTGAGGTGTATAACCCTGAGCCTGCGTCGGGCGGCTGTCAAGCCGAGAAACTGGAGTCTGCGCTAGTACGAGGGCCGGAGATGTTGAAGCATCGTAACCGAGCTGTTTCGTCCAAAGACTACGAGTGGCTGGCTAGAGAAGCCTATCCGAACATTGCGAAGGTCACGTGTATTCCGAATCGGAATGCGTATATGCAGAAAGAAATCGGAGCGATGACGCTTGTTATTTTGCCCAAAGAAGGTCAACAAGGCAGTTCAACGTTTCCTGAGCTGAAAAAACAGGTAGAACGATTCATTCTGGGGCGTGCCTCAAGTCTGGTTGCTTTCCCGGAACGCTTGCAGGTCATTGAGCCGGTGTATATGGAAATATCGGTTTCAGCTATTGTCGCTGTTGAGGGAATGGATACGGTCGTTCTCACGGAAATTCAAGCGATTGAGAAATTAAATCGGTTCCTTGACCCGTTAACGGGCAATTTTGATAATAAAGGTTGGGCCATTGGTGCACAGATTCATCCTTCCGTCTTTTATGCGCTGTTAAAATCGATTCGGACAATCAGTCATGTTGAAAAGCTGTACATGACCGTATTCAAAATTGAAGACGGTGAGCGAGTGGAGTTGGATGTGAATCGTCTGCCTTCATTGCCGCATAGCATTATTGTGAGCGGAAAGCACAAAGTGGTTGTAAAAGTACTGTAATACTTGTGAAGCAAGTTTTTATATAAAAACTTTAAGGAGGTGAGCACAAGTGCTGCCAATTCCTAATTTAGATGACCGGATGTTCGAACAAATGGTGATGGAGGCGCGGAAGTCGATTCCGAAGCTATTTCCAGAATGGACAGATGAGAATGAGCATGATCCTGGGATTACGCTGCTAGAGTTAATGTCATGGATGACTGAGATGCAGCAGTATTACTTAAATCGGGTGACGGAGCGCAGTGAACGTAAGTTTCTAAAACTGTTGGGGATTCGTCCTCGCGATGCTGTGTCCGCAGTTTGCGATGTGACGTTTACTGGCGCCACGCAGCAGCTTGTGCTCCCTAAAGGAACGCCGCTGTCTGCGATGGATTTGCGTTTTGAGACGCAGAGTACGGTACAGTTAGTTCCAGCTGCACTGGAGAAGGTGCTCGTACGTACGGAAACGGCTGCTGCCGATTATACGTCGAACAATCAGGCCAAAATTGCTTTCTATGCTTTTGGTGCGGATGCCCGCAAGGGAGCCCATCTGTATCTTGGTTTTGATCAGGCATTGCCATTGGACACGGAGATTTCAATCTATTTTAATTTGTTTGACCGCTACCCTGTGACCGTAAGTCATCATGCAGAAAAGTTGGCACCGATGATTTCATCAGCCAAAGTAGCTTGGTCCTTCGCAGGTGCAGGCGGAGATGGACAGTCAGAGAGTTGGCTGCCGATTGAGGCCAAGAGCGATACCACGGTTGATCTATCGCAAAGTGGGGAGTTTAAGTTTTTCATTACTTCGGAAATGAAGCCGATGTCCTTGTATCCAGCCGATGATCGTGGCCGCTATTGGCTCTGCTGTACACTGGAGGAGGACGGCTACGAGCTGGCTCCCAAAATTGAGAAGATCACGCTCAATGCGGTTAAGGCAGTGGAGCAGGAAACCTTTAGCGAGGTGACGGCTTTTAGCAGCTCTGGCGAGCCAGAGCAAAGCTTCGAACTAAGCTCGTATCTCGCTTATAACGGCCTGCACACCGTTCAGGTGCTGGATGAGCAGGGCCGTTGGCGCGACTGGCACACAGTCGCTGACTTAAGTACTTGCGGGCCAAATGATCTCTGCTGCGAGCTGCAGCAGGATTCGGCCCTTCGGACGACCCGTCTTCGCTTCGGCGACGGGGTGCATGGCAGTATCCCGCCGCAGGGTGCGCAGCGGGTACGGCTTGTTGCTTACACGGCTGAGTTTGACTACAGCCGGTATGTGGGAGGCAGCAAAGGTCTGCCTGGGCAGACCTTTGAGATCAGCCGCGGTCGCGTATATAAACCTAGCAGCATGCTGCTGCAGGTCGGCTACCGTCCGCGGGGCGAAGATAGCTTTGTCTGGGACGACTGGGCGACCGTAGATGACTTCGATAACTCGAAGTCAACGGACCGCCACTACGTCTACGACGCCGCTTCAGGCACGATCCGCTTCGGGAATAACGAAGCGGGGTTAGTGCCGCGCAAGTCCGGGGAACCGAACATTCGGTTCCTATCCTTGCAGGCAGGGGGCGGCGTACGAGGCAACGTGAAGGATGGCCTCGTGACGGGGTTCACGGCTTCGCCTGGCGTGAACGTGACGAATCCGTTCCCGGCGCGTGGCGGCCTGGAGGCGGAGACGCTCGCGCAAGCGAAGCTGCGCGTGCAGCGCGAGCTGGCTGCGCCAACGCGCGCGGTGACCGCCGAGGACTACGAGGCGCTCGCGAAGGCGGCGCCGGGTCTCCGCGTCGCGCGGGTGAAGGCGATCCCGCTGTATAAGCCGGGGATGCGGGATTTCCCGCGGGTATCGGCGCCGGCGCAGATGACCGTGGTGGTCGTGCCTTACAGCGAGAGCGATAAGCCGAAGGCTGGCAAGGGCTTCTTGCAGACGATCAAGATGCATCTGGATCGTCATCGGCTTCTGACAACGGAGCTGCATGTCATTCCAGCGGAGTATATTAAGATCACCGTCCACGCCGTGGTGGTGATGGAGCCGAAGTATAAGAACGAGCAACGACGCATCGCGCTCGAGCTCAAAAATCTGCTTCAGCCGATGGATCATGGGCAGGGCGCGGAGGGCTGGCGTTTTGGGCGAACCGTGTATAAGGGAGATATTTACGGCGTCATTTCCCGCATCAAAGGTGTCGTTTATGTGCAGGACATTTGGCTCGATGCCGAGGGAACGGGCTTCCACAAGGATGGCGCAGGGGATATTCATATCCCGCCATATGCGTTAGTCTACTCCGGTAATCATGAGATCGAAACGATCAGTCAGACGGATTTGTAGGTACCGGTGAGGCTGGCGGTAAGCAAACCATAGAAAAGAGGTGACGAACGATGCAGGATGGACAAACGTTTTTTTCGCTAAACAAGAGAATGGATTGGGAAGAGGGCTTTGATGCGAATGTTCATATGCTGGAGCAGGGCTTTTCGATTCAGCAGTCGGAGAAGTACAGCATTCATCGCATCGTTCGCACGGACGAGCTGGAAGGGATTCCTCCTATTCGCGACATGACGGTAGGGCCTGGGCGGAAGCTAATTTTGCTAGATGAGTCAGCGAATGTGTGGATTTACGATGATGAAAGTCGACACAGGGAGTTACTGTTTCGCCATGGTCACGAATTATTCAGCTCACAAGCAATGCTCGCATCAATGTCGGATCTGCTTGTGATCGCTGATAGCGATGAGGGCACAGAGAGAAGACTTGCTGTCTACTCCATCTCCAATGGTCAGACCATGTGGGCGGTTCAAGACTGGGAAGGTTTGAGTTTATATCCGCTTTCCTTGAATACAAAGCTTCAAACCGCGAATACGCTATTTATGGCGGTTCCTTTGGATATTGCGGTTGGTATGAATGGAAGTCCCGAAGTGCCGAAGGACGGTCGGATTGGCATTATACAGTGGAACTCGGCTGGTGAGGTGATGCGTGTGTATGAGCATGACGTACATTGTATGCCAGAGGCGATTCCGATTTCGAAGCTGCAGGATCGCTATTTTACTGCGGCGGCAGATGGCACGATTGCCCTGCTGGATAACCAGCTTCGGTCGGTGACGGTGTTCCATGAAGATGGGCGAGAGCCGTTCCATTTCCAATTGGAGCAGGAGGGGCGATTTGCCGGCATTTCCATTGATACGAATCATAATCTCTATATAGGGGATAGCGGTTACGCGCAGCAAGAGGGTGTGACGGAGCGGTTTATTTTAAGATATCGCGGCAATGGCACTCCCTTGGATAAGGTGACGGGCTTTCGAGGACGAACGGATAAATTAGTACGGGATGGGCGCAATCGCCTGTATGTGTTTGATCGAATGAGCGGTCAGATTAGCTTGCTGGACCTTCGAGCTCGAACGATGCTGCTGGAGGATACGCAATTGCCGGAGGCCGTATACTTCTCTGCGGATCTCGATACAACGGAGACCGAGACGACATGGCACAAAATACGGCTGGAAGCAGATATCCCAGAGGAGACGCAGGTTCGATTTTCGTATTATGCCTCGGATGAAAGTGAAGGAATGGTCGATGGGGATTACGTAAATCTCACTAGCTATTTCACGGATCCGGATATCTCGGTCAAAGAAAAGCTAAGAGCGACGCGCGACCTATGGTCAGAGCCGATTCTGAATCCGAAGGATGCGCTGCTTATGAATGCGAAGGGTCGATATCTCTGGTTCAAAATGGAGCTGGTCGGCAGTGAGCAGAAATCTCCGTTTATTCGTAAGTTGAGGGTGTACTACCCACGCACCTCACTGATCGCGTATTTGCCGCCAATGTATCAGCAGGATGAGGAACATAGCCCTTTCTTGGAGCGATTCCTAGCGATGTTCAGTACGTTTTTTGACGATATGGAGGATACGATCGATCGGATTTCGGGTCATTTTGATCCAGATGCGGTGTCAGGGCCGTACTTGGAATGGTTGGGCGGTTGGCTAGCCATTACGGAGCACGAGGCCTGGGGTGAGAAGAAACTGAGAGAGCTGATCAAGCGGGCACCTGAGCTATACAAGCTGCGGGGTACGCGCGAGGGCTTGATGAATATGCTCCACATTTACACGGGCGCTGAGCCATTCATATTGGAATATTTTCAATTTAAGCAAATGCAAGAAACGTCAGAGCTGCGTCAGCTTTTCACCCAGTTGTATGGCGATAATCCGTACACCTTCTGTGTACTACTGAGGCCAGAAAGTGTGCGTACAGATGAACAGCGCTTAGTGATTGAGCACATTATTGAAGATCAAAAACCTGCTTATACCGAGGGTAAATTGATTGTGCTGCAGCCTTGGATGTATGCCGATATGCATACCTACCTAGGTATTAATACGTACTTGTCTGAGCCTACTTTATTAACCCTCGATCAGCGCTCGTCGATGCCTTACAACACCGTGCTGATTGATGTGGATCGTGATAAACGAATGGATATACATACGCGCTTGGGACTAGATTCCGAAATCGAATAAATTGAGTCAGAGAAGGTGAGGGGATCGTTATGAAAAAATCACGTTATTACCCGTTTGAACGCAATCGGTATTTCTATGGGAAGCTGCTGACGGTCAGAGATTTCGAGTCCGAGCAAAAGTATTTTAATGATAAACGCCGCATGATGAATCGACTTCTACACGGTTCTGGTGTTGTAACTGGCTTGCAGGTTGTGGCTGTGGATGAGAAGTCCGTTTCGGTCGAAATGGGTGCCGCAATTGATGCCTTAGGACGTGAAATTGTTGTGCCGTCTCCGATGACGATGAAGTTGTCGATGATGGATGGTTTTTCGAACAATCAGTACGCTAAGAACGTTTACCTCTGTATTGCCTATGATGAAAAGGAAAAAGAACCCGTTCACGCCGTAGCGAACTCTTCCGTCCGTTCGGACGAAATTAATGATTATAATCGTGTCTTGGAAAGCTATCGTCTGTTTATCCGTGAGGATGCACCAGACCCAGCTTCCTTGCCGCTGGCTACGTTGTCAGATCAGACGATTGTCCTGTATCAGGATAAGCAGGTACGCGTCCTGCAAACGACACCGCGCTATGTGAATCCGGGGCAACTGTTCGAGATGACGCTCCGCTTTGAGAAGACGTTGAAAGCTGGCAGATTGTCTTTCCAATATGAGCTTGATGCTCATCGCGTAGAGGCGATCAACGGGACGACTATTGTGTTCCAAGAGCCGCAAGATGCGCAAGAGAGCGAATATGAAATGAAGGTGCTGCTTCGTGCCGATAGTACGGCTGCCGTGAAAGCTACAGTCGGTGTGAAAGCAGGAACAGGGGCTTTGAAGCTGGATGATCGACAGCTGGAGCTGCAAGTACAATCCATTGGCGAGATTAGTATCGTGACTGAAGCGGTGAAAGAGCGGTTAATGTCGGATTTCGTGAAGCAATCCTTGGAAGCATCCTTGGAAGCCCCATCGGAGCCGTGCATTTATTTGGCCAAGATATGTTTGATCCAAGTCGGACCGACTTATGTGATAGAAAGTGTTGAGCAAGTACCGTTCGGTGAATACGTCTACAATACGTCCGTGATGTACAGACTCGGTCAAGCTAGTCAGTACAGGGAAGAAACATCCGGTCAATTCGTAACAAAGTCCAAAGTGAAAACCTTGGCTCCAGGGCAAATGCCAGAGTTAAATGTGAAATACAATCCTCTGATCAGTGAGTTGTCTTTCGATTTGGGAATTCCAGCTGGCGGTGGCAGCGGGATTGCCGGCATTGTAAGCGGATATGTCGACATTCCAATTGAGCCCTTCACGAAAATTGCTGTTTCGCCATTCGGGCGTGCGATGAAGAGTTTCTATTCAGGTGAAATTGTACACGGACTCGGCGAGGGAAATGTGTTAATCATCACAAGCTTAGAAGAGCGAAGCGGCGATGCGTTCTCGGATATTCTTTCTAGCGGAGACCGCGTATATGGCGGGGCTTCGGAAGTGTTCAAAGGTAGTGAGTTTGAGCCTGATGCACCTGAAGTGAAGATCGGAACGATCGCGTACCCGCAGAAGGGCACATTCCGTATTGGCGTGAAAGTGCAGCAATCCGGTGAGCAAGGCAATGTACGTGTGCGCTGGTGGGCATACAGTGCCGAGATGGCAGGCGTAGTGCAAGGAAGTGGCGGAAGCGGCGATTCCTTGGACGAAGCGCTGTCAGCTATGAGAGAAGCGGCTTCGGCAGGTAGCGACGCGGAGTAGGATATACAAAGACCGTCCAGAACAAGTGAAATTGTTCGGGATGGTCTTTTTGACGTCGCGGTGTTGTCAGAGGCAAGTCAGTAACGGACATGGATCCCGCTATTTCATATATACACTGGCAGTCATGGTGATAACGGACATGTGTGACGCTATTTGGTGAAAAGGAGCTTGTTGGACTAGCGAAATGGCGGGATAACGTCGCTGCTGTCCGTAACATCTGAAAAAGGAGCATATAGCGTGGAATAACGTCTCCCTTGTCCGTTAGGATACGGGGGAGGCAATAGGGATCCAATCTTGTGTGACGAAAAACGCGTTGCAAAAAAACCATGGAAGACGGCCAAATGGCCGCTTTCCATGGTTTTTTGTAGTGGGCTTAGAGCGCAGCCCTTATTGTACTTTGTCCAACAGTCGGTAAATCACAACCGCTGCCTGGGCTCTAGAAGCGTTATCCGTAGGAGCGAATTGCCCCCCTGTTGTTCCGCTGAGTAGACCTAAGGCAGAAGCGATTCGGACGTAGGATCTAGCCCATGTACTAATCGTGCCTTCGTCGGCATATTTGACCTCTTGTGTGGTGACGATATCTTCAAGCTTTTTACCTGTTGCATGTAAATAAGCATTGACCATAGTTAGGGCCATTTGCTCTCGGGTGATAGGCGCATCGGGAACAAAGGTTTGCTCGCTCATACCGCTGATAATACCCGCAGAATAGGCGGCATAGACGGAATTCCGATACCAAGCATCCGCGGATACATCTTGGAATATGTCTGTTTTGCTACCTTCTTGTAATTTTAACGCTTTAGCGATAATGGTGACGAATTGTGCTCTTGTTAATGTAGTATCAGGTTGGAAGGAGTCTTGATCGATGCCATCGATGATCCCTTTGCCAGCCAAGTTTTCAATTTCTTTTTGTGCCCAATGGTCCTTAATGTCCTTAAGGATCGTATCGTTTTGCTTCTCAAGAACGGCATATTTGGAGAAATGGGCAAGTGAAGCCGTCATGGTGCCATCCGAATTAAGAGTGCCGGCGATTGGCGTCCAAGCACCTTGATCTTCATCATAGAAATAAACGCTTAGTTTATGAACATCTTTGACCTTTTTGGCATCAAAAGGAATAGTAACCTTCACAGGTGAAGCGAATGAATTGATTTTCGACCCATCCTCGGTTACAGAGAAATCATAAATAGCGGATGCTGATGTGAAATTCGGGATGGATGTATTGGTTTTGCTTGATGTAAATAGGATTTTGCCAGTTGAAAGCTTGATCGGCCAAGCATTTGGTGGAACCTGCATGTTGATATCATTAGCCTCGATAACAATCGGTCTGTTCATTTGCGAAGCTTTCTGAACAATATCAGCGTCCATCTCGATGGAGAGGATATCCACGTTTTCCTTCGTTCTAGCATCAAGCGTTAGGTCAGCCAAAGCTTTATTTAATAAGATTAATAAATCAACGTGTGCTGGTTTGAACTCATAGGCCATTTTCCCATCGGCATTGAGGGAGGGAGGTTGTTGTGAGCTGCCGCCACCGCCGCCACCCCCACCGCCACCGACTCGGGGTGCTGTAATTGTATATTGATAGATAGCATCTTCGCTGAAAACATTATGGTGCAATGTAGCAACGGTTAACTGAGTATTCGTGCTTATTTTCAGCGAAACACCTGAGTAATTAAAATAAGCGTATTTGGATTCATCTTTCGTAGTAAGTTCAACATAGATGGAACCTTCTTGATAAGGAGATGCGATGGTCACATTCTGTTCACCAACGTAGGTGCCTGAAGACAGGTTAACAATAGGTTTGGAAGGTAGACCAAGAAATGTATAAGAATTGGAGTGGTGATGATAATATGTGCCTCCTGGAACAGGCTCACTCCACAATCCATGAATATTAATGTGATGAACAGGATTATTCGTATTAAAAGCAGCTGTCAGTCTGGCTTTACCATCTTGTAATTGACCTGATGAAAGAGCTCCAAGGTAATAACTTTCATCACCAACTCTATCATAGGAAGTTTCATTATAGGCCCTGGCTTCAAGAGCAACATTATAGGTAGCAGTTACTACCGTATTGTTATGAATGTCTAATAAGGACAAATCATAAATTACATTTGGATTCGTTGGATAATTTTCCCCACCAGGCGCAGGAGTTAGCTTCAATCTAGGAATTTGAAAAGCTCGAATTCCATCGATTAAACCATCGCCATAAGCTGCGGAGTAGGAGACATGTGCGCTGGTAAAAATCGTATAAGGAATAGATTTATTTATGCTCCCATTTAGTTTTAATGAAAGCAAGCTGCTTTGATATTTAGAAGCGGAGGTTTGAAGAATATTTCGAATATCCTCTTCATCCAGGTCTTTATTAGCTGCCTTCAATAAAGCGGAAAGTCCTGTGATAAACGGAGTTGCTTGTGACGTACCTGACATGTACATATAGTTGCCACCCATGGCAGTACTGTAAATATTAACACCAGGTGCAACAACGTCTACCTTTCCTACGTTGGAAAAATCCGCAATCGCATAGCTTTTATCTGGCAGCTGAGCAATAGCTCCTACACTGATGACTTCCTCATAGGCAGCAGGATAATTTGTGTACCTAGCATATCGAATGGTGTCACTGTCAGTTGGTAAGTCCCATTGTCCTGGCTCTGTATTTATCCAATGATTACTCTCGTTCCCTGCAGCGGAGACAAGCACAATATGCTGAGCATGAGCTTTCTTAATGATTTCGTGCAGGGCTTTGCTATCGCCACTTAACCCCAAGCTCATATTAATAAGATCAACGTGGTTATCGATCGCGTATTGAATGGCATCAATTAAAAGGGATGAATCACCTTTGCCCTTATTATCAAGTACTTTAAGAGGCATAATCTTGACACCTGAAGCAACTCCGATCTGAAGGTTACCTTGAGATTGTGCGGCTATAATGCCTGATACATGGGTTCCATGGCCATTATCGTCCTGAGGTGTAATTTGCGTGTTAATAAAGTTGCGGCCTATGACAAGGGCGCTCTGAAGGTCTGGGTGATACATATCCACACCTGTATCCAAGACAGCTACCGTGACTTCCTTATTCTTATTGGGATCTGAGAAGTTGCCCAAATCGTCAACATGTGCCGCGATTTGTCCCCAATGCTGCATGTAAGAATCATCACCGATATAGACGGTGTTAGTAACCGAGGCTGTGCGGGTAGAATCATCCGTTGCAATCAAATGCACCTTATAAACCGGTTCCGCATACTCCACATTCGGGTCCTTTTGAAGTTCATTGAGCTTATCCGAGACAGAAAGATCACTATTGAAGTTAAGCGTTGTCCATGAAGAAACTGCGTGTGCGGAAGATGCCAGGATGCCGTTAGCAGCTGGTTGCTGCTTGTATTTGACGAGCACTTTCCCCGGAACGATGTCGCTCTCATTCCAAGATGGGGCAGTGGATGTGGCGGCTAGTTCATTCGGTTCTTGTGCAAAGCCGACCGTTCCAAGCGAAAGATTGAAGACGGTAAAGAGTGAAACGAGTGCAAGAAGTAACTTTCTTTTATGTAGAACCATGACTTCCCCCTTAAAAATGTAATATGAATACGAAATTAAAGTCCATTTCATATTTTACATGTTGAGAGGGCGGATTTTTGTCGGAATATGTCGAAGAGTTCTAAATATTCGATAAAATAGTTGGTTGAGTCGCGTTTACACGACGTTTCTGTTTTCCAAACGAAATATAATACAAACCGAGTATGATAAGCTGTGAACCGACCAACACGACATAGATATTACTAAAAATAATGCCAGATCCGTGGCTGAAAAGTGGATTCCAGCTAGTCAGCGAAGCTGAACCTAGATCGACGGCCTTACTATATAGACCGATGGCGATACCCTGCCCAATGAAATTGGCCATCGACAACATGCCCATCCCCACGCCGACCTGATCCGCCGGAAGTGTTCGGGAAACGGAATTATTCACCGCAATGACGATGAAGGACTGACCCACATTGCCAAGAACCAGGAAAACGGCAATAAGCAGCGGTGAACTGCCAGTAAATGTGGCAAGTAGAAGGAAGCAGGCTAACAATAAGCTGGAAGCAATGTAAGCAACGTACGAGTTGCCTTTGGCATCGGCGAGCTTGCCACCTCTGCGGCCAATTAGGGCTGACGCTGCGGCGGCAGGAACCAAGGCAAAACCAATCCATACGGAAGGAAGCTGTTGAACATCCGTTAACAGCAAGGGACTAAGTACATAGAGCGAGCAGCAGCTTCCGCTAATGAGGAACGAGAGGGTAAGCCCGAGCGTATATTTTCGATTTTGAAATAGCTTCGGTGCAATAAATGGCTCACCCGCGGTACGAATACGCACCATGAATAATCCAAGAACGAACAGTGCGCCGAGTAAAAACCAGAAGCCGTTCGTCACGCTGAGCAGCAGTAAAGCAATGGTGATGCCTAGCAAACCGCCGCCAATCCAGTCGAACTTACTTGAACTTACAGGCTGTTCATTGCCTAGGTATTTGCGGTAAAAGGGAAGAGCGACGAGCACAACAAGAGATACCGCGAACAACCAACGCCAGTGTAGTGTGCTTATAATGAGAGCTGCAATCACAGGCCCAAGTGCATTACCAAAAGCTAAACCGACAGCTGTCATGCCAAGTGCTGCTCCTCTTCGCTCGGGAGCGAAGTAGCGTAATGGGATAATCATGGCAATCGCGGGAATGACCGCGGCACCAGCGGCTTGTAAGCATCGGCCGACCAGCGCCATGCCAAATGTTTGCGAAGTCAGACCGATCAAGGAGCCTAGCGTAAACAAAAGAAGACCGAAAGTAACTAAATCTTTTAACCTATAGCGATCAGCGAGCTTTCCATATGTAACAGCGCCGATGGCATAAATCATGATATAAGCCGAAGATAGCCAGCTCACTTGGGCTATTGTCAGCGCAAATTCCTTACTGATTCTTGGGAGGGCTATGTTAAACATAACGCCGCTCATCATGGATAAGGTCATGGTGAACATGAGCACACGCATTAATTTGTCAGCGGTTTGCAATGGTGCTTTGGTTGCCATAAGAGGACACTTCCTTTCAAAAAAAGACTGTCAGTACTTACTGTCATGCGACTGAGAAAAAAACTAGGGCCGTAAAGCCCTAGCAAATAACTGGATACTCTCTTGCACGAAGGGTGCTAAGGTAATGCCGGGATAGCTTTTTTGAGCATCAAGATCATTCATGAAAGCTCCAAAATGCATCATAATGAAGGTAAAGGCATGCAACTCAGGGTTTGTTGAGACGATTTTCCCTTTTGCGGACATTTCAATGAAATAATTGGTCAAAATCTCGAGCAGCTGTTGAGGATGCTTCTGGGTACGAGCACGAAAGCCGGGTAATTGACCCTCATCTTCTTTGAGGGAGATCTGAATCATTTTCCGATTCCTATTCATGATCTCATGGTAGGTCGTGCAAACGAGAAGAAGATCCCTCTCCAAATCCCAGACGAGCTTCTCGGCAAAAAGTTTCTTCATCTCTTCCGCATAATGGTAGCGGTCGAAGGCAGTCTCTAGAAGCTTCTGTTTCGTGCCAAAATGGCGAAATAAGGTCTTCTCACTAAGACCAGCCGCGGTGGCAATTTCCAGCGTCGTTACGCCGTTATAGCCTTTTTCTGCGATTAAATGGAGCGCAGCTAATAGAAGTTTATCGCTGCTACCCAGCTTGCTGCTACTGCTGTCGTCCATGGTATCCCTCTTCCGAATCAATGTCAGTACTCACTGACATTTATAATAAATGGGTTAGAGATTAAAGTCAATGACGATTTTAGATTAGACTTACTAACAGGTAGACGGTGAAAACGAGAATGCTCAAAATTGGATATGAAGGATGCTAATGTGTTAAAAAAAGTGCATCGAATCGGTAGAGAAGCCTGTAACAACGGGGTTCTCCTTTTTTTGTCTCCGACTAATTACGCAGCAATAATTGGTCATTGTCACGGAAGAAGCGGTCAGGTACGATCGGAGTTGTGCAAGGCCAAAGACTTAACATACATAAGGAGAAGAAATTTTGTTCCATAGTCTTGATAATTGATAGATGTGATCGGGAGGATGAATTGATGAAGAAGATCAAAAAGAAAGTCAGTGTGCTGTTGGCTGCTAATTTGCTTTTTAGTGTGGTTGCGTCATCTGTTCCATTTTATGAAAGCGCAACCAATCAGGCGGAAGCCGCTGCGGTGAATTTGATGACGAACGGAAGTTTCGAACAGGCGACAACGGCCACAGATGCTAATTGGACCAGCGTGAATGCTCCTGTGGGTTGGGGGCTATGGATTCCTACTGGAAGCGGGAAGGCCCCAAACAAAACTGTCAATGTCACGCTGGATATGGCGGCTGCCCATGAGGGAAGTAAGTCGGTGTTGATAGATGCATTTGCAACGAGCAGAGTCTCCATTAATCAGACGGTAACGCCAGTGACCGCGGGGAAATCCTATCGATTGAAAATGTGGTTGAAAACGGAGAATGTGACAGGAACAGGAGCTTACTTCAGAACACAATTTTATAACGCAAGCAAAGTTGGAGACGGTCCCTCAACCCCCAAATTGTTAGGTACGAACGATTGGAAGATGCAACAGGTTTTTATGACAATTCCAACGAATGCAACCAAATTGGTCATCGAACCATTTCTAGAGACAGGTATGGGGAAAGTATGGTTCGATGAAGTAAGTCTGGAGGAATATAACGGCGTAACAGGAATTGCTTTGGACCCAAGCGCGATTTCCATGACAAAAGATACAACGACTACACTCACAGCGGTGCTCACTCCCGCGAACGCAGTGGACAGAACGGTGATGTGGTCTTCAAGCAACCCAAGTGCAGTGACAGTGGACAGCAATGGAAATGTGACGGCCGTAGGGGTGGGTACTGCAACCATTACCGTTGCGACACCAGATGGGACGATTTCAGCACATTGTACAATCAACGTGGAATCAGCGGAAATGGCAGCATCGTACAGTGCGCTTCGACAGAAATGGTCCGATAAATTAACGGGCGGTACCCTGTTCAACCCAGAGGATCCGGATATGGCCACTAATCTCACCAAACTGAAAGATAGTGTATCGAATGCTGCTCAAACAGGTTTCTGGGACACCTTGAATAAAGCTGGCAATCGGACAAATCTATGGAGTGATTTGACGAGCACAACAGATTCGAGCCAGATTAGCACGGCCTACGGTCGTTTAAAAACGATGGCCTTAGCTTATTCCATGCCAGGGACTCCTTTGTATCAAAGCACTTCGCTGCGAGATGATATCGTAAGCGCTATGGAATGGATGTACACGAACCGATATAACGAAAACAAGAGTCCATATGGCAATTGGTGGGACTGGGAGATTGGTATCCCGCAAACCTTAAATGATCTCATCGTGCTCATGTACGGGCAATTAACACAGGGGCAGATCACCAAGTATATAAAGCCGATTGATAAATTTTGTCCAGATCCGAAGGTAGGTTCCGTTCTTGGTGTCAAAGGAAGCAAAATGACGGGGGCTAATCTGCTGGATAAAGCACTGGTTGCTACGGTTCGGGGTGTGATCGGAAATAACAGTGCCAAGATATTACAAGGACGCGATGCGATGGGTCCAGAATTTGCTTACACCGATCATGGAGATGGTGTTTATGAAGACGGTTCCCTTGTTCAACACACCAATATCGCCTATACGGCTGGATACGGAGCAGTATGGCTAAGCAGAGCCGCGGATATGACGTTCTTGTTGAACGGATCCCCTTGGCCAGTAACCGATCCCAACGTCAACAACGTTTACAAATGGGTGTCAGATACGTTTGAGCCGGTGATTTATAAAGGTCTCTATATGGATATGGTCAATGGCAGAGGCATGTCGAGGCAAGCTTCAGGCAGTGCCAGAGGCACGATTACAACGTTGCTTCGCTTAGCCGAAGGAGCGCCAGCGGATGTGGCGTTATCCATCAAGCGAATGGCGATGGAGTGGATTTTCTCCGATACGACATATGCGAATTATTTCGATGGCTTGTCTGTTTACGATTTGAGTCTCGTTAAAAATCTATTAAACGATGCCTCGATTCAGCCTAGAGGTGAATTGATCAAAAATCAGGTATTTTCAGGAATGGACCGTGTTGTCCATTTGCGTGAAGGATATGGCTTCGGAATCAGCATATTCTCCAATCGCATCTCGGCCTTTGAGAAGGGCAATAACGAGAATTTAAAAGGTTGGTATACAGGGATCGGTATGACGTATCTTTACGACCAAGATCTCAACCAGTATCGTAATGATTTCTGGCCGACTGTAGATTCGTTTCGTTTGCCAGGCACGACAACAAATGGTTCTGGCAAAGGCATGACGCCAGGTGAATGGACCTCGTACATGAACGCGAAAGAGTGGGTAGGAGGATCGACGATCGATGGGCTGTACGGCGCGTCAGGCATGGACTTTTCCTTGACCAAAGTGACAGGAAGCGACCTGCAAGGCAAAAAGTCGTGGTTTATGTTCGATGATGAAATCGTTGCATTGGGCGCAGGGATTTCAAGTAACAGCGCTGGACCACAGCCTGTAGAAACGATTATTGATAACCGCAAGCTGAATGATGCGGGTGATAATGTGCTCACCGTGAATGGAGCAGTCAAACCTAGTCAGCTTGGTTGGTCGGAAAACATGGGGAACGTTAAGTGGGCTCATTTGGCTGGAAATATGCCAGGAGCCGACATTGGCTATTATTTTCCAGAAGCAACAAATGTTTATGGACTGCGCGAAGCGAGAACAGGCAAATGGAGCGACATTAACAGCGGCCAATCGGCGACGCCAATCACTCGGAATTACATGAGCCTGGCCTTTGAACATGGGGCTACGCCTTCGAATGCTGCATATTCGTACGTGATGCTGCCACATAAAGACACTGCGGCTACTCAGCTTTACAGCCATGCGCCCGATGTTGAAGTATTAAGCAATACGACAGATGTTCATGCGGTTAGAGAGAAGAAGCTCGGAATTACAGCAGCGAATCTCTGGAATCCAGGTACAGTTGATTTTATTACAGCACGTAATCCATCATCTGTCATGGTGAAGGAAAACGAATCGGAGTTAAACATAGCGGTATCCGATCCAACACAAAAGCAAAGCACGATTACGCTGGAGCTGAACAAGGCTGCATTATCGCTTGTACGCAGTGATGATACGGTTACGATTGTACAAACGTTGCCGACGTTAAAGCTCCAGATTAACGTAGCAGGTTCAGTAGGCAAAACGCACGTCGTAACGTTCAAGAAGGATGCGACAGCTCCAATTACGACAGATAATGCAAAGCCAGATTGGCAGCGCAATGCTCAGACTGTGACATTGACTGCTAACGATGAGGGCAGCGGCGTGCAGAAGACGTTCTATAGACTGGCCAATGGCACGTTTACGGAAGGGAACTCAGTTACGATCACTGAAGATGGGGTACATGAAGTCCAATATTACAGCGTGGATAATGCTGGAAATCAAGAGTCGATCCACACAGCGATTGTGAAAATCGATGCATCGGCCCCCATCATCGTTCCAACCGTTTCGATGGTTGTGTACTGGACGGCTGGTGGCAGTCTGAATTTCGATATTTCCGATCCTGTTAGTGGCCTAGCTGGGAAGTCGCTTCAATTGAACGGTAATGCAGTAAGCCTCCCGTACACGTTCAGTCCTTTAAGTCTGACAATTGGCGATCTTCCCGTAGTCGTTACGGCAACGGATATGGCGGGGAACGTTACAAGATCAGCTTACACGCTAAAAGTAATGATGGATGCTGATCACTTGGATGAATTGGTAAGTTATGCGTTCCAGCAGGGCTGGATTACTAACCAAGGCGTATATAACAGCTTGCTAGTTATGATTGATGTTCTTCAAAAGCATTTGAATCAGACACAAGATCAGCATGCATTCAATGCGTTAGAAAATCACATTCGTGCGCAATCAGGTAAAAAGATTGAAGCAGCTTTTGCTGAGAGGCTGTTAAACACTATTGCCTTTTTAAAGTCATAAGTTGAACAAGTTCCTGGAAACAAAGATCACCCGACTTTGTCTGTAAGACGAAGTCGGGTGATCTTTATTCCCTTGAAGACTTGATTTTATAGGTATAACCGATTAAAATGCTCATTATTCAATGAATGAGGTGATTGCCATGCGCAAAATACTTACGAATTTGTGGAAGCGTTTTTTCAGACGCAAAACGATCTTTCGCAATATGGTGACCCTATCCTTGTTTGCTGCCATTATTCCCGTTCTCGTCGTTGGGATAGGGAGTTATTTATATTCAGCCTCCGCTGTACAAAGTGAAGTGAATCAATCGAATGTTCGGATCTTAAATAACGTATCCTCAACCATTGATTCCACGTTAGATCGCCTGCAAAACAATGCGATCCAAATGTTGCTAGGTTCATTTTTTAGTTCCAATTTGGTGGAATTGAAGAGCACGAATTACACTGGTTTTTACTCAGGGATTTCACGTGAATTATCTGCGCTTATCAATGGTAATAAAGAAGCTAGCGATGTTGCTGTGTACGTGCCGGATGAAGGCTATTTGATCTCTCCGATTTATGGGGGGAGACGAATTGAGGGTATGGGGGAACGCGAGGCGCTCCTTAAAGAGCTTGCTGTGGATGATCAGCTCAAATGGGTAAGCGGACCCTACCCTTCTATACCCAGCTATAACGACAATGGCGTTACGTTAGTTGCCAAATTGCCACTACTTGCTAAACAGCCAATGGGTCTTATGTTTATTCGTATTCATGAAGAGCTGTTTCAAAACATCATGAAACGTTTTATAAGCTATGAAGGTGAACAAATGTTCATCTTGGACGAAAAGGGAGCACTTGTTACCTCGATGGGGGGGAATGACGTTCCTCACGGTTTATTTGATCGCGTTGCTCAGAAGGGTTCCGAACAGCGTTTCCAGTTCGCCTTTAAGGGAACCGAATATATGGTGACCCCGATTACTTCTTCTTTTAACAAATGGCAATATATCAATATGGTTCCGATCGATCAATTGAATGCCAAGTCGAATGGGATTAAATTAATCACACTGGTCATTGTTCTCATATGCTTGGTGTTGGGTGCACTCATAACGCTGTGGGGGACACGTCGTGTCTATCGTCCCATTCAGAATCTTGTCGCCTATGTGAAAGACGGCCAAACCGATGAGGTGGAAACCGATGAAGTGGGATTCGTGCACAAGCGATGGGCAGAGCTCAGCAGCACGGCTAATGACATGCAACAGCAGCTGAGTGACCAGCTGCCACTTATTCGTGAAATCTTTGCCTTGCAGCTCTTGCAAGGGCGATTCCTCTATTATTCCGAGGATCAACTGGCCTCCATGCTTCGGAGGTATAACGTGCCTGCAGATAAGGAAAGCATCGTGATCGTGATTGCCTTCGATTTGCAGTCAGAAGGAAAGGTGCGTTTCCAAGAAAATGACCGTGAGTTAATTGTATTTGCTGTGAAAAATATAGCAAGTGAACTTATACAATCCCATGAGATGGAAGGTATAGGCATCAATCTGCTGAATGATCAGGTTGCTGTTTGGCTGTATAGGGATCCACTGCAAGCGGAAGACGATGAGTCTGACATCAAACAATTTGCCGAGAGATTGCGGCTGCTTGTCTCTGACTATTTGCATCTGCAGGTTACGATTGGGCTCAGTGGGAAAAGCGAGCAAATTAGCGAGTTGCCTGAATTATACGAAGAGGCGTTGCTTGCGGTTCGTTCTCGTATCATTGTTGGCGGGAATCAAGTCATAGTCCATACGAGTGGTAAAAGTCATTCAGACATGCATTATCGGTATCCGTTGGAAATCGAAACTCATTTTGAGAATTCGCTGCAGCTTGGCGATCGTGATGAAGCAGTCAGGATGATGGATGAGTTTGCCAAATCGATGGGTGCTGCGATTCAGAAGCCTGAGCTCATTCAAATGTCGTATTATCGACTGCTAACTGCTGCGATTCGCACGGCCTACATGCTTGGATTGGATACAGCTCAATTATTTGGCGAGTCGAATGAAGATCCGTATCTTCATATCCGCAATATCAGTACGACCTACGAACTGAATGCCTGGTTTAAAGAGCAATTGGTTGAGCCTATTGTTGCTTATGTACATGGCAAGCAGCATCAGGAGCATGAGCAGTTGATTGCGAAAGTGGTTCGGTATATGGAGGAGAACTATCATTTTGATTTGTCGTTGGATCAATGTGCACAAATCTGTGGATTGAGTCCACAATATTTAAGCAAGTTGTTCAAAAAGAAAAAGGATCTCTCCTTTATTGAATATTTGACCAAGGTAAGGATTGAGAAATCCATTGAGTTGCTTCGTACGACCGATTTATCGGTTTCCGATGTGGCTGAGCGAGTTGGGTATCAGATGAAAAACTTTATCCGGGTATTTAAAAAGCAAATGGGTGTGACACCAGGTCAATTCCGTGGATCAGACGAGGAAAATTAGAATGCTCAAAAATCGTTATTCAGATTCATTATGAAGCGAAAAATGAGGAAAATAGGAAGAGAAACCGCGTAGTTACGGGGTTTCTCTTTTTTTTGTCTTGAGGGAAAAGCGTGAATAAGAATTGGTCATTGTTCCTATGACTTATGATCAGGTACGATCATTTCAAGCAAAACAACGAGATGCCAACGTAATAATGAGAGGTGATGACATTGTCACATAGTCAGGTGGAACAGTTTCAGAAAGTGATCCCGAGTGGACTCGAAGAAAGAAAGACATCTAAGAAATCAAGGGTACACGAGTGGCAGGTCGCGCTAAAGCGTGACAAATATCTATATCTATTGGCAGCGCCAGGATTACTATTTTTCCTCATATTCAAATATGTACCGTTATGGGGATTATTGCTTGCTTTTCAAAATTACTCTCCTTATTTAGGTTTCTGGGGTAGCGAATGGGTTGGATTGAAATACTTTCATGAGTTTTTCACGAATCCCGATTTTATGATGTTGTTTCGAAATACGATGGCAATCTCGCTTCTCAATATCGTGTTTTTCTTCCCTATTCCCATTGTAGTTTCCTTATTGCTGAATGAGGTGAAGAGTTTACCCTTTAAGAAATTCGTACAAACGGTCATCTATTTGCCTCACTTTTTATCATGGGTTATCATCGTCGGTATTTGCTTTTTGATTCTGGGCCAAAGCAGCGGGGTCATTAATCAATTAATCGTGGAGTTAGGCGGGCATAAGATTGAATTCCTATCGGAGCCCAATTATTTCTGGGCTATGCTCACGGCTCAAAGTATCTGGAAGGAAGCGGGTTGGGGGACGATCATTTTCCTGGCTGCCCTTGCAGGGATTAACTCAGAGCTCTATGAAGCAGCACAAATTGATGGTGCGACAAGATGGCAGCAGATGAGGAATGTCACGATACCCGGTATTAAAAGCACGATTATTGTTTTGTTAATCCTACGTTTAGGTCAAGTCATGGATGTAGGCTTTGAACAAATATTCCTTATGGCAAGCGGACCTGTATCGCAGGTGGCTGACGTATTTGATACGTATGCCTACCGTGTTGGTATTCAACAAGGTCGGTTCAGCTATGCCACGGTTGCTGGATTGTTCAAATCAGTTGTAGGACTCATACTGGTTGTTTCAGCAAACCGTGTAGCCAAGAAGTTCGGGGAGGAGGGACTTTACTAATATGGATAATCAGATGGGTTCTAAGATATTTAATGTCCTAAACTATACGTTATTAACGATTATTGGACTTGTTACACTACTGCCATTCATTTATGTTGTAATCATTTCATTTACTGATCCTACGGAGTACTTGACGAAGTCGCTGGTCCTGATACCTGAGAAATGGAGCTTATCTGCTTACGAATACATCTTCTCCACGAACGCATTCGTTCATGCGATGGGGATAAGCGGAATACTCGCTGTGTTCGGTACCTTACTAAGCTTAATTGTTACAAGTGCGCTAGCCTATGTGCTTTCCCGTAAACGCTTGAAAGGGAAGAAGTTCTTCCTTGTTGCCATACTCATGACCATGTTGTTCAATCCGGGCATGATTCCGAACTACTTACTCGTGGATAGTCTTGGTTTAATGGATTCCATTTGGGCACTGATCTTGCCGGCATTGACAAGTGCTTGGTATGTATTCTTAATGAAAAACTTTTACCAGGAAATTCCTGATGAACTAGAGGAAGCTGCCAAAATGGATGGATGCTCGGATATCGGTGTATTCTTTCGCATTATGCTGCCGATCTCCGTCTCAGCCCTTGCCGCTTTCGGGTTATTCTACGCTGTAGCGTATTGGAACACGTACTTTAGTGGCGTACTATACATCAATAGTGACAGCTTGCGTCCGTTGCAGGTACTCCTTCAAATGCTGCTCATTTCTGCATCGCAAATGGCGGATCCTTCGATGGCCGCTATGCTGGAAAGTGAACGTACCGTGCCGCCACAGGTGATTAAGATGGCTGCCGTTGTAATCTCCTCCTTACCGATTGTCATGGTGTATCCGTTCTTACAGAAATATTTTGTTAAGGGTATGATGGTTGGTTCCGTGAAGGGGTGAGAGAACTGCACCGAGAGGGGGGATGCAGGCAGGGAAGTATTGGACATGCAGGTTGATATTACGGATTGTATAATAAGCATATAAACGGGAGGTCTTTACATGAAACCAATGGTCAAAAAATTGGCAGTACTCTTAACAGCAACGGGGCTAGTCGCTTCCTTAGCGGCTTGTGGTAAAGCGAATGAAGCTGGGTCAGCAAGTTCAGCAACTAGTTCAACTGCAGCATCAGCTAAACCTGTGGCGCCGGCGGATATTTCCATCACGACACTTGCTTTCGCTGCTGCACCTACAGGTGAGTTGGAGGCAGTGAAAAAGCTAAATGAGAAGCTAAACGTCAATCTAAAGTTAAATTGGATTCCAGCAGCCCAAATTTCAGAAAAATTGAATGCTCTTCTTGCTTCCCGCGATTTGCCTGATGTTCTATTCGTAGAAGATTTTAACTTAACGCCTGCTTTCTTGAATGCCATTGATCAAGGCGCTTTCTGGGATCTAGGTCCTTATATTAAAAACTATCCAAACTTAGCTAAGTATCCAGAAAACGTATATAAGAATGCCTCGTTAAAAGGTAAACTGTACTCCCTTCCACGTGTAAGACCGTTGGATGGCCACGAGTCCATGCTAATCCGTAAAGATTGGTTGGATAAGCTAGGCTTACAACAACCGAAAACGATGGATGAGCTAGCTACAGTTCTTGAAGCCTTCGCACAGAAAGATCCAGATGGCAACGGCAAACCAGATACCTACGGTGCTGTTATTCCAGGATCACCTGGACCTGCTAGTTATCTGCTCTCGATGTTTGGCACGGGCACGAAGTGGAAAGAAGAGAACGGTAGTCTAATCCCGTATTGGTATACACCACAAGCCAAAGATGCGCTAGCTTTCTGGAATAAATCATTTAAAGCAGGCGGTATTCTTCCTGATTTCCCTGTACTCAAGGCAGCACAAATTAAAGATATGCTCGTTCAAGGCAAAGCAGGTGTAGCATTTGCCAACGTGATTGATGCCTATAAATATAATTTGGAATTGCAAAAGGTAAATCCGCAAGCGAACCTTATTGCTGTGGAATTACCAAAAGCACCAGATGGCAAGGCCTATTATGAGCAAGCAAGTGGTTATTATGGACAATTCCTAATCAATAAGAAATCGGTTGATGAGGCGAAGCTGAAGAAAATCCTAGAAGTCTATGATTACACAGCTTCGGTTGAAGGTTATAATCTTGCTACTTACGGCATCCAAGATGTTGACTATAAAGTGAAGCCTGACGGAAGCGTTGAGCAAACCGAAGAAGGCAAGAAAAAAGGATATTCCGGTGATACGACAGGCCAATGGGTAACCGGATACTTTGATAAATATTCGAGAGCCAAAATCTCAGGTATTCCGACGGATGTTTACGAAGCCAATAAAAAAGTGGTTGATGCGATTTCCTCTATCACAGATCCGACTTACGGCTTAATGAAGTCAGCGCCATTTAAGGAAAAGGGAGCAGACTGGGATAAAAAGCTGAACGATATGATGGTGAATGTGGTTTTTGGCAAAAATACGCTGGAGGATTGGGATAAACTGGTGAAACAGTTCAAAGATGATCCAAGCTTCCAACAGCATCTCAAAGAAACAAACGAGTTCTACAAAGAAAAATCCAAATAAGTCTGATGAAATGAAAGGACCCGATCGTGCCTGTTGATGGCGTGGTCGGGTTTCTTTTCAAAAAGAAGGGTGATCCTTTATGGGTACACAAGAGTTGAAGTTATGGTATCGAGGGCCTGCAGAGAAGTGGGTAAATGCTCTTCCAGTAGGGAATGGCAAGTTAGGAGCAATGGTATTCGGAGGCGTAAAGCAAGAACGGATTCAGATCAATGAAGATTCCCTCTGGTATGGCGGACCCAAGAAGAGGGAGCAACCTGACGCCTATAAACATCTTGAGGAGATTCGCAGGCTAATGTTCGAGGGTAAGCCGCAGGATGCCGAGTATTTGGCGCGAATGGCGATGACGCCGGGGCCCAAATTCTTTGCACCCTATCAAACACTAGGTGATATAAACCTTTATTTTCGAGAATCAAATGGGGAAACAACCAACTATAGCCGTGAATTGGATTTGCCGACGGGTATTGCTAAAACTTCGTATTCCTTGGAAGGGACGACGTATCAAAGGGAGATCTTCGCAAGTGCGATGGATCAGGTACTTGTTATTCGTTTAAGCTCGGATCGACCTGGAGCAATCAGTTTCTCAACGAATTTGAGCCGACGACCATTTGAAGGCACGTCAGGTAAAGAAAGTGCGGAAGGCATTGTTATGCAAGGGCAATGCGGGCCAGATGGGGTTCATTATGCGACGGTTTTGAAGGCTGTAGCAGTAGGCGGGAACGTGCAGATTATTGGCGATTTCATCTCTGTGGAAGCGGTAGACAGTGTTACTTTGTATGTGGCAGCTGCAACGACATTTCGACATCCTGAACCGCTTGTCGTGTGTCAATCTTGCATAGCAGCAAGTGTTGCCAAAGGATTTGAGGCTGTTCGAGAGGACCATGTGAAGGATCACCGTTCGTTGTTTGAACGTGTTCAACTTGAAATTGAAGATCCAGATCATCAAGTTGCGGCGGTGTTACCGACAGATGAACGGTTACGTCGAATCCAAGAAGGCTATACAGATCACGGACTTATTTCGTTATTCTTTCAATATGGCCGCTATTTGCTTATGGGGAGTTCGCGACCAGGCTCGTTGCCTGCCAATTTGCAAGGCATATGGAATGAGAGTCACACGCCGCCTTGGGAAAGTGATTATCATTTAAATATTAATTTGCAGATGAATTATTGGCCGGCTGAAGTGTGCAATTTGGCTGAATGTCATGAGCCAGTTTTCGATATGATGGATCGACTTATGGAGAATGGGCGTAAGACAGCTAGGGAGATTTACGGCGCCAGAGGCTTTGTGGCGCACCACGCCACGAATCTGTGGGCGGAGACAGACATATGCGGCATTTATGTGCCTGCCATTTTCTGGCCGATGGGCGGTGCATGGATGTCCTTGCATGTGTGGGAGCACTATCGTTATGGCGGAGATAGGGATTTTCTAGGTGCAAGAGCGTACCCGATTATGAAGGAAGCCGCGCTGTTTTTTCTTGATTTTCTCATCGAGGATGAGCATGGTCGTCTAGTCACGGTTCCTTCTCTTTCGCCGGAAAATACGTATCGATTGCCGAATGGCAATGAAGGGGTCCTTAGCATTGGACCGTCGATGGATTCGCAAATGATTCATACCCTTTTTGCAGCTTGTATAGAGGCGGGTACGATTCTAGATACGGACAAGGAATTTCTAGAGGAACTAGAACAAGTAAGGAATCGATTACCAGCACCTGCGGTCGGCAAGCATGGCCAATTAATGGAATGGGCGATTGATTATGAGGAAGTGGAGCTCGGTCACCGCCACATCTCACATTTGTTTGCTCTGCATCCAGGCGAGCAGATTACCGTACATCATACGCCAAGGTTAGCCGAGGCTGCTCGACGGACGCTAGAGAGGCGGCTTGCACACGGAGGCGGTCATACAGGGTGGAGCTGCGCATGGATCATCAACTTCTGGGCGAGATTGCATGATGGCCAGCAAGCCTATACCAATTTGACGGAGCTGCTTAGTCATTCTGTGCATACGAGTCTACTTGGTGACCATCCCCCTTTCCAAATAGATGGCAACTTTGGCGCTACGGCGGCTATCGCAGAAATGCTCCTGCAATCGCACAGGGATGAAATCATGCTTCTGCCAGCCTTGCCGAAAGCATGGCGTCATGGCCGAGTTAGCGGCTTGCGGGCGCGTGGTGGTTTCGAGGTTGAGATCCGGTGGCAAGATGGCCAGCTGAAAGAAGCCGTGCTGTATGCCACACAGGATGGCTTGTGTACAATCCGCAGCGAATCACCCCTTGTGATCAATAGGGAGGAAGGGGATGCGCAGGTGGTGAACTCTATAAGTAGTTCGATTTATTCCTTCAAGGCAGAGTCAGGAACAAGGTATTTGGTTCGATGCGCAAATAGAGACTATTCAATTCCTTCTATATCAAAATAAGGAGAGAAAGAAATGGTAAAGAAACCAAGCCTCAAGTTCGTCGTCTTAACAGATACCCATATTAAAGCGAGTTTAGAAGGAACTGAAGCCCAGAATTTCGACCGGGCTCTCAAGGATATTATAGCAACTTCCCCAGATTGTCGTGGGATCATGCATGTTGGTGATATCACGGACAATGGGGAGCGAGCAGAATTCGAGATCATGGAACAGATTTGGAAAGCCAACATGGAGGGGCTGCCGCCAATCTATTTTACTTACGGCAATCATGATGTGCGGTGGAAAGATATTGATAGGCAGATGTCGTTATTTACAGAGCATATGGGGATTCACAATGCCTACTATGATTTGTGGTTGGAAGGTTATCATTTTATATTCCTTGGCACAGAAATTGGCTTGAAAGACTGCGCTTATTTATCAGAGGCACAGCTCAACTGGTTGGATCAAAAGTTGTCTGAACATGAAGTGGCGGAGAAACCGGCATTTATTTTTGTTCATGAGCCCCTATTGAATACGGTCGCTGGGTCCCAAAGTGAGTTTGGATGGAACGGGATCAGGCAAGACGCAGAATTAAAGATGATTCTAGCCAAACACCCGCAATCCATTGTCTTTACCGGTCACACGCACTGGGAGCTGGGCGCAAAGGAGACGATGTACAACAGGAAGTATGCGACCATGTTTAATGCTGCTTCTGTAGCCTATTTATGGACGGATGATGATGTCCTGAAAGAGGGCTCGCAGGGATTTTTCGTTGAAATCTTCGAGGATAAGGTCCTTGTAAAAGGAAGAGATTTCTCCTCGAAATCGTGGGTTACTGATGCGGAATATACGGTACAACTGCCAGTGACCATTCCTGTGGTGGATCTGACGGTAGATCAGGATTGCACTCTCCGTAATCCCGCAATGAATATGAACAAATCTGTCTTTCAGCCAACTGAACAAATTGAGGTTAATTATGTAGGTTCGCTAAGAGAAGATGCCTTCGGCATTTATCTAAGAGGAGCTAAACCGAGTGAGACAGAACCCATTAGTCCCATTGCCTCTGTGCAGACCAAAACGTTCGGCCAGCCAGATGGCAAGTTGATTTTCAGTGATTTGAGTCTTCCAGTTGGAAGTTACGATATGATTTATTTGGGTGAAACGCTGAATACGGTGCTCACTCGTTTGTCTTTCGATGTAGTGGCAGACGGATGCGAAAATAGTGTTCATATAAAATAGAGCGTCAAATTTATTTCGTGTGAGGAGCAATATAGAGATGGCAGTTTCCTTAGAAGAAGCAGTAAAGGTCGTTCCCACTCCACGCCAATTGGCTTGGCAAGAGATGGAGTTTTATGCGTTTATACATTTCGGTATGAACACATTTACGGGAAGACAATGGGGATTAGGTGACGAGGATCCTCAGTTGTTTAATCCAACAGCTTATCATGCTGCACAATGGGTCGAGTCCTGCCGTTTAGCAGGAATGACAGGCGTGATCCTGACCTGTAAGCATCACGATGGATTTTGTCTCTGGCCAAGTGCTTACACGGATCATTCGGTCAAATCCTCCACATGGCAGGATGGGCAAGGGGATGTTGTAAGAGATGTAGCTGAAGCCTGCCGTGAGCAGGGATTGAAATTTGGTGTGTATGTATCACCATGGGATCGGCATGAGCCTAGTTATGGGGATTCCCCAAGATACAATACTTATTTCCAGAATCAATTAAGAGAACTTCTGACGAACTATGGTGAAATTTTTTGCGTTTGGTTTGATGGTGCTTGCGGTGAGGGACCGAACGGTAAAATGCAAGTATATGATTGGGAAGCTGCTTATCGAATTATTCGCGAACTGCAGCCTAGTGCTGTTATCAATATTTGTGGACCTGATGTTCGTTGGTGCGGCAACGAAGCCGGTCACACACGCGAATCGGAATGGAGTGTAGTTCCTGATGCTAGATGGAATATCGAGGAAATTGAATCCGAATCGCAACAGGAGGATGATGGTACTTTTTCGCAAAAAATAAATGCAGAAACAGAAGATTTGGGGAGCCGATCTGTTTTGGCGGAAGCTAATCGAATGATTTGGTATCCGGCGGAAGTGGATGTATCGATCAGACCCCAGTGGTTCTACGATCCTGTTGACGATGATAAGGTGAAAACTGTCGATGAATTGATTGATCTATACGAGAGTACAGTTGGCGGTAACAGCGCACTTCTGCTGAACATTCCACCGGATCAACGTGGGCTCATTCATGAGACAGATGCACGGTATTTGCGTGAATTTGGGCAATGGCTCCGTGCTACCTATGGACAAGATCTAGCTGAAGGAGCGAACGTATGGGCCTCTCAAACCAGGGATACAAGTGTCGATGCGGGGAACCTAACTGATGGTCGATCCGATACCTATTGGTGTCCGCAGGAAGGGATGGAGCAAGCTGAGCTTGTGATTGATCTTGGTACAGAAACGACGTTTGATCGTATCGTATTGAAGGAATATATCCAATCAGGACAACGGATTGAACGCTTCCAGCTGGCCTTCAAACAAGGCGATGAGTGGGTTTACCTTTATGAAGGTACCGTTGTTGGGTATAAGAAGATTTGCAGCTTCCAACAGACGAAAGCAAGATACATTCAGTTGAAAGTGACCGAATCACGTATCAATCCTATATTAAGCAGCTTCGGTGTGTATTGCAGTAGATAAGTTAAAACGAAGTATAGCCCGACATGGCCATTGTGGACAAAGTCGGGCTTTCTTTGCGTTGAGGCGATTACAAGCTGTGGAACAATCCCTCTGGCAGTTTGCCTTCCCAAGAAGCGGGCACATCGAGTCCGAGTGCATGGGCAATGACAGTTGCTGTGTCGACAATGTTGACATTGTCGAGCTTGGTGCCAGGTGCGATGCCAGGACCTGTGCAGCTCCAGAAGATGGTTTTGTCTAAAGGATGATCACTGCCGTGATCAAAAGCATTCTCGCCACCACCGCCGTGATCGGTGACAGCGATGATAAGGGTATCTTTTAGCAGATCAGACTGTTCAAGTGCTTCTAGAATGACGCCGGTATGACGGTCCGACTCTTCGATAACGCGAAGTTGTTCCGGCATATTGTATCCGTACTTATGACCAGCGGCGTCGGGGAGATCCAGTTGCACATAGAGCAGCTTGAAATCTGGGTTTTCATGGATGTAGGCGGCTATAGCTTGGACTAGCTCATCATCAGGCAGTGACATTTTATGGATGCCGATCGAAGGCTCAATGATCCCATCGTTAATGGGCTTCCAGGCGCTGTAGGCGGCTAGCTTAGCAAGTGGGAATGCTTCTCTAACAACGCGGAAAATAGACGGATAAGGTGAGTCGTCAGGGAAGGCTTCTACTTCTGCTTTGGTGTTAGTAAGTCCATGCTTTGCCGGATTAACCCCGTGCAGAAGTGTTCCCCAACATTCCGCGCTGATTGTAGGCGATGCCGTTTGCGCCTCCAGCGAGGAGGCACCTGCCTCGAACAAACGGTCCAAATTCGGGGTGTGCGCATCACGGACAAAGTTGCCTGCACCATCCCAACCAATAATAATGACACGATTACAATGGTTCATTGATATTCCTCCCTTTTCAACCCCAAAAACTGATAACTAGAATCCCTATTAAAATAAGAATAGAGCAAAGAATGCGTAATATACCTTGCTTCTCTTTAAGAATAACGATGCCAAGAATGGTGGCGAAAACAGTCCCAATTTCTCGCAATGGGGAAATATGGGCAACAGGAGCGTACTTCATGGCGAAGAGAAATAATAAATAGGATACGGGATTGAGAACTGCTCCGAGAGCAATCGTTTTGAAGTTTATTTTCCACTCTCTGCGCAGTTGTTTGGATGCAATGACAAGCGGTGTGAGCCCTGCGACGAATCCGATATTCGTCACTTCTAATAAAGCGATAGGTGAGATATGTGCGAGATTCAGCTTATCGACAAGTACGTAGCAAGTCGTGCACAGCCCCACACTAAGCGCCATTAGGAAGGGCCTAAGTGATTGGACAGATGTCTGTCCAGCAGATCGCGCACTTGTGAAGATACCGCTGAGCAACAGGAAACCAATCACCATGCATAGCAGTCCCGTCCATCCGAGTAGCGATAAGGATTCATGTAGAAACAAGACACCGACAATCGGGATAAATAAGGTGTTGGTACCTCTCATAATCGGATAGATCTGCGAGAGATCCCCCATATTGTAGGTGCGCGAGAGCAAGAGGGCATAAACAGCTTGTAAAGCGGCGGATAGTAAAAGTAGTGCATATGCAGATAAAGTTAACGGGGTAAACCATAACTCTTTGATCAAATATGGAAGTAGAAGAACGGTAGTGACCATGATGATGGACCATAAGAAGACGCCTTTGTTCAGGCTGCTTTTGGTAAACAGGCTCCAAATGGCGTGTGTAAGTCCTGAAGCAATAACGAGTAAAATTGACGCAGTCAACAAGTGATCAGCTCCAAACGTAAGTGAGTTTACAGCGTTGGTGAGTGTTCGGGTTGATCACGGATGACGGTGCCGTCGGCGAGTCGCAGCCAAGTTTCAAAAGTACGTTCACCTTCGCGGAGGCGAATCATTCTGGCACCACGATGAAAGCCTTCTTTGCCATATGTATTGTAGCCGGTTGCTCTCCCATAACAGAGACGAATTCCGTGAAGTTCTCCCCAGTAATCATTGATGTGGTCATGTCCACAGAAGGTTCCAACGACATCGCCCATTTCAACCATAGCGGCGAACAATCCTGAATTAACGTGAGCACAGCAGACATTTTCGTGTTTGTTCCCATAGCATGTCGCACGTTCCCACACGTACTGATACTCGGGAAGCGGGATGTGGAAAAAAGCGAGTGCAGGCAGTTCACGCTGCTCGTTACGGGACTGTTCGGTATACCAGCCGATTTGATCATGGTGAATCCAGTCATAACCTGGGATCTGAGCGACTGTAGAGCGACTTCCTGAGTCGAAAAAGTATAAGCTCGCTGCAGTCTTTCCGTCACGGCCACTGAGGGGAAGGCGGTAGTTGCCAACGCCGCTAAGCTCGGCAGGGCCAGGTTGAGTCACTGAATACGGATACGTGAGGACGCTGTTCATGAGCTCTTGTCTTGTGATGAGGGTTTCAGTGTCGTGATTGCCAAATACCACTGCCCATGGAATTTGGCGAGATTCGGCAGCTTGCACGGCTTCGCGAAAAGCTTGAAGGGGCTCTTCACAGTGGTGTTCACCTTCCGAAACAGGTCCTGTGTAAATGACATCTCCGGTAAAAACGACGAGATCAGGCTGCTCCGCATCGAGTACTTCTTCCATCAAACGGAGGGTTTGTTGATCTTCCTTTCTGCCATCAATCCAGTGTAAATCTGTAAACTGTGTGATCGTAAACGTACGATCCTCGCGAAAAGTCAGCGGTTGCTGCTTGAACATGATTATAGCCTCCGATTTGAATATTGTTTGTGGAATCATGTTGAATTAATACAAAGTGTTGTTGTTTGTTGACAATTGTAAACTGGTTAGGCAAAGCTGTCAACGAGCAATTTTTGTGGGTGAAAGGTGGTGAAGTTCCTCCGATTGACACACCTAGTAAGAACCCCTAAACTAATGAAAACAACATAAAACAACAACATTTACAAACTATCGGTCATATTAGGAGGCCATAATGTCATTAACCTATGAAGATCGCAGGATGACGATACTGAACCATTTGGAAATGGAAGGGAAAGTCCAAGTACATCACCTATCTGAGCTGCTGACCGTTTCAACGGAAACCGTGCGTCGAGATTTGGACCGTTTGGAAAAGGAAGGCAAACTACGCAAGGTGTATGGCGGCGCCGTCAAAATGCGCATGGAGATGGTCGAGCCTCCCTTTTTAAATCGTGTACAAATGATGAAACCAGAGAAAGCAGCAATTGGGAAATTAGCTGCGTCACTCGTTCAAGATGGTGAAACGATCATGCTGGATAATGGGACAACGACAATTGAAATCGTCCCTTTTTTGAATGACAAGACGAATGTGACGTTAATTACGAACTCTATCCCGATTCTCAATTTAGCAATGGAAACGTTCCGTGGACGAATTATTTTTGCTGGCGGAGAAGTTAATCAAGAATGTCGGGCTGTGACAGGCACCCTGACTGATCAACTACTCGATCAATTTAAAGTAAACAAAACGTTTATTTCAGCTAGCGGCATTTCGTTAACGGATGGAATTACTGATTTTCATTTGGCTGAAGCCGTGATCTCGCGCAAAATGATGCAAAGAGCAGAAGAATGCATTCTGATCGCAGATCATAGCAAATTCGGCTTGTCTACGTTTGCCAGAGTCGCGAAGCTGGAGGAAATCTCCATGGTGATCACCGACGCCGGTTGCCCGAAGGAGTGGGTGGATACGATTGAGGAGCTTGGTATTGAGGTACGGATAAGTGAGTGATGTGTAGTGAGTAGTGAGTAGAGAGTAGAGAGTAGTGAGTGGAGAGTGGAGAGTAGAGAGTAAGAGCGTAGAGCGTAAGACAGAGGAAGGCCAATAGGAGGAACGGTAGCCCGTTCTCTTATTGGCCTTTCTGCGTAATCGACTGCTGGTGTGACTGCAGTGTCGAGTAAGTCGATTACATCGACTTACAGTTTGCCAATCGAGGCAAACGCTGTAAATGAGCTAGAGTTAGTCGGTTTTACCGACTAACTGATTGCCAAACGAGATAAACAAGCTAGAGTTAGTCGGTTTTACCGACTAACTGATTGCCAAGCGAGATAAATAAGCTAGAGTTAGTCGGTTTTACCGACTAACTCCTCGCCGAACGAGCCGATCGGGGGCAAAGAGCCACTGTAAGTCGAATAATTCGACTTAAACACCGCCAAGCCCTAATCTATTGCACCGTATGGTGCTTCGGCCGGAACTCGCTTGGCGACTGGCCAGTCCAGCGGCGGAATTGCCGCGAGAAGTGGCTGGCCGATTGAAAGCCAAGCTTGTCGGCGATATGATTCATCGACAGATGGGTCGTAACGAGCAATTCTTTGGCTTGCTTCAGCTTCAGCTGACTGACATACTGGCGCGGTGATAGGCCGTACACCTTGGAGAACAGCTTGCTGCACTGGCTGCGGCTCATGTTCAGCTCTTTGGCGATCCCCGCGACAGAAGCTTCCTCGCCGAGCCCAAGGGACAGCTTCTCCTCGATCGCATGCGCGATGTCAGTTGAGAACAACGAAGCATCGCGGTTCGTTGCACTCGTACTTTCACGCGTTGTTTTCACTTCTGTGTGCTGCTGGGCGCGAAGCAGCGCGAGCACGTCATGAATGATGAGCAGCGTGTAGGACTGCAGCAGCAGCTTATCTTCAAAAAGCAGCTGAGACGATCCAGCCTGCTCAGCATCTTGCTCTAACAACTGGTTGCGTGCCACAACAGCTTCTAATTCACCTACGTAGCTGCGAAGCTTGCTCGTGGAGGCTTGCTTTTGACGGATCAGCTGGAAGGGGGTTGCCGCTAGGAGACTGCGAATTTCTGTATCGTCGAGATCAAAATGGACATTGAAATAACCATAATGCACATTTGACGGGTTGGCGGATTGATGTCGGACACCAGACTTAATAAGCAGCCAGTCGCCTGCGTACATGGTGATCGATTGGCGATTGATCTCATGCAAGACCTCACCCTCCGAGCAGTACAGCAGCTCAAATAAATGATGATGGTGCCTCGGATAGGCCCACCCTGGGGGCTGCAACCCAAAGTGGCAACCGACGACCTGCAGCGTCTGAATCATATTCGGAAATCGGTAAATATCTCTATACAAATCCTCCACGTAGATTGCCTCCAGTTGGGGTTCGATTGGTGGTATTGATGCCTCTAGTTCGCGCTTGTTCGTTGATTTTAATTTTTCTAGTTCGTGCTTGTTTGTTGATTTGATTTTTCTATCATAGCATCCTTTGGCACATTTGGTATAGAAAATGCGCTATTTGGAGATTGAGCAGAACGGTAGGAATCAGCGATGATGAGAGAAGAAGAAAGAACATACATACGGATAATTCGGAGGGATCATCGTGACGATTTTAACAGCGGGAAGCAAGCAATTTCTATTAGATGGGGAGCCTATCCAACTCTTGTCAGGAGCTATTCATTATTTCCGTGTAGTGCCAGCCTATTGGGAAGACCGTTTATTAAAGCTGAAAGCTTGCGGTTTTAATACGGTTGAGACGTATTTACCTTGGAATTTGCATGAACCGAAGGAAGGCGAATTCAACTTCAGCGGCCTCGCGGACGTGGAGGCATTCGTACAGCTAGCAGGAAACCTCGGTCTACATGTGATCGTGCGGCCTAGTCCTTACATTTGTGCGGAGTGGGAGTTTGGTGGGCTGCCAGCTTGGCTGCTTCAATATCCTTCGATGAAATTACGGTGTATGGATACTATGTATTTGCAAAAAGTCGATCGCTATTACGATGAGTTGATTCCTCGTTTGAAGCCGCTGCTGAGCACGAATGGCGGGCCGATTCTAGCGATGCAAATCGAGAATGAATACGGCAGCTACGGAAATGATACCGCGTATTTAACCTATTTGAGAGACGGCTTAATTAGCCGTGGTGTGGACGTGCTGCTGTTTACCTCAGACGGTCCTGAAGATGGTATGCTGCAAGGTGGAACAGTACCGGGGACGCTGGCTACGGTTAATTTCGGCTCACAGCCGGAAGAAGCTTTCGAGAAATTCCGTCAGTATCGTGAGGATGAGCCGCTTTTCTGCATGGAGTACTGGAACGGGTGGTTTGACCACTGGTTGAAGCCGCATCACACGAGAGACGCTGGAGACGTCGCGGATGTATTCGATCGGATGCTGCGAGCGGGTGCCTCGGTCAATTTCTATATGTTCCACGGTGGAACGAACTTTGGATTCTACAACGGAGCCAACTGCCAAGAGGAATATGGAGCGACAATTACTAGCTACGATTACGATTCCCCCTTGTCCGAATGTGGTGATGTGACAGAGAAATATAGCGCAGTGCGTAAGGTAATTGCCAACCATTTGGGGAAATCGGTAGAAGAACTTCCTGCGCTGCCTGCGCCAATTCAGAAGAAAAGCTATGGGCAAATTGCTTTGACGGAAAAGGCGGATGTACTGGAATCTTTGGCTTATCTGACGAAGCCAGTCAAGCGTACCTATCCGGTTTCGATGGAGCACCTCGGACAAGATTATGGTTTCATCGTCTACGCAACGAGGATATCTGGGCCTCGAATCGGCGAAAGCTTGCACCTGCAAGAGGTACACGATCGTGCGCAAGTTTTCCTAGATGGCGTGTACCAAGGTACGGTAGAACGCTGGGATCCACGTCCACTCCAGATGGACATTCCTGCTGGGGGAGCGAAGCTGGAAATCGTTGTCGAGAACATGGGTCGCGTCAACTATGGTCCACATCTCCGTGATTACAAAGGGATCACAGAAGGCGTGAGAATGAATAATCAGTTCCTTTTTGACTGGACGATTCATCCACTCCCACTAGACAATATCGTGGCGGTTCCATTCGTTCAGACGACAGGAGAAATTTTATCAGGAGCCAACGTGGATAGTAAGTTCCTAAATCGTCCGACCCTCTATCGCGGCGAATTCCTTGTAGATGAAACAGGAGATACGTTCGTCAAGTTGGCAGGCTGGTCCAAAGGCGTCGTATGGATCAATGGCTTCAACCTCGGCCGCTTCTGGGAAAAAGGCCCCCAAAACACGTTGTATCTGCCAGCTCCCCTACTAAAAGAAGGGCGCAATGAGATTATCGTATTGGAACTGCACCACACGGAGAATGCTATCATTGAACTAACCGATACGCCTGATTTGGGCTAATGTACAAGCATTGATGAAGCACCCTTGGCCGCATAGCGGTACAGGGTGTTTTTTTGATTTTATTAACTGGGTACCCAAACGCCACGAACGTCGCGGGAGTGGGAGTGTCACCTACAAGTACGATATGGTGCGGGGCAATAGTCTGGATAATCCCTCGAAACTGGTAAATACTAACGGAAATGTGCTTGGACGGAGGGTGCGGTATGGAAATGCAAAAGGATTCTTTTCTGATCTCCGAAGAGATCGAAGTGAATATACAGAAGCTATTCCAGTATTTCCATTCTTCCGACGATGTGCGGTCCAGGGCGTTCACGCTGCATGGGCTGAGGGGGAGCTTGCTCTATCTGACGACAATTACAGATGCAGGTAAGCTGCAATCGGATATTTTGAGACCTCTGCTAGATGCTGGGGAAGGCCGGCTGGAAGACGTGCTGCCCATTCTAGACATCGAGAAAGTTACAGATCTAAGAGCTGCTGCAGAAGGGATGCTCCAAGGTAAATGCGCGATTCTTCTCCAGCAAAGAGCGGATATTATTCTGGTGGATGCAAGTGCACGCGTGGTGAACAGCGTAGGAGAACCGCAAAATGAACAAACGGTTCGCGGATCACATGTCGGATTCGTGGATGACGTTTACATCAATGGGCAGCTGGTCCACCAACGGTTGAAAAACGTGAACCTAGTTGAGCGGCATTTCACCTTAGGTTCCGAAAGCCCAACGGACGTCAAGCTGCTATACATGTGTGATATTGCCGACATGACGGTTGTTGACGAAATTATTGCCAACCTGCTTACGAATCAGGCTACCTTCATTAAATCATCAGGGCAAATTACCGATCGGTTGGAAAGCAGTCACTTATCGCCATTTCCACAATTGCTGTTTACCGAAAGACCCGACACGACCGTTTCGCACTTAATGGAAGGGCGAATCGTACTACTCGTAGACGGAAGCTCATTCGCGACGATTCTGCCTGTAACGTTCTTTATGTTTTTTCAAGCGGCAGATGATTTTAATGTCAGGTGGTGGAATGGGACCTTTTTCAGATTCCTCCGTTTAATCAGCGTTATGATCGGTATTGCGCTACCGTCGGTATATATATCCATTGTTTCGAATCATTTTGATGTCTTGCCGATTGATTTGGTGTTTTCATTGAAAGCCTCGTTGGAAAATATCCCATTCAATCCGCTCATGGAAGCCATGTTCATGATTACCGTGCTAGAGTTGCTCAGGGAAGCCGCGATTCGATTACCGAAATCAATCGCAGCTACGCTGTCTATCGTCGGAGGTCTCGTGATCGGAAGTGAAGTTGTGAATGCCAATTTAGTTTCAACGACGATGATTGTTGTCATCTCATTGACAGCAGTAGCTTCTTTCAGCGTGCCTTCACATGAAATGCGCCTTGCTATTCGGCTTATCTCTTTCCCCATCATGATTGCTTCTTCGCTGCTCGGTTTTGCGGGTATTGCCTTTAGCTTCTGTCTTCTGTTCATGCATCTAAGTAAACTCGAAACATTTGGTGTGCCTTATTTCTATCCGTTCACTCCATTCGAACCAAGGCGCATTCTGACTACGCTTGTTCAGTTGCCAAGACGGATCTTCCGCCGTAAAGCGTCTGATAGGAGGGCATCATGACTAGGGTTCAATTATTTGCCTTCATTTTGCAAACGCAGATCGGTATCGCTGTGCTTTCTTTCCCTTATGATTTGCATAAAGCTGCGGGTGTAGATGGATGGATTTCTGTTCTTGTGGCTGGAGCCTGCGTCCAACTCATTCTGGTAGCTTACGCATTGTTATGCCAGAGATTTCCCCGGCAAAATCTATATCAATTTGTTCCTCTCATTGTGGGCAAATGGTTCGGGAATGTGATCAACGTGGTGTATATCTTACATTTTACCTTTACGAGCTGTCTGATTTTATTGATGGAAATGACGTTCGTAGAGTTATGGATATTACCCCATACGAACCCCGGTCTCATCATCGTTGCGAATTTTATTGTTTGCTTATACATGGCTAAGGAAAATATTCGGATTATTGCCCGTTATAATGTGTTAATTACCCTATTAATTATTGTGATGCTGGCGATCATGATGACGAACTTTAGCACGATGGACTACCGCTATCTATTGCCTGTTGGGCAAGAAGGGCTCCATGCCATATTGTTGGGAGTAAAAAGCTCTTTGCTATCCTTTTTAGGTTTTGAAGTGGTTTTAGTGCTGAATTCCGATATTCAAGCAAAAGGAAAAAGCTTGATTCCTCCTATTCTGTGGGCAAATGGATTGGCTACCGCCTTTTTTCTGATCATGGTTCTCATCTGTTATTTAAATTTCAGTCCGGAATCGATTAACTACATTCCGCAGCCTGTACCGTACTATCTCAATGGGATTTCCCTACCGTTTCTAGAACGATTAGACCTGCTTTTTCTTTCTATCTGGCTGGTAAAAGTAACTTCAACACAGATCAGTTACCTCTACAGTGCAGGGAAGGGATTGGGGTACTTATTTCATCGCCATGAGCACAGTAAAGCGATTTACTATCTGGTCCCACTTGTCTGTTTAACGGGAATATTCTGGCGATCGGAGAATCAAGTCCAGTTCTTAGAGCAGATCACTCAATATGATAGCTTTATCATTCTCGGGATTCCGATCGTGCTCCTACTGATAGCCTGGCTGAGCGGGGAAAGGGGACAGATGCCACCGGTATGAGAAAATTAGTGATTAGCTGCCTTAGTCTCCTGTTACTATCAGGATGCAACTATCGAAATGAACTCAAAAACTTGCAACTCATCTATGCGGCATCGATTGATATGAATGATCAGCACGATATCGTTACTACCGTAACCATTCAATCGCCTGGTGGTAAGGAACGAACGGCACCCGTCCATGAGGTGTTAACAGCATCGGGACCTACACTGCAAGATGCGTTATTCAAAAAAATTGGGTTGCAAATCGCAGGCCCGATAGGTACCTCCAAAAATCAAGTCATGCTGCTCGGCGAGAAGGTGGCAAAAAAAGATTTAGCGCAAATTCTGGACTCGTCCTTTCGGACTTCAAATGTTCCTATGCTTGCTAAAGTGGCAATTGTTCGCGGGCAAGCTGGCGACTTGATTCGCCTCGATCGAATTGGGTCTGCAACGGCAGGTGAATATTTGCGGAAAATCCTTAGAAGTGCTAGCTATGAAACGATCATCCCTGCAATGACTCTGCATTCACTCTACCCCATGCTACATGATTCAGGGCGGGACCCCGCCATCCCGATTCTGAGGAAAGAGACTGATAAAGCTGTGGTTGACGGACTGGCTCTAATGCATGAACGCAAATACACAGGTTATTCTTTAACGCCAGAGCAATCCATGTTGTATCTATTAATGAACGGAGATAAAGGTGATATTTGTGTGATCACAAGAGATATTGAGGAGGAAGCTTCCGATGATAAAGACGAACCCTCCGATTATTTAGCACTTAACATCTCGAACTTAAAGCGAAAAAAAGAGGTCTGGATTGACGCGGAGGGGCAAGTTCAGATTCAGCTCAGCCTGAATATGAAGGGCAGAATTATTGAATATGCCAACGATGACTTAGCCGACAAGGAAAAGGTTGAACAATTGAATAAGCTGTTCTCTGAGGTCATAACAAAAGAAGCCAATGGGATATGTAAGCAACTTCAGCAGGCAAATTCTGACGCTTTGGGTATTGCGAGGGATATGATGGCTTTTTATCCGAACGAATGGAAAAAGATGGACTGGGAAACTGAATATCCGAAAGCGAACTTTCAAGTTTCGATGAAAGTAGAGATTGTTTCACATGGGATTATTAATTAAGAGTAGGTATCCTAAAGTATACCGGGTATCTTTAAAGTGCCTACTTCCAGTGAGCAAGTTTACTCGCTATAATAACTAAGTAACATTAAGTAAGCGATTTACTTTATATTAGGAGGTAGGGAAATGACAAACGAGAACAAAGAGCTTAAAATAGGTATTATTCTAGGTAGCACCCGTCAAGGACGTGTTAGCCCGCAAGTAGGCGAATACATTAAGCAAATTGCTGATGAACGCGGAGATGCTGCTTACGAAATCGTGGATATTGCAGAGTATAAACTGCCTTTCTTAGGTGAAGGTACAGGGGAAGAACCTGGTCTTGCAACGTGGAATGCCAAGCTTGACAGCTTGGACGGATTTGTATTTATCGTTCAAGAATACAACCACAGCATTACAGGAGCTTTGAAAAATGCACTAGACTCGGCACGTGAAGCTTGGAATAACAAAGCCGCTGGTATCGTGAGCTACGGTTCAACAGGTGGTGCTCGTGCAGCTGAACATCTGCGTGGCATTCTAGGTGAGCTATTGGTAGCAGACGTTCGCGTACATCCGACATTCTCCTTGTTTACAGATTTCGAAAACTTCTCCGTATTCAAGCCAGCTGATCTTCACAAAGATAACGTGAATGCGATGCTCGATCAAGTGAAAGCTTGGAGCGGCGCGTTGAAAACGTTGAGATAAATAGTGATATAGAAATACCCCACAGGGATGAGCTGTGGGGTTATTTTTATCTCTAGGATGACACAACATAAGAATCTAGGTCAGCAACAGCTTGAGCTGCCGTAAATACGAGCGAAGCTCTGGAACAGCTTCAAGATGAGCCTTCAATACCCGTAACAAGGTAAGGTTCGGCTTATCCATAAGAACTTCCTTATGAAGCAGACCGACAACTTCCTTCAATTCCATCCGAGAGATTTCTGACAAGGGAAGCTCTTGAATCCGCTCCTCCATTGCCGTGAGGAAATCTCGAACAGTCCCTTTCCTCGCCTCCTGATCCTTTCGCTCCAAGTGATTGGAACGGACGATCCCTTCGCCGACTATCGACTTGGGAGCAGTTCGGATAAGATCTTGAACGACAGCCTCCATCCGATCAACGATAAAGTCTGCAAGATCTGCAATGGGGAGTGAAATTACTTTGCGCAAAACACCATTCATATATTCATGTAGAATTCCTTGGAATATCAAAACGGCGTCCCAAACGTATGGCTCGAGTTGCTCGCCGAACGTCTCGATCAGCAATTCCTTTCGCCAGGTAAGCAGGGCGGTTTTCATCTTTTTATGCGCGTCCACGAACGGCTCATTCTCCATAATGGGAAGCTCATGGAAATCGATCATAAACGAATGATTCTCGAGTACGTAGTAAAGGTTAAACTCGATCTTACGGCTCAACTTCTCCTTAGGGGACGAGCCAGACGGCATCCCGGATCGGTCGAGTTCAGACGCCTGCTCCAAAAGCATTTGATGGCAGACTAAGAACGCTGCCGTAAATAAGTCCTCTTTGGACGAGTAAAATTTATAAATGCTTGCTTTCGCCACTTCGCCAACTTCGGCAATGTCCTGCATGGAAGCAGCGCTGTAGCCCTTCTCCCGAAACAAATCCATGGCTGTATGTAGGATTTTATCCTTTTTTGAAAATGCCATTTTCGTAGATCACCCAACCCTATATTGACACTAGAAGTGAATGAAGTCAACGATCTTCCATTGACATAAAAACTAAATGGTTCTATATTGAACTCATAAGTTTTTATATTCCTGCTGGAGGTAACTCATTCGTATTGCTGATGGATTAGAGATGTTAGAATTAGAGATGAAGTTAAGTGGGCGCTCCTTGATGATTCACCCGGTTATCATCAGCGACAACGATGCTTGGACATTGATTGATACGGGAATGCCAGGTTTATCAAGCGAGATTCTCGCGTATGCTGAACAAGCTGGAATCACGCGGAAGCCGCTAGGTGCCATTGTTTTGACACATCAGGATATCGATCATATCGGCAGTTTGCCAGAGTTTCAGAACCGGGTAGACACAGATTCATTTGAAGTATACGCATACGAAGACGACAGGGATACGATCGATGGGAAAGCGCCACTGCTCAAATTCCCTCCAGATCGATTACAGGCTGTGTTGGCAACCTTACCAGATGAGGTGCGCATTCCGTTCGAGCATACTTTCCTTCATCCATCCAAGCAGAATGTTACCCGATTATTGGCGGACGGGGAGATACTTCCAATTGGCGGTGGTTTGACTGTTATTCATACGCCAGGTCATACACCAGGCCATATCAGTCTCTACCACCAAGCAAGCAAGACGTTGATTGCCGGGGACGCTTTGGTAATCAATGAGGGTGAGTTGCAATGCTCCTCTCCTTACTCAACCATCAATATGGAGCAAGCAATCCGCTCTATGGAGAAGTTGCTGCCCTTCGACATAGAGTGTGTGGTCTGCTACCATGGAGGCGTCATGCGAGGGGACATTACCAAGATGATCGCGAAATTGTTGCAGGTTTAATGGTAAGGAATTATCACGAGCCAGCAAATTTATAAAATCGCTAAGCTGCTGAGAAGATCGGCGGCTTTTTGCTATGCAATTTAATAGGCCCCTACCGAGGGAATATGCTAAGCTAATATGGATAATTATTACTATTGGAGTGTGACGTTCGTGATGATGAAGCCACGAGTACTATCCGTTTCAGGCGTTTCTGGTGGAGGGAAGACAACGACAATCAAACAGTTAATTCATAGATTAGATCGTGCTCAGGCCCTCTATTTCGATGATTATGAGTTTGAAAATTGCCCGGATATTTGCGAATGGGTGGAGGCGGGGGCTGATTACAATGCCTGGGTGCTCTCCCCACTTATTACAGATATTCAGTTGCTGCTAAAAGATCAATCACTCAACTATATTGTCCTCGATTATCCTTTGCCTACTTGAATGATGCCATTCGTGACTTTATTAATTTGGCCTGTTATATTGACACCCCATTGGATATTGCCATGGCCAGACGCATTCTGCGAAACGCAGAAGAGCAAACGATGCATGACCTGCAAAGTAATTTGCAGAACTATTTGATCAGAGGAAGAGCCGCTTATTTGGAAATGGAAAAGACGGTGAAAGCCAGTTCGGATATCATCATTCAAGGTGATTTGGTTACTGATCTTATTGTTGACCGGATTATAGAGGAGCTACGGAAGTCTGCTGTTTAACCTTTGATTATTTTACCTTAGGTAAATTCTTGCTTGAATGGGAACATCATGCGAGAATAGGTGTTGGACAAACAAACCAAACTTATTCACACACAAGAGGAGTTCATTAATATCATGTTGCATTTGAGTTGGGAAATGATGATTTTCGTTATCGTCGGCGGTTTCTTGGCAGCCTATGTAGATTCGGTTGTTGGGGGAGGCGGGCTTATTTCGGTGCCAGTCTTACTTGCAACAGGAATGCCGCCAGCGCTGGCGTTAGGTACGAATAAATTAGCGGGGACGATGTCGTCGCTGACAAGCACGATTTCGTTTATGCGGACAGGGAATGTTGATCTTAAAGCTGTGCGCGGATTGTTCGTGCTATCCTTGGCTGGAGCGGTGTGCGGGGTATTCGTGCTGCGGCAAATCCCTTCCGATTTTCTAAAACCACTTGTCGTGGTGATGCTAATTCTAATTACGATTTATACGATATTCCGCAAAAATTGGGGAGACATCTCGACCTTCAGTCAGTACTCGGCGAGGACAGCTTTCCTAATGGGCTGCGCAGCGTTCGTCTTAGGTTTCTATGACGGGTTCTTTGGTCCAGGAACGGGGTCATTCCTTATTTTCGTATTTCTGATGGTCGGCTTCGATTTCGTCAAAGCAGCAGGCAATGCCAAAATACTCAATTTCGGCAGTAACATCGCAAGTTTAATCACGTTCATGGCGCTGGGCTCCATTAATTATCGGATCGGAATCCCGATGGGTTTGGCGATGGTGTGCGGCGCATTACTTGGCTCTCGTATGGCGATCCGTAAGGGATCGGCTTATGTGCGGCCACTTTTTATCACGGTATGTGTGCTGTTGGTGGGTAAGCAGATTTGGGGCTTGATGTAGGGGCAATCGATGCAAGCCCATTGCGAATTGACCGATGGTTATGATATGCTTTTAGCAGAGTGTAAATTGAAGGAGGTGAAGGTAGGATGAATCGGGAGTTCGTAAACAACCGTGTGAGCCAGTTACCCATTGCGATGGCTGGCATCGTTCATGCAGAAGTCAAAGACGCGAGAGGTCTGTCCACTTATGCGCATACGGTTTACCAACTCACGAAAAGACGCCTACCTTAACCCTCTACGGAATTGATCCGAAAGGTCGTAGGAATTTTCCTGCGGCCTTTTTGTGTTAGCTGCGTGCAGGTCAGGGTCTGTCTTCAAACCAAGGAGGATCCTTTATTATGATAATTATTAATGTTCAAAATATAAAAAAATACCACGGTGCTCAGCTGGTTCTCGAGGATGTTACATTTGAAATTCATCAAGGAGAACGTGTTGGACTTGTGGGTCGTAATGGCAGTGGGAAATCAACGCTGCTGCGTCTTATTGCCAAAATGGAGAAGCCTGACGAAGGGCAGCTGACGGTGCGAAAGGATACGGGGATCGGATATTTGGCCCAAATCCCAAGCGCTTGGGAAAGCTTCGCGGTGTACGATGTGCTGGCTGCCAGCTTCCAAGAGCTGCTTGCGTGCCGCGCGACGATGCGCCAGCTTGAGAGCGAAATGTCGAGTCCAACGGTCATGAGCGATGAGAAGCAGATGGATCAGCTGCTAACGCGATATGCTGTTCTGCAGGAGCGATTCGAACGCGAAGGCGGCTACGAGCTGGATGCACGCATTGATCAAGTGGCGAATGGACTGCGGATCGCGAAGGGGTTTTATGAGCGGAGCTTTGCCTCGCTATCGGGTGGAGAGAAGACGAAGATTACATTGGCTTCCCAGTTAATTGGCAAACCAGATCTGTTGCTGCTGGATGAGCCGACGAATCATCTGGATTTGGCTGGTGTGGAGTGGCTGGAGGAGTACCTCAAGCATTATGACGGCGCTTGTATCATCGTCTCCCATGATCGTTACTTTCTGGATCTCGTTGTCACGAAAATCGTGGAATTGGAAGACGGTGAGTCGACTACGTATCACAGTTCTTATTCGGGCTATGTGAAGGAGAAGGAAGTACGTCTGCTTCAGCAGTTCGCGGAGTACCAAGAGCAGCAGAAAGTGATCCGTAAGATGAAAGAAACGATCAAGCAGCTGATTGAGTGGGGGCGGATCGGCGGGAATGAGAAGTTTTTCCGCAGGGCTTTCTCCATGCAGAAAGCGCTGGATCGCATGGAAAAGCTCAAGCGTCCAGTGCTCGATCCGAAGGCAGCTGATTTCGATTTGAAGCCGGAGGATCGCTCCGGCCGCAAGGTGCTGCGCTTCGAGAATGTCACGAAGCGATATGGCGAGAAGATGCTGCTAGGGCAGGCGAGCGGCTCCCTCGAATACGGCGAGAAGGTGATGCTGGTCGGGCATAACGGCTCAGGGAAAACGACGCTGCTGAAGATGCTGCTCGGTGAAGTGCAGCCGGATGGCGGGGACCTCGAGCTCGGGGCTCGCGTCGACATCGGTTATCTAGCGCAGCAAGCGTATCCAGCGGATGACAAGAAATCCGTGCTGGCGTATTTCTGCGAGGAAGCGAAGCTGGAAGAAGGGGAAGCGCGAGGGCGGCTGGCTGCGTATTTATTTTATGGCGCGGATGTGTTCAAAGCGGTAAGTTCCTTGTCTGGCGGCGAATGGACGCGATTACGCTTAGCCCTACTTGTACTTCGCAAGCCGAACCTGCTGATCCTGGATGAGCCAACGAATCATATGGACATCGCTTCGCGCGAAGCGCTCGAAGATGCGCTGGAGGAATTCCCCGGCACGGTGCTGGCGGTGACGCATGATCGATATTTTATGAACCGGCTGGCGCGTAAAATATGGGAGTTGGATCAGGGGAAGATCACCGTGTATTTAGGTGATTTTGATGCTTATAAAGAAAAGAGCGGCGAGCTTCGCGCGCGGGAAGCACTATTAACCGAGGAACGAAGCAGGCTCACCACCGTGGATAAAGCGAAAGTGAAAGAGAAAGTGAAACAGCCTGAGGCTTCCGCTGTTAAGCGGGGGAAACCAGCGGCGGCGTCTGGAAAGGCCGCTCTGGAGAAAAGGATCGCGAGCGTAGAAGCGGAGTTGGCAACGTTGGATGAGCGACTGCAGCAGGAAACCGAGACCCTGACACCGGCGGAGCTCACGGAGCTTTGGGAAAAGCGGGAACTTGTGCAGGGGCAGCTAGATGTGCTGTTTGAGCAGTGGATGTTGGAGGAAGACTAGTCGCAGACCGCAACATTAGCTGATCATCGTGGCTAACGGACATGAGTGACCTTAAATCGTGAAAATGAGGGATTTTGAAAAACTAACGGACATAGAAGCTGCTATTCAACGGAACTTGGCCTCAAATGAGGTGGGATGCTGGGATAACAGTTATAGTGTCCGTTAGTTCTTAGATAGAGCTCATTTGTTTGAAATAACGCCCAGTGTGTCCGTTAGCACACCTGACGTATACAACCCACATGGTCTTCGTCACAAAACTGGCTTCGTTCCGTCATTGTTCCGACATGGAGTCCATACCCTGAGTGTGATAAGCTAGAGGTACTTATAGAAGGAGGCGATTGCTGTGATCCAAGTTTTCCCGGCCGACACGCGTAATTCAACTGATTTGGGGTGGCTCAAGAGCCACAAAAGCTTCTCATTTGGCGACTATTTTGATGAAGAGAACGTCAGCTTTGGTGTCATGCGTGTGTGTAATGACGATGATATCGCAGCAGGACGGGGCTTTGGCCCGCATCCCCATAGTGACATGGAGATCGTCAGTATCGTGCTCAGCGGAGCGATTAAGCATGAAGACAGCCTTGGCCATGTAGCCATTACGGCTTCTAATGGTGTACAGCGAATGTCCGCAGGAAGCGGCGTGATTCATGCCGAGTATAATGCATCGGAAACGGAACCGATGAGTCTATTTCAGCTATGGTTTATGCCTGCGAAGCGAGGAATTGAGCCTTCTTTTGAAAATGTGACATATGAGCCAGAGGCGATGGTTAATCATCTGTTGCCGGTCGTAACGCCTGAAGGCGGCCCTCACATCGCAAAAATCCATCAAGACATGAGTATCTACTTGAGCAAACTGGATGCAGGGAAAGAGTTAGTGTTCGAGCAGGGCGAAGGTCGTCGTATTTTCCTTATGCTCGTGAGCGGGAAATGCTCGGCCAATGATGCGGTACTTGAAACAAAGGACAGTGCGCGTATCCAGGCGGAGTCAACGTTAACAATTCGTGCGCTCGAAGATACACATTTCATGCTTATTGATCTGCCATAAGGCGATATTGGAGAGATAGAGGAGGTTGCAGCGATGAAGGAAACGTTTCTAGTGAAGCATGCGGTTGGCGGTCGTGCTTTTATCGATACAAGTAAGCAGTCGGTGCCCTACACATGGGAGCAGCAAGGCGAACAGTGGTTGTTCCGTGTTCAGATTGATCAACCGGAGCGGATTGCGGAGCTTTTGAAATGGAAAGAGGAGCTCAATGTATTTGTTTTCCAAGAGTTTGAGAATGAGCCTACACGGAAATTATGGTTCTATGTCGGTGATGATGCGGTTCAGTTTGCAGACGAGAAGGGCGAGCTAACGATCGTCGCAACCTCCCACATCAGCTATATTCCCGACCAATTTAGCGTGAAATGATTGGAGCTATACCGATGAAAGTTCAGGACCAGCAACTAGAGAAAGCGATCCCTTTTATACAAGAATGCTATACCGAATTGGGCAAAAGTGAGGCGCAAATGAACACGCGTATTGCCGAGATTACGCAAGCGATTCAGTATACCGGGACGTATGAGCATACGATTGAAGAGTTGACGCATGGCGCGAAAATGGCTTGGCGCAACAGCAACCGCTGCATTGGGCGTTTGTTCTGGGAGTCGCTTCGTGTATACGACGCTCGTCATATAGAGACGGAAGAAGCCGCGGCGGAGGCGCTGTTCAGGCATATCGAGGAAGCGACGAATGGCGGCAAAATCCGCCCCGTCATCACGATATTTCCTCCTTCGCGTGAAGGGAAGCCTGTTGTTCAGATCAAGAATGAGCAGCTGATTCGCTATGCGGGCTATGAGACAGAGCATGGCATCGTCGGCGACCCTGTTTCAGTGGCTTTTACGAAGCAATGTCAGGCACTCGGTTGGCAGAGTGAGGGGACGAATTTTGATGTGCTGCCGCTCATGCTTCAGGTAGGAGAGAGGGAGCCGCGGTTGTTTGAGATCCCGAAAGCGTTGATTCTGGAGGTGGCGATTAGCCATCCAGAACTGCCAACCTTCGCGGAGCTGAACCTGCAATGGTACGCGGTGCCGATGGTGGCGGGCATGTACCTCGAAATGGGCGGCGTGATCTATCCCGCGGCTCCTTTTAACGGGTGGTACATGGGAACCGAGATCGGCGCGCGGAACTTCGCCGATGAGGCTAGGTACGATATGCTGCCGCGGGTAGCGTCGATCATGGGACTCGACACACGGCGCGAATCAACGCTATGGCGGGACAAAGCGCTCGTCGAGCTGAATGTAGCGGTGCTGCATTCGTTCGCGCAGCAGGGGGTTGCCATCGTCGATCACCACACCGCAGCGAAGCAGTTCAAACGCTTCGAAGACAACGAAGATAAAAGCGGGCGCGACGTCACGGGTGATTGGACATGGCTGATTCCGCCGATGTCTCCAGCCACAACGCATATTTTTCATCAGCATTACTCGAATGAAGTGAAGCTGCCTAATTTCTTTTACCACAGTAAGATGCGCTAGTTACGGTTGTACTTGGAGTCGATAAGTCTACTCACCTATTCACATTTGATGTGAAGGTGGGTGGGCTTTTTTGTTGCAAGTCGAAAAAATCGACTTACGAGCCGCGAAAGCCGCCGCACCTCCTACCGCAACCTCTATTGCATCTCCAAAATGTACCACGCCATTCACCAATAGTTTAATAGCCAAACTAACTCGTATGTAGTATGATTTGGCATATTGAAAGCACTTACTATACGTGAAAAGGGGAACTCCGCTTGTGGCAGAAGCTGGCTAACTGGAATACATTGCGCAATCAGATGTTAGCGGGATTCATTGCTGTGATGATCATCGTTCTGGTCTGTGCAGGCGCGATTACGTACAATTCGGTGTCCACCCTCCTCAATACGAAGGCGGAGACGCAGATGAAACAAATCGCTAGTCAAGCGAACGGCAGACTGGAAGCAATCATTACACAAATCGATACGCTGACCTTACAGGCTGTAAATGATGTGTATTTGCAGCAATTGTTTTTATCATCGGTTCAAGGGAAGGCGCCAAACTTCAGCGAGCGACAGTCGCTTTTGAAAATCGCCAATCACATTCAAGCCTACAGTGGTGTGAGCAATGTGGAGTTGTATACGACGGACTTTGCGCGTATGTTTCCGCTGGATGAGCAGAAGTTAACGGACCTGGTCGAGCCGAACTGGATAGAGCAGGCGGATAAAGAGAAGGGCAGGCTGGTGTGGATCGGGAACGATCCGAAGAATCCAGACACGGTTCTAGCCATTCGCCGGATCAATTTAATTGACCGATGGTTCTCGAATGGCGGGTATTTGATGGTGCGGATTAATCGCAGCTATTTCGACTTCCAAAGCCAGCTCCCCGATACGGGGCAGCGCGAATTGATGCTGTTAGCCGATAGCTCGGCAAGGCCCATTGTCTCTGAAGGCGGAGCGCTTGCTAACATCAGCGGGCTGATGCATACCGATTCGCAACAAGTTACGTTAGAGCAGAAACGGTATATTTTGGTGAAGCAGCTCTCCGAGCAGACGGGCTGGACGTTGATGATTTTGTATCCAGTTAGTGATGTGACGGATGGGATTTCCGTGCTGCGTTGGGCGATTATTGTATCTGGAGCCATCGGGTTGGTGCTGTTTATTATCCTGTCGTTTCTTCTATCATCGATGATTACGAGGCCGATTCTCAGGTTAATGCGAGCCATGAGGAATACAAGGCAAGGCGTGCTGACGCCGAATTTGACGCAGTCTTACACCACGGAGCTGAATGACTTGAACATGACCTATAATCAAATGGTAGATAATATGAATCGACTCATTAAACTCGTGTACGAGAAAGAAATGATCCAAAGCCGAACAGAGCTGCAAGCCCTACAAGCGCAGATTGATCCGCATTTTTTATATAACACATTAGAAGCACTATACTGGTCCCTGCAGGAAAAAGAGGAAGAAGAGCTAGCTGATCTTGTTGTAGCTATGTCCGATTTATTTCGCTATGTTATCGGCAATCCGAATAAGGATGTGTGGGTCAACCTATCAGAGGAATTGGAGCACATCAAGCGTTATTTAAGCATTATGAGTGTGAGGTTCGGCTCGCGACTCATTTGGGAAATTGACAGCGATGAGAGGTACAGTCACGTGCATATTCCTAAGCTGCTGATTCAGCCTTTGGTGGAGAACGCTATCTTGCATGGCTTGGAAGGCAAAATTGGAGTGGGTCTGATCACGATTCGCGTGGAACCGTCTCCCCTTGAGCCGTCGTCGGAGCTGCGCGTCACGGTACGAGACGACGGTCCAGGGATGGATGAACAGACACTGCAAGCAGTGCTGGAGTCGATGGAACGCGGAAGTGCAGCCACGGCCGCGGATTCGAGTTCTTCCTCATCGAGCTCCCCATCGAGCTCGAGTCTGGGCTCATCTACTGGCGCTGCTCCCAACACCAATGCTCCATCCGCCAAAGGGAAAGGCATGGCCATCTCCAATGTGCAGCGGCGTCTTCAGCTCTACTACCCGTCACTCCCGGAAACATATCGTGGCTTAACGATCACGAGTAGTCCAGGGGAGGGTACCAGTGTGAGCTTCGATATTCCAATTTAAGCGAATGCTTTCGAGGTTAGTTTTTCTGGCGAAAAACTTTAAGGAGGAACACGATGAATCAATCGGGGAAAACTATACTCATCGTTGACGATGAGCCATTAACGAGAGAAGGCATACGCAAAACATTAGAAGCGTGGTCCATCGGGCGTTATGCGATACTCAGCTGCAGCAATGGGACGGAAGCTCTCGAACTTTTACAATCGCGTCCCGTGCATCTCTTGATTACAGACATCCGTATGCCTGAAATCAACGGTTTGCAAGTTGTGGAAGGTACGCGTGGCTTCGCCCACAAGCCAGTAGTCATCATTATCTCGGGACATCCGGATTTTCAATATGCACAAACAGCGATTGAATTAGGTGTTGTTAACTATCTGCTCAAGCCGATTCAGAAAAGCAAGCTGATCGACGCCGTCGAGCAGGCGCTGCGCATTGAAGAAGAACGTGGGCGCGTTGAAACGATGGAGAAAATGGTGGATTCTCGCCTGATGCAGGCGAAAACTTCAGCCAAGAATTACAGTCCACCAGTTCAGCAAGCAGTCGATTATGTGGAGGCACACTTACAAGATCCGCTCGGTATGAGTGAGGTAGCAAGCCAGATCCATCTGAATCCGAGCTATTTCAGCGCTCTTTTCAAAGAGCAAACCGGGTTCACCTTCAGTGAATATGTTACGAGAAACCGGATCCAGAAGGCGAAAGAGCTGCTCCTGCAAACCAGATTAACGATTGCCGATATCTCGGAGCAAGTCGGCTATCAGACGTCGAAATATTTCATTAAGCTGTTCAAAGAATACGAAGGGACGAGCCCGAATCAGTATCGGAAACAGATTATGGATGCCGATGATCGGATAGATACCTCGAAATAGTGGAATATTACCCGATAGCTGTTACTCCCTGTGGCCGCAATGAAAGCGCTACAATAAAACACGTAGCACACAAATGATTAGGGGGAAACAAACATGGTAAGAAAAACGCTTACATGGTCGCTAACTACAATGCTCGGCCTATCAATGGCACTGACGGGCTGCTCTAGTTCCACAGATAATGCGAGTCCAACGACAGCTCCTAAAGAATCAGCGAAAGCAACCGAAGCAGCAACTGCACAACCCGCGAAAAAAGTAACGATTAAAATGATGCACCTATGGCCGACAGGAAATTCCGCTACGCAAAACAAAATTGTAAACGATATCATCAAAGAGTATCAAGCAGCGAATCCGAATGTGACGATTGAGCAGGAAGTGCTCGAGAATGAACAATACAAGAACAAAATGAAAGTGCTTTCGACTTCAAATGCCCTTCCTGATGTGGGCTTCACGTGGGCAGCAGGCTACATGGATCCTTATGTAAAAGGCGACATGTTCGCTCCGCTGGATGACTTGCTCCAAGGGGATTTGAAAGATAAATTCGTGAAAGGCACAACAGATGCTTACGCATTCGGCGGTAAAACCTACGGTCTTCCGGTTGAATTGAACATCGTGCCGGTTTATTACAATAAGGCGCTATTTGCCAAGTATAACCTTGCACCACCTAAGACGTATGATGAGTTCAAAAACATTGTCAAAACGCTTAGCTCAAACGGTGTAGCCCCAATCGCACTCGGCAACAAAGACCGTTGGACAGGTTCACTCTGGTACATGTACCTTGCTGACCGTATCGGCGGCCCCGAAACATTGAAAAAAGCGATTGATCGCACAGGCTCCTTCAACGATCCTGGCTTGGTTCGCGCAGCTTCGGAAATTTCCCAGCTTGTCGACATGAATGCGTTCAACAAAGGCTTTAACGGGCTTGGTAACGACGAAGGTAAAGCGGAGTTCATGAACAGCAAAGCTGCTATGTATATGATGGGAACATGGGAATTACCGAACTACACAACGAACAAAGATGTGCCGCAAGCGTTTAAGGATCAAATCGGATTCTTCAAATTCCCAACGGTAGATGGCGGTAAAGGCAACATGGATAGCTGGGTTGGTGGACCAGGCGTTGGTTTGTTCGTAGCGAACAACTCCAAAGTAAAAGAAGAGTCCAAGAAATTCGTCAGCTTCTTCGTATCGAAGTGGGGCGAGCACGCGATTTCTGAAGCAGGCGTTATCCCAGCAACGAAAGTAGACACATCCAAAGTGAAGCTGCCGCAAATGTACATTGACCTATTGAACGAATTGAATAAAGCGAGCAACATTACGCTGTTCGCAGATGTTCAAATGAAGCCTGCTTCCGCAGAAGTTCACTTGAATATGATTCAAGCTTTGTTTGGTAAAGCGGTGACTCCGGAAGCTTTTGCGAAGAATCATGAGGATGCCTTGGCGAAAGAAGCGAAGTAGCCTAACGAATACGAACGATTTGGGAAAGGACATATCCCTCCAAGTGGTATGTCCTTTGTCATAATCGCTGAAAGGGAAGTGCCTGCTATGGATAAAGTCATGTCTAACAAATCCATGATTGCGATCTACGTGATTCCCGCGTTATTTCTGCTGCTAGCCTTGATCTATATGCCGATCATAATGACGGGCTACTATGGGCTTATGAAATGGGATGGCGTGGGCAAAATGAGTTTCATCGGTTTGCATAATTATGCCGAACTGCTTAAGGATAAATTATTCTGGGGAAGCGCGAAACACTCGTTTTTGCTAGCGATTTTCTCAACAATCTCTCTGCTTGGTTACTTGTTAGTCGCTTTAGTACTCTCCGCAAACATTCGAGGGGCTAACTTTTTTCGCAAAATCTATTTAATTCCTATGCTGCTTTCTTCTGTTGCTATCGCTCAACTATGGTTGAAAATATTCCACCCAACGAACGGGGTATTGAATGCTATCCTGACGTCTCTGGGGGTCACGCATACACCGGAATGGTTGTCCAATCCATCCATTGTTTTATACGCCATCTTTATGCCAATCTTGTGGCAGTACGCCGGATTCTATATTTTAATTTACTATGCTGCTTTAAAAAATGTACCGACCTCACTGATCGAAGCCGCACGTATCGATGGTGCAAGCCCATGGCGCATCGCCTTATCTATTCGTGTACCGTTAATCGCAGAAGTGATGAAAGTAACGGTCGTTCTGGCTGTCGTTGGATCACTGAAATATTTCGACCTGATCTATGTCATGACAGGCGGCGGACCTAACGGATCCAGCGAAGTAATGGCCTCCTACATGTACCGTAAAGCGTTCAAAGGCTATGATTTTGGCTATGCCAGCGCAATTGGCTTCTTCTTACTCTTGATATGCCTCGTGGCTACGTGGTTAATCCGTAAAGCGACGGCGTCCAAAGATGATATCCAATACTCGTAACGAAAGGAGATTCCGATTCCGATGCAACTCGAAACCACCCGTCGTCAGGCACAGGCGCTAACCGTACGAAGCAAGCTACCTGGACAAATCGGATATGGCGTACTCTATATCGTGTTATCGATTGTCGCCGTGATTCAGATTTTCCCGCTCTTGTGGCTCATGCTATTCTCCTTGAAAAATAATGAGGAAATCTTCAATCTAGCCCCGATGGCTTTCCCAGAGAGACTGCGTTGGGAGAATTACGAAAAGGTATGGACGCAGGGCCATATCAATAGTTACTTTTTTAACAGCGTCTGGATGACGTTAGTGTCGGTTGGGGTCACGGTCTTATTAGCTAGCTTAGTGACATTCGCTTTGACCCGGATGAAATGGAAACTGCAATCCTTTGTGCTGGGTCTGTTTATGGTTGGGATGATGATTCCCGTGCACTCGACGCTCATTCCGTTATTCAGTATGTTTATGAAAATGAACCTAACCAACCATCCGTTGTCGATCATTTTGTCCTACATTGCTTTTAACTTACCGATTACAATCATGATTATGCTCGGCTTTTATTACACGCTGCCGCGTGAAGTAGAAGAAGCCGCCGTTATGGACGGTTGCTCCGTGAATCGTATCTTCTTCAGCATCACGCTGCCGATGACAGCATCTGTGTTATCTACCGCTGTGATCATCAACATGATCTATAATTGGAATGAGTTTATTTTCGTGAATACATTCATCTCCTCGGAAAAGTACAAGACCTTAACCGTGGGCGTTCAGAATTTCGTCGGTCAATATACAACCGATTGGGGCGCGATTGGCGCGACGCTGATGATCAGTATTTTGCCTATCATGATCGCGTTCATCTTATTAAGTAATCGAATCGTAGAAGGAATAGCTGCTGGTTCGGTAAAAGGATAATGATCGTAGAGGAGTCCCCGTAAATCGGGGATTTTTTTGCGAAAGCCACGCTGCATGTATCGCTTCGAAACCATATGTCCCGCTCTAGGACCAGTTACTTCATGGGTCCCATACTTCCTAATATAACCTTAACGGAAACATGAATATCTGCCTCTGACAGTGCTTCTCCCCAATGATCCTCCACTTTCTTGTATTGCCTATATTCATGGGCCCGCGCGTAGAGACCAAGCCCGATCGGATCAATTTGATGCTTTTGAAAGTTCTTGATGAGGATTTCGAATTGCTTTTGCACATGTTCAGAAATCATTTTCTCTAGCTCTTTTCCATTTTTTCGCACATCAAAAGGGAATAAACGTTCAGTAAGAACGGCTGTCATTTTAATGTTGATATCGAACCGAAACTTGTTCTGATTGTACGAGGTTTTTATTTTCGGTTTTATTCCTTGAACCGATATACTTAAATGGTCTGTATGCAATGGACCGCTCTTCTTTTGACTAGGAATTGGAAGTGTTATGTTTACAGGCTTCTTGGCGTTTTTATTCAGTATTTGAAGTAAAACGGTTTCCTCTGCGCTCAGAGAAGCCGCATATTTCCCTTTATGATCTAGCAATGTTACGCCTGCCAGCATGATCTGTTTGGCCTTGTCCAACTGGATTTCGGAGATAGAGGGTGTCACCCCCTTCTCATACATTTGCCAATGCAGCTTCTGCAGCGTTGTTTTTGCCGTTTCTGATCTAGTACTTTTCGTATCGACCATCCCCCGCAACAATAAAGGTAACATCGGTTGATCTTTCGGTTGTAGGTAGATAATGTCGGAGATAGATCCATCGAAAGCGATGACTCTTGATGTTAATGGATTTTTCATATCACGAAAGAAAGGGTCCAGTATCAGGAACCAGTCTTCATGTTCAAGTATGCGTTTCCCGATAAGCATGACCTGAACCTTTTTCCCTGTAACAACACCTGGTGCAAATTGATCTTGCTGCTCTCTCGCTTGACGAATAGTTTGCGACTTCGTTTCGATTTCTAGTGTTGTCTTCTTTATATCTCTACCGTACGAAGGGCTGTTCGAATATACAAGCAAGTTGTTTTCATTGTCGAGATCCAGACCAATAGCGAGGTTGTTTGTGGAGTCTTCCAAATCCAACCGGTCACTGCAACCCGGTACGATAGCCATCATCAAAATGATGAAAAAAAAAGATATTGGCCGCATGTTCATAAGTGCTTCCTCCACCCCAAACGATCATGTATCCATACATATAGGAGTAAACAAGCAGGAACCATATACTCGACAACAAGGCCGATCTGACCAAGCAAAGTATTCATTTGTTCGCTCTGAAAAAAATTAGGCATGAAGAAATACGTGCCCACAGCGATGAATAGCCAAAGCAGACGCAAATGATTGCGGTGGTCCTGCTTTCCGATTAGCCAAGTTGTGCAAAAAACACTCATGTACATCGTCGGTATCCATGATAATGAAAAGATAAGTAAATAGAACGAAATAAATAACACTTCGATCCGGGCTATAAACTTAAACTCAATCGTTTTCAATACATTGATCGTCGGTTCGTTGTACTCCATAATTTCATCTGGACTAAAATACACGAAACAGATAACGGTAATGAACAAAAACATGAGCATTGTCAGTATATACGAGATAATGATTCCAGCTGCGGCCTTGCGCTTGTTTTTAAGAAACGGATATAGAATAAACGTGGTTGAAAAACCTATATGATAATAGAAAGTGCTAGGTACCGCTGAGAATACAGGCTTCCATCCTTCCTTAAGCACAGGCAGCAGACGGAGCCAATGAGCGTCCTTTAGCGGAATCAAATAAACGAGGGGGATCCATAAAGAAAGGAGCATGATCACTTCCACATATCTGCCCAAAATGCGGGGGCCGTTCCGCACAATGACATAAGTGGGAATGAGCAGCAGAAGCATAATGATATACGCTGGAGTTTGCGGCAAAAGATATTGTTTTGTAATCAATATTGTATAGATAAGACCGGTGTATCCGTAGTAAAAAAGATATAGAGCAAATAGGACGGCTGCCACTTTGCCTGCCCATTTGCCCAAATACGCTGTCAATAGATCTAACAAGGTGCCATCTGGGTACTTCTTCATCACCTGTATGACGATCAAACTCGCTGCTGATGAGATCAACCAAACGATGATGAGAGCGATCCAGCCTGACGTACCTGCCTGTTCGGCTAATACTCGCGGCAGCGACAAAAAACCGATGCTCACGACCATACCAAAGTTGAGAAAGATATACTGCATGAAGGTGATTTCATTCAATGCATATTTTTTCATTTGCTGTCCTCCCTTAGAGCTTTTATTTCACTGTTCCCATAGCGCCTAGGATTGTTTTCACGGAAACATGAATGTCGGCTTTAGCCAGCGTTTCACCCCAATGATCTTCCACATTCTTGAAATGGTTATATTCGTGCGCCCGTGCGTGGAACCCAAGCCCAATCGGATCGATTTTATCCGCTTGTATTTTCTTGATGAGGCTTTCGAACTGCTTTTGCATTTGATCGGTTATCTTGTTTTCCAACTCTTTTCCATGACTTCGCACATCATACGGGAACATAAGCTCCGTTAATCCAACACGCATGGTAATGTGCATATCGAACTGAAAGTTGCCCCCCAGGTAGGAGGTCTTGATTTTTACCTTTATCTTATCAGCGTTTAAACTTAATTTGTCTGTATGAAACGGTCCAATCTTCATTTCGCCGGGAATAGGGATTGTTAAGCTGACAGTCTTTTTCGTACTATTTTGCAATATTCGCAATAGAATACTTTCCTCTATGCTCAAAGAATCAGCAAAATTCCCTTTATGATCTAGCAGTGCTATGCCTGTCATCGCAATCTGTTTATCTTTCACTTGAACTTCAGAGATGAAGGGAGTGCAACCCTTTTCACGTATTTGCTCGTGAAGTCCTTGTAAAGTCGTATTTACTGTTTCCGATCTGGCGTCCTTCGTATCGATCATTTCCCGAAGCAATAGCGGCAGCATCGGCTGATCTTTCGAATTGAGGTAGATGATTTCAGAGAGAGGTCCATCGAAAGCAATGATCCTTGGAGTTAACGCATTCCTCGGATCGCGAAACCAGACATCCGTTAATTGGAACCAATTTTCTTGCTGCAGGATTCGCTTAGAAATCAGTATGACTTGAATACTTCTGCCTTGGAAAACACCCTGTGTATAACTGTCCTGTTTTTCTCTTGACTGACGATTCGTCTGTGGTTTCACCCTAAGTTCACGCGTTTTTTTCTCGACATCTTTACTGAAAACAGGAGAAGTACTATATACAATGAACTCGTTTTCTTTATCGAGATCAAAACCTACTAATAGGGCAAATGAGGCATCTTCCATATCTAACCTGTCGCTGCAGCTTGAAATGATGACGACAACCATCGCAATGAGAATAACCTGAAGGAGCCGTTTATTCATAAGTTCTTCCTCCACTGAAAACGATCATGCATCCATAAATAGATGAGTAGGCAACCGGGAAAAACGTATTCGATTCCAAAACCAACCCGAATAAGGAAATCATTCATGCGATCGCTCTGATTAAATGTTGGGATGAAGAAAAACGTACCTACAGCAGTGAATAACCACAATAGCCGCAAATGATTGCGATGATCCTGCTGTCCGAGCAACCAGCTTGTGCAAAAAACGCCCATGTAGATAGCAGGTATCCATGCTAATGAAAAAATAAGTAAAAAAAATGCGATAAACAGCACTCCTATCCGTTCTACAAACTTAAACTCGATAGATTCTAAGATACTAACCATGGGTTCATTGTACTTCTGAATTTCATCCGGGCTGTAATAGACAAAACAGATAACCGTAATGAACACATACCCAAACATCGTCAGTGTATTGGAGATCATAATAGCGCTAGAAGCCTTTTTTTTGTTCTTCAAAAACGGGTACAAAATAAACGTAGTAGCAAATCCGATATAAGAAAAGAACGTTGTTGGTACTGCTGAAAATACGGGCATCCATCCTTCCTTTAATATAGGAAACATATTGAGCCAGTTGACGTCCCTGAGCAGAAGTAAATATACAAATGGTATCCACCAGGAGATCATAAAAACAATTTCCGCATATCTTCCCAAGACGCGAAGTCCATTACGTGCAATCACATACGTGGGAATGAGCAATAGCAGCATGACGATAAATGCCGAAGTTTGCGGCAAAAGCCATGCCTTCGTAAGCAATACCGCCTGAACGAGCCCCGTGTAAGCGTAATAAAATAGATAAAGAGCAAAAAAGATCGCAGCCGCCTTACCTGTCCATTTGCCCACATATCGTGTTAGTAGATCAAACAATGTTCCTTCGGGGTACCTTTTCATCACCTGAATAACAATCAAGCTTGCTGCTACCGTAACAGCCCAGCCGATGATGAGTGCGATCCAGCCATCCGTGCCTGCCTTTTCAGCTAATTTGCGCGGCATCGACAAAAAGAAAACACTGATTTGAATGCCGCTATTCAGACAAATATATTGCGTAGAGGTGATCTCGTTGAGTGCATATTTCTTCATTTCCCATCACCTTTTGGACGATTTGATCCTTGCTTCTGTGATTGAGTCGCTCTTGTGCCTAAAGGTCGCTTGACCATTGACCACAGCGGTAAACGGACGAACGTATCTTTCCAATCAGCAAATCGTACCGGTGCGAAAGGGGTACCGTACGGTGTTCCGAGCGATTCGAGCGCAATCAGGTGACCGATTATGGTCATCGATGCAATAATGACGCCAACAAAGCCGAACATGGAGGCAGCTATCATCATAACGAAGCGGATAAGCCGGACAGCTGCGACCATATCATAATTAGGAAGGATGAACGATGCAATAGCCGTAAAGGCAACGACAATTACCATGATGTTGCTGATGAGTCCTGCTTGAACGATTGCTTGTCCAATAACAATGCCGCCGACTATACCAACGGTTTGCCCAACGGGAGCAGGGAGACGAACTCCAGCCTCCCGCATCATTTCTAGCGTTACCTCCATGATGATCGCTTCCACAAATGGCGGGAATGGTACTCGACCTCTGAACTCGCCAATTGTGAGCAGTAATTTAACGGGGATGATCTCGAAGTTATAAGAAATGACGGCAATGTAGAACGCCGGCAAAAAGATTGCGATGATAAATGCGAACATCCGCAGCAATCGTATAAAAGTAGAGATCGACCAGCGTGTGCTATAGTCGTCGATGTTTTGAAAAAACGACATAAATGCTACCGGTGCTATCAAAACGCTTGGTGAACAGTCTACGACAACAGCGAATCTTCCTTGCAATATTTGTGAAGCCGCAGCATCTGGTCTTTCCGTTGTAATAAATTGAGGGAATGGCGAATACGGATTGTCCTCGATAAACTCGGCTAACTCGCCTGTGTTAAGGATGACATCGACATCAACTTGCTGAATTCGGTCTTCCAGTTCTTTCAGCACCTCAGGATTAGCGACATCAGCTAAATATAAAATAGAAACTAAGGTGTTTCCTCTTCGCCCAACTACCAGTTCTTTAATTTTCAATTCACGGTTTTGAATATAGCGACGGATTAAGGCAATATTCTGACTGCCTGTTTCAACAAAGCCTTGATGGGCTCCTTTTAAAGAAACCTCGATCTGTGAGTCTTCAATCGCCCGCTGCGGCCAGCCTTGCGTTCCTAAGGCGGAGGCGTGATTTCGTCCATTAACAAAGAGGACACTATTGCCTTGCAATATAGCATTCTCAACATGGGACCAAGTAAACAAGCTTTGAATTTGGCCTACATGTACCGTAATATCATCAACCGCAATACCGTTTCCTGTTTCAGATTGCAGTGGGCGGAGCACATTATTATTAATTGCGTTTTTATCTACCAGTCCATTTAAGTAGACTAGCGCTGCTTGGTCCCCAGACTTCTTAATGATAAAATGCCGAACAACCAGGTCGGGGGTTTGACTGAACTGACTTTGTAAAAAGGTTAAGTTATGCACCAAAGACGTACTAATGGTATTGCTAGGCGGCTGATTAACTTGTTCTTGAACCGAACGATACTTCTTCTTTCCGAACCAGTTTGAAAATAGCATCGATCTTCACCACGCTCATCCCATATTCTTTTCTTTTATTATTCAAGATTATGGAAATTTTATTCATGATAATGACCCATGCTCGCTAGTGCTAATATTTTGGATTATATTTTTTTACAAAAGCCCCACTCTACATTACAATGGAGTAATGTTATTAACCGACGGACAAATTTTATGCGGCATAGAATTGTGTTACTTGTACATGAAGTGGGGTTTTTATTATGAAAAAAGGGCTTGGATATGCCATTATTGCTTATATTGCTTGGGGCTTGCTGCCAGTATATTGGAAGCTTTTCGGGTCGTTGATGGCTGGAGAAATATTATCGCATCGCGTGATTTGGTCTTTCGTGTTTATGGCGATTCTGATTTTCGCTGGAAAAGGCAAATGGCAACAGTTTCGCAGCCTGATCACGAATCGCACCACCTTATTATTAGTGGGGGCGAGTAGTTTGTTGATCAGCACCAATTGGTTGATCTTTATTTGGGCCGTTAATAATGGGCATGTGATCGAGACGAGTCTCGGCTATTACATCACGCCACTTTTCAACATTATGCTGGCAGTGTTGTTCCTGCGTGAGAAGCCGACGGGCAGACAATGGCTGGCTGTGGCTTTGGCAGGAATCGGTGTCTTGATTGCCACCATAGACTACGGCAGATTTCCGTGGGTATCCCTCACATTAGCAGGTACCTTTGGCTTATATAGCCTGGTGAAAAAAAGAGTCACCTACGATGCCGCAACAGGACTCGCGGGAGAAACAGCGTTCGTTTTCCCGATCGCTCTTGCCTACATCATCTACCTATTTGCTGCGCATCAGGATGCTGCTTGGACACTGCCGCCGCTCACGTTGATCATGTTGTTCCTAGCAGGTGCTGCTACCGCGCTGCCTTTGCTATGGTTTGCCAAAGCCGCGTCACAACTGCCGCTATCTATGCTAGGCTTTATTCAGTATATTGGACCGTCAATTACACTTCTACTCAGCGTATTTGTGTTTAAAGAGAAATTTTCACCTATGCTTTTGATTAGCTTTGCTTTTATCTGGAGTGCACTTATCGTTTATGCCTTTGCATCGATCCGCGTAGCGCGAACGGCAGCAGTTACGGATTAAGTTAGTAAATGTAGAAGTAGATGTAGAAGTAGTAAAATTTCCAGCTAGCCTATAGCACAATGAACCCCGCTCGAGTGCGATTCTCGAACGGGGTTTTTCCCTTTATGCGTCGCGGGATTCATAGGCTCAGATGTCGGCATAATATTTCATTTTAGTGCAATGAAATTGAAATAAAATTTCCTTAATAGTATTAAATTTTACAGATGATTTACAGAAGGATCTTGTGTTTTCGCCTAATTATCCGTATGATTGAGGTGATTTCAGCACGGATAATCTATAGTGAGTAGGGAAACTATATGTCAATAAATGATAATATTTTGATCAAAATTCGCGATATGAAAGACAGTCTAACTCCCGTGGAGAAATTAGTGGCTGAGTATATATTAGACAATGTGGACGAGATTCCACATCTCTCGATTAAAAGTCTCGCTCAATCAACGAAAACAAGTGATGCTTCTGTATTGCGCTTCTGCAAAACGATGGGATATAAGGGTTATCGTAACTTTATCGTAAGCATTTCAGCTTCGCTGGGATCGATGGATGAGGAGCAGAAAGACCAATATACGGATATTCAACCGGGTGATGATCTCTCTACGATTATCTCTAACATTTCGCACAATAATAGTAAATCGATTGAAGACACGCTCAGCGTCATTGATCGAAACGAAATTGCCCGCGCAGTCAAAGTGTTAGTGGCTTGCAATCGCATTGTTTTCTTCGGGATCGGTGCATCTGGTCTAGTTGGGATGGATGCTGAGCAGAAATTCTCACGCATCAACAAGATGTGCCACACCTACACGGATGGCCATAGTCAACTAACGGCAGCCACGTTGCTTGGGAAAGGTGATGTCGCGATCTTCATTTCCAATTCGGGCAGCACGATTGAAATTCTAGATACGCTTGAAATCGCCAAGAAGAATGGCGCCACGATTATTGCCATTACCAAGTATAATAAAAGCTCCCTAGCAGATAATGCGAATATCGTACTCAGCATTTCGACACCGGAAATCACGATTCGAAGCGGAGCTATGGGTTCGCGCATAGCGATGTTGACCGTGATTGACATTCTTTTTGCAGGGGTAGCGAGCAGCGAATATAAGCATGTGAAGAAGTATTTGGCCAAAACACACGACATTATTGCTAGCAGCAAGCATAGGAAATAAGCGAATCGAACACACTAACGATGTCCTTCCAGGCGTCGTTTTTTTGTCGAAATTTAAGAAATAAAAAATCAATATTTTATTTTACGATAAAATAAAATTTCAAAAAGTATTGACCAAGTTAAAATTTTTCGTTAGTATTAGACCAGTAAAGAGTACAGCAGGCAGGAGGACAGCAGCTATGGATGAGTATCTATCGGGTTTAACTACGGAAGAGATTAATGAGAAGACACAGACAATTGACGAATGTTCAACAGAGCAAATGCTTCAGATGATGAATGAACAGGATGCATTGGTTCCAGCAGCAGTCGGAGCCGAGATACCGCAGATCATGAAAGCGGTTGATATCTTGCATCAAGTTCTCAGAAACGGTGGCAGGATGCTCTACGTAGGAGCTGGTTCTTCTGGCAGACTCGGTGTGCTTGATGCATCTGAATGTCCTCCAACCTTTGGTATTGATCCAATGTTGGTGCAAGGTCATATCGCCGGTGGCGATGGAGCACTACGAACAGCAGTGGAAGGTTTTGAAGACAACGCTGAGGAGGGGGTCGCCCTCATTGAACGATGCGGAGTAACAGCTAAGGATGCGGTAATTGGGATCACAGCCAGCGGAAGTGCACAATTCGTTATCGCTTGCTTGAAGAAAGCGAAAGAAATTGGTGCCGCCACAATTGGTGTCGTGAATAACAAGAATTCCAAATTGGTAGCTGTGACAGATGTATGCATCGCGCCAGTGGTTGGGCCGGAAGTAATTATGGGATCTACTCGTCTGAAGGCGGGTACAGCACAGAAGCTGGTGCTTAACATGCTGACAACTGGAACAATGGTTAAGCTTGGAAAGACATATAACAATCTCATGGTTGACATGAAGGCTAGTAATATCAAGTTGTACGATCGTTCTATTCGCATCATTCGGATTGCGACTGGGGTGGATGAATCCACAGCGATTGCTCATCTTGAGAAAGCGTCCATGAACTGTAAACTTGCCATTATGATGATTAAAACTGGCATGGAAGTGAAGGAAGCGATCGATGCGTTAGAACAGTGTGAGGGTAGTTTGAAGAGAGCCATACGTACCTTTGTCAAAGTGGTTTGATCATTTTAAAACAAAAAAGGAGAGACTTGAGCTACAATCAAGGATCCCTAACCTAGGAGGTTTGTTTTTCATGAAAAGAAAAATGCCCATATTAGCTTCTGTCGTAGCTTTAACAATGGCTCTAACAGCCTGTGGCAGTAATTCTGGTACGAAAGAAACGACTACACCAGCAGGTTCAACAGCTCCTGCAGCTACGGCCAGCACTGCGAAAGACACGATCACAGCCTTGCTTCCTCCGGTTTCACCGAACTATCAGAAGAATTTCGAGCAAATTTCCAAAGATTTCACGGCGCTTTATCCGAATCTTACATTGAAAATCGAACCAGCTAGCTGGGAAGATGTGAAACAAAAGCTTGATACACAAGTGAACGCAGGAAGCCCGCCGGATATCGCTTTTGGTGGATCTGATGGCATTCCGAAGTACATCGAGCAAGGTTTGTTGATGGATATTACGAGTACAGCAACGCCTGAAATGATTAGTGATTACGATAAAGCTCCACTTGAATATATGAAGAACGGCAAAGGCTTGTACGGCTTCCCAGCTTATATGGAAGTTCATGCACTTGGCGGTAACAAAGAGTACTTAGAGAAAGCCGGCATTGATTGGAAAAAAGTACAGACAAACGGTTGGACGTACGATGAATTCCGTCAAGCCATCAAAAAAGGTGTAGTTACTGAGAATGGTAAAACAAGATATGGCTTCGTATTCGCGGTAAAAGGCGTAGCCGCTGTGGATTACCTAGGGATTATGGCCAAAAATGCAGGCATGCCGCATGCGTTTAATAAAGACTTGAAATATGCGTATACTAGCAAAAACTACTTAGGCTTGTTGAAAGATCTTCGTGCATTGATCGACGATGGTTCCATGCCGAAAGAGCTTAGCTCGGTGGATGCAGGTAAACGTTGGAACATGTTCTTAACGGGGCAAACGATGATCACAGGTAAAGGTCTTGCTACATTCGAGAACTCTGCAAAAACGAATAACGCTAAGATTAAAGCTGCTGACGGTTCCGCGGTAAAAGACAGTATCCCAGTTGACTATATCGTATTGCCAGCGCCAACGTTCCAAGGTGCGAAGCCTTCTGCTGCAACAGTTGTAGATGGTTACATGACGTTCCGTGGTAAAAAAGAACCAACTGCAGAACACAAAGCAAATGTCGTAAAAGCGGCTTACTTCCTAGCTAGCGGTAAGGTTGCAGCAACGACAAACAACGATTTGTTCGCGGCACACATTACGCAAAGCGCTAAAAAAGAAGCAGCTAACATGAAAATTGACAGAAATCCTGACAACGTTGCAGCTGTAGACAATATGCTTAAAAATGCAACACCAGCTCGCTCTGACATTCCATCTGAATTGTCTGCTAAAGCGATTAAGCTAGAAACAGAAGTTATCGTTCCTAAATTCCAAGGTCTAATCGCAGGTGAGGTTACACCTGAAGCGATGTATGAAGCTGTTAAAGCTGCTGCTATTGCTGCCTTCGGTGCTGACGGAATCGTTAAAGACTAAGAATAGGGTATAAACCTCGGATAGTCGGGCAGAACATTGCACGACTATCCGAATCATTTTAAGCAAGTTCGAAAAGAGGGTTGGATTGTATGGCTGTAGCTAAGTCGATAAAACGAAAAGGAATTAAGGGAGATGGCGCCTGGGGATATATCTTTATTGCTGTGTCCTTACTTGTGTTTGCCATGTTCACCGCCTACCCGGTCGTAAGCGCGTTCATCATTAGTTTGCAAAAGTACAAACCATTAGGCTCCACCTATGTCGGCTTTGATAACTATGCAAGCTCATTGAAGGATGGCCTCTTCTGGCAAGCCATGAAGAATACGCTTGTGTATACGGTTTTGACTGTACCGGTTAACCTGTTTCTCTCGATGGCGATTGCAGTCTTGATTCTGCCGCTTAGAAAGAAAACTCAGTCCTTTTTTAAAGGTATTTACTATTTACCTGTTGTAGCTTCAGGCGTTGCATTGTCTGTCGTATGGCTTTGGATTTTCGATCCTTTAGAGGGTGGAATTCTAAATCAACTTATTCATTTCTTTGGTTTTGAGAATCAGAACTGGCTGGGTTCTAGTAAAACAGCTATGTTTTCATTGGTATTCATGTCGTGGATGTCCAGTCATGGTACCAGCATCATTATTTATTTGGCCGGCTTGCTCGGAATTGATGATACGTATTATGAAGCTGCTGAGATCGATGGAGCGAATTTTCTCCAAAAACTTTGGCACATCGTCGTTCCTAGTCTTAAACCAGCAACCTTATTCCTGCTAGTAACTGGTGTGATCGGTTCCTTCCAGGTGTTCCAGAACGCTTACCTGATGACAGGTGGCGGACCTAACAATGCAACGACGATGGTGGGATTACTCATCTTCAACAATGCATTTACGTATTTTGAATTTGGCAAAGCAGCGGCACAATCTCTGATTCTAGCCGTTATCATAGCAGCAGTATCGGTTGTTCAATTTAAATATGCGGGGAAAGACGTCGAGTATTAAGAAGGGGGAGATAACAAATGTCTTTATATAGTAATCATGCAGGCAATCCAAAAGTAAAAACAATGCGTAACTCAATCATTTTTATCGTCCTTCTTCTTTTTGCTCTAGCGACGATTTTTCCGATTTACTTTATGTTCATTTCTGCACTCGGAGATCCTGTAGAAGCTGGTGCGGTTAGTTATTCGATTTTCCCAACCAAAGTTTCCTTTGCTTCCTTTAAGTTCTTCTTTGATTATAGTGAGTACTCCTATCGTTGGTTATTGAATTCACTCATCGTGGCTGCAACGGTAACGGTCTCAAATGTGATTTTTGCAAGTATGGCCGGGTATGCCTTCTCGAAGCTTCGCTTCAAGGGTAGAGGCTTCCTGTTCGGATTGTTACTAATGTCCATGATGATCCCTTATCAAGTTACACAGGTTCCATTGTACATTCTGGTTGTGAATGTATTTAATTTGCAAGATACGTACAGTGCTTTGATTATGCCGGGGCTAGTAACCGTGTATAACATTTTCTTGGCGAAGCAATTCATGAGCAGTATCCCGAACGAGATTATGGAAAGTGCCAAAATAGAAGGATGCAGCCAGTTCCAAATCTATATTCGGATCATTTTGCCACTATCCAAAACGGTTATGGCAGTTATGGCAATTCTGACCTTTATGGATAGCTGGAACACTTTCTTCTGGCCGCTACTTGTTACGAATACGATGGAAATGCAGACGATTCAGGTTGGTCTCAAAAACTTCCGTTTTGCCAACACGACGTATATCGCGCCAATGATGGCTGGGGCAACAATCTCAGCATTACCTATGTTTGTTCTATTCTTTAGCCTACAGAAGTACTTCTTGGAAGGCGTAACTGTAGGTGCAGTGAAGGGCTAATCTCGGGTTAAAAGGAGGCAGCTGCATCATGCTAGTAACTTGGGATGCTTCCTATCGGAGTGACGTCATCGCGTTATGGAATGAAGCCGCGGTGAAGGATGGCTATAAGGAGCTTACTGAACAAAGCTTTGATGGGATTTTTGCGGGAAATCGTTACTTTGATAAAGACGGCACGTTTCTTCTACTAGCCAATGATAAGGTCATCGGTTTTGCCTGTGGATGTACAGGAGATGATCTTCCGCTTGGCGATGTGGCCGGATATATCACATGTATCGTGTTAGCGAGCGGTTTTGACACCGATGATAACTATTTAATGCTATTAACTGCTTTGGAAGACCGCTTTAAACAGTTGGGTAAAAAGCAAGCCGATATCCTTTTTTTTAATCCGATGTTATTGCCATGGTACATCCCGGATACACCTCAGCATGAGCATAATAATGCCCCGGGTGTACCGGTAGATAGTAAGTTATATACGTTTTTGCTAGGTGTAGGCTATTTCGAACGTGCGAAGCAATGCGCCATGTATCTCCATTTGTCAGCGTTTGCGATGCCAGAGGAATATAGCGTGAAAGAAGCCAAAGCGAGCGCCCAAGGGTATACGATCGACATGTTTGACCCGGGTAAGCACACTGGTGTGGAAGACATGCTTGAGGGCTTTGGGAATCCATTATGGCAAAAGGAGATCGGCGCATCTACGGCAAATGGCGTGCCAGTTGTCATCGCTGCTTACCAGGGCAAGACCATTGGCTTTGCAGGACCCGTCATTCGTCAAGCGAATGGCCGAGGTTATTTTGCCGGTATCGGCGTGCTTCCTGAGCACGAGGGTCATGGTTTAGGCAGTCTTTTATTTTACAAGCTATGTGAAGCGTTTCAGGAAATAGGGACCGAATACATGTCGTTATTTACAGGTATGTCGAATCCAGCTATCCGGATTTATGAACGAGCAGGTTTTCAAACTGTGAAACTATTTGCTGTCATGAGAAGGGAGTTTGCATAATGAGCGAGCCAAAAATGACCATTCTAGCTATCGGAGGTCACGTCGGAGATGCGGAATTAACGGCAGGCGGTGTATTAGCCCACCACTCTCTGAAGGGTGATCGAATTGTTACTTTAGCGTTAACTGCTGGGGAACGTGGCGTTCCTGCTGGACAAGACATGAAGGAATATCGTGCACAAAAAGTGAATGAGGCTAAAACCTTTGCCGAGATGTTAGGCGGGGATTCCATCGTTTTTGACATTCCGGACGGTGAACTGCAAGATAATGAAGAAATGCGCTATCGCGTATGCGATGTGATTCGCGATGTGCGTCCGAACGTGATCATAACTCACTTTAAAAACAGCATGCATAAGGATCATATGACGACTCACCGTATTGTGAATGATGCGCGCTTTTTCGCCGGGTTAGCCTCGTTTGAGAGAGAGAAGCCAGCCCACTTTGCAGCTAAATTGTATTACGCAGAAAACTGGGAGGATGCCGTTGATTACGTTCCTTACGTCTATGTCGATTTCCCGAAAGAGGCGTTTGATCTCTGGGTGAAGGCAGTTTCGACGCATTGGTTCGTAACAGGCAGTAAATCGTTCCAATACTTGGAATACTACAAGCATTTGATGCGTGTACGCGGTCTTGAAGCGAGAAAAGAATATGCGCAGACGTTCATGGTTCCTGAAGAAACAATGCGGATTCGTCAATCGGAATTATAAAATTAACATCCTAAAAACTAAATCATAAAAAATACCAAATGACTGTAACGAGGCTTAAGCTTGTTGCAGTCATTTTAAAATCAAGGCAAGGTTGGGGAGGCAGCGATGATCTTAAATGGTATCGATTGTATAGAACGGTATGATCACTTGTTCAAAGGTAAACGTGTAGGGCTGATTACAGCACCTACGGGATTAAACAAGGATTTTGTATCGACCATACAAATCTTTCATGAGAAGTTCAACCTGGTGGCTTTGTTTTCGCCAGAGCACGGCGTTCGTGGGGATCTAGCAGCAGGTGCGCTGGTCGACACGTATGTGGATCCATTGACGGAAGTTCCCGTCTATAGTTTGTATCGGAAAGATTCCAAACGTCTGACGCAGGAGATGTTGGATGAGGTCGATATCATCGTCTACGATATTCAAGACGTAGGTACCCGTTACTATACTTTCCTGTATACGATGCTTTATGCGTTGGAAGATTGTGCGTTGGCAGGCAAAGAGTTTGTCGTTCTGGACCGCATTAATCCGCTGGATGGGGTAACGGTAGAAGGCAATGTGCTCAAAAGCGGCTTCGAATCCTTTGTCGGCAACTATCCGCTCAGTGTACGTTACGGATTGACGCCAGGAGAGGTCGCTATGATGGCGAACGATGAAAAGGGGTGGCATGGCAAGCTGCATGTAGTACGCTGCGAAGGTTGGGAGCGAAACATGCTGTTCTCGGACACAGGTCGTCCTTGGGTTATGCCTTCCATTGGCATTCCTCGATTTGAGACAGCGGTGCTGTATCCTGGTACTTGTATTATAGAAGGAACTAACCTGTCGGAAGGCAGAGGAACGACAGTCCCGTTTGAGGTTATCGGTGCTCCGTTCATTGATGCTCAGAAGTTAGCGGATGAAATGAATGGGAAAAAGCTGCCAGGCGTCGTGTTCCGTCCTGTCTATTTTAAACCGACTTTTTCTAAATTTCAGGGAGAACAGTGCGCAGGTGTGCAAATTCATGTCCTCGACAATCGTGCGGTTCGCCCCATTGATATAAGTGTTACGTTGATGTACACGATTCAGAACAATTATGAGCAATTTTCATTTTTACCACCATTTAAAGAGGGTTCACGACCATTTATTGATTTGCTTGGCGGCGGCAGCCACTATCGTGAGTCTGGGGTTGACGTTCCGGCTATGCTGGAACAATTCCGTGAAGAAAGCCGGGAATTTGCTCGCAGAAAGCAGCCCTATCATCTCTATTAGAGAGCATTAGAGGCATTAGGAGGTGACGATCATATATGAAGAGATATGTAGCGGGACTAGATGGGGGAGGTACGAAAACCGCAGTAACCATCGTGGATGAGAGCGGTCTCGAGGTTCACACGTTTACATCGGGGGCTATTAACTATAATGGCCAGGATGAGGCGAGTGTTCAAGCTAGTCTAGCGGAGATTTTTCGGACAATTGATCGCGTATGCGATGGGCTTGGGCATTGCGCACAAGTGTGCATCGGGGCGGCTGGCGTGAGCAATCCAACGGTCACGACCCGATTGGAATCCAGTGTTCGGGCGTGTGGATATAAGGGGCCACTGTTCATTACCGGCGATCAAGATACTGCACTAAGCGGCGCACATAACAGGGAACTGGGGATCATTCTAATTGCAGGGACAGGTTCGATTTGTTATGGCAAAAATGAAGCTGGTGACACTCATCGAGCTGGTGGCTATGGCTACCTCATTGATGATGAGGGCAGTGGCTACAGCATAGGAAGAGATCTGCTTTCTGTCGTAGTACGGGCTCATGATGGACGTTTGCCTGCGACGGTCATTACAGGAATGGTGTTTGAGCAATTAGGCATGACATCGATTCAGCAGATCATCGGGTTTGTCTACGACAAACAGACCAATAAGAAGGATATCGCTGCGCTAGCACCTATTTTATCCCAAGCATGCGAGCTTGGGGATGAAGCGGCATTGGCTATCGCCGACAAAAGTGCTCGTTCGTTGCTAGAACTGGTTGTACCTGTTACGGAAAAGCTTTCGATGCAAGAAGGTGTTCTTGCGATGGCAGGGAGTGCGCTGCTTAAGAATAGCTTCATTCAAACAGCTTTTATTAATGGGCTTAAAGAACGTTATCCAGCTATGACCTGTATAACACCAAAGAGAGATGCCGCTAGCGGTGCTGCGCTCATGGCGCTGAACCGTTTGCAGTGATTAAGTGACAAGGGATGGTAATAAAGATGAGAGAAATTCATGAGATGTCGCTGCAGGAGAAAATCGGACAGATGATTCTTTGCGGATTTGAAGGCACGGAACCGTCAGAATCGCTGGAAACGCTAATCGCGGAACAGCGCATCGGCGGTGTTATTTATTTTGCCCGTAATGTACAGAATACCAAGCAAATTGCTGCGTTATCCGGCCGTTTGCAGGAAATAGCGGAGCGTAACGGCACATTGCCGCTCTGGATTTCCATCGATCAAGAGGGCGGCATGGTTGCCCGCATTACCGAGGGGGTCGCTCTCATGCCGGGTTCTATGGCGCTAGCCGCCGGAGATGCAGGTCCAGAGGGAGCGTATGAAGCGTCCCTTATTTCGGGTAAAGAGCTGCGCTCGCTCGGTATCAATCTGAACTTCGCACCGGATCTGGATGTGAACAACAACCCGGATAATCCGGTTATTGGCGTGCGCTCATTCGGCGAGTCGCCGGAGAAAGTCGCTCAGTATGGCCGAGAGGCTGTACGGGGCTTCCAAGACGCAAATGTCGTGGCAACCGCTAAGCATTTTCCTGGTCATGGGGACACGAATGTGGACTCGCATCTGGATTTGCCGACGATTACACATGATGAAGAGCGAATTCGCGCAATAGAGCTTGTACCTTTCGTAGAGGCGATTGAGGGTGGAGTCGATGCGATTATGTCCTCGCATATTTATTTTCCAGCATTAGAGTCTAAGAAACTGCCGGTAACACTTTCGAAGACTGTTCTGACCGGATTACTAAGAGAAGAGCTTGGCTATGACGGTGTCATCATGACCGATTGTATGGAGATGCACGCGATCTCTGAGCATTACGGCACGGTTGCCGCTGCCGTCATGGCGGTTGAAGCAGGGGCTGATCTGGTGTTGATCAGCCATCGTCGAGATCTGCAGGTCGGAGCCATTGCGGCGATCGAGCAGGCGGTGCGCGAAGGGCGTATCTCTGAAGCGCATATTGATGCTTCGGTACGGCGCTTGCTGGCGCTGAAAGCGCGGCGCGGGGTTCTAGCTGAGCAGCCTCATGATGAGGCTGCTCTTGAGGTCGGGACCGCGGCGCATTGCGCGGTTGCCGCGCGGCTTAGCGAAGCAAGCATCACGCTCGTCAAGGACGAGCAGGGGTTGCTTCCGCTGCCGCGCGTGCGGACGCTGGCGATCACCGTGGCCGCGGCGGTTTCGTCGGGCGTCGACGAAGCCTATGCGGGCGTCGCAAGCTTGGGGGCTGCGCTGGCCGAGCACGGCTTGGACGTGATCGACCGCGTGCTCCCGCTTGCGGAGGTGAACGATCGCCGCGCCGCGGTGCTTGCGGAAGCGGCAGCCGCGGAGCAGATCGTCATCGGGACGTACAACGCCCGATTCCATCCTGCGCAGGTCGCGCTGGTGCGCGAACTGCAAACGCTCGGCAAGCCGCTGGTCGTTGTCGCGCTGCGCGTGCCGTACGACCTGCTAGAGTTTCCGGGCGTATCCACGTTCGTTGCGGCCTACGAAAGCCGGCCGCTGGCGTTGCATAGTACGGCGCGTGCACTGCTCGGAATGGTGACACCACAAGGTCGTTTGCCAGTGTCGCTTGGCGCTGACTATCCAGCGGGCTGGAGATGGGAGAGGGGTCAGTGACGGAAGGCTGTAAGTCAATTTTTCCTAGAGGCTGCTGCGTTTAGTCCGATTTCTCTGACTTAAATTGAGGATTACGTATGTAGAAAGAGCATTAGTCCGATTTTGCCCAATTATTGCAACTAGAATAAAAAGTGGACACCTCGTTAACAGATTTAAGATAATAGATACAACGAGGAGGTGTTCACAATGGGTGAACAACGGCAAAGGTACAAT